>JAZQIX010000001.1:0-39671 GCA_045541275.1 Ruminococcus sp.
AGAGCAAAACTGAATATGTTAAGAATCTTGTGATTGCTTAATATATCAATCCCCCGCCAGAAACTCTGGCGGGGGATAACTTTTATATTGACTCTGTTTAATAAGGAGTGTGGTATTGTGAATAAATAAAAAGAGAAGCACCCACATGGGTGCTTCTCTTTTTAGGTGATTTAGTTAAGAAAAATTACATTTCTTCACCATCGCCGATATCGTATGTTGTCTCACCAGAAGCAACGATAACTTCCTCAGCTGCGAACATTACGAGCTCCATCTCAGGTGCTGTGTATTTCATTCTAAATTCACCTCCTTATAATAACTAAGTTTATAGTATCACAACTGCATAATATTGTCAATAAATATTTGAAATAATTTCTCAATATTTAATATTTTTTAGATTCGATACGTCTAATTGATGGCAGGTGATTATTGTTGTTTCAATATAGTTATCCGGCAGTGAGTGTTACCAATACGAGGTATTATTTGCTGAGTAGCATACGGTGCTATTTGTATACTGTAAATCTATTGCTTTATATATGAGGATATGTTGATATGTAAAGTAATAAATTTAATCACAAATTTTATAAATATAGTTGCAAAATGGATATATATGTTGTATAATTTTATTAGCATCTATATATGGGGGTGAAATTAATGAAATATGAGACACCTGAGATGAGAATCTCTATGTACGAGGTAGAGGACGTTGTTGTTGCTTCTGCTGTTGTAGATGAATCAACTGAAGAAGAAGAGATTGGTGGAGGATACTAATCTGTAATAATTAAAGTGTTAGGGCGGACGTTTGTCCGCCTTGCTTTTTTGTTGAAACAATAATTATGATATGATATACTAATAGTATAGTTATAGTACATTACATCCAGATAAGATGATTCTGATAAAAGGAGTAGGTGGTATTTTGCAAAATAATATGTTTAAGCTACTTATACGTCCTGCATATTTTGGTCCCAATGTAGCAGATAGATTTAATGATAATAGACGTATTCACGAAATTGGATACAACAAATGCAATTACCGCTGTGAGTTCTGTTCTTTTGATAAATGGCGACTTGATAAGCTTACTGAATATACCCTTGAGTCTTTTGAGATGAAGGTATGGGAGCTTCTCAGATACAGTAAAAACTTTAAGTTTACAGGTGGCGAGCCTACACTTAATCCACATCTCCCTGAGCTTTTGCGTATTGTGAAAATTTACAGCGGTCAGACCTTTCTTGACACAAACGGTTCAAACCCGAAGAAGGTCAAGGCTCTTATTGAGGAGGGGCTTGTGGACATAGTCGGTATTTCGCTGAAAGGGCTAAACGCAGATGAGGCGGCGGCTACCGCGAATATTAAGAATAAAAAACTCTGTTGGGACAATGTGTGGGAAACTATAAAGATTTGCTCTGAGGCTGAGAATGTTCAGCTAATTATTACATACGTTGCCTGTGAGGGGTATTTTAAAGAAGAGGACTTAGATACTCTGGCAGAGTTTCTTTTGCCTTTTCCTGATATTACGCTTAAAATCAACAACTGTTATTTTGAAGAACGAATTGACTTTAGGCGTAAGGGATTGGATAAGACAGAGATTTATGGTATGGTTGAGCGTTTTGTGGAGCGTTATCCTGCATATAAGGGAAGGACTGTTCTTTTCAGAGATCACGACTCTTGTATCGATCAAAGTAAGATTGCATTGTTCTGAGTTGTAATCAATTACCATTGTGCAGTATTGTTTTTTTGTTTTATTCAGAAAATTTTTTAAAATACAGTTGAAATTTCTGAAAATATGATGTATACTGAACTTAGTAATTATATGTTGGTGGTGAAAACAATGAAATATGTAGAACCTGAAATGAAGATTATTATGTTTAATTCTGAGGATGTTGTTGTCGCTTCATCGTTACCTGGTGTTACAGAGCCAACAACAGAAATCGATGATGATGGCTTTATAGGTGGCGGCGAGGGCTAATTCCTTGCGTAATTAAAGAATGACACTACACAGGCGGCGGTTTTGTCGCCTGTGCTTTTTTTGTTTTTATTTCAAAGAGTATATCAGTATCTGATGTAAATAAGCCTCAGGTGCTTTTCTTTCTTCTAAGTGATTTTTCATTTTCAGTTGAAAAAAAAAGAGCTTTGTTGTATGATAATAATGTATTCAGTAAAGAGTGAATTGAGAATGTTTTTAAGGAGAAGATATATTATGAAAAAGGCTTTTGTGAGGATTTTGCTTACGCTTATGTGCTTATGCATTGCATTTATTTGTGTTGGTTGCAACGACTCAGGAAGTGAGACCGGTACTACAGGTGAAGTTAACACAGCGGGAGTGAATTCCACCGATGCTGATACTACTGACGATACTACAGCGGATACAACTACAATTCAGGAAAGTACAGGCACTGTAGGAGCTGTGCCTGAGGGTGCTAAGGTGAGTGCTGATTACTTTGATAACACAGCCTTTGTCGGTGATTCTGTCAGCCTTAAGCTCAGCTACTATGCCGCTGCTACAGGTGCACTTGGTAAGGCTCAGTTCTTCACAGCAGGCTCTCTTGGTTGTGCAAACTCTTTGTGGGAAGTTTCGGACGAGTCTGTGCATCCCTCATATCAGGGTACAAAAATGCTTGTGGAAGATTGTGTAGCAAACTCTGGGGCAGATACTCTCTACATTATGCTTGGTATGAATGATATCGGATTATACGGTATAGATGATACTATTGAGAACTACAAGACACTTCTGGGTAAAATCACCGCGAAGTCACCACAGATTCAGGTAGTTGTACAGTCTATGACTCCTATGACTGATACAAGCACAATCTTAGGCGAAGACCTTAATAATGAGAACATAAAGATTTATAACAGCCGTCTGAGTGAGATGTGCACAGAAAATGGCTGGGCGTTTGTGGATGTTGCATCTGTTATGTATGATGCAGAGGGTGTAAACCTTAACCGTGATTTCTGCAGCGACCCTGATGGACTGGGTGTACATTTTACCGAAGCAGGCTGTGAAAAGTGGGTTGAGTATCTTTCTACTCACACACCCTGATATAACAAATAGGAGAGGATACTATAATGAAAAGATTTTTCGGTGCAGTGCTTGCACTTGTGATGATTTTTGCTCTTTGTGCTTGTTCAGGTGACAGCAACGCAAACACAGCCGTAGATATTGCTTCTGTAAAGGCAGAGATTATCTCGGAGCTTAAAATGGATGGCACAATGGATATCGACTCATCCAGACTTCTTGACCTTTACGGCATTGAGGAGGCTTGGATTGCTGACTCCCAGTGTTTTGTTACCATGGACGGGGTTTTCCCCGATGAAGTAATTATGGTGAGAGCTACTGATAAATCAGCGGTTAATCAGATTGAAGAAAAACTCACAGCCCGTCTTAACGAAGTTAAAGTCCAGTCTCAAAGCTATGACCCTGAGAACTACGCAATTGCACAGGAGTGCAAGGTACTCACCCACGGCACAGTGGTAGCACTTTTCCTTTCTCCCGACCATCAGGTGATGGAGAAAATCTTCGAGACCACACCTGATATAGAAATTGCAGAGTAATAAAGTTTTTGTAGATATAAAGCGACCGCTTGACGTTAAATGTCAAGCGGTTTTTTGTGGTGTATATTTTATATGGTTTCGATTTGATTAGTAGCTGTGTTGAGGATTACTTCGTAGTCTGAGTTCCATCGGGTGCTCCAACGGTCAGATTCGCCATCGCAATTGGGATAGTTATCTACTGTTATTTCTTTGCCAAAACTGAGGTGAAGTTTATCCTGCTTCCAAGTGAATTTAATCTGTGAGAAGTCTCTTTCGGTGTTAATGGCTGTGGCGAGGAGATTGTTGTCATAATCGTAAAAGCATACCTGTCCTTTGCATGAGACTTCTATAATATATCCTTTGCAAGAGGAGTTCCTTAATATATCTCCAGAGAGCTTAAGCTCAAAATCATGGGGTTGTATGACAAGTTTTAAGTGGTTTTCTGTGTCAAAGGATATAGGTCCGTTAGGTAAATAGCAACCGTGGTTGCTAAATGTGAAAACGATTTCTTTCATTGTGGCTCTCCTTTACCTTTTTAAGATTACTGTGATAAATATATTATAAAGCTTACTGCCTGAATTTGCAATCTAATACAAAAAAGTCCCATTAAACATGTGTATATCAGGAAGAACAAATAGAGAAACATTGTTGACCTTTGCTGAAAAAAGGAGTATACTGTTTTTATTGGAGGTGAAGTATGTCCACAAGTGTTGGCGACTTCTGTATTGGATATTGAATGTAACTTAACTAATAGATAGAAAGATTATTTGATTAGATAATAAGGAGGTTTTAGTGTGAGTGATGAAGTAGTATGTAATGATATTGCAGAGAGTAATAACGATTGTGTAAATATGGGGAATGAGGATAAAAGAAGCTTTTTTGATTACTTAAAGAAAAATCCGGCAGTAGCAATTGCGATTGTAACAGGATTTGTTGCGGTGTTTTCTTTTATCATTAATATGGCGGTTTTTCTGTATGAGAAAATGTATTTGCTATATTGGGAAATTGATAGTACTTATATAGTTAGTGGCTCCTCTAATATGGTCTACACTGTTTTATCCAGCTTGGCATTGTCTGTTGCTATTCTCCTGTCTCTCTTTGTTGTTAATCAAATTTATTGTAAAAATGCAGATGACATTTCGTTTTGTTATTATTGTAGACTGTTAGTTAATCGGATAAGAAGTGATAATCGCAGGCTGAGATGGCGATGCTGTAAGCTTTTGTTTAAATCAATCTTTTTTAAAGGACGGAGAAAAGACAGAAGTGAAATTAAGAAAATTATAAATAATTGCAATGAGAGAATAAAGAGTGGAAAGGCATTAATAAAACCTTATGTTAAGCGTTGCAATAAGAGGGCTGCACTTTGCTTTGTACTTGTGTTTATAGTGCTGTTTATTATTGGCTTTGTGATGTATATGACATTGCCGGATTATATTGGGTTTAGTGATAAAGTGCTGTTGGCGTTGTTTACATCACTGATGCCGGCTGTAAAAGTAATCATTGAATCTGCGAAGTCAAATGTGAATAAGAAGCAAATCAGAGAGTTAGCAAAGAAAGACTATGATAGTGATATTAAGCTTAATGAGGAAGCACTTAAAGAATGCTATAAAAAATATAAGCCTTTTGAGCCGACTGCGAATGATACCTTTATTAGTGTTAGTCTTGCTGTTTGTTGGATGCTGATATCAGTACTGATTATTTTTTCTGTTTTTGGGTATTTGACGGCATCGTTTAAAAATACATTTGAAATTATGGAAAAGGATTTGATTTCATATGCTGTAATATATAAAAATACTGACTTTGTAATATTGGAACAAGTAGAAGAAAACGATGGCACATTGGTTGTGTTTACTTCTGAGCAAACGATTGAAAAGTATTCAAAGATGACGTATGAATTAAGAAGTTTTGAAAATGTTAAGAGAACAACTGCACTATTCCCTAAAAATGAATCTACTATAGATGAAATGGATTTAAAATAATATGACATTTTACAAATAAAAGATAAAACACCCTCCTGTCGAGATCTCGACAGGAGGGTGCCTTTGTGTAGTATGTATTGTGTTAAAATTACTTAATTACGCCGACTTTGTGGAGGATTGCGAGTACGATACCGCCTGTGCAGTAAAGACCGAACAGGTAGCTTGCAATGCTGAAGGTGAAGCCGATATAGGGGATTCTTGCCAGTAATCCCAGAACAACTCCGCCTACAACTGATGCTACAGCGTAGAGTACGATGGTGAGGACAAAGTCCTTAGTTACCTCTTTGGGTCTGAATGAGAAAGGAAAAAACTTCTTGAGAAAATCCATTGTGTATATCTCTTTATCTGATTTTAATTATATCTCTTTAGAGGCGATGTTTTGCACCACTTGAGAGGATTTATAGTAATGCTCCCATTTTGGTAGAGAGTAAAATGTTAAACAGGCTCCGTGTATAATTCACGGAGCCTGTAGTTTATATTCTGACTATCTCAGATTTTGAATTACTTCATATCCTTGATTGCTGCCTGTGCTGCTGCAAGACGAGCAATGGGAACACGGAAGGGTGAGCAGGATACGTAGTCAAGACCGATTGTGTGGCAGAACTCAACGGATACGGGGTCGCCGCCGTGCTCACCGCAGATACCGCAGTGAATCTCAGGACGAGTTGCCTTACCGTTTGTAACAGCCATCTTCATGAGCTGACCAACACCTGTCTGGTCGAGCTTTGCGAAAGGATCGTTCTCATAAATCTTTGTGTCATAGTAAGCACCCAGGAACTTACCAGCGTCATCACGGCTGAAGCCGAATGTCATCTGAGTAAGGTCGTTGGTACCGAAGCAGAAGAACTCAGCCTCTGTAGCAATCTGATCAGCTGTCAGACATGCTCTGGGGATCTCCATCATTGTACCAACCTCGTACTTGAGGTCTGCGCCTGCTGCTGCGATCTCTGCGTCTGCAGTTGCAACAACTACGTCCTTAACGAACTTGAGCTCCTTAACCTCACCTGTGAGGGGGATCATGATCTCAGGTACGATTGTCCAGTCTGCGTGTGCCTTCTGAACGTTGATAGCTGCACGGATAACAGCCTTTGTCTGCATCTTTGCAATCTCAGGATATGTTACTGCAAGACGGCAGCCACGGTGACCCATCATGGGGTTGAACTCGTGGAGAGAAGCGATGAGAGCCTTGATGTCAGCAACTGTCTTGCCCTGTGCCTCTGCGAGAGCTGCAATGTCAGCTTCCTCTGTGGGAACGAACTCGTGGAGAGGAGGATCAAGGAAACGGATGCAAACGGGGTTGCCCTCGAGTGCCTCGTAGAGAGCCTCGAAGTCATTCTGCTGATAGGGGAGAATCTTCTCGAGAGCTGCCTCTCTTGCCTCAACTGTATCTGCACAGATCATCTCACGGAATGCAGCGATTCTCTCAGCCTCGAAGAACATGTGCTCTGTACGGCAGAGACCGATACCCTCTGCACCAAGCTCACGAGCCTTCTTAGCATCTGCGGGTGTATCAGCATTTGTACGAACCTTAAGTGTTCTGAACTCGTCAGCCCAATCCATGATTCTGCCGAACTCACCAGCGATCTCAGCATCAACTGTGGGGATGATACCGTCATAAATGTTACCTGTAGAACCATCAATGGAGATGTAGTCGCCCTCGTTGTAAACCTTACCAGCCAGCTCGAACTTCTTGTTCTCTTCATCCATCTTGATGTCGCCGCAACCGGATACACAGCAAGTACCCATACCACGAGCAACAACAGCTGCGTGGGATGTCATACCGCCACGAACTGTAAGGATACCCTGAGAAGCCTTCATACCTGTGATATCCTCAGGAGATGTCTCAAGACGAACGAGGATAACCTTCTCGCCTCTCTCGTTCCAAGCCTCTGCGTCCTCAGCAGTGAATACTACTTTACCGCAAGCAGCACCGGGAGATGCACCGAGACCCTTGCCTGCAGGAGTTGCAGCCTTAAGAGCTTTAGCATCAAACTGGGGATGGAGAAGTGTGTCGAGGTTTCTGGGGTCGATCATAGCAACTGCCTGCTTCTTGTCGATCATACCTTCGTCAACCAGGTCACAAGCAATCTTAAGAGCAGCCTTAGCTGTTCTCTTACCGTTTCTTGTCTGGAGCATGTAGAGCTTGCCGCCCTCAATTGTGAACTCCATATCCTGCATATCTCTGTAGTGGTCCTCGAGCTTTGCACATACTGCGAGGAACTCCTCGTATGCCTCGGGGAACTTGTCTGCCATCTGTGCGATAGGCATAGGAGTACGAACGCCAGCAACAACGTCCTCACCCTGTGCGTTTACAAGGAACTCACCCATGAGGCCCTTCTCACCGGTAGCGGGGTCACGTGTAAAAGCAACACCTGTACCGCAATCGTCACCCATGTTACCGAATGCCATCATCTGAACGTTAACTGCTGTACCCCAGCTGTAAGGAATATCGTTATCACGGCGGTAAACGTTAGCACGGGGGTTGTCCCATGAACGGAATACAGCCTCAACAGCACCCATAAGCTGCTCTTTGGGGTCTGTGGGGAAGTCCTTGCCAATCTTAGCTTTGTACTCGTCCTTGAACTGACCTGCCAGAACCTTAAGGTCCTCAGCTGTAAGCTCGATGTCCTGAGTAACACCCTTTGCTTCCTTCATCTCATCGATGAGCTGCTCGAAGTACTTCTTACCAACTTCCATAACAACATCGGAATACATCTGGATGAATCTTCTGTAGCAGTCCCAAGCCCAACGTGCATTGCCGGACTTCTCTGCCATAACGTTAACAACATCCTCGTTAAGACCGAGGTTAAGGATTGTATCCATCATACCGGGCATAGATGCTCTTGCACCGGAGCGAACGGAAACGAGGAGAGGATTCTCCAGATCGCCGAACTTCTTGCCGGTGATCTCTTCCATCTTCTCGATGTACTCCATGATCTGTGCCTGGATGTCATCGTTGATCTTGCGACCGTCCTCATAGTACTGTGTGCAAGCCTCTGTGGTTACTGTGAAACCCTGGGGAACGGGCAGACCGAGAGAAGTCATCTCTGCAAGGTTAGCACCCTTACCGCCGAGAAGCTCACGCATTGTTGCGTTACCCTCTTTGAAGAGGTAAACAAACTTGTGGCTCATTTTAAAAACCTCCTAAAAATGTGTGTAATATGCGAAAGCGGAGCATTCCGCTTTGCTTTTGATGCCCTGAATCTGCAGTGCAGACTCATGCCTAATAGGTATTATAACAAATCTTAATTAAAATTGCCATATTTTTTCAAATTTATTTTGTAATAAAATGTTACCAATATTCGTAATTTCAAATTGACAATTTGTTAAGTAGTTACAAAGATGATATATTTTGACGAATTCACTTGAAAATTTATGGTTTTATGAGATAATAAATATAACTGTTACTGTGTGAACTGAATGTCAGTTCGGAAAGGTAGTAATGTTATGAATAAATGTGCAGTTATACTTGCAGGCGGAGAGGGCAAGCGTATGGGCAGTGAAAAGCCCAAGACCCTGTGTGAGGTTTTAAATAAGCCTATGCTTCGTTGGGTTATTGATGCTGTAAAGGATGCAGGCATTGATGACATATGCATAGTAAAGGGATACCGAGCAGAGTATATTGACGAGTACGTAAGCACTTTGCCTTTTGAGGTAGAGACTGTATTGCAGGCAGAGAGACTTGGTACAGGCCACGCTGTGATGATGGCTCGCGACTTCCTTGAGTCACGTATGGGTTCTGTGGTAATTCTCGGCGGTGACGCACCTTTTGTAGATGCAGATACTATCAAAGACTCTTTGAGTCAGCATATGGACACTGAGTCTAAAGCAACAGTAATCAGTGCGGAGGTTCCTGATTCAACAGGTTACGGCAGGATTGTCAGGAATTCAGACGGTTCACTGAAAGCAATTGTTGAGCACAAGGACGCAACTGAGGAAATCAGACAGATTAAGGAAATTAACTCAGGTGCATACTGGTTTGATACAAAAGCTTTGCTGTCTGTGCTTGATAACATAACAGCAGACAACAACGCAAAGGAATATTACCTGCCCGATGCACTGAAGCTTATTATTGCTCAGGGTGAAAAAGCAGGTGCATATGTTGCAAAGAGTGCTGACGTAGCTCTTGGCGCAAACGACCCAAGCCAGCTTGAGGAGCTTAACCAAATCGCACTTGAGAAGGGCTACAAAAGAGCTGAGTAAAATCAACAAAATTTCAGTAAGTTAATTAATTTTACATATTTTCAAAATCCAGTTAACTAATCCAAGAAAAGGGGAAAAGAAAATGAATTTTCACGGAAAAGACATCAAAATCTTCGCGGGTAACTCAAACCCCACTGTAGCACAGGGCATTGCCGGCTGTCTCGGTCTGCCTCTGGGAAAGTCAAGCTGTAACAAGTTCTCAGACGGTGAGATTGCAGTTTCTCTGCATGAGTCTGTTCGAGGCAGTGAGTGCTTTATTGTACAGTCTACCTGCACACCCGTAAACGACAATCTGATGGAAATGCTCATTATGATTGACGCAATGAAGAGAGCTTCTGCTGCTCGTATCACAGCTGTTATTCCTTACTTCGGTTATGCACGTCAGGACCGTAAGGCAAAGGCAAGAGATCCGATTTCAGCTAAGCTTTGTGCTGACCTTATCACTGCAGCAGGTGCAGACAGAGTCCTCACAATGGACCTGCACGCAAACCAGATTCAGGGCTTCTTCAACATCCCTGTTGACCATCTGGTAGGTGCTCCTATGCTTGCTAACCACATGAAGAAAAAGATTGGCAAGAATACCGATGATTATGTAGTTGTTTCTCCTGACCTTGGTTCTGTTACAAGAGCAAGAAACTTCGCTGCAAAGCTTGGTTGCCCCATTGCTATCATCGACAAGAGAAGACCCAAGGCTAACGTGTCTGAGGTTATGAACATTATCGGTGATGTAGCAGGCAAGAAGGCAATTCTTCTTGACGATATGATTGATACAGCAGGTACACTGTGCAATGCTGCAAAGGCCATTGTTGATGCAGGCAGCACAGAGGTTTATGCTTGTGCAACTCACGCAGTTCTCTCAGGCCCTGCTATCGAGAGAATTGACCAGAGCGTTATCAAGGAACTTATCCTTCTTGATACAGTTCCGGTTCCTGAGGAGAATATGCTTGATAAGTTTACAATTCTTCCTGTTGCACCTGTGTTTGCAGATGCTATTGAAAGAATTTACGCAGACAAGCCTGTTTCTACTATCGGTCAGTAATTGTCAGGCTCTATAAATTGCTAAATCAACAGGGGGCAGCACTACGCTGTTCCCTGTGTTTTGCGTTTGTTCCATAATGAAATTTCACCTTTTTGCATATGATATAGCAAGGCTATAGGAAGCTTTGCAGGACGTTACTTTATTTTACAGGAGTAAAAATTATGATTTTTAAGTCTAAAGGTAATGGTAATTCGGCTGTGGACTACATTATTGTAGGTCTTGGAAACCCCGGCAGACAGTATGAGGGTACACGTCACAACTGCGGTTTTGAGGCAGTGGACAGACTTTGTGATAAGCACAACTGCCAGATGAAAAAAATCCGTTTTAAGTCCACTACAGGAGAGTGCCGTATAAACGGGGCAAAGTGCCTTTTGATGAAGCCCTCCACATATATGAACCTTTCAGGTGAGGCTGTAGTACAGGCTATGAATTTCTACAAGGTACAGCCCTCTCAGGTTATTGTTATTTTTGACGATATATCCCTTGATGTAGGAAAAATGAGAATTCGTATGAAGGGCAGTGACGGCGGTCACAACGGAATGAAAAATATTATCTATCTGACAGGCAGTGATGCCTTCCCCAGAATCAAGCTGGGCGTTGGTAAAAAGCCTCACCCTGAATATGATTTGAAGGATTGGGTGCTGGGTAAATTTTCAGCACAGGACGCAAAAACTATGTCAGAGATTTTTGACAATGCGTGTGATGCTGTAGAGTTTATGGTGCAGGACAAAGCATCTGAGGCTATGCAGAAGTTTAACTGATATATAGCATACAGGTTTTGTATGGAGGAGATATGAGATTTCTCTTTGATGTGCTGGGTGCGTCCTCTGATTACCGCAAGGTCAGTGCCTCTTTCACAAGCGGCAGGAACGTGGCTGTTTCCGGACTCTCAGCGGTTCACAAAGCAAATATGATTTTTTCGCTCTGCTATGAAAAGAAAAGCAGGGCTTTTTGTGTTGCTTCCTCTGAGCAGGAGGCGTCAACCCTTTGTGCGGATTTGTGTAATATGGGGCTTAAAGCTGCAGTTTATCCTTACAGAGATTTTACTTTCAGGGATATAGCAGGCAAATCACGTGAGTATGAGCATCAAAGATTGTCGGTGCTTTTGCGTATTCTTTCAGGTGAATGTGACTGTGTCATAACCTGTGCAGATGCGGCGGCTCAGTACACAATACCTCCCTCTTGCCTTGCAGATGCAACCTTGTATCTTAAGGCAGGGGAGGAAGTTTCTCTTGAAAAATGCATAAGCGCCCTGACACTTTTAGGTTATGAAAGATGCGACCAGATTGAAGGTGTGGGACAGTTTTCTGTAAGAGGCGGAATACTTGACTTTTATTCACCTGACAGTGATTTCCCTTTGAGAGCGGAATTCTGGGGGGATGAGATAGATTCTCTTAATTTCTTTGATTTAGAGACTCAGAGAAGAACAGACCCTGTTGAGGAAATTACTCTTTCGCCTTCTGCAGAAGTCTTTATATCTGACAGGGATGAGCTTGCATCTAAAATTGAAAAGAAAGCATCTCTGCTCAGAGGAGAAAAATCCCTGAAAGCAAAGGATATACTCAGAAATGAAGCTGAATGTATTAGAAAGGGTTTGCACCTTTCAAACCTTGATAAATACATCACTCTTATTTACGGCGGCAGTGCTACACTTTTTGATTATATTGATGAAAGCTTCCTCTGCTTCTTAAGCGAAGAATCTGCAGTGAAGGACAGAATGGCAAATGTAGAATTCCGCTTTAAGGAGGATGTGCTGGACTACTTTGAAGAGGGTGTGCTGTGCAGAGGGCTTGACAAGTTTTCCATAGACTATAAGGAGATTTGCGATGAGCTGAGTCTACGTGGTGTGTGCTACCTTGATAACTTCACACAGGGAAGCCACACCCTGCCTCTTTGTGAGCTTGTAAGCTTCACTGCAAAGACTCTGCCGTTTCTGGCAGGTACTGTGTCTGAACTTTGTGAGGAGATTGAACCTATAGAAAAAGAAAAGAGCACAATTGTTATTCTTGCAGGTACAGAGAAAGGTGCTCATAATCTCACTCAGTCTTTGTCTGATAGAGGATATAATGCCTCTCTTGCAATAGAAAATCAGACCCTTGAAAAAGGCAAAATATATATAATGAAAGGTACTCTTTCCTCAGGCTTTGAGTATACAAAAGAGAATTTTTATCTCTATGCTCAGGGCAAACGTGAAGGAGTACAGGAAAAGAAAAAACGCAAGCTTCCTAAAAACGGACAGGAAATTTACAGCCTTTCTGATTTAAGCGTGGGAGATTATGTGGTACACACTACTCACGGTATTGGTATCTTTGAGGGAGTAACAAAGCTTGATACCCACGGTATCATCAAGGATTATATAAAAATCGCCTATGCAAAAAGTGATGTGCTTTATGTGCCGGTTACTCAGCTTGACTTGGTTGCAAAGTACATTGGTCCAAAAGAAAACTCTGCAGTTAAGCTTCACAGATTGGGAGGCACGGAGTGGCAAAAGGCAAAGAGCAGAGTAAAGCATGCTGTCAAGGATATGGCGAAGGAACTCATAGCCCTTTACAGTGCCAGAATGAACGCTCCCGGTTATGCTTTTTCTCCTGACGGAGAGTGGCAGAGGGACTTTGAAACAAAGTTTGAGTATGAGGAGACAGAAGACCAGCTCAGATGTGCAAAGGAGATAAAGAGCGATATGGAGCGGACTGCTCCTATGGACAGACTCCTTTGCGGTGACGTAGGTTTTGGCAAGACGGAAGTTGCTTTGCGTGCCGCTTTCAAGTGCATTACAGACGGTAAGCAGTGTGCACTTCTGTGTCCTACAACTATTCTTGCCTGGCAGCACTACCAGACAGTTCTCAAAAGATTTGAGGATTATCCTATCCGTGTGGAATTGCTCTCAAGATTTAGAAAACCCAAGGAGCAAGAGAAGATTATTGAAATGCTCAGACGTGGCGAGATTGATATGATAGTGGGTACCCACCGCCTTGTACAAAAAGACGTTGAGTTCCGTGACTTGGGGCTTGCTATTATTGACGAGGAACAGCGTTTCGGAGTTGCTCACAAGGAGAGGTTCAAGGAGCTTTACAAGAATGTAGATGTGCTAACCCTATCGGCAACTCCTATTCCCAGAACCCTCAATATGGCTCTGAGCGGAATTCGTGATTTATCAGTGCTGGAGGAGGCTCCCTCAAACCGCTACCCTGTTCAGACCTATGTGCTGGAGTATGACGGGGGAGTTATCCACGAGGCGATCCGCAAGGAGCTCAGGCGAGGCGGTCAGGTGTTCTATCTTCACAACAAAGTAGAGGACATTGAGACCAAGGCGGCATATATACAGCAGGTTATTCCTGAGGCAAGAGTGGGCGTAGGCCACGGCAAAATGAGTGAGCAGGAGCTGTCAGGAGTCTGGCGTGAGATGCTGGAGCAGAACATCAATGTTCTTGTGTGCACTACTATTATTGAAACAGGTGTAGATTTACCCAACGCAAACACACTTATTATTGAGGACGCTCACAAATTCGGACTTTCTCAGCTTCATCAGATTCGAGGCAGAGTAGGAAGGAGTACCCGCCGTGCGTGGGCATACCTTACTTTCCCCAGAGGTTACAGCTTAAGCGATATCTCAAACAAGCGTCTTAATGCAATCCGCGAGTTTACCGAGTTCGGTTCAGGTATGAAGATTGCTATGAGGGACTTGGAGCTTCGCGGTGCAGGCTCTGTGTTGGGTGCAAATCAGCACGGACATATGGAGGATGTAGGTTATGATATGTACCTGAAAATTCTCGACACCGCTGTTAAGGAAGAGCTGGGAGAAATCCCTGAGGACAGAGAAGAAAAAGACTGCCTCATTGATATTGCCATTGTGGCACATATTCCCGAAAGCTACATTGAAAGCCTTAACCTGAGACTGGATGTGTATAAGCTCATTGCAGATATACGCACACAGGAACAGGCATCAGACGTTGTAGACGAGCTTATTGACCGCTTCGGCGATGTTCCCAAGTCGGTTATGGGACTTATTGATGTGGCGCTTATCAGAAACCGTGCGGCACAACTGGGAATTTATGAGATAAAACAGAACGAGACAACACTTCTGCTGTATATAAACGATATCAAAAATCCTGATCTTATCTCTCTTGTAGGCAAGGCAAGGGGCAAGGCGCTGCTTTCTGCAGGAAAGAAGCCCTACATTGCACTGCGTGCTGTCTCAAAGAGCGACCCTCTTTCTGCTTTAAAGGAATTCTTTGGATGATTCTTTCACTAAAATTTGGAGAAGGATTCTGACAGTTTCGTGAACAATCTGTTTATTTTGCGATAAATGTTGAAATTTTTCGATTTATTGTGTATAATTACAAAGTACGTTTTGATTTTTAGAAAAGGACGGTTTTTTGTATGAAGAATATTAAAAAATTAACAGCTTTGCTTCTGGCTGTACTTATGGTTGCGAGCCTTTGTGCTTGCACAAACCTGAGAAGCTCAAAGGCTGAGTGGGGCTACAAGACAGATGCTCAGGAATATCCCATCGGCGTTTACGTTTATTCACTTTTCTCTGCATACAATCAGGCTTACTCTGTAATCTCACAGGCACAAGGTGAGGATTTTGATACAGAAGCTTCTATCCTCTCAATTGAGAGCACCTTTGATGAAGCAAAGGGCGAGGAGAAAGCTCTTGACTTTATTCTTTCTGAGGCAGACTACATCACAAAGAATCTTATTGCTCTTGATGATGTTATCGCTGAGAACGGTATTGAGCTTGATGCTGAGACTGAGGCTGCTGCATACGAGCAGGCACGTAAGGATTGGTATCTTGGTTCCTACTACGAGGAGTATATGTCATACGGTTACGCTGCAACTCCCTACAAGGATATGCTTGAACCTTACGGTGTTTCCTTTGAAAGCTTCTACCAATCCTCTTACCTTGCAAGCGTTAAGCAGAATGCAATCTTTGACTTCTTCTACGCTAAGGGCGGAGAAAAGGAAGTTCCTGAAGGTGAGATGAAGGATTACTTTGAAGACAACTACACAAGTTATTCTTATTTCACAGCAAACCTTTATGAAACCACTACAGACTCTACCACGGGTGAAACAGTGAATAAGGCTCTCTCTGCAGAGGACCAGAAGAAAGCTAAAGAAGACCTTGCTCTGTATGTAAAGATGATTGCTCAGGGTACATCCTTTGAGGATATTTCCAAAATTCATACAGCTGCTGCAGAGCTTACTGCTAACCCTGCTGTAAGCAACATTGAAAACCTTGAGAACACTTCTTTGGGCGAAGAGGTTGCAACAGCTCTTAAGGGTATGAAGGACGGCGAAGCAAAGGTTATCTATGTTGGTCAGACCGACACAACTGTTGCTTACTTCCTCTACAAGAAGCCCATCACACAGGAGACTAATAAGTACATTGCAACAGAGGCTAACTATGATGCACTTCTTCAGGAGATGAAGGGCGAGGAGTTCCTCGATTACATTGACGGCTTAACCGATGAGGTTCAGTGTACTGTGAACGAGTCTGTAATTGCAAAGTTCAATCCCTCTATCTTTGAGGAAGACCTTAAAAAGTAAAAAACACTTTCCTTTTCATCAGATATAACTGTAAAACTCAAAGGAGGTTTTAACAGTGAAAAAATTCAGTATTATATTTTTCTCAGTGCTTTTTGCATTGATGCTTTCTCTGTGCGTTTTCTCTGCTTCTGCAGATGTAACCCAGCCTGTAGCTACTGACCCTGTACCCACAGCACCGCCTGTGACAGCTCCTGTGATTAACCCCACAGAAGCTCCCACAGCCCCTGTAACAGGTTCTACAGACCCTACAGGTGACATGGACCCCACAGGTGTTACCGAGCCTACTGCTCAGGTTACAGAGCCTGTCACCGAATTTACCCGTCCTACAGAGTATGACGAAGATAATGAGCCCAATACTTACTCCGATTATGTAAGCCCTGCTCCTATTTACACTCCCTCTGACCAGGATTTTGAGAAGAAGGATTGGGAGGAGATAGAGCTTGACATTAAAGAGGGTGCTAACTCTGCAGGCGTAGGCAGTTTTGAAGATATCAAAAAGAACACTGCAAAGGGTGACCAAAAGTCTCCTCTGCTTCTTATTCTCTGCATTGTGTTCTGGTGTCTGGCACTTTCCTGTCTGACCTTTGTAATCCTCTATAAGCCTAAGACAGCAAAGGCTGTTTCAGCAAGGAAGTCATCAGCTCCTTCTCACAGAAGGACCGACCCCAAGGTTAGTGACGACTACAATGACGGCTATTAATTAAATTCTTTTAATGCTGACTCCGTTTTGCGGAGTCAGTTTTTTTGTGGAAGATTAGGGGATAAATTAATTTGTATATTTCACTTTATTTCTGTAAAAGGTTGTCAAATGGATATTGCTTGTGGTATAATATTTATGAATTTGCGTATTTTTAACATTAAAGACAGTTACTTAAAGGAGTTTATATAACGTGAAACGAATTTTAGCTACTATTCTTGTTTTATTGCTTGCAGTTGTACCTTTTGCTTCCTTTGCGGCTTTTGCAGGAGTCAATGTGGAGAATTACGGCATAGCCCAGTGTGCGGTGGCTGAGTTTAAACCAAGACTTACAGCACCTTCATCTTCCAACAAGTATTACTACAGCAACCTTAATATACTCTATGCAGCAGGCTACGGTATGCCTAACTGCACAGCTTATGCATGGGGCAGAGCCTATGAGATTCTTGGTACTCAGCCTAAGCTTTCTCTTAATAATGCTAACGGTTGGTACAAGTATAATAAAGATAATAATTACTACCCCTACGGAAAAACTCCCAAGCTGGGTGCCATTGCCTGTTGGGATAACCCATCAGGAGGACATGTAGCAGTAGTTGAGGATATTTCTTCTACTACAATCACATTTTCAAACTCAGGTTACGGCTATAAAAACTTCTATCTTACCCACGCAGAAATAGGCGAAGCAAACGGCGGAGTTTACAGCTACGGATGGAAATTCAAGGGCTACATCTACATTCTTGACGGAGTGAAGGAGCCTGAGGGAGATATCTACAGAGTTAATTCAAACAACGGCGTGAATATGCGTAAGGGTGCAGGGACAAGCTATTCGGTGCTTACTGCTGTTCCTGATGATACCGAGATTGTTGTAACACAGACTAAAAAGGCAAACGGATACACTTGGGGTAAAACTACCTATGCAGGTGTAACAGGCTGGTGTGTTCTTGATTTCTGTGAGCTTGTGTACAAGCGTCCTGAAGCTACCCAGCCTCCTACTACAGTGCCTGAAACTACAGTGCCTCCTACTACAACAGCTCCCGAAACTTCAGTGCCTGTTACCGAAGCTACTGCGGACGAGCCTCCGCTGTTTTCACCTGCTCCTGATTTGAGTGCTCCTACAGACCCTGTGGAGAGACCTGCAGATTTTGCAGATGTAGACGGTGACGGCAGGGTAACTATCACAGACGCTACTGTTTTGCAGAAGACTGTAGCAGGTATGGATGCAGGAGTTTTGCTTGACAAAGCAGATGTTAACGGTGACGGCTCAGTTTCAATTTCTGACGCCACATACATACAGAAATATCTGGCGGCAATCATCTGATAATTGGAATATTATAAAGATATATTTAGTTTCCGAAAGGAACATTTTATAGGAAAGGTTGAGATTTATATGCAACATACAGATATTAAATGCATTCTTGAAGATGCACAGTATTTAGGTAAAGAGGTCACTGTCTGCGGATGGGTAAGAACCTCCAGAGAGTCCAAGAATATGGCTTTTGCTGAGCTGAATGACGGTACATCTCTTACACATATTCAGATTGTTATTGACAGAGCAGTGACAGAATATCCTGCTTCAGCTCTCAGACTTGGTACAGCTCTCAAGGTTGTAGGTGAGGTAGTAGAAGCAAGACAGGGCTCTGTAGAGATTAACGTGAAAGAAATCGAAATCTTAGGTGAGTGCCCTCCTGAGTATCCTCTTCAGAAAAAGCGTCATACACTGGAGTTTTTGCGTACTATGCCTCATCTGCGTGTGCGTACAAATACCTTTAATGCTGTATTCAGAGTTCGTTCTGTAATGGCAGGTGCTATTCACAACTATTTCCAGAGCAGAAACTATACTTACGTAAATCCTCCCCTTATTACAGGTTCTGACTGTGAGGGTGCAGGTGAGATGTTCAAGGTTACAACTATCGGTTACAACCCTGAGTATAAGAGCGAAGAGGAATACTATGCAGACGACTTCTTCGGCAAGAAGGCCGGACTCTCTGTTTCTGCACAGCTTGAGGGCGAGGTTGCCGCAATGGCATTTGGCAAGATTTACACCTTCGGTCCTTCTTTCCGTGCAGAGAACAGCAACACTCCCAGACACGTAGCAGAGTTCTGGCACGTTGAGCCTGAGGTTGCTTTTGCAGACCTTTTTGACATCATCGGTATTGCTGAGGATATGATTAAGACTATCATTAAAGAGGTTATGGATAAGTGTCCTGCAGAGCTTGCATTCTTCGATAAGCACTTTGAGAACGGCCTGGTTGATAAGCTCAACAGCATTATTGAGAATAAATTTGAAATTCTGGACTATACAAAGGCAATTGAGCTTCTGAAAGAAAGCGGAAAAGACTTTGTTTACCCCGTAGAGTGGGGCAGTGACCTGCAGACAGAGCATGAGCGTTACATCACAGAGGAAGTTTTCAAGAAGCCTGTGTTTGTTATCAACTATCCCAAGGACATCAAGTCTTTCTATATGAAGCAGAATCCTGACGGTAAGACTGTTGCGGCTACAGATTTGCTTGTTCCCGGTGTAGGCGAAATTATCGGCTGTTCTGAGCGTGAGGCTGACCTTGAGAAGCTCTTAGATGCAATGCGTATCCGCGGTATGAATGAGGAAGATTACGCTGATTACCTTGACCTGAGAAGATTCGGTTCTGTACCTCACTCAGGTTTTGGTCTTGGCTTTGAGCGTATTCTTATGTATGTTACAGGTATCAGTAACATCCGTGATGTTATCCTCTATCCCCGTACAGTAGGAAGCATCAGATAATAACATATTAACACAAAAATGAGTCCCTGTTACGTTTGGTAACAGGGACTTTCTGTGTTTTATTTAGTTGTCTTTTGGTTCTTTTGTTAGTATAAAAAAACAGAGCTTTCTTAGTCCGAAGACAGCAGGTGTGCCTGCAATTAAATAGGCAAAAATTACAAACAAATCTACAAAGTTCATTGCGGCAACGGGAATTTCAAGAAAGTTAAAAGATATGAATTCGTATAATCCCCAATATACTGCAGAGAAGAAAATTGCACTGATTATCAGCAGGAATATACTAAGCCGTTTTTTGTTTATGTCAATCATAATTTTTACCTTTATTCAAAGTAAATACAGTCCTGACCAACATTTATATCTGTTTTGATGCTGGCGGCAAACTTCTGAATGTAGGTAGCATCCACAATGTTTGCATCGTTGTTTTTGTTGACGTCAGCCGCCATAAGCTCACGGCTTGTAAAGGTTATGAGTCTTGCGGCATATTTCTGAATTTGTGTTGCATCCTTGATGTTGACTTCACCTGACAGGTCTGCATCGCCTAATTTGTAGATAAAAGGTTCTGATATATCAAAGGTGGAGGATGCAGTAGGCATAGGAGATGTTGTAGCAGGAACAGTTACAACTGTTGGAGACTGTGTGGGAGGTGTAGTGGGTGCCTCTGTGGGGTCGTCCTGATTGCCTGTTGTAGGAGCGGTTGTGGGTGGGGCTGTAGGAGCAGGTGTAGAAGCTTCGGTGGGTTCTGCTGTGGGAGCTTCAGTAGGAGCAGATGTGAGGCTTCCGGTAGGCTCGGTTGTGGGAGCTTCGGTGGGTACAGGTGTAGGTGCCTGTGTAGGTTCCTCAGGGTGAGGCTCTGAGCATTCGTTTCTGGTGATTGCCTTGATTACAAAGGTACCGCCCATATCGTCTTTTAACGAATCTTTGTAAAAGTCCATCACATCCCTGACACCTGTCTGAGGTCTGTCCATATCCATATAATAGCTGAGACCGTACTCTGCCTGAGGAATAAAAAATCTTTCTCCGCTTTGAGTGTCTTCAAGCCACTCGCATACACCGATGGAGTTTAATACTTCTGAGTCGGGATTATTCTCATTTACTTTTGTGTTGCTTATTTTAATACCGATGGCACCTTTTCCTTCGGGAAGTTTTGTGTCCTCAACATCTATGCAGATGTATCCTGTGTAATCGATAGTGCCTTCGTTGAGCTTCTGCCAAACTTCAGTATTTGCAGAGGGGGTGTTGCCGTCAAAGGGGACATAGTAAACAGCATAGTCACTGCCAAGGGAGGTGGACTCAAACACAACTTTGTCAAGAGTGCGGTGCTCTTTGGAGAAGTCAAAGGCGTTCATATATGTAACAGTTCTGTCGTGAGAGTATGAGAAGTAGGAGAATTCGTAAGTAGCGCCGTCAAGCTCGTTCTGATAGAGCTTGACATCTTCACAGAGCTTTTCATATTTTGTAAGAGCAAAGGATGGTCCGAATATATCGTCAAAAAGCCATTTGTCCTCATAAGAAATCCACATATAGCCTTTGTCTCCGTAGTAGGTTCCCCAGCTGTTTTTTATAAGCCATGCACCGTCATTTGCAGGAGTGCCTGAGAGACTGTTGCTGAAATTATCCTTTGAGTAGTTATCGTCCCAGCCAACAACGCTTACGCAGTGTCCCTGTAGCTGACCTCTTGAAATGGTACTGTCACCACAGTAAAAGGAGAGGTTGTCTGTAAGATAAGCAAAGTCTGAGTTGAAGCTTGCAACAACAGAGCCGTAGGTGTATATAAGCTCTTTTATGGCATCTCTGTCTGTGGTGCTGTCAAAGTAAACAGCCTCAGTGAGTCCGTAGGCTGGTGTTGAAGCAAGAGAATTGTAATCCTCCTGAGAGCTTTCTTCTTCAGGGAACTCTGATTCTTTCAGAGGTCCTGACCAGCTTGTAAGATAGCCAAGGGGGATGAACGAGTAACCGGGCTCTTCAAAGCTTCTTTGCCAACCTGTGCCGTCAGGGCGTGCAATGCCCCAGTAGTTTGCATGCTGAGGGGCAAATATCTCAATATTACTCTCTGTGTTTTTTAGCAGGAGTGTTTCAAAGCTTGAAAGTGCACCGAATGCCCAGCAGGTGTTTTGGTGCTGCTGTCTTACCTGAAGTGTATATCCTTCTTCTGCACTGCTGTAGTAAGAGGGCACTTCTTCAACTGTAGTGTGAAGTTCTGCATTTGAACTAAATGTTCCGACAGTTTCAAGTCCTGTTTTTGCAGAGATTTCGGCTATATCCTTGTGCGCGGCAGATGTGCACAGCACAGCCCCCATGCACAGGAGTATTGCCAGAACTGATGCGACAATTCTGCTATGTTTTTTCACGGCGTAAGACTCCTTTCAAAATCTTGTTATATATACAATAATTATATCAAAGCACTAAGGCCTTGTAAAGAATAATATATATCACTTTGTTAATACTATGGGAAAAGACTTGGGAGGCAGAGAGATGGAGCTTCGGACAGACCTGGCGGTAGAAGCAAGGGAGATTGCAGACGAAGACCTGAAAGATGTAGACTACAGGGAGGAGGAAATAGGAGGCCTTTTCATAGAAAGGCTTGACGTAAAGACCAAGCGTGCAGGACAGCTTATGGGTAAGGATGCAGGCAGATATGTGACGGTAAATTTACCTCCTCTTACGGATAACATACAGGACACGGACGAGAGACTTCCTATTATTTCACAGGAGATACGCAGACTCCTGCCTGTGAACGGCTCGGTGTTGGTTGTAGGTCTTGGAAACCCAGAGATTACCCCTGATGCATTGGGGCCTCTTTGTGTGTCAAAGGTTCTTGCTACACGGCATATAACAGGAGAAATTGCACGCAGTACTGGACTTGATAAGCTTAGGTCTGTGGCGGTACTACAGACGGGAGTTACAGGTCAGACAGGCATTGAAACAGGGGAGCTTATCCTGAGCGTTGTAAAGCGGATAAAGCCGACAGCGGTAATTGTTATTGATGCTCTTGCTTCACGCCGTCTTGAACGTCTGGGCTGTACTTTGCAGATATCAGACACAGGTATTGCACCCGGTGCAGGGGTAGGAAACCACAGAACAAAAATCTGCAAGGAGACATTGGGTGTACCAGTTATAGCTTTGGGAGTTCCTACAGTGGTAGATGCTGTGACTCTTGTCTCAGACCTTGTGTGTATAGAAGATGAATCCGAGCAAAGCAATCTTAGAGAAAAAGTGTCTCCCCGCGGCAGCACAATGGTGGTAACCCCAAAAGAAATTGATTTGCTCATAGAGCGTGCATCCCGCCTTTTGTCACTTTCCATTAATATGGCATTGCACACGGATATAGAGGTTTCAGACTTGCTTTCATTATTATAATATCCCTCGATGAGAGTGCAAAAAACCAGGGCAGTGTGAACTGCCCTGGTTTTTGTGTGGTATTGAATTTGAAACTGATTTTTTATTTTAGCTCAATGATTGTAACGCCTGCTTCGCCTTCGCCGAAAGTGCCCAGACGGAAGCTTTTGACTGCCTTGTGGTGTCTGAGGAACGCGTGGATTTCTTTTCTAAGCACGCCTGTGCCTTTGCCGTGGATAACTGTGATACTGCCCACATTTGTAAGCACCGCAGTGTCAAGCACCTTGTCAACTTCCATCACTGCTTCGTCTGCAGTGTAGCCTCTTACGTCTACTTCGGTGACAGGTCGGGTTTCAATACGGCTTCTTCTTTGTCCTCTCTGCAAAGGTTTGCCTGAAACTGTTACCTTGTTCTTTTCAATAAGACGGAGGTTTTTTAGCGGAGTTCTTGTCTTGATAATGCCTGCCTGTACAAGCACAGAATTTGCATTTTCTGCAGGAGTCTCCAGTACAGTTGCCTCTTTGTCAATATCGCACATAAGGACTGTATCTCCTGCCTTTAAGGGACGGGGGAGCACATAATCCTCGTTTGAGCTTTTCTCTTTGATGGGGTCTGCATCTTCCTCCATTTTTTTGATGCTTTGCCTGAGTTTTGACTTGTCCTCAGCAGAGAGGTTTCCCTGCTTCTTGGCTTTTTCAAGCTCTTCAATCAGGGCATCTGCCTGAGCTTTTGTACGGGCAAGGAGTAGAGATGCCTCATGCTTTGATTTTTCAAGCTCACGCTCAGCCTGAGTACGTACCTTCTGAAGTTCTTCTTCAGCACGTTTCTTGTCTTGCTGTGCTCTTTGTGCCATATCCCGAGCTTTTTTTAGCTCTTCGTCAAGTTCTGCTCTGCGTGTGTCAAGGTTTTTGACAACTGCTTCAAACTGACGGCTTTCTTCAGAAACAAGCTCTGAAGCACGTTCAACAATGCTTTCTTCAATGCCCAGTCTTGTGGAAATTGCAAAGGCGTTGCTTCGTCCCGGAACACCGATTAGAAGCTTGTAGGTGGGTCTCAGAGTGGCAACGTCAAACTCACAGCAACCGTTTTCTACACCCTGAGTTTTCAGGGCAAATTCCTTAAGCTCGGCATAGTGGGTGGTAGAGGCAATCTTTGCACCCTTCTGGCGGAGACGCTCAAGGATTGCTACTGCAAGGGCGGCACCCTCAACAGGGTCGGTGCCTGCACCTAATTCGTCTATTAGTACAAGGGAGTTTCTATCGGCTTCTTTAAGGATTGATACGATGTTTGTCATATGAGCAGAAAAGGTGGAGAGTGACTGCTCAATGCTCTGCTCGTCACCGATGTCTACAAGTACTTTACGGAAGACAGAAATCTCACTTCCTTCGGCACAGGGAATCATAAGTCCGCACATTGCCATAAGTGTCAGTAGTCCAACGGTTTTGATGGATACTGTCTTACCGCCTGTGTTGGGTCCTGTGATAACAAGGGTGTCAAACTCCTTGCCTAAGTTAATGTTGGTGGGTACTGCGGTCTTAGGGTCAAGGAGAGGGTGTCTGGCAGATTTAAGGTCAATCTGTCCTTTGTCGTTTATCAGGGGCAGGGTTGCCTTCATTTTGTATCCGAGACTTGCTTTTGCAAATATCAGACTTAGCTCTACCAATGCTTCATAGCTTTCGCAGGCAGAGTCAGCGTGTGCACCTGCCTGAGAAGATAAGTCAAAGAGAATACGCTCAATTTCGGCACTTTCCTTTGACTCAAGTACACGGATATCGTTGTTAGCCTGCACAACTCCCATGGGTTCTATGAAGACTGTTGCACCGCTGGAGGAGGTGTCGTGGACAAGTCCCGGTACCTGACCTCTGCACTCAGCTTTGACAGGAACAACGAAGCGACCGCTTCTCTGGGTGATGATAGTGTCTTGCAGGTACTTCTGGTAGGTAGTTGAGCGGACTATTTTCTCTAAGATTTCTCTTGCTTTTGAGGATGCTTGACGCATCTTACGTCTTATGTCATAAAGCTCAGGGGAGGCATTGTCTGCAATCTCCTCTTCACTTAATATGCAGGAGGTTATCTTGTCTTCAAGGTACTTGTTCTCAGAAAGCCTCTGAAACAACAAGTCAAGAGAAGTTTCCATACCTGCGCTTTTGCTTCTCCACTGACGTACACCTCGGGTAATACGCAGGGTTTCTGCAATGCCCAAAAGTTCTTTTGCACTGAGAAGTCCTCCTGCTTCGGCACGGCGGAATGCATTCTGCATATTCTTCACACCTCCAAAGGATGGTGCACCGAATCTGCCTGAAAGCACAAAGGCATCGTCAGTTTGTTTAAGGGCTTCTTCAATTTCAAATTTACCTGTCAAAGGAGTAATTTCAAGAGCTCTCTGTCTTGCATCCTCACAGGTTGCTTCCTTTGACAGCATAAGGAGTATTTTGTCAAGTTCTAATGCTTTGTGGTGTTTGTTCATAAGCTTTTACCTTAGGGTTTTGTAAAAATGCAATGTGCCGAAGTCGTGTTCAAGCACACGGCAAATGTAGGTTTCTGATATATAATTAAGTTTTGCCAGTGCTTCTTCAGAGAGAGAAAAAGCGAATACCTTTTTATCCTCAGAAAAAACAATGTGTCTCATAGCTTTTATAATTCCCGAATCCACCTGAACCGATGAGGGAGAGGGGTTCTTCGTAAAGCAGTTTTCACATTCAATGGTGCCTTTGTCAAGAAGAAAGTACATGCTCGGAGCTTCGTACTCTCCGCATTCACGGCACATTATAAGGTCAGGCATAAAACCTGCCAGAGAGGCAAGCCTCAGCTCTACACAAGCTTTCAGAAGGTCAGGAGACCTCTTCTTTGTGCTCAAGAGGAAAAGAGCGTTGAGTATAAGGGAAAGCTGTGTGTCAGCTTTCTGCTCAGATGGACAGATATACATTGCAAGCTCACAGAAGTACTGAGCCAGAGCAACCCTTTCTACATCAAACCTGAGACTAAAGAACATCTCCTTTACAGAAGCGTCATCTATTATGTATTTGTCCTTACTTTTGTAAAGACAAAGGGAAGAGTAGCACAGTAGTGAAGTAGGGGAGCTTTTAGAATTCTTAATGTTTTTTCCTCCCCGTACAAAGGCACGCACTACGCCGAGTTCCCGAGTCAGGACAGTTACAAGTTTATCCTGTTCACCAATATTCTGTTGTTTGATTATCAGTCCGTCCGTTTGGATTTTCATTGGTGCTTTCCTGCAGTTGTGTCTGTGAGTTTTTCACAGCCTTGTAGTTAAGATAATCCTGTATGCTTCCTGTTTTTATGAATGCGTTCCAGGCGTCATTTTCGTTCACAATAATCACCCCACGCATTAAGTATACCGAATACACAGGGGTGATATAGAGGGGAATTTGTAGATGTTAAAAATTAACAGTGCCAGCCTTCCTCACAGAGGGAGCTTTGTTATTTACTCAAAATCACTGCTGTCAAAACCAAAGTTGCGGAGAAGTCCGTCACGGTTTCTCCAATCTTCTTTAACCTTTACCCATGTCTGCAAATTTACCTTGCAGTCAAAGAAGTTTTCCATATCTGCTCTTGCTTTGGAGGATACCTTTTTGAGCATAGAGCCTCCCTTGCCGATGATTATACCCTTGTGGGAGTCTCTCTCACAGTAAATGGTTGCTTCAATGTCAAGGAGTCCGTCATCTCGCTGACGCATTTTTTCAATTACAACTGCGGTGCCGTGGGGGATTTCTTTGTCAAGGCACAACAAAAGCTTTTCTCTTATCATTTCAGAAGCAAGCTGACGTTCGGGTTGGTCGGTGAGAGTATCTGCCTCAAAGAAGTGACCGCCCTCATTTGTGAGCTTCTTAAGTTCTTCAATAAGCTCATCTACACCCTCGCCTTTCTTTGCACTTACAGGCACTACTGCCTCAAAATCATAAAGAGCGGTGTAGTCAAGTATAACCTTCATTATAGAGCTTTTCTCTTTTATAATGTCAGTTTTATTGATGGCGAGAACACAGGGAAGAGAAAGAGTTTTCATACGTTCTATAAGGTCTCGTTCTGTGTCGGAAATCTCCTCAGTTGCATCTACAACCAGCAAGCAGGCATCTGCACCTGATACACTCTCTGTAACAGAGCGGACCATATACTTGCCAAGGGATGTGCGTGCCTTGTGCATACCGGGGGTGTCTGTGAACACAAGCTGATACTCACCCTCTGTCAGCACACCCATAATACGTGTACGGGTGGTCTGGGGTTTGTTTGTGACAATTGCAATCTTCTCACCTAACATACAGTTGAGAAGAGAGGATTTTCCTACATTTGGTCTGCCTACAATAGCAATAAAAGCAGAGCGGTCTTTTGTATTCATATATATTTCCTTTCGGTGGGTAAATTCTTTTTTAATCTGCAACGTCACACCACAGATGTGATGTGACGCAGGCTTAGTTTTTATTATGTTTTGTTTTTTTACCTGCAAAGCCTACAAAAAGCACAGACAGCACTGCACTGAAGCCCAGGGGGATAAACCACACAGGTTTATCTGCAAGCTTAAAAAATGCAGTCTGCAGACTTCCTGTAAGTATAAACAGGAGTACTGCAACTATGGCGGCGGCAATTGCAACAATGAGTACCGCGGCGGCAGATATGTCTTTGATACGTTTTATTTCAGGTCTGATTTCTGTTGTGTACAGGTCGCACAAATCCTCAATAGCAGTGTTTATAAGTTCTGAAGCTATAACAGCACAGACAGTCAGAAAAAGCACTGCCCAACGGGTAAAAGTAAACTCGCCTAAGTATGCAAAGAGAAATACATAAATCCCTGCCACAAGGTGGAACCTTAAGTGGGCTTCTGTACGGATTGCGGTGTAAAGACCCTCAAAGGCATGGCCAAAACTGCGTAACTGCTTTTTCATATTATTCCTCAGGAGCAATATAACTGGAGGATGCAGGCAGACCCAGCATATCCATAACCGCCTCTTCCTTTTCTCTCATACGAATACGCTCAAGGTTGTTGTCCTCATGGTCGTAACCGAGCAGGTGAAGCACACTGTGACAGGTAAGGTAGCCTACTTCTCTCTGGAGGGAGTGACCGTAGATGTCAGCCTGTTCCACTGCTTTTTCCATAGAGATAACTACATCGCCTAAAATCTGAGCACCTGTCTGGGGGTCAATGTCGTAAGTGCCGTCTTCACTGCTCATACCAAAAGAGAGTACGTCTGTTTCGATATCCTTATTTCTGTACTGAGCATTGAGCTCTTTAATCTGCTCATTGTTTACAAAGGAAACGCTTATCTCTGCAGGACCTTTGAACTCTTCGAGCTGAAGCACTGCTGTGCAGCAACGTCTTACAAGCATTCTAAGTCCTGTGGGGATTGCTACGTCTTTCTGTCTGTTTGTGATTATTACTTTGATTTTATCTTTTGTCATATCTGTTCCTGCTTTCTTCCAACTTTTCATAGGCTTTTATAATATCCTGTACAAGTCTGTGTCTTACAACGTCTTTTTCACTGAAGGTACAGCTTGCTATATCGTCAATTCCTTTAAGGACTTTGATACATTCCTTAAGTCCCGACCGAGCACCATTTGGCAGGTCAATCTGGGTGATGTCGCCTGTAATAACCATCTTGGAGTTAAAACCAAGGCGAGTAAGGAACATCTTCATTTGTTCCGTAGTAGTGTTCTGTGCTTCGTCAAGAATGATGAAGCTGTCGTCCAGAGTTCTGCCTCGCATATAAGCCAGAGGAGCAACCTCAATGTTACCACGTTCTACGTATTTCTGATAAGTTTCTGCACCCAGCATATCGAAGAGTGCGTCATACAGAGGACGAAGATACGGGTCAACTTTGCTTTGTAAGTCTCCGGGGAGGAAGCCCAGCTTTTCGCCTGCTTCAACTGCAGGGCGGGTAAGGATAATGCGGTTTATCTGCTTTGCTCTGAAGGCTGTTACCGCCATAGCAACTGCAAGGTAGGTTTTACCTGTGCCTGCAGGGCCTACGCCGATGGTAATAGTGTTCTCGGCAATGCATTTGCAGTACCGCTTCTGACCCAGAGTCTTTGGCTTTATAGGCTTGCCCTTGGAGGTTATGCAGATGCAGTCACCCACAAGAGATTCTATTTTTTCTTTAGAGCCTTCGTTTACAAGGGATATGCAGTAGCGGATGTTCTGCTCAGAGAGTGCCTCGCCTCGGTTTATTAGCATCAGAAGACTCTCAATCACTCTGCACGCCTTGTCCACGTTTTCAATGTCTCCGCTGATTTTCAGCTCGCTTTCACGTCCTACAACGGAAACACTGTATTCACGCTCAATGAGCTTGATGTTTTCATCAAAGCTTCCGAACAGAGCAACCGCCTGTTCCATTCTGTCAATGTTAATAATCTGTTCCGTAATGTATTACTCCAATACTGATTTTTTTAATCTATATAAGTATATCATAAATCTATATTAAAATCATCTCAATTTTTAAATTTTGTGCAAAATATAAGAGATTTTGTGAAACTTGCTGAGTTAAAGGCGGTATTTTGAATATATACGTAAGTAAAAAATCCCTTATTTGTGCAAAGTGCGGATATTTACTATTGACAAATCAGATTTATGGTAGTATAATTTCTCAGGTGTAAAGAAAATAACTTTACAGACAGCGAAGGAGTTTACTGTAAGCTCTCAGCGGATTTTCAGGGAGGATGCTATGGATAAGAATATAGAAATCTCCCTTTTGTATGATTTTTACGGACAGCTTCTGAGCGCAAAGCAACAGCAGGCGGTGTCGCTTTATTATAACGATGATTTGTCGCTGTCAGAAACTGCAGAGGTTATGGGCATTACCCGTCAGGGTGTCCGCGACCTTGTAAAACGCAGTGAGTCAGAGCTGTATGAATATGAAGAAAAGCTCGGTCTTTACAAAAGATTTGAGCAGGTAGGCGAGTGTGCGATGAAAATCCGCAGTCTTGCCGAAAGCCTTTGCGAAGCTTCAGACCCTCAGGCGGTAAAAACTGCCCGTGAGATTGTGGCTTTGGCAGACAGGCTATATAGCGAGGAGGCTTGAAGATGGCATTTGAAAGCTTGTCGGATAAAATCACCGGCGTATTCAAACGTCTTAAAAATAAAGGTAAGCTTACAGAGAGTGACGTTAAGTCTGCTATGCGAGAGGTGCGTCTTGCACTTTTGGAGGCTGATGTTAACTACAAGGTTGCCAAGGATTTTACCAACAGAATTACCGAGCGTGCAGTAGGCGAGAGTGTTATGGAAAGCCTGACTCCTGCACAGATGGTAGTTAAGATTGTAAACGAAGAACTTGTAAGTTTAATGGGCGGTGAGTCCACACGCCTTGAGTTTTCTTCAAAGCTACCTACGGTTATTATGATGTGCGGTCTTCAGGGTTCAGGTAAAACCACCCACTCAGGTAAGCTTGCAAAAATGCTCAAGGCAAAGAATCACAGACCTCTCCTTGTTGCCTGTGATATTTACCGTCCTGCAGCTATTGAACAGCTCAAGGTTGTGGGTAAGGGTGCAGACGTGCCTGTGTTTGAAATGGGCAAGGAAGACCCTGTGAAGATTGCAGAGTCTGCAATTCGCCACGCAAAGGACTACGGCAACGATATTGTTATTCTTGATACCGCTGGCCGACTCCATATTGACGAGGAACTGATGGGAGAGCTTGAACGCGTAAAAAGTGCAGTTAACCCTTCTGAAATCCTCCTTGTTATTGACTCTATGACAGGTCAGGACGCAGTAAATGTTGCAAAGAGCTTCAACGATTTGCTTGACATTACAGGCGTTATCCTTACAAAGCTTGACGGTGACACCCGTGGCGGTGCCGCACTTTCTGTTAAGGCTGTTACAGGCAAGCCTATCAAGTTTGCCGGTACAGGCGAAAAGCTTGAGGATTTAGAGGTTTTCCATCCTGAGCGAATGGCAAGCCGAATTCTCGGTATGGGTGATGTGCTCACTCTCATTGAAGAGGCAGAGTCAAAGCTTGACCAGAAGAAGGCTGAAGAGCTTGCTCAGAAGATGATGTCAAACAAAATGGACTTCAACGATTTGCTGGACCAGTTTGACCAGATTCAGAAGATGGGTCCTATCAAAGGAATCCTTTCAAAGCTCCCGGGTATGAATCAGCAGAAACTTGACGAGGCAAATATCGAGGAAAGACAGATTGACTGGTGCAGAGCAATTATCCTCTCGATGACTCCTGAGGAAAGAAAGAAGCCTTCCCTTATGAATCCTTCCCGTAAACGTAGAATTGCCGCAGGTAGTGGCAGAAGCGTTGAGGAAGTAAACCGCCTTATCAAACAGCTTGAGCAGATGCAGAAGCTTATGAAGCAGATGAACTCAAAGGGGAAAAAAGGCAAGCGCAGAGGCGGTCTGCCCGGACTTGGAGGAGCTCCCTTTAATGGCGGAGGTACAGGAAGCTTCGGCGGTTTTTAAAATAATATCAAAACTAAATCAAAGGTTATATTGCCAAAAAGGCTTATAATATAAAACAATAATTTATTTAATGGAGGTACACACCATGGCAGTTAAAATCAGACTTCGCAGAATGGGCGCTAAGAAGAACCCCTTCTATCGTATTGTTGTTGCTGATTCCCGTTATCCCAGAGACGGTCGTTTCATCGAGGAAATCGGTACTTACAATCCCCTCACTGAGCCTGCAGAGGTAAAGGTTGACGCTGACGCAGCTAAGAAGTGGATTGCTAACGGCGCACAGCCCACTGATAAGGTTAAGGCTCTTCTTAAGAAGAATGGCGTTATCTGATAGCAGGAGTACACACAGATGAAAGACTTACTCACTATCATTGCAAAAGGTCTTGTTGAAGCTCCCGACAAAGTGGAGGTTACAGCAGACGAGCCCCTTGAGGACGGCACCACAGTTTACCACATTCACGTGGCTGAGGACGATATGGGCAGAATCATCGGCAAGCAGGGCAGAATAGCTAAGGCTATCCGCACAGTTGCCCGTTCTGCAGCTATCCGCAAGGATGTTAAGGTTCAGGTTGAAATCGACTGATTTCTTCTCTGACTGCTTACAGCATATAAAGGCATATAGCATTGCAAAGCTTAAGGCGTTGTATTGCTATATGCCTTTTGCTTTTGTGAGATTTGACAATCAGAGGCTTTTTTTATATACTGTTATATTGAGAAGAGGTGTTCTTATGACAACTTTTAAGAAAGCATTTAATCTTAAGAATTTTATATCTTTGCTGATGATTTTCCTGAGTCTTGTTATGATTATGAGCTTTTCTGTGACAACTGCATCTGCTGAAGATGAAGTGAAGAAAGGCACATTCGGACATTTTGAGTACGAGATTTCTGACGGTGAGGTGTGCATTACAGGATTTACAGGAGAGGGCGGAGATGTTTTCATTCCTAATGTGATTGAGGACCAGACGGTTGTAGCTATCGGCGAGGAAGCTTTCTGGTATTGCAAGGATATTACCGCTGTATCAATGCCTTCAAATCTTGAATACATTGGTGCGAGAGCTTTTCAGGGCTGTTCTTCTCTTAAAGAAATTGTACTTCCTGATTCAGTGGTAGAGATTGGTGCGGCGGCTTTCTGCGACTGTACAAGCCTTGCTTCTCTCAATGTTCCTGCGTCTCTTATTTATGCTGGTGCCTTTGCTTTTGACAATACTCCATGGATTACACGCTTTGAGGATAATACTTCTATTATTATAGGCGGAAGAGTTTTTTACAAATACTTAGGCGATGCTGAGGTTGTCAATATTCCCACAGGTGTTACAGGTATCAGCGGTAATGCATTTGACGGAAAGCAGAACCTTACTTATGTTAATATTCCTAACACAGTTCTGTTTGTAGGCGATTACGCTTTCTTCCGCTGTGAAAATCTGAAAAGTGTCAGCTTGCCTGATAACATCTACTATATGGGTGCTTACTCCTTTGGCTATAAGGCTGTTACCGAAAGCGGAGAAGGAGATGTAATAGAGGACTTTGTCCTTTGTGCAAATGAAGGTACCTTAGCGGCTGACTATGCAAAAGAGTATGGCTTGCAGTGGAAAACTCCTGCTCATTTTGCAACTATGGATGAGCTCCCCGATGCAGAAAAATGCACAGCTGCTGAGCTTCCTGAGTCCACCAAGGATCAGACTGCCTGGCTTGGAAATAAGAACTCTGTTATCACTCTTGTGATTATTGTTATTTCCTGCACAGGTATTATAGGAGGACTCTATCTTTATTTTGCTATCAAAGAAAAGAAAGATAAAAAAGACAAGAAAGATAAGACGAATAATAAAAATACACATAAAAAGAAGTAATTTATATTTACAGGATAAGTGATACTATGCTGAAAGAATATCTTGAAATCGGTAAAGTTGTAGGTACTCACGGTGTAATGGGTGAGTGCAGGGTAGAGTGTTGGTGTGACACACCTGCGTTTGTAGCTCAGTTTAAAACCCTCTATTTTGACTCAGGAAAAGAGAAATTGGAGGTTAAAGCACGTCCACACAAGAACATAGCCCTTGTGAAGATTAAGGGTGTTGACACTGTGGAAAAGGCTGATTTGCTCCGAGGTAAGGTTCTCTATATGAACCGTAAGGACGCAAAGATTCCCAAGGGTGCATACTTTGTTCAGGACCTGATAGGTCTTGAGATAAGGAACATGGACACAGACGAGGTTTACGGTACCCTGACTGATGTTATCAAGACAGGTGCCAACGATGTATATGAGCTTAAAGACTCTCAGGGTAAGGCTTTTTATTTGCCCGTTATCCCTGATGTGGTCAAAAAAGTTGACCCTAAAAAGGGTTATGTGCTTATTACACCTATGAAAGGTATATTTGACGATGAGGATTGATATAATAACTCTGTTTCCTGAAATGTGCGAGGCAGTGCTGTCAGAGAGTATAATAGGCAGAGCGAGAAAAAGCGGTGCAGTTGAGATTCACTGTCATCAGCTTCGCGACTTTGCTTTTGATAAACACCGCCGTGTTGACGATGCACCCTATGGCGGAGGGATGGGTATGCTTATGATGGCTGAGCCTATTGCCCTGTGCTTTGAGAGTATCTGTGAAGAAGTGGGCACAAAACCTCATTTTATCTATATGTCTCCCAAGGGCAGAGTGGTTACACAGCAGGTTGTCAAAGAAATATCTGAAACTTATGAGAATGTGTGTATTCTCTGCGGTCACTACGAGGGAGTAGATCAGAGGGTGCTGGATAGACTTGTTGACGAGGAGCTTTCTATCGGTGACTATGTTCTCACCGGAGGGGAGCTTCCTGCTATGGTTTTTGCAGATGCTTTGTGCCGAATGCTTCCCGGAGTGCTCTCCAGTGACGAGTGCTTTGAACTTGAAAGCCACTATGCAGGGCTTCTGGAGTATCCCCAGTACACCCGACCTGAGGTGTGGCGTGAAGAGTCGGTACCTCAGGTGCTCCTTAGCGGTCACCACGCTAATATAGACAAGTGGCGCCGTGAGCAGGCTATAATTGAAACTGCACACCGCCGTCCCGATATGCTTGAGAGTGCTTCTCTTACAGACAAAGAAAAACTCTTTGCGGAAGAGGTTATGAAAGACTGAAACTGATACCTGCAAACTGCTTGTTTTTTATGTTGTTATTTTGCACAAGAAAGTCAGTTCCTTTTTGTGCTTAGTAGTGTATCAAAACAAAAATGATTTTATTGTGTTGACCTTCGGGATTTTTGTGGATATAATAACAAAAAATGAACAATTACGATAGTGTGCAGAGGTCTCTGCGACTGTCGGCTTAGACAAATTCCACGTTAGATAAGAGAGGGTATTTCCATGTACGGTAAGGATGTTTTAGTTCAGAACAAAACAGGTTTGCACGCTCGTCCTGCAACTTTCTTTATTCAGAAGGCAAACGAGTATAAGTCTACCATCTGGGTTGAGAAGGAAGAGAGAAGAGTAAATGCCAAGAGCCTTCTGGGTGTTCTTTCCCTGGGTATCCTCGGCGGCACAACTATTAAGATTTTTGCTGACGGTGCAGACGAGACCGAAGCAGTTGAAGGTCTTGTAGCTCTTGTAGAGTCAGGTTTTTCTGAGTAATCATTTTTGTGCGTTTCAGGGCGGAGTATACCTCCGCCCTTTTTGTATTTAAGGTGGTGATGATGTGTCTGAAAGACTCATACGGCTTCGCAAAAAGGCTATGGCCTTGCCTCTTCAGCCGGGTGTTTATATTATGAAAAATAAAAGCCGTGATATTATCTATATCGGCAAGGCAAAAAAACTTAAGAACCGTGTCAGCCAGTACTTTGGCTCTCAGAATAACCACAGCGAGAAAGTACGTGCAATGGTTGAGAATGTGGAGGACTTTGAGTACATTATAACCGACAGCGAGTTTGAAGCACTGATACTTGAGTGCAGCCTTATTAAACAGCACCGCCCCAAGTACAATATCCTCTTAAAAGACGACAAGGGCTACAGCTATATCAAGGTTACAGAGGATAAGTGGCGAAGAATTTCCTGTGCTCTCCAAAAAGACGATGAAAACGCCCGCTATATCGGTCCTTATAATTCAGGCTACCTTGTAAAACAGGCAGTAGAAGAAGCTAACACTGTGTTTATGCTTCCTACCTGCTCACGCCGTTTTCCTGAGGATTTCGGCAAGGGCAGACCCTGCCTTAACTTTCATATTAAAAAATGCTGTGCTCCTTGTACAGGTAAGGTGAAGCTTACAGCATATAACGAAAGAGTGGAGCAGGCACTGGACTTTCTCTCAGGAGGAAGCTCCGAGTCCCTGAAAAAGCTTACTGTTCAGATGAATGAAGCTGCAGAGAATTTAGAGTTTGAACGTGCGGCATCCTTGCGTGACAGTATCAATGCAATCAAACGTCTTTCTGATAAGCAGAAAGTTATCCAGTCTAAGGTTAAAGACCAAGATGTGATAGCATATTTCTCTGATGGAAATAAAGCTTGCTTTGAGGTTTTTCGTTTTGAGGGAGGCAGGCTTTGTGACAGACAGGACTTTCCTGTGGATGTTTTTGGTGATGAAAAATCTGCCCGTGAGGAGTTTATTATGAGCTTTTACAGCTCAAAGGCAGAGATTCCTCAGCATATCACCTTGGATGGTGAAGCCGAGAACACAGAGCTTTTAGAGCGGTGGCTCACAGAAAAGGCAGGCAAAAGAGTTTACATCACAGTGCCTCAAATTGGTGAGCAGAGAAGGCTTGCAGATATGTGCAGACAGAATGCGGCTGAGCGGGTAGCTCAGCTTGAGGGTGTAACAGGCAGAGAACTGTCTGTATTACAGGAGCTCCAGCAGCTTCTGGGACTTGAAAAGCTTCCGTATTATATAGAATCCTACGATATTTCCAACCTTTCAGGTACAGAGAACGTGGCAGGAATGATTGTGTTTGAAAACGGCAAACCTCTCAAGAAGGCGTACCGTAAATTCAAGATAAAGACCTTTGAGGGTCAGGATGACTATGCATCTATGAACGAAGTTCTAAAAAGAAGATTTGAGGAATACCTTGTTCATAAGGATGAGGGGGAGGGTTTTGGCAGACTTCCTGACCTTATACTTCTTGACGGCGGTGCAGGTCAGGTGTCGGCAGTTAAGCCTATCCTTGAAGAATTTTGTCTTCAAATCCCCTTGTTTGGTATGGTTAAGGATAACCGCCACCGCACCCGTGCGATTGTAGGAGAGCAAGGCGAGATTGCAATTAATATAAACAGACGGGTGTTTCATTTTGTTACAACCTTACAGGATGAAGTACACCGCTTTGCTATCGGTTATCAGCGGAGCAGACGAGGTGCATCCCTTAAAAGCTCACTGACAGATATTGAGGGCATAGGTGAGGAGCGTGCCAAGGCACTGCTTAGATACTTCAAAACTGTGAAGAATATAAAGGAAGCGGAGCTTGAGGAGCTTACGCAGGCTCCCAAAATGACACGCCAATCGGCTGCGGCAGTATACAGATACTTCCATCCGAAAAGCGATAAAGATGACTGATACAGAAAATGAGGTAAAATAGATGAGAGTTATTACAGGTACAGCACGAGGCAGACGTCTTGAAACTTTGTCAGGTGATGATGTACGTCCTACAACAGACAAGGTGAAAGAGTCTGTGTTTTCCATAATTCAGTTTCAGATTCAGGGAAGAATGTTCCTTGACCTTTTTGCAGGTTCGGGACAAATGGGTATTGAGGCGCTCTCGAGAGGTGCCAAGGGGGCATACTTTCTTGACTTAAGCCGTGAGGCTGTGTCTGTTATCAGAAAGAACCTTTCGGCTACAGGATTTGAAGATAAAGCAGAGGTAAGATGTGCAGATTCTCTGATGTTTCTGAGAAGTGCTCCTGTTAAGTTCGATGTAGCTTTTGTTGACCCGCCTTATAACAAAGGTCTTGCAAAGAAAGCTCTGGAGGACTTACCTTCTGTTATGAACCCTTCAGGTGTTATTGTAGTTGAAACAGCCACAGAGGAGGAACTTCCTGAGAGTGCAGGAGAATTCCTTCTTGACAGAACTTACCGCTATGGTAAAATAAAGATATCAACCTACAGATGTCCTGTGGAGGAATGAATTGTTCGGAGGTGCTACAGATGAAAATTGCAATTTGTCCCGGTAGCTTTGACCCTGTAACCTTGGGACACTTGGATATTATATCTCGTGCTTCAAGACTTTTTGATAAGGTTATTGTTGCAGTGCTTTGTAATATGGATAAGAACCCAAGCTTCACAGTTGAGGAGAGAATGGAGCTTCTCAGACAGGTTACCGCACAGTACGACAATGTAGAGATAGACAGCTTTCAGGGGCTTTTGGTGGACTATGCAAAGGAAAAAGGCGCTGTGGCTGTAGTCAAAGGTCTGAGAGCGGTTTCTGACTTTGAATATGAGTTCCAGATGTCTATGATTAACAAGAAGCTGTATGCAGATGTGGAGACGGTTTATCTTAACACAAGTCAGGAGTATATGTACTTAAGTTCCAGTGTAGTCAAGCAGATTGCATCCTTTGGTGGAGATATCAGTAACTTTGTTCCTGAGGCAATTCACGATAAAATAGTTGACAGACTGAGAAATATATGAAATAATATAGATATATACAAGGATTTACAGATTGGAAAGGGAGATATATAATGAAACGCGTAGAAGAACTTATTAATGAACTTCAGGCTATTATGGAGGAGGCAAAGGCTGTTCCTCTCACAGGCGGTAAGTCTCTTATTGATACAGAGCAGGTTATGGATATTCTGGACGAAATCCGTGACTCTCTGCCCTCTGAGGTTCGTCAGGCTAAGAATATCGTAGCTGACAGAGGTCAGATTATTACTGAAGCTAAGAAAGAAGCAGAGGCTATCCTCCGCGATGCAGAAGAACGCAGAAAGAAGCTCATTGAGAGAGACGAGATTGTTCAGGGTGCACATGCTCGTGCTAACGAGATTATGAACGATGTCAAGGCTAAGACATCTGATATGAGAAAGGCTGCCAGCGACTTTGTTGAGGATATTATGAAGAAGACTGATGAGGCTATTACATCACAGCTTACAGAGCTTCGCAAGACTCGCCAGAACATCAAAATGGCAAACAAAGTAGGCAACGGCGACAACGCAAATATGTAATTAATTTTGCACTTAAGAACGCAACTGTGTATTTTCACAGTTGCGTTTTTGTTTGTATAAACTGCAATAAACCAATAATCTGCAGTTGTGCAACAAGATAAAATATGGCGATGTGTGCGGTGACTAATTGACACGCTACATATTACAGTGATATAATTATTGTGGACAAAGTATTCGATGTGAAAAATACACTTTGCCTATAAATTTGAGTAAAGGAAGTGAAATCGATGTACTGCTCAACTGACTCCGAAGTGTTTTTTGAATCTAATAGATTAAATTCAGGAGGAAAAAGAAATGAAACGTACAAAAATGTTATGTGCAATTACCTCTGTACTTATGGCTGTGCTGTTGATAGTTCTGTCGGTTTCAGTACCCATCGGTGTCCTTGATTCTCTTGCTACATCAAATTAAAATAAGTTTAATTTTACATTTGTGATAATATTGTGTCACATGATGTTGATGTTTCTTAAAGTGCAATCGACCTTGTTTTTCTATGATATTGAGAATACAATGACAAGCGAAAATGTATATTTCTTTCGTGAAAAACAGTTATTATAAAACAGCCGATATGTTACTATATTCAACAAACATAAGCTATAGCAGAAGTAATCTAAAGTAAACGTTGTTGTGTGAAACACTTTCTCGTTCTATAATTACAGTGTAAGAAATACACAAAGAACAATATACCGATATGAGGTGAGTTCAATGTGGCAAGAGGCAGGAGCATCAAAATATATATTAATATAAAATACTATTTTAGGAGGTAGTGATATGTATAAACGTTGGATTTTAAAAAGTATAATATGTACGGTTTTAATTGCTTCTCTTTTATGTATGTCCTTTTATTCTAGCACGGCGTTATCTGCTTCAACAGGAAAACTGTCTTATGAGCTTACAAAGAAGCTGTCTACAATGAATACCAGTGACAAACTTGACGTAACTGTGTTTTTTAAAGAGATGGATGATAGTAGCCTGAGAGAAAAAATATTAGAAAAGTATGGTAAAGACATAGATGTATACGAAAACGAAAGGCGTTTTTATAATGAAATTGTTCCTAATATAAAAGTTGAT
>JAZQIX010000002.1:0-137070 GCA_045541275.1 Ruminococcus sp.
CATCACCTACGACCTTGACACCTTGCGTCTGATTGACGTGTTCCGCGGTGTAGGTCTTTATGTAGGCTCAGTTGTGCTTACTTGCTATGCAAACCAGCCCTCTGCCAATAAATTCCAGAAGCGACTGGAGGACTTAGGCGTAAAGGTATCCCGCCACTATCCCATTCCCGGCTACCCTGCTGACATCGACCTGATTGTAAGCGAGGAGGGTCTCGGTAAGAACGAATACATCGAAACCGAAAAACAGCTTGTTATCATCACAGCTCCAGGCCCAGGCTCAGGCAAAATGGCTACCTGTCTCAGTCAGCTTTATCACGACCACAAACGCGGTGTTAAGGCAGGATATGCAAAGTTTGAGACCTTCCCCATCTGGAATCTCCCTCTTAAGCATCCTGTGAATGTGGCTTACGAAGCCGCCACCGCAGACCTTAATGATGTAAATATGATAGACCCCTATCACTTTGAGGCTTACGGCGAGACCGCAGTAAACTATAACAGAGATGTAGAGATTTTCCCTGTACTCAGTGCTATGTTTGAGCAAATTCTGGGCGAGTCCCCCTACAAATCTCCCACAGATATGGGCGTAAATATGGCAGGTCACTGCATCTTTGATGATGATGCAGTCTGTGCCGCCGCTCAGCAGGAGATTATAAGACGTTACTACACAGCAATGTGCTCCTACCGCCAAGGCAACGGCGAGAAGGACGTTACCCTTAAACTTGAGCTTCTGATGAAGCAGGCAGGACTCAGTGCAGAGCAGAGACCTGTTATCGGTGCTTCTCTCAGGAAAGCCGAGGAGACAGGTGAGCCTGCCGCCGCAATCGAAATGCCTGACGGCACTATCATCACAGGCAAGACTTCAGCACTCCTGGGTGCCTCCTCTGCCGCAATCCTCAATGCACTCAAGTATTTAGGCGGTATTGATGACGAAATTCACCTTATCTCCCCTACAATCATCGAGCCTATCCAAAAGCTGAAGGTAGGACATTTGGGCAACCACAACCCCAGACTCCACATTGACGAAGTGCTCTTAGCCCTCTCAATCTGTGCCGCAACCGACACTCTGGCACAGAAGGCACTGGACCAGCTCCATAAGCTCAAGGGTCTTGAGGCACACGCAACGGTTATCCTTGCAAGCACTGACGAAAAAATGTTCAAAAAGCTCGGCATGAACCTGACCTGTGAGCCTACCTACCAAACAAAGAAGCTTTATCACTTATAAAATATCTACTGATGCTGACAGCAGGAGCTGTCAGCATTTTTTTCTTTATAAAATCTCTTGTATTTCGCAAATAATATTGAAAAAACTACCAAATTCTGTTATATTTATTTTATACTAAGTATTGGAGGTTTTACTATGAATAAAGCAATCAAAGGCTTACTGTCCATAATTCTGATTTCGTGCATTTTGTCTTTTTCAGTAATCTCATCTTCTGCATTATCCCTATCTCTGTTCAAAGGAACACGCATCACCTATAAGGTAAATCTATATTCTCCTTTCAGATTATCTGAGGTGCTTGCCAAAATCGATTACGATTCAAGCGTTCTTAAATACGTCACCTGCACATCTTCTCTTTTAAACGATAACACAACCTTAAGATGTGACAAAGGCACCAACCAACTGGACGTCAGTTTCACCGCTGCAAAACCCGGCTTGGATTGCACTCAGAAAAGCTGCATATTCCAGATAGAATTTGAACTTCTTAAGAAAACTCAGAGTTCAGAAATTCCTGTATCTTTATTTATGGATACAATCACAGACACCTCTGGATTTACTTATTTTAAGGACGGCGCTGTTCAGGGGATTCTGACTGATATAAGCTGGGATACCGACCTTGATACTTCATACTCCTGGCCCGATCCCACTCCTGATTCTACACCTGTCGCTCTCTCTGATTGTGAAATAACCCTGGACCAGACTCACTTTGTCTATGACGGAACAGAGAAAAAACCCGTTGTCACCGTTAAGCACGGTTCAAAAACCTTTGCAAACGGAACCGACTACATCTGTGTATACGAGAACAATGACAACGTAGGACTTGCAAACGTATATATAATGGGCACAGGTTCAAACTTAAGCGGCACAGAGGTTGTGAATTTCACCATCGGCTTCACAGACACTCCTCTCCGCTCAATCCTTGACTGTACCGTAATTATGGACAAGACTACTTACATCTACAACGGACAGCCTCAGATTCCCGAAATCACTGTAAAAGACGGAGACAAAGTCCTTACCGATGGTGTAGACTACATTCTGATTTTTGTCCCCGATAATGTTAACGTTGGCACCTGTGCCGTACACATCAGCGGTTTCCTTAATTATTGCGGTACTGTTTCCAGAGAATTTGAAATCGTTCCTTCCTCAAACCAGAAGATATCCATCTCTGCCTGTGCCATTTCTATGAACAAGAACTTCACTTACACAGGCTCAGCAATAACCCCTTCGGTTACTGTCAGCTTCAACGGAAATCAACTTGTAAAAGGAACTGACTACACGGTTTCTTATTCAAACAACCTGAGGCCCGGCACAGCAACTGCTACTATCACAGGCAAAGGTAATTACACAGGGTCCGCAACAGTCAACTTCACAATCAAAGAGGCTGAAGCAAAGAAAATCTCTGTTGCCGATTGTGCAGTTACATTGGATAAATCCGTCTACACCTACGATGGCACAGCAAAAAAACCTGTTGTTACCGTTAAATACGGCTCAAAAACTCTTACAAACGGAACAGACTACACTGTTTCTTACTCAAACAACACAAATGTCGGAAACGCCTCTGTGACCATTACAGGCAAAGGCAACTACTCAGGCTATGTCACAAAAGTCTTTTCTATTCAGCCTGCTCAAAAAACAGCATTCACATGGGGAGTGGATAACTGGAACTTCAACAACGCAGCTCCCAAATATTTCCCTAAAACTCCCTACAGACAACACATAAACAACACTTATCTGGGCGTACTCAAAAACAATCTGAGCAACTCCGAATACGAGTTTGTTTTTGCTTCAGGAACCGGTTTGCTTGACAAACAGTTCGCAGGTTCCTGCTATGGTATGAGTTCAACAACTCTTCTTGCAAAGGAAGGTCTGCTTCCCTTTGCAAGCTACCAGAGCGGTGCCACCAAACTCACAGACCTTGCCTCTCCTGTCAACAACAAGGAAGTAAGCTCTCTAGTTACATACTATCAGATGCTTCAGGTCAAGGACGTTGTCCAGCAACAGTACAGAACTGTTCCCTCTATGAGTAACGAACAGATAATCAATAACATCATCTCTACTCTCCAAAAGAACACCACCTGTATCGTTGGTTTCAAAAAGTCAGGCTGGGGCGGACACGCAATTCTTGCCTACGGTTATGAATACGGAAGCTGGACTTTTGACGGCGTAACCTATGACGGTTGCATCAAAATCTGCGACCCCAACCGCTCAACTGCTTACAGCACAGATGCACACATCTACTTCAACACAAGAACCTACAGTTGGACAATTCCCCTGTACTCCTATGTTCCCATCAGCTCTTCATCAGGTGCGGTCTTCAATTATGTAGGTGCTAACATAGACGAAATCAACGAGGGCGGTTATCTGTCCGGTTCTTACACAAATAATTCTACAGACTTTGTTGCCCGAATTGATGCTCTTTCAATTTCAAACAACCGGGCAGTTTCCAAGGTAGTAGATGAAAGCGGTCTTTATATGAACAACGCAGCAGGTCCCGGAGAGATTGTTGAGGACGTTTCCTATATTGTAGGCGGCGAAGCTCAGGGTACCGTAGGTTACAATCTTTTTGATTCCGAGTCTGCTTACAAGGTTGTTCAGGGTACGCCTTCTGAACTTTCCCTTACTATGGACTATAAGGATTGCTATCTTACCGCAAGCTCAAAGGCAGGTACTTCTGTACTATTTGACAACGAAGGCTATGTTGAGGTGAACGGAGAATCCGCAAACTTCAGTATGTCAATGACCCATGACAACAACTACCCCACAAGCTGGTTTACATTGAGTATTGAGGGAACGGGCGCAAACTCCGCTTCTCTTGACCTTGAAGAAAACGGATATATTCTCTCTTCTGACAATCTCAGCAATGTAAATATCAAGGCTAACAACAAAAATGTTGTTGCAACCGCAAGTTTCTCTACAGACTATGACTCCGTGTTTATCTATGAAATCAACGAAAACACTATCGGTGTAAAGGTAGATACAGACGACAACGGTACTTACGAAACCGAGCTAGAAATTGAAAACGACAGTCCCTTCTCTGTAGGCGATGTAAACCTTGACGGAGACATCAACATCAAGGATGCTACCGCTATTCAGAAACATATTGCTATGCTTGAGATTCTTGAGGGCGAAGCACTTGCCCTTGCAGATTATGACACAGACACCGTAATCACAATCAAAGATGCTACCGCTATCCAGAAGTTCATTGCTGGTCTCATCTAATTATTTACTGAATAAAAATCACAAACATAACCAAAAGGACGTCATTGCAAAATTTAGCAATGGCGTCCTTATTACGTAGATAAAAGACAAAATAGAAAATTACACACAAGCCAATCTGAATTATCTGAGCTATCCTTGTGTGTATACTATCCTTACCTATACTATACTAACCTATCCTAACCTGAGTATCCAAAACGGATACAAATTGTATACAGAGCCTTTTGGACACAAAAAAGCAGAGGGCATAGTACACCCTCTGCTTTCGGTTACATATTAAGATTTATGAGAAAACAATCAAACAATGGCGTTGTCGAGATACTCCTCGAGCTCCTCGTTGTCCTTCTCCTTCTTCTTCTTAACAACCATAATGGTGGTAACAGCTGCAGCAACTGCAACAATAGCAGACAGCAGAGCGATAACCCAGCCCCAAGAACTGTTCTTTTTCATATTACGTACCTCCTGAGTGTTCTCATAAATATTCTGTGCAAAAATCCACAGATATTCTATACACTAAAATAATAACAGCCGTACTGAAAAAAGTCAACCGAATAATGGCAATTTGCAGAAAAAATATCTGCAAAAACAAAAAAAGCAGAGAGAGCTCTGCTTTTAAGGTTTTATTAAGAAAAATTATGCTGTTGCATTCAGGCGCTTCACAAGATTAGACTTGCTTCTTGCGGCAGTGTTCTTATGCAGAATACCCTTTGCGGTAGCCTGATCAATTTTCTTAACAGCAAGACGAACCGCCTCAGCTTTGTTGTCGGCGTTGGTGTCGATTGCGTAGTATGCTTTCTTAATTGCTGTTCTGAGAGCAGACTTAACGCTCTTGTTCTGAGCAGTTTTGGTTGCGATAACCTTAACGCGCTTCTTTGCTGATTTGATATTAGGCATTGTCCCACCTCCTTCAAAAAGCGATAACACGAATAACCGTGAGATTTATAAAACGGACTCCATAAAAGCCCTATTTTCACAATCGTGCTGATATATAATACCACTAACAACTGAAAAATGCAAGCATTTTCTTACATTTACAGAGATTTTTTTGAAAATTTTTCGTGTTTTCCTGCCCACATACAATATATAGATGTTACACTTTACGCCACACACTATAAATGTTTTTATCCTATATGCCTATACTATTGTTAATTGCGTTTTTCGACTCCCAAAACCCCTTATACACAAATAATTCACAAATCCTTTTTACAAAATATACTTGACATTTCCATATATCGGGTGTAAATTAATAGTAGAGTTAGCACTCGCACATTGAGAGTGCTAACACCACAGAGGGAGGCGATGGAATGGGACTTGCTGAAAGAAAAAAGAAAATTCTCCGTGCCATCGTCGAGGGATACATCGACACAGGCGAGCCTGTCGGCTCCAAAACCCTGCTGCAGGAAACAGGCATAAACGTTTCCCCTGCAACAGTGAGAAACGATATGGCAGACATGACACAGGACGGATACCTGTATCAGCCTCACACCTCTGCAGGCAGAGCACCCACACAGACAGGCATCAGGTATTACATTGACAACTTGATGGAACTTAAAGCTCCCAGTGCAAGAGCCTGCGACTATATCGACCAGAAGCTCTCAGCCTGCGCAGATACACCTGAGAACCTGTTGCGTTGTGCCGCACAGCTTCTCTCAGACTACACCGGATTTTCTGCAGTAACAACAACTCCACCGAGCAGTGACGCCAGAATTCACAGAATCCATATTCTCGGCACAGGACGGCACACAGCTATGGCGGTGCTTATTACCAACACAGGTATGGTACGGAGTAAGCTGTTCCGTTGTAACTTTGTAGTCACCGCTGAGATTACCGAGGTACTGCAAAGGGTGCTGAACAAAGCCCTGTCGGGTGTTCCCCTTCATGAAATAACAAAACCCTTTTTGCAGACTGTAGCTTCATCTCTGGGCGACCTTATGCTTCTTGCACCGCAGTCCCTTGTGGCACTGATGGATATTGCACAGCAGGCACAGGAAATCTCAATCTGCACAGCAGGACAAACAAAGCTTTTGTTTATGCCTGATGTGGATGTGCATACAGCGAGGGGGCTTCTAAGCTTCCTGCAGAACACAGAGCAAGTATCAAGGCTTCTGTTCTCTCACAAAAACGGTCTGAGAATCCTTATCGGCACAGAATGTAAAACCCCTGAACTTCTACGCGGTGCTGTAATATCTGCAAGATATGAAATAGCCGGAGGCGTTGCAGGATCGGTAGCACTTTTCGGTCCTTTCCGAATGGACTATGCCGCTGCTGCAGGTGCTGTAGGATACATTGCAAAAGCAGTTGGAAATTTATTAGATGAAATGATAGATATATAAAAGGAGCTTATTATGAGCAAGAAAAACGAAAACACAGAAAACCTAAACACTGAGGAAATTCTGGAAACAACCGAAGCAGAGGCAGTAGAAGAGGTTGAAGTTCAGGCTGAACCTTCCGAAACAGAAAAGCTTCAGGATGAGCTGAAAACTCAGAAAGAAAACTACTTAAGACTTGCCGCAGAGTACGACAACTACAGAAAACGCACTCAGGCAGAAAAACTTTCAATCTACGCCGATGCTACAGCAAAGGCTGTTGAGGAGCTTCTTCCTATGGCAGACTCTGTTACTGCCGCTCTGGACTCAACCCCTGAGGATGACGATCAGCGTAAGGGCATTGAGCTTATAGGCAATCAGCTTGCAAAGTGCCTTGAGAAGCTGGGTGTTACAGCCTTTGGCGAGGTTGGCGAGGCATTTGACCCAATGTATCACAATGCAGTAGCAAGAACCGACAACCCCGACCTTCCTCAGAATGCCATCGCGATGGTGTTCCAGAAGGGCTTTAAAATCGGTGATAAGGTAATCCGTCCCGCTATGGTGCAGGTTGCTAATTGTGGCTGATGTTCTTTTTGAACTCACCCTTTATATATAGATAATTACAGTATTAAGCAAATTATATTTGGAGGAATTTATTATGGCAAAGACAATTGGTATTGACCTTGGTACAACAAACTCATGCGTAGCAGTTATCGAAGGCGGCGAGCCCGTAGTTATTGCTAACGCAGAAGGTGCAAGAACTACTCCTTCCGTTGTTGCTTTCTCAGCAAATGGCGAAAGACTTGTAGGTCAGTTTGCAAAGCGTCAGGCTATCACAAACCCCACAGGCACAATCTCTTCTATCAAGAGAGAGATGGGCACAGACTATAAGGTAACAGTTAACGGCAAGTCCTACACACCTCAGGAAATCTCCGCTATGATTCTTCAGAAGCTGAAGGCTGATGCAGAAGCTTACCTTGGCGACACAGTAACTCAGGCTGTTATCACTGTACCTGCATACTTCACAGACGCACAGCGTCAGGCTACAAAGGACGCAGGCAGAATCGCAGGTCTTGAGGTTAAGAGAATCATCAACGAGCCTACTGCCGCTGCTCTTTCCTACGGCATTGACAAAGAGACAGATCAGAAGGTTATGGTATACGACCTTGGCGGCGGTACCTTCGATGTTTCCATCATCGAGATGGGCGACGGTGTTCAGGAGGTTCTTGCAACTGCAGGTAACAACCGTCTTGGCGGTGACGACTTCGACCAGAGAATCATCGACTGGCTGGTACAGGGCTTCAAGGCTGAAACAGGCATTGACCTGACAAAGGACAATATGGCAATGCAGAGACTTAAGGAGTCTGCAGAGAAGGCTAAGATTGAGCTTTCAGGCGTTACTTCCACAGATATCAACCTGCCCTACATCACAGCAGACGCAACAGGTCCCAAGCACCTTAATATGACTCTCTCTCGTGCAAAGTTCAACGAACTCACAGCAGACCTTGTTGAGAAGACTATTGCCCCTGTAAGACAGGCACTTAAGGACAGCGGTCTTCAGATAAACGAAATCGACAAGGTTCTCATGGTGGGCGGTTCTTCCCGTATTCCTGCTGTTCAGGAGGCTGTTAAGTCTCTTATCGGCAAGGAGCCCTTTAAGGGTATCAACCCCGACGAGTGCGTTGCTATCGGCGCAGCACTTCAGGCAGGTGTTCTCGGCGGTGAGGTTGAGGGCCTTCTGCTTCTGGACGTTACTCCCCTTTCTCTCGGTGTTGAGACAATGGGCGGTGTAATGACAAAGATTATTGACAGAAACACAACAATCCCTACAAAGAAGAGCCAGATTTTCTCCACCGCTGCTGACAACCAGACTCAGGTTGAAATCAACGTTCTTCAGGGTGAAAGAGAGTTTGCAAGAGACAACAAACAGCTTGGTCTCTTTGCTCTCACAGGCATCGCTCCTGCTCCCAGAGGAATTCCTCAGATTGAGGTTACCTTCGACATCGACGCTAACGGTATCGTTAACGTAAGCGCTAAGGACCTTGGCACAGGCAAGGAGCAGAACATCACAATCTCCTCCTCCACAAATATGTCCAAGGAGGACATTGACAAGGCTGTTAAGGAAGCTGAGCAGTTTGCCGCTGAGGATAAGGCTCGCCGTGAGGCAGTTGACGCTAAAAACGAGGCAGAGAATATGGCTTATCAGGCAGAGAAGCTGGTAACAGAAAACGGCGACAAGCTTGACGAGACTGACAAAACAGCTCTCACAACAAAGGCTCAGGCTGTAAAGGACGCATGTCAGAAGGACGACAAGACTCTCATTGATGCCGCTAAGGAAGACCTGCAGAAGACTCTGTATGAGGTTTCCTCTAAACTCTATCAGGCAGCTCAGGCAGCAGGTGCCGCGTCCGGTGCAGACCCTGCAACCGGAGCTCAGGGTCCTGAGGGAAATGTATACGATGCAGACTTTACAGACGTTGACGACAATCAGTAATATAAACTGTTGACGGAATGTACGCTCACAGAGTATAATACATTAGTTAATCTATAAAATAAGCGGTGCTGTTTCGGATTTTTCCGAAGCAGCACCTTGCAGTGTTTTTCATGATAGGTGAAGGATGTAAGCATCCTTTTATTCCACCTCATCCGTCACGGCTGAAGCCGTAACACCTTCCCCTCAAGGGGAAGGCAACATTTCAATCACAAAAGAGGGTGAAATCTTGGCTGATAAAAGGGACTATTATGAGGTCATGGGTGTAAGTAAGGGTGCATCTGACGATGAAATAAAGAAAGCTTACAGACAGATGGCAAAAAAATACCATCCCGACTTAAATCCCGGCAACGCAGAAGCCGAGGCAAAATTCAAAGAAGTAAACGAAGCATACGAGGTGCTTTCTGACAAGGACAAACGTGCCAGATACGACCAGTTCGGTCACGCAGGCGTAGACCCTAACTACGGTGCAGGTGGCTACGGCGGAAGTCCTTTCGGTCAGGAGGTAGACTTCGGTGATATCTTTAACAGCGTTTTCGGCGGTTTCGGCGGTTTTGGCGGCAGACGCTCCTCAAACCCCAATGCACCCAGAAGAGGTGCTGACGTTGAAACAACTGTTACAATCTCTTTTGACGAAGCCGCAAAAGGCTGTCGCAAAGAGGTAGTATATAACTGTGTGTCCACTTGTGAGGAATGTTCAGGCACAGGTGCACAGAAGGGTACATCTCCCAAAACCTGCCCCACCTGTCAGGGTCGCGGTCAGGTAAACGTACAACAGCGTACACCTTTTGGTGTAGTGCAGACCTCCAGAGTTTGTGATGCATGTAGGGGTACGGGTAAAATCATTGACAATCCCTGTAAGTCCTGTGGCGGTAACGGCAGAAAGAAAAAGCAGAGAAAAATTGAAATTAACATCCCTGCAGGTGTGAATAACGACCAAGTACTCAACGTATCAGGTCAGGGTTCAAGCGGCACAAACGGCGGTCCTGCAGGCGATTTACACGTATATATAAATGTCCGTCCTCACCAGATTTTTGAACGCAGAGGTGACGATGTTTGGTGCGAGCTTCCTCTTACCTTTACTCAGGCTGCTTTGGGTGCAGAGGTAGTTGTTCCTACCATTGACGGTAAGGTGAGCTACTCAGTTCATGACGGTACTCAGCCGGGAGATGTATTCAAGCTCAAAGGCAAGGGAATCCCCCATATAAACGGCAGAGGCAGAGGCGATCAGTACGTTAAGGTAACCATTGAAGTTCCAAAGAACTTAAACTCCAAGCAAAAGGAAGCTTTAAAGCAGTTTGAAAGCTCCACAACTGAGAAGAACTACGCAAAACGCAAGAGCTTTGTGGACGTTATAAAGAGTCTTTTTGACTGATAAACAAACAGAGGTATATTTATGGAATGGACTGAAATTATAATCTCTATACACAGAGACAACCTTGAAACAGCAGAGGCTATTGCCCACATGATAGTTCCCTACGGCTTCTATGTAGAGGACTACTCCACGATGATGGAAGAGGTAATGGAGATTGCTCACATTGACCTTATTGACGAAGAGCTTCTCCAAAAAGACAAAGACAAAGCCCTTATCCACGTTTATATAAGCCCTGAGGAAAATCCTGCTGAGTCCATTGCTTTTCTCAGAGAGAGGCTCACAGCCAACGGTGTAGATAATGAAATCGACACTACAGGCTGTGATGAAATGGATTGGAGAAACAACTGGAAGCAGTATTTCTTCCCCATTCCTGTAGGCGAAAAGCTCCTTATCCGTCCTACTTGGCGTGATGAATATGATGCAGGGGACAGAAAGGTTATCAACATCGACCCCGGTATGGCATTCGGCACAGGCAACCACGAAACCACAAGACTCTGTCTTCAGTGCCTCGAAAAATACGTAAAAGACGGCTACAAGATTTTAGACGTTGGTTGCGGAAGCGGTATTCTTTCCATCGCTTCAATCCTCTTGGGTGCCGAGAGTGCTTTCGGTGTAGATATTGACCCCACAGCAGTGCGCACAGCAATTGAAAATGCAGAGATGAACTCTGTTTCTGACAAATGCCAGTTTGTTGCAGGCAACCTGACAGATAAGGTTGAGGGTGTTTACGATGTTGTAGTTGCAAATATTGTAGCAGATGCTATAATTATGCTGTCAGCAGATGTTAAGCAGTTTATGTGTGACGACTCCGTTTACATTATGAGCGGTATCATTGATAAACGCCACGATGATGTACTTTCTGCAATTGAGAAGGATTTTGAGGTTATCGAAACCTTTGAGGAAGCAGGCTGGGTGTGCATTGCCGCAAAGGTGAAAAAAGCTTAAACAAAACAACACTCAGACGTCACATTCAAATGTTATGCTGATAAAACCGAATTTTATTTTTGGAGGTACTACCTATGAATAAACCTAGCAAAAGAGACGGTCTCAATCTTATTTTCTCTGCATTTCTGATTCTGGGCTACATTGTATGTGCTTACTTCTTCCTTACAATGTCTGCAACCATCGGCGGAGCAGCTCCTTATCTGAACGCACTAATTTTCACTGTTTTCGGTCTTATTATCTTCTATGCAACAAGAGTCAGCGAAGGCAAACCTGTAAAACGCTTCAGCCTTGCAACACTTCTTATTCTTGATGTTCCTGCTCTGTATGTAATTCTGGCACAGCTTATCCCTGCACTTCCCTTACATACAGCTATTGCAAACTTAGGCGGCACAACGCCTCTTGACTTCAGTCCCTTGTTTATCCTTGCCTGTGTAGCTTTAGGCTATGGCATCCCCTACACCTTCCTCAGCGGTTTTGAGGTAGTTGAAGAAAAAACAGCGGTTACAGAGGAAGCAGAAGAAGAAACCGAAATTATCGAGCTTAGCGGTGAGTTTGTTCTCTGTGAAGCAGACGTTGAGGGAGCACTCCTTGTAGTTGACGACCTTGACCTTGAGTTTGATGCAGAAAAAGAAATCAAGCTTTCTGACGTTACCCCCACAAACGATGAAATCAAAGCAGGCTCTTATGTAATCTTTGTTGCTACAGAAGTTGATATTGAAGACGAAACAGAAGACTCTGAGGATGCAACCGAAGAAACAGCAGATGCTGAGTAATAAAAATTATACTTGATGATTTGCCCTTTTAGGGGTAAAATATAAAAAGCACAGGGTGTATAGGTACATGCTATGCACCCTATTCATTTGGAAAAGAGGTATGTATTATGGGTTGCACACATAATTGTGAAACCTGCGGAGAAAACTGTGCTTCCAAAGGCGGAGAAAACACAATCCCCAAAGAAGCCCTGAATGCCCACAGCAGTGTTAAAAAGGTAATCGGTGTTGTATCAGGCAAAGGCGGTGTAGGCAAAAGCCTCGTCACCTCTGCTATGGCAGTTATGATGAACCGCCGTGGCTACAAGTCTGCTGTTCTGGATGCTGATATTACAGGTCCTTCAATCCCCAAGGCATTCGGTCTTACTGAAAAGTGTATGGGCTCTGAGTTCGGCATTCTGCCTGTTACCACCAAGACAGGCATTGACGTAGTATCTATCAACCTGCTTCTTGAAAACGAGACCGACCCTGTTGTTTGGCGCGGCCCTGTTATTGCAGGTACTGTAAAGCAATTCTGGACAGAGGTTGTATGGAACGACATCGACTATATGTTCATTGATATGCCTCCCGGAACAGGTGACGTTCCTCTGACAGTGTTCCAGAGTCTGCCCATTGACGGTATCATTGTTGTTGCTTCTGTGCAGGAGCTGGTAGGCATGATTGTTGAGAAAGCCGCAAAGATGGCAAACCTGATGAACGTTCCCATTATCGGTCTTGTAGAAAATATGAGCTACTTCAAGTGTCCCGACTGCGGTAAGGAGCACAAAATCTTCGGTGACAGCCACATTGAGAACATTGCCAAGAAATACGGCACAGAAGTTCTTGCAAAGCTTCCCATTGACCCTGACCTTGCAAAATGCACCGACACAGGCACAATGGAGCTGTTCGTAGGCGATTACTTTGAGAAAGCCGCCGATGCAGTAGAAAAAATCTGATTTTTAACATTACAGACTCATTCAGAATTTGAGATTCATGAATGGGTCTGTTTTTTTGCGTAAAACTGCACATAATACTCTTGAATATTTTCTTGCGGTGGGGTTGTATGTGCTTATCCGGAAAAGTTTTGCTATTATGGAATGTGCGTGTTTTCGTACTTTTAGTGCTCCTGTTTCCTGTTTCAGATTACACAGGCATAGGCACCCCTTGGTGCTTGCTTATTTTCCTTTTGCTCCTTTTATCTGCCTTTTTATATTTTCAGCTCAGATACAAATTCTGCACCCTTGAGCTGACACAGAAGGACATCACTCTAAGCACCGGAATATTAATACGCAGGAAGCTGTATATAAAATACAAAAATACAGTTGCTGTAAGCAGAATATATACTCCTCTTTCCCGACACTTGGGGCTTTGTAATCCTGTGGTTTACTGCGAGGGGGCAACCTTTCTCCTGCCTCCCCTTACACCTCAAATCACAGATTTGATTGAAGAAAACATAAAGACAGAGGCTCAAAATAATGAAACTTAAAACTTCCCCTATATATATAGCGGTGTTTCTGTACCGCTTCGCTTTCCTTCTCCTTGCACTCCCCTTGCAGGCTGTTCTCTTTGAGGGAATTCCCCCTGAGAAAGCAGTGTATATGTACCGACTCGATATATTCTTTCTGATTATTCTTTGCCTGTGGGCAGTGCTGTGCTTTTACAGTATAATGTACAGCACAGACAAAACTGCATTTGCTTGTCAGAAAGGATTTCTCTTTGGGCGAAAAAGCCAGATTTATACAAACACCTTTGACATTCTGCAACTATCACAAAATCCTGTATTCCGTCTTTTCAAAGTCTGCAAGGCTCAGACCTCTGCCTCAAAAAACCGCAACGTCCTGTACCTTAACAAAACAGCTTCAAAGCAGCTAACAGAATTCTTCTGTTCCGACAAAACTAAAAGCTCTGAAAAACTTCATACCGGCCTTTTCTCCGCACTGATATTTTCTGCATCCTTTTCGGGAGCACTTACAGGTCTTCTCTCTGCTACCCCCCTTCTTCGGAATGTTGCAGGGGTAATAGGAGAAGGCAATACTCGTGATTTTCTTTTGAGTGCCGACCTGTGGGTATATATAGGCTACACCGCACTGCCTCCCTTTCTGCGTACTCTGTCCACACTTTTTCTGTGGGCTTGGGGCATAGGGACTTTTTTTGAGCTTAACCGCTATCTGAGTCTTAACGCTTACTTTCATGGAGACCGTATTATTACACAGCACGGACTTTTTACAAAACATATGTCTGTTCTCCGTACAGGTGCTGTAGCTTGTCTCGTCCTCAGGCAAAGTATACTTCTTAGCTTTCTCGGTCTTTACACTGCTGATGCTTACGTGCCTGCTGAGAAACGAGCAGTTAAAGTCCCCTTGCTCCTTGCAAGCAGAAAAAAGCATTGCAAAGCCCTGCTTTCTTCAATAAACTTTCCGCAAAAGGAAGCTTGCTTAGAATATACAAAACCTCCAGAAACCTCCCTGTGGGGATATGTATGGAAATCTCTTTTGTTTTTATCTGTTGCGTTTCTTTTAGGCATCGGAGTAGATATGCTGACCCCTTACCGGGTGGAAATACACATAATGCTTTTCATTACCTTGTGGGGCTGTATATGGTTTTTGTTCTCTGCTGCAGCTCACAGACACAGTGCTCTGTTTTATGACAGCAGAGGTATAATTATCCGTACTGCAAAAAAACTGAGCTTCACAGAAGCTCATATCCCCTCAGAGAAAATCAGAGCAGTAAAAATCACCCAGAATATTTTTCAAAAAAGGAAAGGTGTCTGCAATCTGTATGTTTATATCCGCTCCAGGGACAGGCAGTGCTTCCTCATAAAACACATAGATAAAAACAAAACCGCACAGCTCACCGTAAAATGAACTGTGCGGTAAAACACTTTAAATTATGGACTTTATGCTTCCTCAGAATAAGAGATAAAGACCTCGTCTTCTGTATAATAGCCTTCCTTAAAAGGCTCAATACTGTGTTTTTCAAATACAGCCTGAGCGTTATTTTCAGGAATATTAAATCCGATAAAGCCGTTGTCAAAAGACGCAAGGTACTGATAAAACTCCTTAACCTGCTCACCTACCGTCTCGTAGTAGTCGGTGTAGTACTCTTCGTCTTCTTCCTCGTACCAGGTCTCGTAATAATACTGATACTCAGGATCAATTTCATTGACAGCCTTTTTGTCATCCTTAAAGAGCTCATCAAGGTAAGGCACTGCACTGTGGTCAAGTTCATAGAGAGCTTCCTCTCCCATCCAGCCGATTTTGCCTTCCTTGTACCACTGCACGTTGTACTTTGCAATAAGTGCGTCAACATTTGCAAAGCTGAGAATCAGGAACAGTACAAGAAATACGGAAACAGCAGCTGTCCAGAATCTGAACTTAGGTGCTAAAATTTTCACAAACAGAATCACAACAAGACAAAGCATAACCAGTGTAAGCCACAGGGTGTAAATTCTTTTGTGAGTAAATCCGTAAGCAGATGTATACATAATCATCTTTGCAACAGAGATTGCCACCAATACTGCAGAGCACAGACACAGCACGCAAACCATAAGCTTTACGCCTACACTGTAATGTCCGTTTTCTTTCTTCTTACAAAGGAGCATTGTAAGCACTACCATCAGAATGTTGATAGCCACCACTGCACAAAGCTCAAAGAAGCCCTGACGTGCATACTCAGCGTATGTAAATTTCTCGGGGAGGATGCTCTTGAATGCACTTGTAAAGTATGCAAACTGAGAAATAAAGAAAGCACCGTAAAGCAGAATAACAGGCACAAATGCAGTCACAAAGATTATTTGGTTCATTCTGCCGTCTTTTCTGTGGCTTTTCTTTGCTTTTACAGCCTCTTTGTCACGGATTGAAGAGATAAACACACTGAAGATTATCATTGCAACAGGAATCGCAAGGAAGAATCTCAGCAGGAATTCGCCGATTTCATCAGCGATATTCTCAATTCCGATGAGATTACGGAAAGCTTCGTCAGATGACAGAAGCAACGCCGCAATAACTGCAGTAAAGGGGATAGTCACTAAAAGCCCCAAGAGCACATAACGGATAACCTTGCTCTTTGCGTTCTTTGCAGGCTTGAAAATTGCTACAGGCAAAGAGATAAAGTTTTTAAAGGGGTTTATAAAGGTTGAACGAACTCCATCTCCTAAAAATCCTTGTCTGCACATATTAAGCTGTGCAGATGCGGAGTACATCCAGTACATATAAAACAAAACTAAGAATAATGCACCAAAGCCTTTAATGACTGAGTTATCACTAAAGATAAACGACACAGGGAAGCAAGCAATAAATACAGCATAAGCAACACTTGTACCGTTAAACTTTACTCCTTGCTTTATAAGATATACAACACCAAGAACAAGTGCAACTTCAAAGAATATAAGTGCACCAAGTCCGGGGGCAACCCCGCCGAAAAGAAAGCGGTTAAAAAGGTATCCAAGCACCAGTGATATGAGCGCAAAGCCTTTCTCAAAGGCTGTAAAATCAAACTTTCCCGATTTTTTCACGGGAGGAGTCACAGGGGATACAGGTGTATACTGCGGTCTGTATGGGGTGCCGGGCATTTCGTAGGGAGCCTGCACAACAGACTGAACCTCAGGAACTGCCTGTGTGTAAGGATTTACACCTTCAGCGGTATTTGCTGTAAGGTTTTCTGTCATAAAACTCACTCCTTGTATTCAAGAATATCTGAGGGCTGACAATCGAGAGCCTTACACAGCTTCTCGAGAGTTGAAAAGCGAATAGCTTTCGCCTTTCCTGTTTTCAGAATTGAAAGATTGGGCGGAGTAATGTCAATCATCTCTGCAAGCTCATTAGAGGAAATCTTGCGTTTTGCCATCATCACGTCCAGATTTACGATTATAGGCATATATTTACATTTCCTCCTTATTAAATTGTGTAGTCGTTTTCTTCTTTGATGTCGATAACACGCAGAAGAAGATGCTTCATTACCTTGCAGAAGCCAAAGAGCATCAGACACACAAAGGCAACAAGGAAGAGTATAAATACAAAGCTGGGGTGTGCCTCCATCAGCCAGATAGCCAACACAACAAAGCCAATCATATAGGCAACAAGCTCACCCATAGCAATATAGGCAATAGTGTCAAAGAGCCTTACAGTGCCCTTTGTAAAAGCCTTGTCCGACTGAACATTACTGCATATATTGAACACAAGTACAATAATGTAGTAAAAGCCAATCAGAGTAACCCACACGAAAATAAGCATAGGGTACTCAAGATAATCAATCTCCGGAAAACGCCATGCAGCCCAACTGGCCATCTCGGGCAGAAGCGTAACGGAGAGGACAAAGGTACTGCCGCCAATAATAAGCAACAGCCATTTGAACATCCGGATGTATTTGTCCATAATATTATTCACCTCGTACTGGATATTACCACCATATACACCAAATGTCAAGAAAAAATTTCCGAAAAACGATAATTTATTTTTGAATTTTGAAAAATTAATTCTGTTTTTCTGTGAAACCAAGGTCAACTTGCAATATTTTTTCTTTGTGCACAATCAGATGTATCCCCCAAAAAATAAGTTTCATCTTGACATTTTGCGTCTATTGAAGTAGAATAACATTGTAATTATATTTGTTTTTTCGTGCACATCATAAGGAAATAAGGTTTTAATCATGGCAAAAATCTGCAATCATTGCGGTCAAAGTACTAATGACGAAAGTAAATTTTGCACAAACTGCGGAGGAAGCAACTTCACAACCGCAGAGGATGCACTCCAATCCCCTGCATATACACTCAACGGCGAGCAGGGCGGAACACCCGAAGCTCCTGAAAAAGAGAAGGTATTCCTCGGAATATTAGGTGCCTTCCTGTTTTCTCTCGCCGGCGGTATAATATATGTAATTTTGTATCAGTTCGGCATCCTTGCCGCTATCTGCGGTTGGGTCACCTTCATACTGGCAGGAGTCGGCTACAGAAAATTCTCAAAAACAAAGGAACGCTTCTCACTCAAGAGTATTATCATTTCCCTTATAATGTTGGTTATTGTAATCCTCCTTGCTGAATACGTATGCATTGCAATTGAGATTTACAAGGAACTGGTTTCAGATTACTACATAACATTCTTAGACGCCTTTTTGTTTGTTCCCACACTCCTTACAGACAGCGAAGCCCTGAGGATTGCACTTGGCGACCTTGGTTTCTCCTACCTTTTCGGCTTTATTGCAGTTATCGGTAATATTGTAAACTTCTTTAAAGGCAGAAAAGCCGAAAAGCAGGGCACAACAGTCAGCACTCAGCCCGTCCCTGCAGAGGAAGAAAGTAACACTCCCACAGAAGAATAAGTCCGAGGCAGACAAAAACCGCACTACTTTAATAGTGCGGTTTATTTTTATTCATTTCTTGTTTTTCTCGGAAACAGTATCTTCCATCTCAGATTTTGGGAGACTCCAGTGATAATGAGCAGCTAAGAGTCTGAGTACAATGATAATCACCGTACCTCCTGCAATACCTGCTACACTTCCTACAAACTGCCACAGCAGTATACACACTACTGCACCGATAAGGGATGCACTTGCATAGAAATGCTTTACAAGAATAAAGGGTGTGTTTCCTGCCAGTAAATCACGGATAACTCCTCCGCCAACACCTGTTATCATACCAACAAACAACAGCAGAAAAGCGTTGTACTCTGCCTCAGCTGTGTATGCCACCTGTATACCTACTACAGTGAATATGCCAAGTCCCAGAGAATCCATTACAAGCATTACAATTTCATAAACTCTGGGCTTGTGAAACAGCACCCTTCTTACAGCAGGAATAAACATTATCAGAGAAACTGCAATTGCAACCAAGGCGTACAGGGGATTTTGGAAGGTTACAGGGGGAGTGTTTCCCAGTATCAGGTCTCGGATAACTCCTCCGCCCACCGCAGTTACAACGCCTAAGGTTGCAACTCCGAATATATCCATTTTCTTAGAAAGAGCAGTGATTGCTCCCGATGCGGCAAAGGCAATTGTTCCTATCAGCTCAAATATAAGCAGTATTGTAGAAGACATCTTATCAACCCCCGAAGCTACAGGATTTTATATGTTATTTCAGCACCTGAGACAGAACATCAACAGTTTTCTTCGCCGCCATAACCTTGAACTCGTCAAAGCTCATTGAGGTGTTGTTTGTTAAATCATCGGAAATAGAGCGTAGTATACAGAAAGGCTTTTTTGCTCTGTAGCAAACCTGAGCAATTGCGCCGCCCTCCATCTCACAGGCAAGAGCTGAGAAAGCCTCACCTATGGCAAGACGTCTGTCTGTAGCATGTACAAACTCGTCACCTGTAGCAATTATTCCTCTGAAAACCTTTGTATCAGGCAGCTTCTCAGCCGCCTCAAAAAGCCTCAGGGAAAGCTCCTCGTCAGCAGGGAAATTAATAATATTTTCACCGCTCAGGGTAATCATTCCTCTTGGCTCACCAAGCCCTGTTGTGTCGTAGTCGTGCTGTACAGCCGAAGTTGCAATTACTACATCACCTACAGACACCTGTGTGGAGAGTGCTCCTGCCACACCGCTGTTTATAACACAATCTACATCAAACATATCAATCATCATTCTGGTACATATTGCAGCATTTACCTTGCCTACACCGCACTCAACGGCAACAACCTCACACTCTCCCAAATTGCCTTTATAGAAAGTAACACCGTCACGGCTTACTTCCTGCACGTTTTTCATAAGGGAAATTATACCCTCTACCTCCAGATTCATTGCACAAATAATACCTGTCATATTTAATCTCCTTATCAATCAAAATTTCCGCTCAGGCACATAATAGCCGAAATACCTGCCAAGGGTGCTGTCTCTGCACGCAGTATCCGCTTGCCAAGAGTTGCAGGCACGGCGCCTGCCTCTTTTGCAAGCCCCACTTCGGATACATCAAATCCGCCTTCACAGCCTACAAATATTGCAACGGACTTTATATCCTTATTTATAAGTACAGACAGTGCCTCTCCTCCGCCCTCATAAAAAATAATACTCAGGTCATTTGCCTTTGACTCCTTAACCGCCTGTGCAAAGCTCAGTGTGTCAGACACTTCAGGGATAATTCCTCTGCAGGACTGCTGTGCCGCACCTGTGGCAATTTTCTGCCACCGCTCTGTTTTCTTTCTGAGGGACTTTTCGTCAGGACGGGAGACACAGCGGGAGGTTACAACGGGAACTATTCTGTGCACACCAAGCTCCACTGCCTTCTGTACTATCATATCCATCTTGTCACCCTTTGTAAGGGATTGATACAGTGTAATCTTTACTGTCGCCTCCTGCTCACAAGGCTTCGAACTTATAACACTCACCGCAACTCCCTCATGGCTAAAATCTGAAATCTCACATTTATGCTCTGTAAAATCAGGGGATATAAGGGTAAGTTCCTCTCCCCTTTTCATTCTCAGGGATTTTTCTATGTGCTTTGCATCCTCTCCTGTAATCAGGTACTGCACACCGCTTATATTCTCCTCAGTAAAAAACCAAGCCATAACCATACTCCTCAGTTAAAACTCATACATATAAAATATATCAAAAATCCCTCTCCATTGCAATAATTAACTTGAAATGATAAAATGTATTTGTATGGAATTTTTTAAATCGGCAATACTTTGAATTGAATACACCTCAGGAGGATTACAATGAATTTTACCACAATTACAGAAGATGACTTTTACGCTATACTAAAAAAAGATAACATAGATGAGAAAGACCTTCCCAGACTGCTTATCAGCAAGCTTGAAAAGCAGGGTATGAAGGTCTCTGTCGCAGAAAGCTGTACAGGAGGACTTATCAGCAAGCTTCTCACAGATGAGCCCGGTGTGTCTGAGGTTTACGACTGCGGAGTGTGCTCCTACGCAAACTGTATAAAAGAAAAAATCCTTGGGGTAAAAAGCGATACTCTGGAGGCTTTCGGTGCAGTATCTCCTCAGACTGCAAGTGAAATGGCACAGGGTGTAAGAAAGCTTGCTGACGCTAACATAGGTATAAGCACCACAGGTATTGCAGGTCCTACAGGAGGCAGTGCCGAAAAGCCTGTAGGCACAGTGTTTATAGGTATATCCCTTGAGGGTGAAACAAAGGTCATAAAAGCCGATTTTACTGCAAAAAACAACAATCGAGATAAAAATCGCCAACTCTCTGCGCATTTAGCCATTTATTGTGCATTTGCCAGTATTTAAGCCACTTCTGCCCTGTAAAGACTTGCCAAAACCGTTTCTTTGTGCTACAATCTTAGTATCTATTGTGGTCAGAATACGAGTTTATTCGCAATATTTCGACCGCAACCACCGAATGTTGTCGGTGGGGTATTTACTACACACAATATATCGGAAGATATCAAATAAAACATAATATTTTCAGGAGATGATTTTATGTCAAGAGCAGCCGGCATCCTTATGCCCATTACTTCTCTGCCCTCTCCTTACGGAATCGGCACTATCGGCAAAGAAGCTTACAAGTTCGCAGACTTTCTGAAAAAAGCAGGTCAGACTATCTGGCAGATTCTCCCTGTAGGACCTACCAGCTACGGTGACTCTCCTTATCAGTCTTTCTCAACCTATGCAGGCAACCCTTATATGATTGACCTTGATATGCTTATTGAGGAAGGACTTCTTAAGGCTTCAGACATTGAAGGTTACGAATACGGCTCAAACCCCGGTTACGTTGATTATGAGAAAATCTACAACTACCGTTTTGAGGTTCTACGCAAAGCTTACGACAACTTCAAGGCTTTAGATAAAGATTCTGATGCTCAGAAAGCTTTCCGTTCTTTCAAGCGTAAAAACAGCTCATGGCTCAAAAACTACGCACTTTATATGGCAGTCAAGAAAGCCAACGGTATGAAGGCTTGGACAGAGTGGGAGGACGAAAGCATCCGCGTTCGTGACGAAAAGGCAGTTGCCCGCTACACCAGAAAGTTCTCTGATGAGATTGGTTTCTGGAGCTTTGTTCAGTTTAAATTCTATGAGCAGTGGGAGAAATTCCGTGCTTATGTAAATTCCCTCGGCATTAAAATTCTTGGCGATATGCCTATCTATGTTGCTATGGACTCTGCAGACACTTGGGCTAACCCCGAGGTGTTCTGGCTCGATGAGGAGAGAAATCCTGTTTGCGTTGCAGGCTGTCCCCCCGACTACTTCTCCGCTACAGGTCAGCTTTGGGGCAACCCCCTCTACAACTGGGAGTACCTGAAGAGCACAGGCTACGCTTGGTGGTTTGAGCGTATCAAGGCTGCAACAGCACTCTTTGATATTACACGTATTGACCACTTCCGTGCATTTGACAGCTACTATGCAATCCCCTATCCTGCTGAAAACGCAATCGGCGGCAGCTGGATGGTAGGCCCCGGCATTGAGTTCTTCAACCTGATGAACGAGCAGATCGAGGACGTTGAGATTGTTGCTGAGGATTTGGGCGACCTTACTCCCGGCGTTAAGCAGCTTCTTCTTGACTGCGGTTATCCCGGCATGAAGGTTCTGGAGTTCGCATTTGACAGCGGTGAGGCTAACGACTATCTGCCCCACAACTATCCAGAAAACTGCGTAGTATACTCAGGCACACACGATAACGACACTCTTATGGGCTGGAAAGCTCAGGCAAAAGAGAGCGACATCCAGTATGCAATTGATTACTGCAACATCGGCTGGGACGAGGGCTTCAACTGGGGTATCATCCGCACAGCTTATCAGAGTGTTGCAAAGTATGCCATCATCCAGATGCAGGACATTCTGGGGCTTGGCACTGAAGCAAGAATCAACACACCCTCTACCCTTGGCGGTAACTGGGAGTGGAGAATAGACGCAGCAGCTCTCACAGACGAGCTCGCCGCAAAACTTAACGATATGGTAAACAACCATAACAGAAAGAATGGTTAACACCTACAATAGACTGGAGGACTAAATAATGAGTACCATTATGGAAAATCTTGAGCTTATTGCTAAAAGTGCTTACTGTAAAAAACCTAAGGAATTAACAAAAGAGCAGCTTCACCAGGTTCTGGGTAAAGCCGTTATGGGCGATATCGCAGAGCGTTGGGAGAAGTCAAAGAAGGCTCATGCTAAAAAGCGCAGAGCATACTACTTCTCTGCTGAGTTCCTTATGGGCAGAATGATTTACAACAACCTTTATTGCCTTGGCGCACTTGACGAGGTTAAAGACCTTCTCAAGTCAAAGGGTATGAACATCAACCAGTTCGAGGATATCGACGACGCCGCTCTCGGTAACGGCGGTCTGGGCAGACTTGCTGCTTGCTTCCTCGATTCTGCTGCTACACAGGAAGTTCCCCTTGACGGCTACGGCATCCGTTACAAGTACGGTCTGTTCAAGCAGCTGATTGAGAACGGCTATCAGGTAGAGGTTGCAGACGATTGGCAGAAGTTCGGCGATCCTTGGAGCATTCGTTGCATTGAGGACGCTGTAACAGTTAAGTTTGCTGACCAGACAGTTGTTGCTGTTCCTTACGATATGGCTATCATCGGCTACGGAACAAAGAACATCAACACTCTCCGTCTGTGGCAGGCAGAGGCAGTAGACGAGTTCAACTTCCTCCAGTTCAACGAGGGCAGATATGACGAGTCTATCAAGGCTAAGAATGACGCTGAGAACATCTCCAAGGTTCTCTATCCCAACGACAACTCCCGTGAGGGTAAGGTTCTCAGACTCAAGCAGCAGTATTTCTTCTGCTCTGCTTCACTTCAGGATATCCTCAAGAAGTACAAGGCTAAATACGGCAACGACTTCTCTCACTTTGCAGAGATGAACGCTTGCCAGCTTAACGATACACACCCCATCTGCTGTATCCCCGAACTCATCAGACTTCTCGGTCTTGAGGGCGTAGGCTTTGATGAGGCATTTGCAATTGCTCAGAAGACATTTGCATACACAAACCACACAGTTATGGCTGAGGCTCTTGAAAAGTGGAGCATCTCCCTTATGCGTGAAGTTATTCCTGAGATTTACTCTATCATTGAGAGAATCAATGAAAAGGAAATCTGCGACCTGAGAGGCATGGGTCTTGAGGAGTGGAAGGTTAACGAGATGCGTATTATTGACGGCGAGAAAGTTCACATGGCTCGTCTTGGCATCTACGCATCAAGCTACGTAAACGGCGTTGCTTGGATTCACACAGAAATCCTCAAGAACGATGTTCTCAAGGATTGGTACGCAATCTATCCCGACCGCTTCCAGAACAAGACAAACGGTATCACTCAGAGACGTTGGTTAGGTCTTTGCAACCCTGAGCTCTCCGAGTTTATCACTGCAAGAGTCGGTGACGGCTGGCAGAGAGACCTTTCTAAGCTTTCCGCTCTTAACGATATGCTTGATGACAAGACCGTTAAGGAGTTCAACAAGATTAAGGCTAAGAAGAAGAAACAGCTTGCACAGTACGTTAAGAAGATGGACAACTTCGACCTTAACCCTGATTTCATCTTCGACATTCAGGTTAAGCGCCTCCATGAGTACAAGAGACAGCTCCTCAACGCTTTCTCCATTCTTTACATCTACTTCCTTATCAAGGACGGCAAGCTTCCTAACTGGAACCCCACAGCTTACATCTTCGGTGCTAAGGCTGCTCCCGGTTACCGCCGTGCAAAGGCAATCATCAAGTACATTAATGAGATTGCAAACCTTGTAAACAACGACCCCGATACAAAGGACAAGCTTCAGGTTGTATTTGTTTCCAACTACAACGTTTCCTATGCAGAGAAGATTGTTGTTGCTGCTGATTTCTCTGAGCAGATTTCCACAGCAGGTACAGAGGCTTCCGGTACAGGTAACATGAAGTTTATGCTCAACGGTGCAGTTACCCTCGGTACTTACGACGGTGCTAACGTTGAGATTGCACAGAAGGCAGGCGAAGAGAACGAGTACATCTTCGGCGCACGTGTTGAAGAGATCGAAAGACTCAAGAGAGAGGGTTACTGGCCCCGCGCTATCTACGAGCAGAACGAGTACATCAGACGTGTTGTTGACACTCTGGTTAACGGTATGTTCAACGATGACGGTGCTCAGGGCGAAGGCAGCTTCCGTGAGCTCTGGGAGGGTATCCTTGACGGCAAGTGCTGGCACGCACCCGACCACTACTTCCTCCTCCGCGACCTTCAGGATTACGTTGACACAAAGATTCGCGCAAATGCTGAGTACGCAGACCGCGTTACATTCGGCAGAAAGTGCCTCAAAAACGTAGCAAATGCAGGCGAGTTCAGCTCTGACAGAACTATCCTCCAGTACGCTACAGAGCTCTGGCACGTTAAGTAATTTATTACTGCTAGGATATAGCAAAGGACACATCCAATCGGATGTGTCCTTTTTCTTTTGTAAAATTACAACTATGATGTTAGTTTTTCGTATTTTTAACGTCATAATATTATTAAAAACAAAAAACTATTATTGACACTTCAATTCTATCGTGTTAGAATTAAAAAGCAAGGCAAGCTTTTGGGGGACAACACACCAATCTACTTGCTGTTAAACATACACAACATTTTCAACGAGGTGAATAACTATGAAAAAAATTCTATCCGCTTTTCTTGTCCTTTTAATCCTGCTGTCTCTTACTGCCACTTCAGTATTTGCAGGCTCATCACCCTTCGACCCTGTGACTAACTGCGAAGATTACAGCTTTGAAATTACAGGAGAAAATGAGTGTACAATTGTTGAATATAAAGGCACTGATAAAAGAATCGCGATACCCGAAACTCTGGAAGATTACACAGTAACAGCTATCGGTGAAAATGCCTTTGCTTTCAATTACTATCTTACGTCTGTGAAATTTCCCGATACCATTAAAACTATCGGTGACAATGCTTTCTTCTACTGCTATAACCTGAGCTCCGTTACTATCCCTGATTCTGTAGAAAGTATCGGCGAAAAAGCCTTCGGCTATAACCGCAGAAATTTTGACACTGACACCTGCACATATACCTACAGGGCAGACCCTGCATTCACAGTGTATGCAACCGCAAACTCCACAGGTGCAAAGTTTGCCACTGATAACGGATACGAGCTTAACGAAGACGAACTGTACAACGATTTTGTTACATCAATTTCCTTTAATATTCCCAACGAGTGGAAAACCTTTAACAATATTTACTGCCATATCTGGGATTTGGAAACAGGTAAATCCTTTACCACCTGGCAATCCGAACTGGAAAAATGTGATGTTTACTACGACCATGTGAATTATGCAGACAACAAAGGGTTCTCTCTCAATTATGATACCGTGTACGGCATTGTTTTCAGCACAGATACCGGCGAGGTAACCGCCCCTGCTGTTTATATCGCTCCTCTCTTTTTACATACACTTACCACAGACGGCACCTATATAACCACTTCTAATGATGAAACCCCCAGACTTCTGCCAAAATGGTGGACAGGAAGAGAATATATGGATTTGAGTGCATATGAAGAGGCTTTCGGTCTTTTTGAGGACTCAGTAATTTCTACCGAAGACGAACCCTCTGTAGAAGCTACTTATGACGAAGCTCTTCCCTGGGGTGATTCTAACTGTGACGGCTCAGTAAACATAAAGGATGCAACTGCAATTCAAAAACACGTTGCTGAAATTGAGTCACTCTCTGAAAACGGAATTATCCTCAGCAACTTCATCAACAAAGATACTCTCCTTTCCATCCGCAACGCTACTGAACTTCAGAAATACTGTGCAGGACTCAGAACCCTTGTTATTATCGGTGAGCCTGCCGTTTCAAGGGTTTCGATTGAAACTCCCCATGCCTGGGCTCGTCAGTACGTATACGCACTCTCATGGAGCGATCCCGAAGATGTAACCGTACTCCCTATTATTGACGGCGCTATCAATGTTCCTATTTATAACAACAACATCGCTCTCAGATGTAACGATTACACAACCCAGACCTGGACTCTGGATTTTTATACTAACGATGACAACGGAAACAGCCAGTACGTTTGTGAAGCCTTCAACGATTCCGACACCGAATTCACCTTTATCTGGACACTCTGGGACTAACCTGAACCAAACAATAAAAAGCTCAACGCCTGAGGACGTTGAGCTTTTTCTAATTTTATAAGGTATCTTATTTCATATACAATCCGCAGATTTTGCTGTCTTTATCAATGCAGACAGTGAAGGTTGCAGAGCCTTTTTCGCATTTGCACACAAGAACAACTACAGCATATTCTCCCGCCTCATCGTCAGAAGCACCTCTCATAGACCAAGAAAGATACTTTGTAACAGTTCCTCGCTTTTCTACTTCGTCTTTCAACGCTTCACGCAAATCTTCAGAGCTGAGCTGTGCCTTCATTTCCTCGCTGAACTGCTCTGCTACTCCCTCAAACTCTCCCTTGGAAAGGCTCATTGCAATCTCCTGAGCTTGAGACAGTGCCTTGTCAGGGTCCATTCCCTTAGGAAGCGATGTGCCAGACAATCCGCAACCGCAGAGGGTAACTGCAACTAGCAACGCACACAGCACTACAAGTACACTTCTAAATACAAATCTTTTCATTTATTTTTCCTCCATATAACTCTTTTTTAAAGCTCTGCAAAGGAAGATTCCCATCAGTAGCAGAATAATTCCCAGCAAAGCCAGAACAGCTTCAATAACATACACACTCACTCCAAGATACTGCAAATACACAGCAAGAAAATCAAAGAAGCCGTGAAGTATTATGCAAAAAGGAACAAAAAATCCGCTTTTCCTACAGTTTACTCCATACCATATTACAATGGATAAGCCTATATGTGCACAAATTGCAAAAACTCTCTCTACACCCGACAAAAAGAAACCCATTGCAGAGTAACCTGCAAAATCTCCTCCTGTAAGGAATATTAATAAAAACTGCGATATACCCACAAGAAGCACAGCTTCTATTCCGCCGTGACCCGCACCAAAGGCAAAAGCATCAGCACATTTTCTTTTTTTCATAAAAAGCTTTATGAATATGTATCTACCGATTTCCTCAAATATTCCTGCAGAAAGACTGAGTAAAACCAGATAAGCTACAGGATATACGGATTGAAAAACCAAATAGTCAGCCCAAAGATTCAGCACAGAAAGCAGCGGTATCCTCAGTAAAATCTGAGTTGCAGTAAAGCAACCCATGCCGAGAAGGACACCCTTTGCACTGCCTGATTTTTTGGCAAAAAACACAGACAGTAAAACAGGTAGAACTACAGAACATAAAAGAGAAAAACTCCAGCCTATATATACCATAATAACACCAAAATTAATTATCCCACATTATTTACAATACCCATAAACACGGGGATGTTTGACTCGTTGTCGAAAATCACAAATACAAAGGGTCTGTCAAAGGTAAGCTCTTTCTCCGGCAATTCAGGTGCCTCAGAATAACCGTATTTTATATCTGCAACAGAAGCCGCTCCTGCCCTTGCACCCTGTGGGCCTATTTCTATAAACGCATCCTGAGTAACCTTGCTTACAAACACCTGTCCTGTATTTGAAATTTTTGAGAAATCTGCTTTTTTTATATCAAACATTGTGTTTATTCCCATTGCCTTAAGGCTGTCTGCAAGCTCAATATGTGTATCCACAGAAAATTCAGGGAGTTTTGCTACACAGGTCTCCATAGGTGACTGTGACTCTAAAAGTGCTGAAAAGCGGTTTCCTGTCAGGTTTTTTACAAAATTCGTAACGTCCTGCCCCTCTTTAGGCAGAAGTGCTGCAAACCTACAGGGTATATTTTCAAAGCCTTTCACAAAACCTTCTCCGTAAGAGGTGCTGATATAGTGCTCCTGTGATGCCATAAACTCAGTCTGAGTGTCACCCTCTGCACCGTGGAAAGTTCCTGTCTGTGTGGAGTAATAGGGTGTAGCCCACGCATCGTCAAGGAGAGCTGTGTTAATCACAAGTGCCGCTGAGTCTTCAGAAATCTCCTCTATTACCTTATCTATCTCACCCTCCGTATTCTCAAACACCCAACCGTTAACCTTATCAACTGCATCATTACTGTCAAAAGGAATGCGAAAAATCCCTGCATCATAGTAGTTTGCTGAGGTCTGCAGAAATGAGGATTTTACATCAAAGGTATCATTAAACCACAGGGAATTCGCAATCTTAAAATAAGCTTCCTCACTGTTAAAAGAAGTGAGTCTGCTATTAAGATAATACTCACTTGTGTTTATAAGGTCTGTGTCTGCACCTTGTGCAATTGTGTTTCTTATCTCATTTCTGGTTTTATTTGCCGCTCCGTTTGCAAGCAGAGCCAGAACAGAGGAAACAGAAACAGGAGAAATTACAACATTCTCTTCCTCTTGTGCACTTTCTGCCAGAAGATTTACGCCAAAGTCAATTGCACCCTGAACATATTTTTCGTAGTTTTCAGGAGTGGTATGCTCCTGAGATAAAAAGTCATAAACAGGGACATCCTCTGAGCGGTCAAAATCCTTTTTAAGGTTTTCGTCTTTTGAAATAAGAGATTTATCTGTGCAACCACACAGTGACACCGCTAATATCAAGGTCATAACAATACAAATTGCTCGTTTCATTGATTATCCTCCTTAAGGAACTATATATATAATAAGGTTTTTCTCTGCAAATTTCAACCTGCTTGTCAGTTTTTTACCCTTTGTAACAATTGAATCCAAAAAAACGCCAATAATCTACTATAAGTTTGGAAGATATTACATAGGGAAAATGCAGGTTTTATCTTTCTTTTTCTGAAAATTTATTGTATTATATATATCGAATATGATAACAATGTGAAAATATATCTTTTTATAAAAAAGAGGTTTTTATATGGAGAATAAAAAAAGAGGAAACCGCAACAATAAAAGCGGTATCACAAAAAAGCAGTTTGCCCTTATTCTGACTCTTGCGGCAGTTGTATGCATTGTTGCAGTTCTTTGCACAACAGGTCTTACCGCCTGCTCAAAGACCCCCGGAAACTCTGCAACTCCCGACTCTGTTGCAACAATTGATGAGAGCACCTATGAATTTAACAACGGCATCTATGTAGGAAGTGTGCACCTTGGCGGACTTACTTACAAAAACGCTAAAGAGCAGGTGCTTGCAGAGTGTGAAAAGCTTATAAAGGACTTTGAACTCACTGTAAAGGCTGAGGGCAAAGACTATAAATACGGAAAAGCAGATTTTACATACACAAACAACACTGACAAGGCATTGTCAGATGCTGTAAAGTACAACGACAGTCTTTCCAAAAAAGATACAGCAAACAAAACCTTTGAGCTTTCAGTATCTGTAGATGAAAATTCAGTCAACACAAAGGTTGCAGAGCTTGCAAAAGAAATTGACAAAAAACCCAAAAATGCTACCATCGGCAGTGCCGAAAACAATGATGTTTCCTTTGTAAAGGACAGCACAGGACTCAAGCTTGACCAGTCTAAGCTTTCAAAGGATATGGCAAAGGAAATCAACAAACTCTTAGCAGGCAACAAAAACAAAGCTGAGGTAGAGGCTAAGGTTGAGGTTCTTCAGCCAACCCTTACATACGATGACCTTAACGGAAAAATCGAGCTTCTTTCCTCTTTCACTACATACTCCACCAACACTGCTGACGGCAACCACAACATGGCACTTGCACTTGCCGCTTGCAACGGCTCTGTTATTGAGCCGGGAGAAACATGGTCCTTCAACGCCTGCACAGGTAACAGTAACCTGACATCATTAGGCTACAGGGCGGCTACCGTTATCATAGGCGGAGAGCTTGTACCCGGTATCGGCGGCGGACTTTGTCAGTCCTCAACTACCATCTACAATGCGGCTATCCGCACAAATCTGGAGATTGTTGAAAGATACTGCCACTACTACCAGTCAACTTATGCAGATGCAGGTCTGGATGCTACTATCGACTATCCTAACCTTGACTTAAAGCTCAAAAACCCCACTGAATATCCTATGTATTTTCAGTGCTATATGTCAGGCAGAACTCTTTACTGCAACATCTACGGTTATCAGGACCCCTCCTTTGATGAGGTAAAGGTTACATCCTCTATTTACGAGGCAAACCGTAAGGAAAACTACTACAAAGCAGAGGCTGAACGTATATTCCTGAAAAACGGCAAAGAGGTTTGGCGTGAACAGTTACCCTACTCCACATATCACTACGTTGCACCGGGCGAGAGCGCAACTACAGCTGCTCCTACAGAGAAACCCACAAAGCCTGTTGTTAAGCCCACCAAACCTGTGGTAGCACCTACCGTTCCTGCTCCTACAGTTGCTCCCACTAAACCTGCAGAGACAACACCTCCTGCAACACTTCCCGTAGACCCTGTAGAGCCTTCAACTCCTGTAACTCCGCCCATAGAGACATCTCCAATTGAATATTAATTCACTTATATACTAAAATGAATTTTAAAACTCCTTTTGCAAATGCTATTAAAAATTGCAAAGGGAGTTTTCTTTTATGATAAAACGAAAAGGCAGATACACCCTGATATTCTCTGACGGCCCGAAAATTATAAGCTACGCCTCTATTGCCGGTTCTAAGGAAGCACAGGGCCCTTTGGGTAAGAGCTTTGACAAAATAATATATGACCCCAAGGCAGGTCAAGACACTTGGGAACAGGCAGAGAGCCAGCTTCAAAGGGAGTCTCTGGAGCTTGCCTTAAACAAAGCACAATTCCACGCCTCCGATATAGATTTTGTTTTTTCGGGTGACTTACTTAATCAATGCATTTCTTCAAGCTACGGTTTGAAAAACTTTTCTATTCCCTATCTCGGACAGTACGGAGCTTGCTCCACTATGGCACAGTCCCTTATTATGGGAGCAATCACTCTTGAAGCACAGGCGGCAAGACTGTGTGCCTGTGTAACCTCCTCCCATTTCTGTTCTGCAGAGAGGCAGTACCGATTTCCTCTTGAATACGGCGGACAGCGTACGCCTACTGCACAGTGGACCGTAACCGGCTCCGGTTGTTGCATACTGGGACACAAAAAAGGAAATCATCCCAGAATATGCGGTGCCACGGTTGGCAAAATTCAGGATTTAGGTGTAAAGGATGCTAACAACATGGGAGCAGCTATGGCACCTGCCGCCGCCCAAACCATTATTGATTTTTTCTCCGACACAGGAAAAAGCCCTAATGACTTCGACCGTATTTACACAGGAGATTTGGGTCAGGTAGGCTCAAAGCTTCTTTACACCCTTACAGAGGAAGCAAAAATTAACATCAGGGAAAACCACCGTGACTGCGGACTCCTTATATATAATAGAGATGTGCAGGACGTTCACGCAGGAGGCTCAGGCTGCGGATGTGCCGCATCGGTGCTGTGCTCTCATATTCTTGGCAAAATGCAAGAAGGAAAGCTTCACAACATCCTCTTTATAGCTACAGGTGCTCTGATGAGCCCCACTTCCTGCCAACAGGGTCAGAGCATCCCCTGCGTTGCTCATCTGATTCACATTTCCTCAGATGAATAAATCATATTTATTAAAAAAATGAGGAACTTTGTTAATAAAAGGTATTTTCAAAAACGCCTTTATGTGGTATTATAATTATGTATCTCTAATAATTAAATGTCAGCCATATACTATCATTACCACATTATGAGGCTTTGTTATGTTCAGAAAACTACAGGAGCTTGACATACGCGTTCTTAAGGCTATTAAGAAGCTCCACAACCACACCAACAACAGAATAATGGCGGTAATTACTCACTTAGGTTCAGGCGGTACCGTGTGGTTTGCCATGTGTATACCCCTTATTATCTCCAAACAGCTCCGCACTGCAGGACTTAACATTCTGCTCAGCCTGTTCATTACCTGGCTTATCGGTGAAATTACCATTAAGCGTATTGTGGCAAGGGTAAGACCATCGGAAGATCTTCCTGAGGACGAGCAGATTATCAAACGTCCCAAGTACTATTCATTCCCCTCGGGGCACTCCGCTTCATCCTTCTCTGTAGTAGCGGTCACAATGCTCAGATGCCCTGCGTGGATTATTCTTCCCACCTTTGTTCTTGCTTCCCTAATTGCATTCAGCCGTCTGTATCTTAGAGTCCACTATCTGACAGATGTTGTCGCAGGTGTTATTTTGGGACTTGGTTGCGGTTTTTCTTCCGTTGCTTTATACAACGTTATTTCTGCTCAGATTTTTTAAAGTTCAATAAACTATCTTCAAACGGCTTTTGCACAGTGCAGAAGCCGTTTTCTTATGTCAAAAACAAAATTTTCCTTTTTTCTCTTTTATGCGTTGACTTTATCAATAATACAAATTGTAAAACAAAATCTGTTAATTTCCTAAAAAAGAATATAATTCAACATACTGAAATTTTATTCAAAAAAGGAAATTTCAAGTTAATTTAGTTAAAATCAGGGTTTGAAGCCTTAGTTATTCACATTTTCCACATAGTTTTCAACATTTTTGTTGATAAATACGAATAATACAAATTGTATAGTTCCAGAAGGAAATTATTAATGATTTTCTGAGAGAATTAAAAAGCACAAACTTATCCCCGAACATCATAAAAACCTATCAAAGCAAAAAATCTCTGCTGTTCTTCCTGAATATCTCAACCAAAACACGCCAATGATACTAAAGGGGACTGCCCCGTAAACAAAACCCAAGGAGAGAAAAAACATGATAAAGGGCGTAAGCAGACAAATTATTGAAATATCAGATTTAAGCAGTATTTACTATGAGCGTGCATGGCTTGTTGTACGCCCTGAATACGTAAGGATACAGCACAGCGTATTAGAAAAAGAGGCAAAGACTCTTATGAAAGACGTGAGCAAGCCCTCCAGCATGAGTGTAAAAAGAAACTTCGGTTTCTGGGCTGTCAGACTGGGGTTGTCCGCTCTTATGGGTGCCGGTGTGTCTACTCTGGTTCATTTGATTATACTTTAGTTATAAAACTCACCCCTGAGCATATAAATATACGGGTGAGATTATGAGCGACAAAGCATTTAGAAGATTGGAATTAGCAGGAGGAGCTGTGGTGTTTGCCATAGCTTCCTTTTTGCATTTTCTGTACAATTTGACAGACGGTTCTGTGTTGGGCGCCCTCTTGGGTTCTGTAAACGAAAGTGTGTGGGAGCATCTTAAGATATTCACAATTGCCTACTTTGTCTGGGGAATGATTGAATTGCTGTGGGCACGTCCGCCTTTAAGGTCTTTTGTATGGGCAAAAGCTGTGGGAGTATATTCCCTGTGCATCTTCATTGCAGGTTTCTTTTATACTTACACCGCTTTATGGGGAAAACCACCTCTTATAATTGACCTTTCTGCAGGACTTATCTCCTCTTTTTTGGCTCATTTCATCTCCTGCAAGCTGACACAAAGCGAAAAAAACACAGGGCAATTTTTCTTAACAGGGATAATGATGCTGTTTCTTATGTTTGCTATGGTCTTGTGTTTTACCTATTACCCTCCTGAAAACACCCTTTTCCGCGACCCGACCACTGGACTTTACGGCGTTGTTCAGAAAATTCCCGATGAGGGTGCACAAGTTCTTGACACCCTTTACATAAAGTAACAATCCTGCAAAAATCCTCACAAAATTTTACTAAATGCTATTCTCAAACAAAGTCTTTTGTGTTACAATATAATATGTATAGGTATTTCCAAAATCTACAGATAAACTCTCCACTCAGCAAAGGCTGATATAAAACCAAAAGGATAGATAAATATGTCAGAAAACCACAGAGAAAATACAAAAGCCAACTCCGCAGACCGCGGCGGTGACATTATATTCGGCAGAAACCCTGTAAGCGAAGCTATCCGCTCAGGCAGACCAATCGACTCTGTCTTGGTGGCAAAAGGTGCCAAGTCAGGTGCAATCGTGGGAATACTTGCAAAAGCTAAAGAGAAAAAGCTCCGCATAAAAGAGGTTGACCCCAAAAAGCTTGACTATATGTGCTCAGGCGGTACACATCAGGGCATTGCCGCAGTTGCCGCAGTTTGTGAATACAAAGAGCTTGATGACATCTTTTCTCTTGCTCAAGAGAGAGGGGAAGACCCCTTTGTAATCATTCTTGACGAGATTGAAGACCCGCACAACTTAGGTGCCATTATCCGTACAGCAGAGTGCGCAGGTGCTCACGGCGTAATAATACCCAACCGCAGAAGTGCAGGACTGAGCTTCACTGTTGGCAAAACCGCCGCAGGTGCTGTTGAGTATGTTCCCGTAGTACGCGTACCCAACATCCCCTCGGTCATCGACACCCTCAAAGACAAAGGTGTGTGGATTTACGGAGCAGATATGAACGGCGAAGACTACCGCAAATGCGACATGAGCGGTGCGGTTGCACTGGTAATCGGCAACGAAGGCAAAGGTATCGGCAGACTTGTAAGAGAAAAATGCGATGTGATTGTTTCTCTGCCTATGAAAGGTAAAATCAATTCTCTGAACGCCTCTGTTGCGGCAGGTATTCTGATGTACAAAGTTGCAGAAAACAGATAAACAAATTAACATACAGGAAATTTGCAAGGAAGTGAATAGTATGAGTAACGACCCCAAGGGTACTCCGGCAAACGCCTCTGACCATACAATAGACTCCATTATTGAAGAAACCAGATTTCTTTCTGAGCAGGAGAAGATGGCAAAGGAAGCCGCAAAACTCAGCGGCGGCCCTAAAATGGAAGAAATATACAGCAATACCAGCAAAGAAGTGAGACTGACAAACCAGAGTCCCCTTGATGTAGAAACCGATGAAGAGCCTGCTGCAAACATTGAAGGCGACTCCTCTGCTCAAACTGAGAGCGAAGCTGCTTCTGAAGAAAACACCTCAGAAGCAGAAAAAGAGGCTGACACAGTGGTAACTCTTTCTCCGGAATATGACGAGGGAACCACAATCTCTGACGAAATTATTGACGAAGTAGACGGTTTCAAGGTTCGCTCCATACATATGAAAGATGTGGACACTATTGACATAGACCTTAGTGAGGAAGAAGAGGATACAGACTCACCGCAAAACAGCACAGAGGCTCCTCAGGAAGAAGCCGCCTCACAGGAGGATACAAAGGAAGACGGGCTCAGCAACTTTGAGCGTCTTTTCGGCAAGCCAAAGCCCGTAGGTGCTGTACAGACAGTTGTTTCCAAAGTACCTGTATATCAACATGAGAGCAAGGTAGAAAAAGTCCATGTCCGTGCAGGAAAATTTTCTGCAGTTGTAGAGAACGAATATAAAAAATATCTGGCATCTCCAAATCCTGTTATTTCACAAAACCTTAAACCTGAAAAAGAAACAGCTCAGGAGGGAGAGGAAGAGAAACCAACCCCAAAGAAAATCGCCGAAGGCTTTATAGGCAAAATCGTAGGATTCTTCTCATCACCTGATGATGACGCAAATGATGACTTCAGAGAGAAAACAATACAGATTGAAGACTTCCGCAGCCATCAGGATGCAAAGTCCATTATGCAAGAGGTTAATTCCAACATCCGTAAGATGTTTGTAAACAGCATTTTCACAGGTACTCTCTTCCTTTTAACCCTTATCCTCACAATTGTGACCCGTTGTATCGCAGGCATTCTGGCACAGAACTACCTTGCCTCAATTATTCTGGCAATAGTAAACTTCCTGATGCTATGCCTCTGTTGCTGGGTGAACAGAGTAACCCTCCTAAACGGAATCACCTCTCTAAAAAAATTCAAGGGCAACTCTGACACAGGTGCCGCTGTTGCCGCTATTTGTGCCACAATACAGGGCATAGCAGCAATCGTCATTCCCACAGAATTCTTCTCAGGCGGACAATATCTCTATTCGTCTCTTGCAATTCTGGCTCTTTTACTCAATTGTCTGGGTAAGCTCTTTATGGTGCTGAGAGTCAAGGACAACTTCAAGTTTGTCACCAACAAGGCAACCTCTGCTTACTCGGCAAAGATATATACAAACGAGGACGTTGCCCGTCAGCTTGTAAGCGGAACCACTCAGGACAAGCCCATCATTGCTTATCAGCATGAAACCGACTTCTTAAGCGACTTCCTGAGACTTTCTTACTCTCCTGACCCCTCTGAGGATATGGCAGGCAAGCTTGCACCTGTTACTCTGCTTTGCTCTGTCTTTGTAGCAATCCTCTACGGAATTGTAGCAAAAGATGTGTGGGGAGCATTCTCCGCTTTGGCTGTAATGGCTTGTGTGTCTGCTCCTGTTTGCGACCTGCTGGCAGTTAATCTGCCCCTGCGTCTTTTGTGTAAGGACACCCTGTCAAAGAATGCTATGATAAGCGGATATCCCGCTATACGTCAGTTCTGCGACACAAAAGCTGTAGTTTGCGAAGCACGGGATCTTTACCCTGTAGATAGCATCACCTTAAACGGGGTTAAAGCCTTTACAAACACAAGAATAGAGGATGGTATGCTTGCTGCCGCCGCTGTGCTCAAGGAAGCACAAAGCCCCATGGCAAGTGTCTTTGACCATGTTATTCAGAACAGCCAGAAGCCTCTGCCTAAGGTGGAAAGTGTCCTTTATGAGGACCAGGCAGGTCTTGTAGGCTGGGTAGGAGGCGAACGCATCCTTGTAGGTTGCAGAGCTCTCCTTGAAAAGTACGCTGTACAAACTCCCTCCGAGGAATTCGAAGATAAACAAAAAATAGACGGCAGACAGGTAACCTACCTTGCTCGTTCAGGGGAACTTCTTGCAATGTTCGTCACCACCTACGGCACAACCCTGCGGATAGCACAACAGCTTCAGAAAGCTGAAGAAAACGGCATAAGCCTGTTGGTACGCACCACCGATTGCAACGTTACAGGTGAGAAAATTGCAGACGACTTCGGAATCTTCTACAGAAGTGTCAAGGTTCTGCCCACTGGTCTGGGCAATGTATGTCAGGAGATAACCTCTGTCAAAGAAGACTCCAGCCGTGCTTACCTTGCAACAAGAGGTTCCTTTATGTCACTGCTCCGTGCGGTTTCAGGCTGTGTAAAGCTTAAGAGCAACATCTCACTCTCCATTGTAATTCAGCTTATTGCTGTAGTACTGGGTGTTTTGCTTATGGCAAGCATCGCACTCTTTGCAGGTGTGGGTGCACTCAAAAACCTTGAAGTGCTCCTCTTTGTAGTATTCTGGGCAGCAGCCGCCTTAATAGCTCCTGCAATACAAAAGCCATAAAACAAAAACATTCTCCGTCAAGCCACTTAATTTTTTCAAATGCCTCAGGGCTTGCGGAGACGTTTACAGATAAATCTATTGGAGTTGATTATATGCTTATCGCCCCTTCACTTCTTTCCTGCGACTTCTCACGCTACGGCGAGGAAATAAGCCGTATGGACAAAGCTGGTGCAGACTTTATGCATCTGGATGTTATGGACGGACACTTTGTGCCTAATATTACCTTTGGTGCACCTGTTATCAAATGGGTCAGGAAATACACAGACAAGCCCTTTGATGTGCACCTGATGATTTCCGACCCTCTTAAATACATTGATGATTTTGCCGATGCAGGTGCAGACATCATCACCTTCCACGTAGAAGCTGACTCTGACATTCAGGCAACCATAGATAAGATTAAAAGCCGTAATGTCAAAGCAGGTCTCGTTATAAAACCCAACACTCCTGCAGATGCAGTTTTCCCTTATCTTTCTCAGCTTTATATGGTACTTGTAATGACCGTTGAGCCCGGCTTTGGGGGACAATCCTTTATGGCAGATATGCTCCCAAAGGTGGAAGCAATCCGCGAAGAAGCAGACAAACTCGGACTCAAAGACCTGCTCATTGAGGTTGACGGCGGAATAGGCGAGCAGAACATCCGTCAAGCATATGAGGCAGGGGTAAACGTCTGCGTAGCAGGCACATCTGTTTTCAAAGCAGAGGATGCTTCCCTTGCAATAAAGAATATGAAAGATAAATGCATCTGATATACTATATATAAAAACCGAAGCAGACAGAGAAATCCGTCTGCTTCTTTTATCAAACCAATTACACATATTGACTCTTGTCTTATGAGGTAGTATACTGAAGACAGAAACTTTAAGGAGGTTTTTGAAATGAGAAATTTAAAGCAAATCTTATCCTTTGTGCTTGTACTTTTACTTGCACTTTCATCTGTAGCCTTTGCAGTTTCTGCAGAGGATTTCACTCCATCCGAGGAGCCTGTACTTTACTTTGAGGTTCCCGAAGACTGGAATATTTACCACTCTATCTTCTGCCATGTATGGCCCTACGGCGAAAGACCTCTGGTAAACTGGCAGAGCAAAAAAGAAAAATGCACAGCAACTGACATCGAGGGGGTTTTCTCCTATGACATCACTGCTAAAACAGGCGTAGTATTAGAAGAGGGCGTTATGTACTGCGTAATCTTCTCTGCTGACACAGGTATGCAGACATACGACCTTCTTTTCAGCACAGAGTGTTTTGGTGACACAGCCTATTGTGACGGCACCATCTACGAGAATCCTCAGGACAGCTATAAAACTGCACAGGCAGCTTTCTGGAAACATCAGGATCCTCTGACCTACGGTCCCTTGTTCCAGATTACTTCAATCGGTAACACTGCAGGTACAGCTCTGCCTCCCAACAGAACAACCTCTGATATCCTCTACGATTTCCTGCTCTTTAACCTTGAGAACGCACGCACATATTCAGGCAAAACCGACCAGCAGATAATTGACAGCCTTGCTCAGAAGCTGGAGCTTTCAAACAAAGATGTTGCACAGATTATCACTCTTGCAGGCGTTGCAGTTGATTGGGTAGCAGGCGGTATCTCCACAGGTGACGAAATCCCCATAACACCTGACGAAACCCCCGATGAAAACGCTCCTCTTGAGAGCACCACAGATTTCATCCGCGGAGATGCAAATATGGATGATGACGTAAACATCAAGGATGCAACCTACATTCAGAAGGCAGTTGCAGGTCTTGAGACTATGAGCCTTATTGAATGCCTTGCAGGAGACGCAGACACAATGGGTGATATAAACATCAAGGACGCAACAGCAATACAAAAGTTTGTTGCAGGTATAGAGGTTACACCCACCCTTAACATTCACTGCCGATTTGACCCTGATACAGGCATAATTCATATAATGGTACCTGAGGAGCCTTTAGACTGAATAAATCTATAAACTACAAAACCGCAAGGACTTTAAAATCCTTGCGGTTTTTCGTATCTTTATGCAAAACTTGCTGACAAAATAAAAAAGCCGAGCCTTGCTCGACATTCCTTCAAAACCAATATGTGGTGCCGGTGACCGGACTTGAACCGGTACGATATTGCTACCGAGGGATTTTAAGTCCCTTGTGTCTGCCATTCCACCACACCGGCAGATAGTTAAATTAAATGGTGACCCGGACGAGAATCGAACTCGTGTTACCGCCGTGAAAGGGCGGTGTCTTAACCTCTTGACCACCGGGCCACATGGTAGCGGAAATAGGACTTGAACCTACGACACTTCGGGTATGAACCGAATGCTCTAGCCAACTGAGCTATTCCGCCATATGTGCTACCACAAAGTAGCAAAAATAATTATATTCAAAAAGGGGAGGTTTGTCAAGTCTTTTTTGCGTTTTTTGCAAAAAGATTTTATACACCTTTTATTATACTCTGATTTGTTTATATTATTCCTGCCCATAATAACTTTGTGTTTTATTGTAACATAATCAACAACAAGAAATCCTCGCTGTGTTGATTTTTGCTTTCTGTTGTGCTATAGTATAAATTGTATTAATATGGTGAGTTTCAGTATTTATCAATACTGATAAGCTACACAACTCTCTGCTAAAAACATCAGAAAGGATGATTGATTTGTCCGAAACAAACAGCAACCCAAATAAAAAAATCAGTTTTAAAGAAAGGTTCGGCATCAACTCAAGTAAAGTTCTGACCTCTCTGCTTGCTGGTTTCACAGTGCCTTTTGTACTCCTTATTTGTGCTACCTTCAGCGTTTTTTTCTCAAACTCTGAAGAGTTCACTTTTGTTCTGAGTGACTTTGCTTCTTCTTTTATTCTCATATCCTTGGGAGCTTTTGTGGTAATCACATTGGCACTTCTTCTTACAAAAGGAACATTACGTCACTCGATTTTCACCCTTTGTTCTTTTCTTGTAACTGCAGCTTATATACAGAGCCTTGTCACTAACCTGACTTTCCAGGGTATGCCCGGTGACGGTAACGTTCCTTTTCCTTCAACCGCTAAAGTAGTCATTAATTTCACCGTTTGGGCTGTACTTTGCTGTGTTTTTCTGTGGTTTGGTATTCTCAGCAAAAAAGCAAAGACTGGCAGAAGCGTTATGTCCTTCCTCCTTGTTCTTGTGCTTGTTATGCAGACCGTAAGTCTTATCCCCTCTGCAATTGAGTACTCAAACTCATCTTCCGAACCAAGCCCTGACTCCTCTGTGCAAGAAAGCAATGAAGCGGTTTACCTTACAACCAACAATATGTTTGAACTGTCTACTAAAAAGAATATAGTTGTGTTCATTCTCGACCGCTTGGATAAAACTTATCTGGACCAGTTCCTCAACTCAGGCTCTCCCTACATTGACTCACTGGACGGCTTCACCTACTATGGAGACAACATATCAAAATATCCCCGTACTTACCCTGCTGTAACCTCTATGCTTACAGGCATAAACACTGACTACACACTGGGCAGAGAAGCCTACTTTGAGCATGCCTATACTAACGGAACACTCCTCAAAGACCTGCATAACAACAATTACAAGGTTAATCTTTATATTCCGACTTTCTATTCCTATTCGGATGCAAGAGTTTTCGGAGACACAGTTTCCAACACCTCTGTAGCAGAGGGATACACTATCACCTCAAAATGGGGACTTACAGGCAAGATGTTTGAGCTTTCCTCTTACTTCTGGGCTCCTGAAATTTTTAAATCCAACACCATCTCATCCAGCTCCTTTAATGAGCTTGTTCAATTTAACGGCGATGCTCCCGAGTATGATATGACAGGTACATCCGACCCTGATGTTTACAAAGCCTTCGCAGATACCGGACTTACAACACAGAGCGACCAAAACACCTTCACCTTCCTGCATCTGAGAGGAAGCCATGCTCCCACATCAATGGACGAAAATTGTAACTTAGTTGATTACGGAGCAGTTTCCGTTCTTCAGCAGACAACAGGTTGCTTCAAGCTTATTTCTGAGTATATTACTCAGATGAAAAAACTGGGAATCTACAATGATGCAACAATTATCATCACTGGTGACCACGCATCCCTCGTTAGCGACACAGACCTCTATGAGGCACCCAAGCTGACAGGGCTCCTTGTAAAAGAAAGCGGTCAGTACGGCACTGAGATTAAGTATAACACTGCTCAGGTTTCTCAGGATAACTTCCAGGCAACCATCATCAAAGCCGCAGGTATTCAGACAAACACTGATTACGGCAGAGCTTACTCAGAGGTTCCTGTGGGTGAGGACTTAACCAGAACTCACTACTTCCAGATTTTCACAGTTTATGACTACAAGGACGAAAACCTCACCTATGAAATTACAGGCAAAGGTTCAGACCTTTCAAACTGGAAGATAACTAACCGTGAACACATCGGATTTATGTACAAGTAATTTTCAAACAAATCGCCGAACCTCTGAGTTCGGCGGTTTTCTTTTTGGCTTACATTATATACACAAAATCACACCCATATACTTCAAATAAAAAGCAACCCCCGATTGAATTTCAATCGGGGGTTTTCTGCGGTTAGCCCGCGTTATTTATTTTGCATAGGGAGTTGACAGCTTCGCAATTATTACTGCTCTGCTCTCTTCTTCAGCTCCTCATAACGAGCAACTGCATTCTCCTTAGCATCCTCAAAGAGCTGTTCTGCTCTCTCAGGGAAGGAACGTGTCAGTGAGCTGTAACGTGCCTCAGAGAGGATAAACTCCTTATAATCTGCAACAGGAGCCTTGCTGTCAAGCATGAAGGGATTCTTGCCCTCAGCCTTGAGTCTGGGGTCAAAGCGGAAGTTGTTCCAGTAACCGCACTCAACGGCACGAGCCATTTCCTTCTGACAGTTCTGCATACCGCCCTTGATGGAGTGCATCTCACAGGGAGCGTAGCCGATGATGAGAGAAGGACCGTTGTAGCTTTCTGCCTCTTTGATTGCCTTAAGTGTCTGGTTCATATCAGCACCCATAGCAATCTGAGCAACATAGATGTAACCGTAGCTCATTGCGATATCAGCAAGTGACTTCTTCTTGATAGCCTTACCTGCTGCAGCAAACTGAGCAACCTGACCAATCTGAGAAGCCTTAGAAGCCTGACCGCCTGTGTTGGAGTAAACCTCAGTATCGAATACGAAGATGTTTACGTTCTCACCTGTTGCAAGAACATGGTCAACACCGCCGAAGCCGATATCGTATGCCCAACCGTCACCGCCGAAGATCCATACGGACTTCTTGGAGAGATACTCTGCATTGTCAAGGATATCCTTGATATCTGTGCAGTCGCACTCGCCCAGCTTCTTGAGCTCCTCTACAAGAGCCTTTGTAGCAGCTGTGTTCTTGTCGCCATCCTCTACAGTTGCGAGGTATTCCTCAGCAGCAGCCTTGAGCTCAGCAGATGCCTTGTCGCAAGCTGCAACAATCTTAACCTTCTCAATGAGTCTGTCACGGATAGCCTTCTGGCCAAGATACATACCGAGGCCGTGCTCTGCGTTGTCCTCGAAGAGGGAGTTTGCCCAAGCAGGACCGTGACCCTCTTTGTTAACTGTGTAGGGAGATGTTGCTGCAGGACCGCCCCAGATAGAGGAACAACCTGTAGCATTGGAGATGTACATTCTGTCACCAAAGAGCTGTGTAACCAGACGAGCGTATGCTGTCTCTGCACAACCTGCACAAGAGCCGGAGAACTCGAGGAGAGGCTGCTTGTACTGAGAACCGATAAGGTTCAGGTTTGCAGTTGTCTCGGGCTTCTCTGTTACATTTGCAACACAGTAATCGAATACTGCCTGCTCTGCTTCCTGGCTCTCTCTGGATACCATAGTCAGGGAGTTTGTGGGACATACGCCAACGCAAACGCCGCAACCCATACAGTCAAGGGGAGATACAGCCAGTGTATATTTGTAGTTAGTCTTAACAACGGGCTTGGGAGCAACCTTCATGTTCTCAGGTGCTGCTGCAACCTCCTCATCGCTCAGTGCGAAGGGACGGATAGTAGCGTGAGGACATACGAAGGAACACTTGTTACACTTTGCACAAGTCTCAGCGTTCCACTCAGGAACCAGAACTGCAACACCGCGCTTCTCATAAGCAGAAGCACCCTGCTCAAATGTACCGTCAATGTGGTCCATAAATGCAGAAACGGGAAGAGAGTCACCGTCCATCTTGGAAACGGGAACCATGATTCCGTCAACCATCTTAACGAGCTTCTCACGGCCAACGGAAGCAGTAGCTACTGTTGTATCCTCAGCAGTTGCCCACTCAGCAGGTACGTCAATCTTAACATAAGCGGAAGCACCCATGTCGATTGCCTTCTCGTTCATCTCAACGATTTCTTTACCCTTCTTCATGAACTTCTGAGCTTTTTCCTTCATATAGCCGATTGCTTCCTCAGGAGGAAGAACCTTAGCAAGTGAGAAGAAAGCAGACTGAAGAACCGTATTTGTACGCTTACCCAAACCAATCTGAGCAGCGATATCAATAGCGTTAACTGTGTAAAGCTGAATGTTGTTCTCAGCAATGTATCTCTTGGATGCTGCGTCAAGCTTCTCAGAAAGCTCTTCTGCACTCCACTGGCAGTTGATAAGGTAAACACCGCCGGGCTTAACATCCTGTACCATCTTGAAGCCCTTCTCTACATAAGAGGGGTTGTGGCAAGCAACGAAGTCAGCCTTGTTGATGTAGTAGGGTGACTTGATGGGCTTGTCACCAAAACGCAGGTGGGAGATGGTGATACCGCCTGTCTTCTTGGAATCATACTGGAAGTAAGCCTGAACGAACTTCTCTGTATGGTCACCGATAATCTTGATAGAGTCTTTGTTAGCACCAACAGTACCGTCACCGCCGAGACCCCAGAACTTGCACTCAATTGTGCCTTCTGCAGCTGTGTTGGGAGCAGGCTTCTCCTCAAGAGAAAGACCTGTAACGTCATCGTTGATACCAAGTGTGAAGTTGTGACGGGGAGCATCCTTTGCAAGCTCATCGTATACTGCGAAGATACTTGAGGGAGGTGTGTCCTTGGAACCGAGGCCGTATCTGCCGCCGATTACCTTTGCAGTAGAGCCATTTGCGGCAAGAGCTGCAACAACATCAAGGTACAGAGGCTCACCAAGAGCACCGGGCTCCTTAGTTCTGTCAAGAACTGCAATCTTCTTAGCAGTTGCAGGGATTGCTGCAACCAGTCTCTCAGCACTGAAGGGTCTGTAAAGACGAACCTTAACAAGACCAACCTTCTCGCCCTGAGCGTTCATATAGTCGATAACTTCCTCTGCTACGTCGCAGATAGAACCCATAGCGATGATAACACGCTCTGCATCCTCTGCACCATAGTAGTTGAAGAGCTGATAGTTTGTACCGAGCTTCTGGTTAACCTTAGCCATGTACTCCTCTACGATACCGGGAACAGCCTCGTAGTGCTTGTTACAAGCCTCTCTGTGCTGGAAGAAGATATCGCCGTTCTCGTGAGAACCACGCATTACGGGACGTTCGGGGTTGAGAGCACGCTTACGGAACTTCTCAACAGCTTCCATGTCGCACATTTCCTTCAGGTCATCAAAATCCCAAACTTCAATTTTCTGAATTTCGTGAGAAGTTCTGTAACCGTCGAAGAAGTTGATGAAAGGAACGGAGCTCTTGATTGTTGCAAGGTGAGCAACTGCACCCAGGTCCATAACTTCCTGAGTGTTTGTCTCAGCCAGCATTGCAAAACCTGTCTGACGGCAAGCATAAACGTCAGAATGGTCACCGAAGATGTTAAGTGCATGAGATGCAACTGTTCTTGCAGATACATGGAATACAGAGGGCAGGAGCTCGCCTGCGATCTTGTACATGTTAGGAATCATCAGGAGAAGGCCCTGAGATGCTGTGTAAGTTGTGGTCAGAGCACCTGCGTTCAGAGAACCGTGAACAGTACCTGCTGCACCAGCCTCAGACTGCATCTCCTCAACCTTAACAGTTGTGCCGAAGATGTTCTTGAGACCCTGTGCGGACCACTGGTCAACATAGTCTGCCATGGGACTGGAGGGAGTGATAGGATAAATACCAGCTACCTCGGTAAACGCATAGGAAACGTGAGCCGCAGCGTTGTTACCGTCCATGGTCTTTCTTTTTCTTGCCATTGGAATTACCTCCTTGAATAATCAATGCGATAAAAATCGCAAAATCTACATATTCGGTACGGTCTGTACCACCTTAGATAATAACACTTTTTATAATAAATGTAAAGTCAAAACAAAGAAAAACACCGACATTTTATTGGTTTTTGAGGAATTTTCCGACACATCTCTCCGCAAGGGGTACCCCCTGTGCAAAATGTACTCTTGTCCTCGCCCTAATATTACCCCTGTAAAGCCTCAAAATCAATCACAAAATCAAGGCAAAATTTTTGACAATTTAACTCAATAATAAAATCACCCTTTCCTGTGTGTAGAGGAAAGGGTGATTCTTTATTTTTGCGGAGGGTTGCTTCCGCCTTGCGTTTTTAATTTTGTATTAATGAAAAATTAAGTGAAGTTAAGTTTGCCAATTTAGCTATAGGCGAAACTCCACTTGCCTGCAAAGGCAAACTTAGTTGTGGAGTTTACTCTATAGGCTTTATGTGCCAGATGTCTCTTGCATAGTCGTTTATGGAACGGTCTGCTGAGAAGATACCTGCGTTTGCAATATTCATCAGTGACATCTGGTTCCACTTCTGTCTGTTATTATACAGCTCTGCTGAACGTTCCTGTGCTCTGCGATAGGACTCAAAGTCAGCAAGCACCATATAGGGGTCGCTATGCAGGAGATTATCTGCAACTGCAGAGAATCTGCCCATTCTTATCTCGTCCACAGCACGTCTTATTACGCTGTTTGTGCTGTAGAAATCTAAGGGTCGATAACCCTTTGCCTTCATATCATTCACAGCAGGAGTCGTCATACCGAAAAGTATGATATTATCATTTCCAACTGCATCGTAAATCTCAACATTTGCACCGTCCAGAGTGCCAAGTGTTACAGCACCGTTTATCATAAACTTCATATTACTTGTGCCTGATGCCTCAGTGCCTGCAAGTGAAATCTGCTCGCTTATCTCTGCTGCAGGAATAAGCTTCTCTGCTACAGTTACACGGTAATTCTCAAGGTACACCACCTTTAATTTGCCGTTTACTCTGGGGTCATTGTTAATCTGATTTGCAAGGTCAACTATAAACTGAATAATCTGCTTTGCAAAGTAGTAACCGGGAGCCGCCTTTGCACCGAAAATATATGTTCTGGGTGCAAAATCCATACTTGGGTTATCTCTGAGCATCTGGTAGGTAGCAAGAATATTCAATGCATTCATAAGCTGACGCTTATACTCATGGAGTCTCTTTACTTGTACGTCAAAGATTGAGTCAGGGTCAACAAGCACACCTGAGGTTCTCTTTATCTCCTCAGCCATTCTAATCTTGTTCTGACGCTTTATCTCAGAAAGCTTATCAAGAACAGCTCTGTCTGATGCAAAGCCTTCAAGCTCCTTGAGCTTTGATGCATCGGTAATGAAGCCGTCACCAACAAGCTCGGTAATTAACTTTGAAAGACCCGGATTTGACTGATTAAGCCAACGTCTGTGAGCAATACCGTTTGTAACGTTTGTGAATTTGTCGGGAGTGTATCCATAGAAATCGGAGAATACAGTATCTTTCAGGATATTGCTGTGCAGTGCTGAAACACCGTTTACCTTGTGGCTTGCCACAACTGCAAGGTTTGCCATACGCACCCAGCCGTCACGGATAATAGACATCTTTGCTATTTTGTCCTCGGGTGTACCTGCTTCTTTAAGCTCGTAGCACCAGCGCCTGTTAATCTCGCAGACAATCTGATAAATTCTAGGGAGTTTTGTGCGGAACATATCCTCACTCCAACACTCCAGAGCCTCTGCCATAACAGTATGGTTTGTGTATGCAATAGTACCTGTGACTATTCTCCAAGCCTCGTCCCAGCCGTATCCGCATTCGTCCATAACAATTCTCATAAGCTCAGGCACAGCAAGTACAGGATGGGTATCATTAAGGTGAATTGCTACTTTATCAGGAAGATTTGTAAGAGTCTTATATACTCTCAGGTGGCGGTTAATAATATCTTGAATTGTGGCAGATACAAGGAAATACTGCTGATTGAGTCTCAGGCTCTTTCCCTCTGTATGGTTATCTCCGGGATAAAGCACCTTTGTAATGCTCTCAGCCATAGCCTTCTGCTCAACTGCACGCAGGAACTCTCCGTCATTGAAAAGCTGCATATCAAAGTCCTTAGAGTCTGCCGCCCAGAGTCGAAGCCTGCTTACACCCTTGCCGTCCGCACCTGTTACAATCATATCGTAGGGAACAGCATGAACTTTTGTTGCATTCTCAAGCTTTACAAGGTGGATACCGTCTATCCAGTCCTCCACCATATTGCCGTTAAATCTAACCTCAACCGCTTTTTCAGGATGTGCGTGAAGCCACACACTGCCTCCCGGAAGCCAGAAGTCGGGAAGCTCTGTCTGCCAACCGTCTACAATCTTCTGGCTGAAGATGCCGTATTCATATCTGAGGGAGTAGCCCATAGAGGGATAACCCTGAGATGCAAGTCCGTCAAGGAAGCATGCGGCAAGTCTGCCGAGACCTCCGTTGCCAAGGCCTGCATCAGGCTCCTGCTCGTAAATTTTGTCAAGTGTCACATCAAAGCTTTTGAGTGCTTCTTTTGCAACCTCCTCAAGACCCATATTACACAGGTTGTTCTTAAGGGACCGGCCCATCAGAAACTCCATACAAAGGTAATAAACAGTCTTTTTCTCCTGACGCTCTACCTTTGCGGCAAATTCTGCATAATCCTTGCTCATTATCTCTCTGCAGACAATGGCAAGAGCTTTGTAAATATCCTCATTGGTGGCGTCCTGAGGTGTAACGTGAAAAACCGAACTGAGTTTTTCTGTTATTGCTTTAATCATATCCTTAGCTTTTATATTTTTGCTCATAGTTCCTCCTTAATTTATATAGTGAGATTATAGGTTACTGAAGGGTGTATTGTCTGTCGATATTCGTCAGACTACCCAATTAGTTTTGCGATACACCCAAAAAGATGGTTAAATTATACTACAAACCCCTTAAAATTTCAATACTTTACTTAGATAAAATACAGCAAACAGCAGTAACAAATCAGTAACCAATAAAAAAGTGTATTACAATTTTAATATTTTTCTTTGTTATTTTCCTGTTTTGTACTATAATTACAGTGGAATAAAATCAAATGAAGGAAGGCTTACATAATGGAAAAGAAAAATGTTGTCATTTATGTAGCAGGACAGAGATTTTCAATCTCTACCGCCGACTCTGAGGAATATGTAATCGGCATTGGCGAAAAGGTTGATGTAATGATTAAAGGAATTGCAAAGGATAACCCCAGACTCAACCGCGATGCCTGTGCCATTCTTGCGGCGTTGGACCTTTGCGATGATGAGAGTAAACTTCGCCAGATGATGGAGGTGCTTCGCACTCAGGTAAAGGAATACCTTGAAGCAAACGAAAAGCTCCGTGAAGAAAACGAAGCTCTCAAAGCACAGCTTAAAGAGGCACAGTCCACAAAAGAAACAGCAAAAGAGGACCCCGCAGAAGATACTGAGGCAGAAGCAGAGCAAACAGATGCATCTTCCGTAACCCCTGTAATCTCTAAGTCTGAAGCAATTATTATGGCAGAAACTTCACAGCCTACAAGACAAACAGCCTTTGTAGGTAAGGACTTCCGCTCAGGCAAAAAGCAGAAGAAAAACAAGAAACACGGAAAACATTACAGTGCTGAGCCTGCACCGTCTGCTCCCGTTGCTGTTACAACCCCTCAGGATACAACAGTAGAGGAAAACCACTCTCCTTATCATCAGTTCAGTATATTTGACGATTTAGATTAATCCCTTTTATTATAAACTCAAAAGGAGTGGGGAATATGCAAAACAAAATAGAAATCCTTGCTCCTGCAGGCAGCATGGAAAGCCTCGTTGCCGCTGTACGCTCAGGGGCAGATGCAGTATATATGGGTGCGAAGGACTTTTCGGCACGTGCATCGGCACAGAATTTTGACATCTGTGAAATGAAAGAAGCTATAGACTACTGCCACATAAGAGGTGTCAAAGCCTACCTAACAGTAAACACCCTGATGTTTGACGAGGAGCTTGCAAAAGCCCTTAATCTCGTAGCCGATGCCTATGCAATAGGCATTGATGCAGTAATTGTGCAGGATGTAGGACTGGCAATGCTCATCAAAAAGCACCTGCCTGATTTACGGCTTCACGGTTCAACCCAGATGAGCATACACACCCCCTCGGGTGCAAAAGCCCTGTATGACATGGGCTTTTCAAGGGTTGTTTTATCCCGTGAACTGTCCCTAAAGGAAATTGCAGAGATAAAAAAATCCTGTCCTATTGAGCTGGAGGTTTTCGTTCACGGAGCACTGTGTATGAGCGTTTCGGGACAATGCTACTTTTCGGCAATGCTTGGCTCCCGCTCAGGCAACCGCGGAATGTGTGCTCAGCCCTGCCGTCTGCCTTTTAAGGCAGAGGGAGGAAGTGACCACGCCCTGAGTCTTAAGGACAACAGTTTGATTGAATATATAGATGAACTGCAAAAACTGGGGGTAGCTTCTGCCAAAATCGAAGGCAGAATGAAACGTCCCGAGTATGTTGCAGCGGCAACCTCTGCCTGCAAGGAAAAGCGTGATACAGGCTATGTCTCCGACTCTACAGACCGCTACCTTAAAAATGTTTTTTCACGGACAGGCTTTACTGACGGATACTTAAAAGGTGTCAGAAACAGCTCAATGTTCGGCCACAGACGCAAAGAGGATGTAACCGCAGGAAGCGAAAAACTCCTTGCGGAAATACGCAACACCTACAAAGATGAAGCTCCCAGAGTTGCTGTAACTTTTGAATTCACAGCCATGGCGGGGGAATATCCTTGTCTGACAGTTTCAGATGGCAAAAACACCGCAACAGCTATATCTGAAACAGTATGCGAAGAAGCAAGGAATGTCGCTCTGGATGCTGGTAAGGCTGTGTCCCTATTGCAAAAATGCGGAGGAACTCCCTATTACACTCAGAAAACTATCTGCCATATCGGTGAGGTCGTGTCCCTGCCTGCAAGCAAGATAAACCAACTAAGAAGAGACGCTCTTCAGAAACTCTCTGAGGAGAGAGCCTTTGTAAATCGTAAAAACCCGAAAATAGTAACACCTGTACTTAAACCCTACAGTTGCAAGCATGAGGGCTTCCCCAAAAAAAGAGCACGGTTTACAGATACAAATATTCCCGATTATTTCAGAGATTTCGACCTTGTTTTTATCCCTGTGCTCAGTAATCCTGAGGATATTCAAAGACTCCTTCACAACAGATTTAATGTTGGAGTAGAAATCCCCAGAGGAATGTTCGGCAGGGAAGAAACCTTGAAAAAAGCGCTCAAAACGGCAAAGGCACTGGGAATAACCCACGTGCTTGCTTCAAACATAGGTGCAGTATATATGGCAAAAGAGCTTAATCTTACTGTTCACGGAGGCTTCGGCTTAAACCTGACAAACACCGCCTCACTTATGTGGGCAGAAGACATGGGACTTTCCGATGTTGAACTAAGCTTTGAGCTTACAAAGGAGCAGATTGACTCTCTCGGTGCCTCAATCCCCAGAGGTGTAATCTCTTACGGATACTTGCCTCTGATGCTGACCAGATGCTGTCCCGGCCTCACCTCAAAATCCGCTTGCAAAGGATGCGGTAAAAACAAAACTTTGCAGGACAGGATGAATAAAAAATTCATTTTCACTTGTGACGGAAATTGCACGGAAGTTCTCAACTGCGTGCCTCTTTTAATTCCTGACAAGATTAATACATTTTTGAAACTTCATTTCCACACTTTCCGCTTTACTGTGGAAAACTCTGTGGAAAAAGTGGAAAACATCATTGATTTTTCAAGTGAAAATCAAAATTTCGGTAATTTCACCCGCGGATTATATTACAGAGGCGTTAAATAATTAACAAAATTTTAATGTTCTCAGGAGAATTATTAAAAGGAATTAAGTTTAATTCCCTACAAAAAATATAGCGGTTTTATGTTTCTTCGTAGGAATTTCAAAATGGAATTAAATTTTATTTTTGCAAGTTTATCCTTAAATTTGCAGGAAAGAGGATAATATGGAACAAATACTCAAAATAAAAAAAATCAGAGAGAACGCAAGAGTCCCCAAGCGTGCCACAGAAGGCTCTGCAGGAATGGATTTATATGCCTGTATTGATGCTCCTGTCACCGTAAAGCCCGGCGACCTTCACCTTATCCCCACAGGCATCGCAATTGAACTTCCCTGTGCTGATTTTGTAGCATACATTTTTGCTCGTTCGGGTCTGGGAATAAAACACGGCATCTGCCTTTCAAACGGTGTAGGAGTAGTTGACTCCGACTATAGAGGCGAAGTTTGTGTCGGACTTTGCAATGTATCTGACAAAGAGTACACCATTGAACCCTTTGAGCGTGTCGCTCAGATGGTTATTTCTCCTGTATCTTTGATGCCTTCGGTTGAGGTTGTGGAACTTTCCGACACGGACAGAGGTACCGGTGGTTTCGGCTCAACAGGTAAACAATAAAAAATCCGCAATTAGCGGTTGAAATCTGATTATCTATAGAGTATAATTATTGAGTTAAAGTGTATTTTATAGATATATATAACATATACTCCCAAGGCGGTCTGCCTTGAACACAAATCAAGTACAAAAACTTCTTTTGCGGTTTTCCGCAGGAAAGGGGCATAAATATGTTTTTTTCATTCACAAAGGATATTGGTATTGACCTTGGTACAGCTAACACTCTGGTGTTTATGAAGGGCAAGGGTATTGTCCTCAGAGAACCCTCCGTTGTTGCAGTTGATATCCGTAACGACTCTGTTTTAGCAGTAGGCTCTCAGGCTAAAGAGATGATTGGCCGTACTCCCGGCTCCATCGTTGCTGTACGTCCTCTCAAAGACGGCGTCATTGCAGACTTCCAGATTACTGCTTCCATGCTGAAGCATTTCATCAGAAAGACCGTTCGTTCAAACTTCTTCTCACGTCCCCGCATTGTAATCTGTATCCCCTCAGGTGTTACAGAGGTTGAAAAGAATGCAGTTGAGGATGCCGCAAGAGAAGCAGGCGGTAAGGACATCGAGCTTATTGAAGAGCCTATGGCAGCAGCAATCGGTGCAGGTTTGCCTGTTGCAGAGCCTACAGGCAGTATGGTAGTTGACATCGGCGGCGGTACATCTGAGGTTGCTATCATCTCTTTGGGTGACATTGTTACATCCTGCTCAGTAAGAGTGGCAGGCGATAAGTTTGACGATGCAATTATGTCCTACATCAAGAAGAAATATAATCTCCTCATTGGTGAGCGTACTGCAGAAGATATTAAAATCGGTATCGGTTCAGCTTACCCTTATGAGGATGAGGGTGAAATGTGCATTAAGGGCAGAAACCTGATGGACGGTCTTCCCAAGAACATTACCATTACTGCCGCTGAGGTGAGAGACGCTCTGGCAGACCCCCTTGCTACCATCATTGATGCAATCATCAACACTCTGGAGAAGACTCCTCCTGAGCTTTCTGCAGATATTATCGACCACGGCATTATGCTTACAGGCGGCGGTGCTCTGCTTCGCGGACTTGACCTGCTTATTATGCAGCAGACAGGCATGCCTGTCCACGTTGCAGAAAGACCCCTTGACTGCGTAGTTGACGGTGCAGGCAAGAGACTTGAGCTTACAATGCCCAGTGAGTATTACCGTTCCAGACGTAAGTAATCACAAGTATATATATAACACTAATCGGGGGACGGCTTTCCGTTCCCCGAATTTCAGCGGAGGCAAACCGTGAAAGACCTGATATCTTCTAAAAGCTTCAAAAAACTAATATGCGTACTGCTTATACTTGCTGTGACCTTAACTATCACTGCTGTGTCAGGCAAGTCTGTGGTTTCAAGCCTTCTGAGCTCCTTAACCTTGGGTCTTCAGGAGGTTTCTGCCGCCGTATCCGAAGAAGCAAACAAAAAATCCTATGACGAACTGCAGGAAGAAAACGAAGCCCTCAACAAAGAAGTTGCAGAGCTTCGCACTCAGCTTGTGGACTATTATGACGTAAAGCAGGAAAACGCAAGGCTCTGGAGATACTACGACTTAAAGCGTGACTATCCCCAGTACGAGCTTCTGCCTGCAACTGTTGTCCGCCGCGACCCTAATGATGACTTTTATGCATTCACTATCAATCAGGGCAAGAGTGACGGAGTAAGCATAGGCGACCCTGTTGTAACCGAGAAGGGGCTTGTCGGCTGGGTTTCTGCTGTGGATGCCTCTACAAGCCGTGTCAAAACTATACTTTCCCCCGATGCAAAGGTTGGCGCTATTGACTCTGTCTCCCGTGACAGCGGTATTGTTACAGGTAATGTGCGTTTTGCAGACAAAAGCCTTACAACTATGACAAAAATATCTGCTCTCAATACAATGCAGGCAGGAGATATTATTATCACCACAGGTATTAGCGGGCTTTATCCGCCTTCCATAATTATCGGTGAAGTTACAGAAATCCGATTTGACGAGTACGACACCTCCAAATATGCAGTAATCAAGCCTTATGAGGACATAACCTCTGTCCTTGACGTTGTTGTAATCACAGACTTTGAGGGCAAAGGCGAAATTTCCGAAGGTTCCATTGAGGATATAACCCTTCCAACTGACAGTGCTCAGGAAACCACCTCACCTACAGAGGCTACAGGAGAATAATATGGAAGGCAAGCTTAAATTCTTAAGATTCGTTGCCTACGCCATTGAGATTGTAACCCTCTATGTACTGTCAGGCACACCGGGCTTTCTGCCCGAAATACTGGGTGTGAAACCCCTGTTGCTTTTACCTGTTGCAATTACAATCGCAGTATTCGAAAGCGAAGTCACCGCTATGATTTTTGGCGTTATCTGCGGCTGTCTTTGCGACATTGGCTTTGGTACAAGCATCGGATTTTACACTATAGCCCTCACTTTGCTGTGCTTTGCCTTTGGCTATTCGGCACGAAATTTCTTTGTAACTAACTTCGTAAACGCTATGGTCATCGGCTCTGTTACCATAACAGTTTTGCTGTTTGTCCATTTTCTCATATTCCCTGCAGGGTCTGATATGCCGAACCTCTGGGGACACTTTGTAAGACACTATCTTATTAAGATTCTGTATACCCTGCTGTTTTTACCACCGCTTTTCTGGTTTAACAGACTTTTCAGGTCGTCTATGGTTGAGTCTTAAACATTATACTTAAAATCTGCAAAAGGAGTAAAAGGCATGATAAAGAGATACTTAAAAGAGAATATCCGTTCCGTTATCTGCCTAATCCTTGTTGCAGTTTTCTTTGTCTGCTTCACTGTAAGGCTCTTTAACTGGCAGATAATCCAGGGAGACTACTACCGTGAGGAGGTTGCTACCACCGCTAACTACCGCCTTACCTCTGACGACACAAGAGGCGAGATTGTAGATGTAAACGGAGAGGTAATTGAAGCTAACACAACTATGTACTCTGTTATTATTGACAAGCTGTACATTAACGGAGACTTAACAGTAAACAAGGTTATAACAACTCTTTTTGATATTTTTGAGAAGAAAAATGCCCCTTGGATTGACACTCTGCCAATTGTTGTAGACAAAAACGATGCATATCAGTTTTCATCTGACGAGGATGCAGAGGACGCACTCGAAAATCTCCGTTCAGACGAGATGCTTGACCTGAGCGTATACGCAACAGCAGATGACTATATGGAAGAGCTTGTTGACCGCTACGATTTACAGGAGTATGCCGAGAATAAAAACCTCTGCCGTAATATAGCTTCCGTTCGGTATAATATGGAGCTTGAAAGGTTTTCTTCTATCAATCCCTATACCTTTGCAAAAGAACTTTCAGAGGAAATGACCGCTATCGTTTCCGAGTACTCTCAGTCCCTTCCCTGCATTGATATTTCAACTGTCAACAAACGCATTTGCATAGACGGAACTCTTATGCCTCACATCTTAGGAGTTACAGGTCCGCTGACTGCAGAAGAATACGAAGAAAACAAAGACAAAGGCTACTCCTACAATGATATAATCGGCAAGTTCGGCATTGAAGCCGCTATGGAGGAATACTTAAGAGGCGAGGGCGGCACAAAAACCGTCTCCAAAAACTCTGACGGTACTGTTATCAGCGTTGTAGACGTAGAACCTGCAAAGCCGGGAAACACTGTATATCTGACTATAGACAAAAAGTTACAGCAGGTTGCAAACCGCTCCCTTGCTAAAAACGTAAAGGCGGCACAAACTGCAGGTAAACAGCTCAGTGCCCAGAACGGCGGAGAGAAAGGCTACGGCGAGGACTGTACTGCAGGAGCTGTGGTTATGCTCAGCGTCAAGGATTTTTCTGTTCTTGCCGCCTCAACCTACCCAACCTATGACATTACAAAATACAATGACGGAGACTACTATATGTCCCTGCTTAATGACAAAAACCTGCCTCTTTACGACCGTGCCTTCACAGGCTCTTTCGCACCGGGCTCAGTTGTAAAACCCGGTGTCGCTCTTGCAGCTTTAGAGGAAGGCGTGGTCTCCGAATACACACCCATCACCTGTACCAGACGTTACGACTACTACCCCTCCAACGTAGTAAACTGTATGGGCTACCACGGCCCTCAGGATGTTTACGGTGCTATTACCCGCTCCTGTAACTACTACTTTGCAGAGGTAGGAAGACTTCTGGGTATAGATACCATGTACCTTTATATGGAAAAACTGGGACTTGGCGAAAAAACAGGTCTTGAGATATACGAGTCCCGCGGTTTCCTTGCAGGACGTGACAGCTCCTCCTGGCTTCCCGGTAATACCGTACAGGCTGCAATCGGACAGTCTGACAACACATTCACCCCTGTTCAGCTTGCTACCTACTGTGCAACCATAGCAAATGACGGCGTAAGACTCAAAACCCACCTTATCAGCAAGGTTACAAGCTATGACCGTCAGGAGGTTGTCTTTGAAAACTCCCCGGAGAACCCCGAAGTAGTAGAAGACTTACAAATTAACCCCTACAATCTCTCTGTGGTGCAGTCATCAATGCGTCAGGTTGTGGCTTCTGAGTCGGGTACAGCTTACTGGAGCTTCTACGACTACGACATTCCCATCGCCGCTAAAACAGGTACAGCAGAAAACACAGGCTCTGACCACACTGCCTTTATCTGCTATGCCCCCTACGATAATCCTCAGGTTGCCATTGCAGTACTTCTGGAGCACGGTGCCAAGGGCACATACTCTATGTCAGTAGCAAGGGATTTGCTGGACGCATACTTCCACCCTGAAGCTTCTGCAGAACCTGCAAGCGAAACATCAGAATAAAACTACAGCCTTTTGTCTTCGGATAAAAGGCTGTAATGTTTTTACCAATAATTATGATATCAACTGACGTTTTATCAATATTGCCCAAAATCCAGACATATATTTTTACATCTAAACCTGAGATTTTTAATTGTCCTCTTTGCTATTTTATGCTAAAATATATGTGAGGTACTGTTTTATGAGCAAAGTTATCGTTCTTGCTTCAGGCAAGGGTGGCACAGGCAAATCCACTGTTTCTGTAGGACTTGCGGTTGCCTTGGTAAAACTTAATAAAAAGGTACTGCTTGTTGACTGCGACAGCGGTATGCGTGGCGTTGACCTAATGCTTGGCGTTGAAAAGGAGCTTGTCTACGATGTATCCGATGCTGTGGGCGGCGGCTGTGATAAGTCTGCCGCTATCTACGTAACTCGCAACATCTACGGTCTTTATATGATGCCTGCGGCACTCTCTGCTGATGATGAGGTCAGCCCTTCTGTACTGAGACAGCTTATAGGCGAAATCAAAGATGATTACGACTACATCCTTATTGATTCCCCTGCAGGTACAGGTTCGGGCTTTGAGGCGGCAGCGGCTTCTGCCGACTCAGCGCTTATTGTTATCAACCCTGAGCCTACAAGTGTAAGAGGTTGCCTAAACATAAGACGCAAGCTTACAGAGATGGGTGTAGAGGATGCACGCCTGGTCATAAACCGTTTCCTGCCTGAGAGATTCAACACTCTCGGTATTTATGAGGATATCGATTCTCTCATTGACATTGCACAGACCCAGCTTATAGCAATCATTCCTGAGGATGTGCAGATTGCGGCAATTGCCCAAAGAGGCGAAAGCGGACAGAAGTCAGTCCCATCTATGCTGGCTTTCAAGAATCTTGCCGCAAGGCTTGAAGGGGAAAATCCCCCTCTTGCAAAAAAACTTTTAGGACTTTAATTTAGTTTTCTGCCTGATTTTTCAGGGGTTATATATGTTTTTAGGATTTTGAAATGAGAACTTGTGAACGGAGGTAAAAGAATTATGAATATCGCTATTATTGCCCATGACGAGAAAAAGGAATTGATGGTACAGTTTTGCATTGCATACTGCGGAATTCTCAGTCGCCACACCATTCTTGCTACAGGCACAACAGGTAAGATGGTTTCTGAGACAACAGGCTTAGATATCAAGACCTTCTTAGGCGGCTCACAGGGCGGCGGTCAGCAGATTGCGGCACGCATCGCCTGCAATGAAATTGATATGCTTCTCTTCTTCCGTGACCCCCTCAACCCCAAGCCCTCTGAGGCAAACGATATGAACCTTCTGCGTCTGTGTGATATGCACAATATTCCCGTTGCAACAAACATTGCAACTGCAGAGGTCCTCATCCACGGTCTTGAGCGTGGCGACCTTGATTGGAGAAACATTCTTAAATAATTTAATATTTATGTTTGTCACAGACTCTTGTCCTATAACGGCAGGGGTCTGTTTTATTTTGTAATGTGTCGTTGTATTTTAAGGCTATGCTGGGATTGCGCTTCTATATTTATGCAAAATTACCATTAATATTTTGTAAATACCCATCGGTTTAGGTCGCTAAAACATTGATTATATCGAGGTTTTGCAGTATAATTGTATTTATAGTTTTATTACTTAAATGAGGTGTTTTTATGAGTTGCTGTTGCAATCACGAGAAAAGCGACCTTACTCTCCTTGAACCAATACTTACAGAGTACAAGGGTGTGAAGGGCTCACTTATCACCGTTCTGCAAAAGGCACAGGACATTTACGGCTATCTTCCCACCGATGTTATATACCACATTGCCGAGGAAACAGGTAACACTCCTGCCAAGGTAATGGGTGTTGCTACCTTCTACACTCAGTTCAGACTTACTCCTGTTGGCAAGTATCTGATTATGCTGTGTCAGGGTACCGCCTGCCACGTTAACGGCTCTGAGCGTATTGAGGCGGCAATCACCGAGGAATTAGGAATAAAGGACGGAGAAACCACCCAGGACGGCCTGTTCACTCTTAAGTGCGTGGCTTGTCTGGGCTGTTGCTCACTTTCTCCTGTTATGATGATAAACGAAGAGACCTATGGCTCTCTTACCCCTGAGAAGGCAATCCGCATTCTCAATGACCTTAAACAGAAAGCGGGGGAAGAATAATGAGAATAGTAGTCGGTTCAGGCTCCTGCGGTATTGCGGCAGGTGCAGGCAAGGTTTACTCTGCACTGGAAAGTCTTGTTGATAATTCAAATGTTACTTTAGGTATTACAGGCTGTATCGGTATGTGCTACCTTGAACCTATTGTAGACCTTTATGAAGAGGACACCCTCAAAGCACGCCTTGTAAAGGTTTCTGAAAAAGATACTGAAAACATTGTAAAATCAGCACAGACAGGAGACCTTTCCTTTGTAGAAGACCTCATTATCTCAGAGGATGACGAAAGCTTTCTTTCTCAGCAGACAAGGATTGCACTCCGCCACTGCGGTGTGATTGACCCCTCAGACATAGATGCATATATGAGCACCGATGGTTACAAGGCTATTGAAAAGGTACTCACCACAATGACTCCCGAGGACGTTATTGAAACCATCAAGGTTTCAGGTCTTGCAGGCAGAGGCGGTGCAGGCTTCCCCACATGGTTTAAGTGGAATGCTGCAAGGCAGTCACAGGGCGAAGAAAAATATCTTATCTGTAATGCAGACGAGGGCGACCCCGGTGCGTTTATGGACAGAGCTGTTATTGAGAGTGACCCCCATAATCTCATTGAGGGTATGCTTATCGGTGCATACGCCATTGGTGCAAAGGAAGCTGTTGTCTATGTCCGCGCAGAATATCCCCTTGCTATTAAACGTCTTGAAAATGCAATTGCTCAGGCAAAGGCAAAGGGTCTTCTGGGTCAGAATATCTTAGGCACAGACTTCTGTTGTGAGATGCGTATCAAAGCAGGTGCAGGTGCCTTCGTATGCGGTGAGGAAACCGCGCTTATCGAGTCTCTTGAGGGTAGCCGAGGTATGCCAAGACTCAAGCCTCCGTTCCCTGCACAGTGCGGTTACTGGCAGAAGCCCTCTAACATAAACAACGTCGAGACCTTTGCAAACGTTCCTTGGATTTTACTTAACGGCGGTGAAGCTTTCTCCGCAATGGGCACAGAAAACAGCAAGGGTACTAAGGTTTTTGCCCTGACAGGTAAAATCAAAAAGGGCGGTCTTGTAGAAATCCCCATGGGTATGACTCTGCGCGAGGTAATCTACAACATCGGCGGAGGTATCAAGGACGATAAGGAATTCAAGGCTGTACAAATGGGCGGTCCCTCAGGTGGATGTATTCCAAAGGACCTCCTTGACACTGTTATCGACTACAAAGCCTTAGGTGCAACAGGTGCAATCATGGGCTCAGGCGGTATGGTTGTTATGGACGAAAGCACCTGTATGGTTGCTATGGCAAAGTTCTTCCTTGACTTCACTGCCAAGGAAAGCTGCGGCAAGTGCGTACCCTGCCGAATCGGCACAAAGCGTATGCTTGAAATCCTCACAAGAATCACTGAGGGCGAGGGCAAAGAGGGCGACATCGAGCTCCTTGAGGAGTTGTGTAACGCTATCAAGGACGGTGCACTCTGCGGTCTTGGTCAAACAGCACCCAACCCTGTACTCACCACAATCCCCTACTTCCGCAACGAGTACGAAGCACATATAAATGACAAAAAATGTCCTGCGCATGAGTGCACAAATCTTATCACCTATGAAATTGACAAGGATAAGTGCAAGGGCTGTACTCTCTGTGCTAAGAAGTGTCCTGCAGAAGCTATCACAGGCACACTTAAAAATCCCCACGAAATTATCACAGATAAATGTATTAAATGCGGACAGTGCCGTACTGTATGTAAATTCGGTGCTGTTAAGACTGTATAAGGAGGTGTCACAATGAATGAAGTAAAGCTTACCATAAACGGAATAGAGGTTGTTGCACATCAGGGTGACACTATTCTTAAAGCCGCTCAGGATAATGGTATAGAAATCCCCACACTCTGTCACCACGAGAGTGTCAAGGTGTTTGGTGCCTGCGGTTTGTGCGTGGTTGAGGCAGAGGGTATCCCTAAGCTTCTCCGTGCCTGCAGTGCTACTGTGTCTGAGGGTATGGTTGTCAACACAGAGTCCGACAGAGTAGTAAAAGCACGTAAGGTAGCACTTGAGCTTCTTATGAGCGACCACAAAGGTGACTGCTTAGGCCCCTGTGTACTTGCTTGTCCTGCAGGCACAAACTGTCAGGGATATATCAAGAAGATTGCAGAGGGTGACGACAGAGAGGCTGTCCGTATTATAAAAGAAAAGCTTCCTCTGCCTGCTTCTATCGGCAGAGTTTGTCCCCACCCCTGTGAAACTGAGTGCCGCAGAGCTTTGGTTGAGGAGCCTATGTCCATTGCATTTCTCAAGTATTTTGCGGCAGATAATGACTTAAACTCAGAGAGCCCCTACAGACCTGAGGTTGCAGAGCCTACAGGCAAAACCGTTGCAATTATCGGCGGCGGCCCTGCAGGACTGACTGCGGCTTACTTTTTGAGCACAAAGGGTCACAAGGTTACAATCTTTGACGCTATGCCCAAGATGGGCGGTATGCTCCGCTACGGAATCCCCGAGTACCGTCTGCCCAAGGCTGTCCTTGACAAGGAGATTGCTCTTATTGAGGACTTGGGCGTTGAGATGAAAAATAATATAAAAATCGGCAAGGACATCTCCTTTGACGAGATTAAAGCTCAGTTTGATGCAACCCTCATTGCTATCGGTGCATGGAACTCCATGAGCACACGCACAAAGGGCGAGGAGCTTCAGGGTGTAGTAGGCGGTATTGATTTTCTGCGCCGTGTTGCACTGGGCGAAGAAGTAAACATCGGCAAAAATGTAGCAGTTGTAGGCGGCGGTAACACCGCAATGGATGCTTGCCGTACTGCTGTCCGTGTGGGTGCAGAGAATGTATATGTAATCTACCGCAGAACAAGAGCGGAGATGCCTGCTGAGGATATAGAAATTGAAGAAGCAATGGAGGAGGGTGTACAGTTCCTCTTCCTGACAAACCCTGACGAATATATCGGCGAAAACGGCAAGATTACTCAGGTAAAGCTTCAGGTTATGGAGCTTGGGGAGCCTGATGAGTCCGGCAGACGTTCACCTGTTGCAAAAGAGGGTGAGTTTAAGTATCTTGATGTAGATACTGTAATCGCCGCAATCGGACAGAAGGTTAATCCCACAGGCTTTGAGGGTGTAGAGCTTAACTCCCGAGGTATTATCAGTGCTGACGAGTACACCTTCCGCACAAATCTTGATGGCGTATTTGCAGTAGGCGATGCTACAAACCGCGGTGCTTCCATTGCAATTGCCGCAATCGGCGAAGCTCAGAAAGCAGCAGGTGTAATTGACAGCTATCTTCACGGCGACTGTGTGCCCTACATTGCTCCTTTTGTCAGCAAAAAGACAGTAACTGCCGAGGATTTAGCTGACAAGGAGAAAACTCCCCGTGCAAAAATGCCTCACAGAAGCCCTGAGGAAAGAAGGCAGGATTTCAAGGAAATCAACTTAGGTTTTTCAGAAGAAGTTGCCCGAGCAGAAGCTAAAAGATGTCTTGAGTGCGGTTGCCACGATTATGAGGATTGCTCTCTTATCCGCCACGCAAACCGCTACACAATTCATCCTGAGCGTTTCATGGGTACTCTGCACACAGGATTTTTGGAGCAGAAGCTTGTATCCATTGAGCGTAATCAGGACAAATGTATCCTGTGCGGTCTTTGTGTCCGAGTTTGTGACGAGGTAGCGCAAAAGGGTATCCTTGGCTTTGTAGGCAGAGGCTTTGACACCGTAATCAAACCTGAGTTTAACAACCCCGATACAATTGCTAATTGCAGAAACTGCCGCAAATGTGCAGAGGTTTGCCCCACAGGCGCCCTTAAAATCCTTGATAAATAATATTGTTACTAAACAAACCAAAGCCGTAAGAAGCAAAAACTTCCTACGGCTTTTCTTATTCACAGTAATATTTATCTTCTGCCCAACGTCCGGGGTTATTATCTATATATTTCCATATCCTGTAATAATCCTTATAATCACGGATAATATGGTCGTAAAAAGAACGCTGAAATATATTATATCCTACCTCTCTGTTAACAAATCTTTTTAATGTAGATACCAAGTGGGGTATAGTAGCATTCGTAGGGGACGGCGCCCTCGACGTCCCGTCAGCATTGCCAACAAATATAATCATATGTATGTGATTTGGCATAACCACGTACTTATCCACCGTAACATTTTCTATATTATTTGTTGAATTAATTTATTTTTCAACGACCTCGCCGATTGAGGACAAAATGATTTTCGGGGCGTCAAAGGTGCCGCCCCCTACGATTTCACAAAGCAACTTTGCTTTATCCTTCGTACAAATCGTCACAAAATATGCGCCGTGGGTGCTGTAATCAAAATTCTTGAGTCGGGTTGGTTTTCTTTTTGGTAAATCCATATTAATCACCATTAATAAAATATCACAAAAGCCACAGAGTAGCAATTGCTTCACTGTGGCTTTGATTATGTATGATAATAAAGTAAATTATCAGGCGATGTCCATCTTACCGAATTTGAAGATATCCTCTACCTTAGCTTTCAGTGCACCCGCAATATCCATTGCAAGCTTAAGGGAGGGGTTATACTTGCCTTTTTCGAGTCTGCCGATAGTTTCCCGTCTGACACCAACCTTTTGGGCAAGCTCTGCCTGACTCATCTTACATTTTATGCGATATTCTTTAATAAGCGTAGTCATCTTCTCGCCCATACCCTTATGCTCCCTTCTGTCAAAATGGTAGTTTTCATATCCCTTTTCCTATGCATATTATATCCAAGATTTTCGCAGATGTCAATAAGTTCAAATTCGGGAAATAAAATTATACTATTCTGTTGTGAGAGTTTCCTGCAAAGAACTCTGTAATGTTCTCTGCCATCATGCTCACACATCTTGCACGTGCCTCGGCAGAGCCCCAGCCCATGTGCGGGGTCAGGCATACATTATCACAGCTCAAGATATCATAGAAAGGATGGTCTAAGCCAAAGGGCTCAACGGAATACACATCCACGCCCAAAGCACCTATTTTGCCTTCCTTTATAGCCTCTGCCAGTGCCTTCTCGTCAGTTACAGCACCGCGAGCGGTATTGACCACCACTGCTGTTTTCTTCATACTGTTTATTCTTTCTTTTGTGAGAATTCCTCGGGTTTCACCAGAAAGAGGCAGATGTATTGACAGAATATCCGACTCTTTACACAAAGTATCTATATCTGCAAGTGGGAAGCCACCCTCCTGCTTCCGTCTGCACACCAGCACCTTACAACCCAGAGCCTGTGCAACCCTTGCAACCGCTGTACCTATAGCACCACCGCCCAGTATACCCCAAGTCATTGAGGAGACCTCGTGATAAACAGGGCTTAATTTATTTGCTACACCGCTTTTGCTGTATTCCCCTGAGTGTACAAAATCTCTGTACTCACTCAGGTGTGTCACAAGAGAAAGCACCATAGAAAAAGTGACCTGAGCCACGCTGTCTGTAGAATATCCGGGCACATTGCAAAGAGCAATGCCGTTTTCACTCAGGTACTGTGTATCTATATTGTCATAGCCTGTAGCCGCAACGCAGATAAGCTTGAGTCTTTCTGCTCCTTTCAGGGTATCCGCATTCAGTTTAATTTTATTTGTAACTATAACCTCTGCATCCTGTACTCTTTCTGCAACCAACTCTAAAGGAGTTGTTGGGTACTCAGTACACTCACCAAGATTATAAATAGGGGTCAGGTCTATATCCTCACCTAAGGTGCTTTTATCAAGGATAACTATTTTCATTTTCTTTCTCCTCTTAACTTTTATCTTCTGTTTTATATAAAACCAGCGTCCGCATTATAGCAATCGGACGCTGAATTTTATATTATTTCAATCAGTTTTTAGGGAGCATTTTCTCCATACCACCCATGTAAGGACGCAGAGCCTCAGGAATATTCACAGAGCCGTCTGCATTCAGGTTGTTCTCAAGGAATGCAATGAGCATTCTGGGAGGAGCAACAACAGTATTGTTGAGAGTGTGAGCAAAGTATTTGCCGTTCTCCTTGGAGTTAACACGGATTCTCAGTCTGCGTGCCTGTGCATCGCCGAGGTTAGAACAGCTGCCAACCTCAAAATACTTCTGCTGTCTGGGAGACCAAGCCTCAACGTCAATGGACTTAACCTTGAGATCTGCAAGGTCGCCTGAGCAGCACTCAAGTGTTCTTACAGGAATGTCAAGACTGCGGAACAGGTCGACTGTGTTCTGCCAGAGCTTGTCGAACCACATCATAGAATCCTCAGGCTTGCAGACAACAATCATTTCCTGCTTCTCAAATTGGTGAATACGGTATACACCGCGTTCCTCAATACCGTGTGCGCCCTTTTCCTTACGGAAGCAGGGGGAGTAGCTGGTAAGAGTATAGGGGAGTTCTTCCTCCTTGTTCATTGTATCAATGAACTTACCAATCATGGAGTGCTCGCTTGTACCGATAAGATAAAGGTCCTCGCCCTCAATCTTGTACATCATAGAGTCCATCTCAGCAAAGCTCATAACTCCTGTAACCACGTCTGAGCGAATCATAAAGGGAGGCACACAGTAGGTAAAGCCTCTGTCAATCATAAAGTCACGTGCATAGGAAATAACGGCTGAGTGAAGTCTTGCAATGTCGCCCATAAGATAATAAAAGCCGTTACCTGCAACCTTTCTTGCACTTTCAAGGTCGATACCGCAAAATCTCTCCATAATATCTGTGTGGTAGGGCACCTCAAAGTCAGGTGTAACAGGTTCACCGTAACGCTGTACCTCAACATTTTCAGAGTCATCACGACCTATGGGAACAGACTCGTCAATAATGTTAGGAATAGTCATCATAATGGTCTTAACCTTTTCTGCAAGCTCTGCCTCCTGAGCTTCAAGCTCTGCAAGTCTCTCGCCCTGAGAGGTAACAAGTACCTTCATAGCTTCTGCTTCTTCACGCTTGCCTTGACCCATAAGAGCACCAATTTCCTTGGAGTGCTTGTTTCTCTGTGCTCTCAGCTCATCAGCCTCTTTCTTTGCGGCACGGCTTAATTTATCAAGCTCAATAACCTCGTCAACAAGGGGCAACTTGCTGTCCTGGAACTTCTTGCGGATATTTTCTTTAACAACATCGGGGTTTTCTCTTAAAAATTTAATGTCTAACATTTTTCATACTCCTCATTTTATATTAGGATAATTAATTGCTATATATTACTATATTTTATCTTATTCTCTGTTTCCAAAGAGATTTGCAAAGGTTGTAAGCTCATCGTCTGAATAAAACTCAATGGTCAGAACTCCGCCTTTACCTCCCTTTGCCTTTGAAACAGTAACCTTTCTGCCTAAGTTCTCTGTCATTGCCATTTCAACCTCTGCGTAATAATGAGGCTTTGAGGTTACTGCAGGAGCTTTTTTCTTTTTATCACTCTTAGGCTTGCAGAGCTTCTCTGTTTCTCTTACAGAAAGACCTCTTTCAACAATTTCTTCAGCAAGAGAGCAGATTAAGTCAGGGTCATCTACTCCTGCCAAAGCCCTCGCGTGACCTGCCGAGAGTTTTCCCTCAGAAACAAGTGCCTGCACATACTCAGGAAGCTTCAAAATTCTCAGGGCATTTGCCACAACAGGGCGGGATTTTCCCACAGCAGTTGCGACCTCCTCCTGAGTAAGTCCGTGAGTCTCCATCAGCGTGCGGTAGCCCTGAGCTTCTTCTATAGCATTCAGGTTTTCTCTCTGGAGATTTTCTATAAGAGCAATCTCCATTGTCTGTAAGTCATCCAAATCACGGATAATTGCAGGAATTTCTGTAAGTCCTGCTATTCTGGAGGCTCTGTATCTTCTCTCTCCGGCTACAATCTGGTATCCGCCGCCAAAGATAGGACGTACCAATATGGGCTGAAGCACACCGTGTTCACGAATACTGTCAGCAAGCTGTACGAGTGCTTCTTCTTCAAATTCTGTTCTGGGCTGTTCACGGTTAGGCTCTACGTCCTCGATTTTCAGGTATACAGCACCTGAGCCTGACTCACTTTCATTTTCAAGAAAGATGGCATCCAAGCCTTTATCTTTGTTAAGACCGCCTCGTTTTGCCATATCAAGCCCTCTCTTTCTTCATTATTTCTTTTGCAAGGTTCAGATATGCCTCTGAGCCCTTGCAGGTTATATCATAGTAAATAACAGGCATTCCGTAGCTTGGAGCCTCAGAGAGTCTGACTCCTCTGGGAATAGGTGTAGAGTAAACCTTTCTGGGGAAATACTTTTTAACCTCGTTTACAACCTGCTGTGTCAGGTTAAGTCTGCCGTCATACATAGTAAGTATAACACCCTCTACATCAAGGTAAGGGTTGTACACTCTCTTGACTCTGCGTATGGAATTCATAAGCTGAGCCAGTCCCTCCAAAGCATAGTACTCACACTGAATAGGTATAAGCACAGTGTCTGTACAGGTCAGGGCATTAACGGTGACGAGTCCCAAAGAAGGAGGACAGTCTATAAAAATATAGTCATAATCAGTCTTTACAGGAAGCACCGCATTTTTGAGGATTGCCTCACGCTTTTCTCTGTCTGCAATCTCAAGCTCTGCCGCAGCCAAGTCAAGACTGGAGGGAATAACTGATAAGTTTTTAAACTTTGTCTCAATTATACATTCTGATGCTTTTTTATCGTTTACCAGAATATCGTAAGTAGAATATTTAATACTGCGTCTGTCAATACCTACTCCGCTGGTAGCATTGCCCTGAGGGTCAATATCAATAAGAAGAGTTTTTTTGCCGAAATATCCGAAGGCCGCCGCCAGATTTACAGCACTGGTTGTTTTTCCCACACCGCCCTTCTGGTTGGAAACCGCAATTATTTTAGCCAAATATATCACCTTTTCAAAGAATTAATAGTAAATTTGAAAATCTAAGATTAATTTTACCATACAATTGACTAAAATAAAAGTATTTTTAAACAAAATCCTTTTGAAATTACGAAAAAGAAAGCGAAAGACTCTGTTCATATAAGCTTGTTGGCTTCGAGACTCAGAGCTTCTCTGGCACGCCTCGTTGCTCTGAGCTTCTAATAAAATGCCAAAAGACGTACAGTATTACTACCGTACGCCTTTTGGCAAGGGGTTCAGATAAGGAAATGGGTATGAGTGGACGGATGCTTTCGCATCCTAAGGAAAAAGCTAATGAAAAAATATATTTAAAAATGTTTCACGTGAAACAAAAAGAAGCGATCGAGTGCCGTAGCCTTAAATATAGCAAACCAACATGCCTATGCAGACTTAGTTTTTCTGCTCTGCACCTGCTTTGTGGCATCACTCTTCGGAATTTTTACTGTGTATTCTATGTACTCTTCGGTTTCAGACTTCTTTGCTACTGCATTAATACCTGACAATCTCATAGTATCTACTGCTTTTGTAATAGTATTAACAAATATTCTTACATCTCGGACAATGAATTTTTTGTCCTGGGCAGGGGACTGAGTAACAGTTGCCCGACACAGAAGCTTCACCACAATATCTTCAGTATCCTTTGCACTGAGGTTTTCTGCTACAATTTTGCTTAGAATTTCTTTTCTGATTTCGTCTTCATCAATTCTCAGGAGTGCCCTTGCGTGTCTTTCAGAAAGGCCAGCCTGTAATATCCAGTCCTGCTCCTCCATAGAAAGCTTTAAAAGTCTCAACTTATTAGCAACAGTAGATTGCTTTTTACCAAGCCTTATCGCGGCTTCTTCCTGAGTCAGACCGTATTTTCTGATAAGACGGCTTATACCTCGTGCCTCCTCAAACATATTAAGGTCTGCACGCTGGATATTTTCAAGGAGAGCAAAAATAGCCGACTCCTTGTCAGTGCACTTTATAAGCACACAGGGAACTTTAGTAAGTCCTGCAAGCACTGCGGCCCTGAGCCTGCGTTCTCCTGCAACCAGTTCGTATTCGGTCTGGTTTAACCTTCTGACCGTAAGAGGCTGAAGTATTCCGTTAGTAGATATTGACTGGGACAAAAGCCGCAGCTCGTCCTCATCAAAGGTTTTTCTGGGCTGGGTTTTGTTAGGACGTATTTGAATGGTAGGTATCTCAAGAACTCTGTTTTCTTCTTTTGAAAGGAATTTCATTCTCATCACCCCAAACGTCCTTTTCAGTTTCGGGTTTGTTCCCTTGACTGTGTTTATATTTTATCATATCCCTACAGAGATAAACTGTCGTACTTTGAGCAATTATTTTGAAAATTTTCGCCTTTTCATAGAACTTAATGTCAGATACTGAGGTTTCTGACAAAAAACAAAGGACATCTTCTAAAAAGAGATGTCCTTTGCTTTATAAGGGTTGCTTCTTAATTTTTGAATTATGTCTGGGATATTTTAAAGGGGTAGAAGAAGTTTTTTTCACTGTAATAAGTGTTCTGCTGCTTTCATCAGAGAGTGTATATTCCTCTATAGCTGTTATATCTCCTCCCAGAATTTTCAAAGCATTCTGCGCTCCTTCTATTTCTTCTCCTGCGGCTGGGCCCTTCATTGCAATGAAAACTCCACCTTTCTTTACATAAGGCAGGCAATATTCCGAAAGCACATTGAGCCTTGCAACAGCACGTGAGGTTGCTACATCAAACTTTTCTCTAAACTTTTTGTCCTGTGCTCCTTCTTCTGCACGGCTGTGAACAATCTCGGCCTCAAGACCGATTTCCTTGAGTACATCAGAAAGAAAAACAAGACGTTTGTTAAGTCCATCCAAGAGGGTAAGTTTTATATCTGGTCTTGCAATTAAAAGGGGAATACCGGGGAATCCTGCCCCTGTGCCTACATCAATTACTTTAGCCCCTTGCTTAATATCATTTTTAGTAAGCAGACACAGGCTGTCACAAAAGTGCTTAACTATAACCTCGTTTTCTTCAGTAATGGCAGTGAGGTTCATTCTTGTATTATAGTCAATAAGCATTTGATAGTAGGTAAAAAAACGGTCAAGCGCAGTATCATCCAGTTCAATTTCTATGGATTTAACTTCCTTATAGAGCTTCTCTTTAAACTCCATTACTGCTCACCGCCTTTTCTTTGATTTCTTGTAAGCCAGATTATAAGCACACTTACATCAGCAGGGGAAACACCTGAAATTCTGCTTGCCTGTGCAATATTTCTGGGTTTAATCTTGTTAAGCTTCTCCTGTGCCTCTAATCTGAGTCCAGTAATATCCTTATAATCAATATCTGAGGGAAGTTCTCGCTCCTGCATACGGTGCATTTGCTCAACTCGGTCAAGCTGTTTCTTAATGTAACCTGCATACTTAACCTCAATCTCAACTTGTTCGAACACACTGCGGTGTAAATCCGGTCTGTCTTTGTCAACTGATTTAAGGTCTTTATAAGAAATCTGGGGTCGGCGGAGCAAATCAGCAATAGTAACACCTGTGGTAACCTTGGATGTTTCACGTGAAACAAGTATGTTGTTTAACTCGTCTGTAGGAGAGAGTGTGGTGTGCTCCACTCTGTAAAGCTCTTTCTCTATCTCCTCCTGCTTTTTCAGAAATCGTTCCCATCTCTCATCGGTAACAAGACCGATTTTTCTGCCTGTAGGAGTAAGTCTCTTATCTGCATTATCCTGTCTGAGCACAAGTCTGTATTCGCTTCTGGACGTCATCATCCTATAAGGCTCATTAGCACCCTTAGTAATAAGGTCGTCTATGAGTGTACCTATATAAGAACCTGAACGTTCAAGAATAAGAGGCTCTTTGCCCTTTACAGATAAAGCGGCATTTACACCTGCAACCAGACCTTGGGCGGCAGCTTCTTCATAACCGCTGCTGCCGTTGAACTGACCTGCACCGTAAAGTCCTGCAAAATCCTTAAATTGCAAGGTAGCATCAAGAGACAGAGGATCTACGCAATCATACTCGATTGCGTAGGCGGGACGCATAACAATTGCATTCTCCAGCCCCTTGATAGTGTGGTAAAACTTGAGCTGTACTTCCTCAGGGAGAGAGGAGGACATTCCCTGCAAATACATCTCTTCTGTATTCTCTCCGCAAGGCTCAATAAAGAGCTGATGACGCTCCTTATCAGCAAATCTCATTATTTTATCCTCTAAACTGGGACAGTAACGAGGACCTATACCCTCAATCATACCGCCGTAAAGGGGACTGCGGTGGATATTTTCAATAATAATCTTCTTTGTTTTCTCGTTAGTCCAGCTGATGTGACAAACAACCTTATTTTCACCCAAATCCTCTGTTTCAAAAGAGAAAGGCTCAGGGGGCTCGTCACCGCACTGAACATCGAGTTCTGAAAAATCTATGCTGGAACGCAGAACTCTTGCAGGGGTGCCTGTTTTAAACCGTCTGATAGAAAGTCCCAAATCACGCAGACTTTTGCCAAAGCGTGTTGCCGCAAAAGTTCCGTCAGGGCCGCCTTCATAGCTTACTTCTCCTACAAAAATTCTGCCGCCTAAATATGTACCGGTGGCAATTATAACCTTTTTAAAGGAGAACACTGCTCCCATCTGGGTAGTCAGTTCCCATGGATATTCACTGTCATCGGTCTTACAAATATCAGTAATCTCAGCCTGTCTAAGCTCTAGGTTCTGCTGAAGCTCTAACTTATGTTTCATTATTGATGCATATTTAAGACGGTCAATCTGTCCTCTCAGGGAATGAACTGCAGGGCCTTTTCCGCGATTGAGCATTCGCATCTGTAAAAAGCTCTCGTCTGCAGTTTTGCCCATCTCGCCACCCAGTGCGTCAATCTCTCTGACAAGATGTCCTTTAGCTGTACCGCCGATGGAAGGATTACAAGGGCAATTGCCCACAGCATCCATATTTATAGTAAAAATTGTAGTTTTGCATCCAAGTCTTGCAGAAGCAAGAGCTGCCTCTATTCCTGCGTGACCTGCACCGATAACTGCTACATCATATTTTCCTGCATGGTATGTTTGCATATACATTACCTCTTTTGTTTCACGTGAAACAGTTTATAGGGGAGTAGTTAATTTTAAACTGCGTATCTCAATGCCTTTATTTGCCAACGCAAAAACTGTGGAACACATCATCCACAACCGCATCGGATACGTTTTCATCTGTAAGCTCAAGCAATGCCTCTATGGCATCCTCCACACAGACTGTTACCGCATCATAGGAATATCCTTCATTTAAGGTAGTCTGTGCCTGTAAAACAGAGGAAAGTGCATTATTTGCTGCAATACGATGTCTTTCATTTGAGAGAATTCCTGAGCAAGGATCAAAGTTCTTTGTTCCTACAATATCAGCAATGGCATCAACCAGCTCCTGTTTACCATCGCCATCTATAGCACTTATATAAACCATACGGTCAAAATTATGACATATTGTGTCATAATTTAACTTTTTTTCTAAATCTTTCTTATTAATTATTGCAATAGAATAAACATCTTCCAAGCTTTCTGCAAGTTCTATGTCTTCTTCTGTAAGCTCCTGACTGCCGTCAAAAACCGCAAGAACAAGTGAACAATTTGAAAGTCTTTCCTTAGTACGGTCAACACCAATTTTTTCTACAAGGTTATCTGCATTACGAAGACCTGCAGTATCGCAAAGTCTGAGGGGAACTTCTCCCACAATAACTGTTTCTTCCACTACATCACGGGTAGTACCGGGTATGTCAGTAACAATGCTCTTTTCAAAACCTGAAAGAAGGTTCATAAGAGTAGATTTACCAACATTTGGTCTGCCTGCAATAACAGTGTCAACACCGTGAATTATAGCTTGACCTGTTCCATAATCAGAAAGAAGTTTTGATATTTTTTCCTTTGCTTTTGTAAGTGTCTCTGTTATGGTATCATCTGTAACCTCGGGGATATCCTCTTCAGGAAAATCAGCCCAAGCACACAAGTGTCCCGCCAAAGACACAAGATCATTCTTTATATCATCAATTCTCTTTCTCAGAGCACCTGTGCGGTTACTGAGTGCCGCTCTTACAGCCTGACGGCTCTGAGCAGAGATAATATCCATAACTGCCTGTGCTTCACTTAAATTCATTTTTCCATTTAAATATGCACGTTTTGTAAATTCACCGGGCTCAGCAAGAGCAGCTCCGTTTTCAAGAACAGCTCTCAGGACACTTCTGGTAACATAAAGTCCCCCGTGACAGCAAAGCTCAACAACATCTTCACCTGTAAAGCTTTTAGGAGCGCGATAAACAATAGCTACAACCTCATCCAACATTTCTCCGTCTTCTACAACTTTACCGTAAGAAGCACGGTATCCGTCCATAGAAAACAATTTCTTTCCACTTACAGACACGAAAACTTTATCTGCAATTTCTATGGCGTCTTTACCTGAAATTCTGATGATACCTATTCCGCCTTGACCCTGTGCAGTACTTATAGCGGCTATTGTCTTTTCACTCATCTTGTTCACCGTCCGTTAAAACACATTGCTTATAAAAGTTATAAAAATTATTAAAAAAGCAGGGCAGCTTCTGCCGCCCTGCTTAGTATCGGCGAGCTTTTCCGCCGTTTATTACTTATCAATTCTGCCGTAAAGTGCAGCACCCTCGCCCTCATTGATAGGAGCACGCTTGGGTGTATCCTCTGTATTCTGAGCAGAATCGTAGTTACGTCTGGGGCGTCTGTCATAACCGCCCTTGCCTCTGCCTCTGCCACCGCGGTTAGTACGAGGTGCCTTGGGGTCAGGACCGATAACTACATGTCTGTTCATATTTTCGCCTTCGCTCCAGGAGATGGCACCTGTTACCTTTTGAACAGCAGTATGAATAATTCTTCTCTCATAAGGATTCATTGGTTCAAGGCTTGTCTTGTAACCTGTCTTAACAGCCTTGAAAGCCAGCTTTCTGCCGAGAATTTCAAGAGTTTTTTCTCTTTTCTCACGGTAGTCTCCTGTATTGATAGTAACCTTGTAATAAGAGTTCTCAACGTGATTAGCAACTAAACCTGTGAGATACTGGAGAGCATCCAGAGTCTCACCGCGTCTGCCAATAACAGAACCTACGTCTTCACCTTCAAGGTCAATTACTACACCGTTTTCTTCTGACTCTGTAGCATTAAGTGTAATACCATCAAGTCCCATTGCATCAAGAACATTTTTAAGAAAATCCTGTGCAACATCTGCAGGGGATGATTTGATAAAAGCTCTTACTTTTGCGGGACAACCGCCAAACAAACCGAGAACTTTCTTTTCTGCTCTCTGGATAATTTCAAATTCTGCTTCATAGGTTTCAACGCCAAGCTGTCTGCAAGCGTCTTCCTGTGCAGCAACTTCGGTATCACCTACACCGATAGCTTCTCTAATCAAGATGTCACCTTCTTGTATTATTTTGTGTTATAGAAAATTTAGTTATTATCTTTTTAATAAATTGCAGTTCACTGATAAAGTTGATCAAAAGTGTTTAACTGCAGCCTCCTGCTTTTCAAGCAGGGCAACACGAGCCGCTTCTGAGCGTGCGACCATCATACCGGGTCCGAAGAAGTAATGAAGGACCAGGGACTGTACAAAACCCAGTACAGTTGAACAAATCCAGTAGAAACCTACAGCTGCAGGAACAGTATATGCAAGATATGCTGAAAACAGGGGAAGGAGAAGAATCATAGCCTTCATACATCCCTGCTGCTGACCGCCGCCTGTGCCATTTAATTTCTGCATAACAAGCTGTGATGCTACAGATGTAACAAAACAGAGCACAGGAATTAAAAGATACCATGAAAAACCAAGTGCTGAGGGAGTCTCAAGGAGATTAATTCCTGAAAAATTGAAGGATGCACAGAAATTAGAAATTTCAGGAATAGTTACCTTTGCACCTTCAAAGCAGGCCTGAATACTCTCAAAGCTTGTAAAGTATTTCATAATATCAATCTGACCGCCATACATAGCAGAAGCGTTGATATTAAGTCCTGGAATAGACACAAGGACATTCTTAGCCTGTTCTACCATAGCCTTGTCCAGATGAAGTGTGTTTGTAAGAGGATATGCAACACTGTAAAAAACACCAATCATAATAAACATTGGAAGCAGTGATGTAAGACAGCCTGAGTAAGGGCTGACACCCTCTTTTTCATAGAGTTTCTGGGTTTCTTCGTTAAGCTTTTCTCTGTTGTTTGCATATTTTTCGCGAAGTTCAGCCTGTTTTGCCTGAAGTCTGGCATTACCTGCCATAGTCTTCTGCTGTTTTACAGATGACGGAAATAATATTAACTTTGCGATAACTGTAAAGATGAAGATAGCAAATGCGTAGTTATGTACTAACTGGTAAGCAGCCCAGAGTATATAACCGAAAATGCCTCCGATAAAATCCATAAGCTTAACCTTTCTTTCATCTCTTTTGTTTTTTCTGCGGGACGGGGTCATACCCGCCTTTGGAGAAGGGGTTACACCGCAGTATTCTCCATAATGCAAGGACTGAGCCTTTTAATACTCCGAAACGTTCAATTGCTTCATAACCGTACTGCGAGCAGGTAGGATAATACTTACACGCAGGGGGAGTGTGGGGAGAAATTTTTTTCTGATAAAAACGTATTATACCAAGAAAAAGCTTTTTCATTTTACTCCTCCAGCATACCTGCATCTTTAAAATGCTTTTTCATACTGCTGAGAATATGAGTACTTTTTCTGAAAGGTGTCTTGCCTCTTGCTACAAAAACAACATCGTAGCCCGAACTCAGAGAATCTTTAAGCTGAGAAAAAGCCGCTCTGATAATACGTCTGGAGCGGTTACGCTCCACAGCCTTTCCGATTTTTTTACCAGTGGTGATTCCAATACGAAGGTTATTTGTATTATTTTTTACGATGTAGGTAACGAGGTCAGGCGAGACATACGACCGACCGCGGATGTACGCTCTCCTGAACTCACGATTTTCTTTTAAAGTGATTATATCACTCATTTAAATCACCTGTTTTACTTTGCGGGTAAAATTCGGATTCCGACTGATAAAAAGAAAGACCACATAAAACGTGGTCCTCACTTTTACTTAGCCAAGAACTATCTTTAAAAATTAGTAAGAAAGTCTCTTTCTGCCTTTTGCTCTTCTGCGAGCAAGAACCTTACGTCCGTTTTTATCGGACATTCTCTTTCTGAAGCCGTGCTCCTTCTTTCTGTGGAGCTTCTTGGGTTGATATGTTCTGAGCATATTAATCCTCCTTTCGGATACATAACCTTGCAATTTAGCATTATACTTGAAATTTTCTCTATAGTCAATAAAAATTTTTGAAATTTTTTGACTTTTTGGAAATAAAATTTTTCTTTCCTGCTAATGTAACAAATCACCTACTACATCTTGTATTTAAGCAGAATTTAAAACACAAATTGCAGAAACAAAAAGTGCCTAAAAAAAGAGGTATATTATAAATAGTAATAAAAACATTATAAATATAAAAAAAACATTGCAATCACAGTTCATTTTTGGTAAAATAAAATGGTAAATGTGAAAGAATGTCTTTGCTAAAAACAAGTCCTTTTTTATATATCATTATAAGTTTATTTGAGTATGTTGGATTTTTTATTACAGAGTGAATTTTCCGTATTATTTAAAGGACAAAAAGCAATATTAAAACAGAAAAATCAAGGAGGTACAGAAATATGGAATCTTTTAACGATGCCTGGGGCGTTATTTGCGAATACTGCAAAACAAAAATAACAGATGTAGCTTACAAAATGTGGATAAGCCGTATTGAACCTGTAGATCTGGACTTTAAAACAGGCAGAGCAACAATTCTTGTTCCTAATGAATTTCACAAGGACACAATAGAAAGATGCTACATAACATTGCTTAACGATGCATTTAAAGAAATTTTTGGAACTACCTTTGAGCTTTGTATTATAACTCCGGAAGAAAAGAAAATATCCGTCCCTGAAGATACTGCAAAAGATGCAGGTTCTATTTACGACTATACTTTTTCAAACTTCATTGTAGGACCTTCAAATACCTTTGCTCACGCAGCTGCTATGGCAGTTGCCGCAAAACCTGCAGATGCCTACAACCCTCTTCTTATTTACGGAAGCTCAGGACTCGGAAAAACCCACCTGCTGTATGCTATCGGTAACGAAATAAAAAAGAACAATCCTGATATGAGAATTCAGTATGCAAAAGGTGACGAGTTTATAAATGAGCTGGTACAGGCTATCAGTAACGCTACTACTGCTGAATTTAAAGATAAATACAGACATGCAGATGTACTTCTTGTAGACGATGTTCAGTTTATTGCAGGTAAAAACAGTACTCAGGAGGAATTCTTTCATACCTTTAATGCTCTTTATGAGGACCACAAGCAGATTGTTCTTATTTCAGACCGTCCTCCAAAAGATATGAAAATTCTTGACGAAAGACTCCGCTCACGTTTTGAATCAGGACTTTTAGCTGACCTACAGCCTCCCGATATTGAAACAAGAATTGCAATCATCAAGAAAAAAGCAGACATACTCGAAGTTCCCATTGCGGATGAGCTGATTCTCTTTATTGCTCAGAAAATCAAAACCAACGTCCGTCAGCTTGAAGGCGTTGTAAAAAAACTTAAAGCAAGATATTTGCTTAATAACGAAAAAATTACTCAGGCAGTTGTTGCAGAAGCTATCTCTGATATTCTCAATAATGACAGCACACCTGAGCAGACTGTAGAAAAAATTATTGACGAAGTAGCCAGAACATTCGGTGTATCTGCAGAAGATATCCGTTCTAAAAAGAGCCGTAAGGCATCAATCAATAATCCAAGGCATATTGCTATCTACATAATCAGAGAGATAACAGGAATGTCTATGGCAGAAATCGGCAAGATTTTTGGAAATCTCCATCACTCCACTATTGTTTACACAACTCAGCAGGTAGATAAAAGAATGCAGACAGAACCTGCTCTGAGAGAAACTGTGGAAGATATTATGAAAAATATCAGGGAAAGCTGATAGAAGTATCTGAGCACCGTGGTATTCAAAAATATACAAATTATTTTTCAACATTTTAACCAACATTAACATTACACTTTTCAACATTTCAATATTTCCATTTCCTTGGAAATACAAATGTTAAAACCTGAAAAGTTTTCATCATTTACTATTCGGATAAATAATTCCCATTAATACTTTGCTGAAATATGTTTTTAACATTTTCACAGCCCCAACAACTTACAACAATTTATTATTTACATTTCTTTATAATTTCTTTCAGAAAGGATTTTTACAGAATGAAATTTACAGTAATGAGGTCTGATATTGTTCAGGCAGTACAGAATGTTTCCAGAGCTGTTTCTACAAAAGCAACTCTGCCTGCTCTTGAGGGTATTCTCATAAAAGCATACAACAATACACTAACTCTTTCAGGATACGACCTGGAGCTTGCAATTACAACTTCTATTGAAGCTACAGTTTCTGTTGAAGGAGAGATTGTAGTTGGAGCAAAGCTTTTCTCTGATATTGTAAGAAAGCTTCCCGAAGAAATCGTTACCTTTGAAACAGACGAAAGAATGATTATCTACATCCAGAGCGGTAATGCTTCTTATCAGATTGTTGGTATTTCTTCAATGGATTATCCTGAAATGCCCAAGTTTGATGCAATGGATGAAATCAAAATTAACGCAGGTGTCCTTAAAAATATGATTAAGCAGACACTGTATGCAGTTTCTGATAATATTAATAAACCTATCTATACAGGTTCTCTTTTTGAAATAAAAGATAAAGTAATGAGAATTATATCTATTGACGGTTACCGTATGGCAATCAGACGTGAGGATATTGACTGTGAGTCTGACAATAAGTTCATTGTTCCTGGCAAAATGCAGAGTGAAATTCTCAAGCTTATTAACGATGACGAAAAGGAAGTATCAATTATTGTAGGACAGCGTCATGTTACCTTTAATGTTGATACATACTCAATTGTTTCCAGAATTATTGAGGGTAATTTCCTTGATTACCGCACAACTGTGCCAAAGGCTGAGGAAACAGTTATCAGAATAAATACAAGACATCTGATAAATGCTGTTGACCGTATGGCTCTCATTACAAGCGAGAGAGTTCAGAGTCCTGTTCGTTTTTCTATTACACAAAACGAAATCAAACTTTCATGCCGCACAGCAGTAGGCAGAGCTTCAGATGAAATTCCTGTTTCCACAATCGGCAAGGATGTAGTAATAGGATTTAATAATAGGTATCTTTTAGATGCTTTAAGAAATACCGAGTGTGATGAGGTTATGCTTGTGCTCAACGGCAGTCTTTCACCGATGATTGTAAAACCCGTTCAGGGAGAAGCATTCCTGTTCTTAGTTGTTCCTATGAGGCTTAATGATGAAATCTGAGATAATTAAAATTAATGATGAGTTTATAAAGCTTGATTCCCTTCTGAAATTTTCAGGACTTGCAGAAACAGGCGGAGAAGCTAAAGTACTTATCCAGAGCGGACAGGTGCTTGTAAACGGCGAGGTCTGCACAATGCGAGGTAAGAAAATGAGAGACGGAGATAAGGCACAGTACGGAGACAGAATTGTTGAGGTGGCTGTTGTTTGATAGTTAAATCTCTTGAATTTTCATCTTTCCGCAATTTAAAGGACAATAAAATATATCCCTGTGAAGGAATAAACGTAATTTACGGAGACAATGCTCAGGGAAAGACAAATCTCCTTGAAGCGGTTTGGATGTTTTCAGGAGGACACTCTTTCCGTGGAGCAAAGGAATCTGAGCTTATAAGCTTTGAAAGTAAAAATTCCGAAATTAAAATGGATTTTTTCAGTCAAGGAAGAGATCAATCCGCGTCCATTAAATTTTTCGGAAATAAAAAAGAAGTAAAAATAAATGAGGTTGTAAAACCATCTTCTGCTTATTTATCTCAGTGTTTTTCAGCTGTGGTTTTTTCACCGGAACACCTGTCTCTTGTGAAAAACGGCCCTTCACTCAGAAGAAAATTTATTGACGGTGCTATTTGCCAGCAGGATGTAAAGTTCGCGGTACTGCTTTCTAAATATAACAGAACTGTTTTTCAGCGTAATGCCTTGCTTAAAGAGATTTATAAGCATCCTGAACTTGAAGAGACAATTTGTATATGGGATGATTCACTGATAGTTTTAGGAGCAAGGATAATTTTCAAGAGACTTGAGTATCTGAAAAAATTGCAGGAGTCTGCACAGGATTTTCACAAAGGAATTTCTAATGGTAAAGAAGAACTGCAAATAGAATATATAAGCTCTGCAGGAGTTAATTTTAATGACAGTGAACAACAGCTTGCTGAGAAACTGAGAGATAATTTTGAAAGATGCAGACGTGAGGATATAAAACTAAGCTGTACAAACTGCGGTCCTCACAGAGATGATTTGGATTTTCTCATTAACGGAATAAAAGCAAAGACTTTTGCTTCTCAGGGTCAACAAAGAAGTATAATACTTTCTTTGAAGTTGGCTGAAGCACAGATGTTGTGGAAGTTTTTTGATGAACCTCCTGTGGTACTTTTAGATGATGTGCTGTCTGAAATTGATAAAAGCCGTCAGGAATTCTTACTCAGCAATACCAGAGGATGTCAGACATTTATTACAGGCTGTGAGGTTCCTGTTTTTGAGGGAGAAAACACAAAGATTTTCACTATTCAAAAAGGTGAGGTTAATTAAATGTATTTGCATTTAGGACAGGAAACTGTAGTTGACAGTAAAAATATTATAGGAATTTATGATATGGACACATCTACGATTTCCAAATGGTCAAGGGATTTTCTCAGTGTTGCCGAAAAAGAGGGCAGAGTTGTGAATGTTTCTTATGAATTACCTAAATCTTTTATTGTCTGCCGAGAAATGAAAGATGAGGAAGAAAAAGAAATAGTTTATATAAGTCCTTTAAGCTCTCAGACACTTCTCAGAAGAACCCAGAGTAAGCAGATTATAACTTGATTTTTAATTAAGATATATATAAGAAAAATTTGAATAAAGATTTTTTAGAATATTTTTTAGAAAAAGTAGTTCCGAAAAAATCGGAGTTAAGAAAATCCGGTTTTTTAAGGTTAATAAAAGATAGGAGGATGAATATGGATAAAGAAAAACAGAAATGTCCTTATTGCTCCAGAAAAATAAACTATAAAACAAGACTTCTGGAACACGGAGAAGCTGAGCATGAATGTCCTCATTGTAATAAAACATCAAAAATAACTCAGAATTCAAATATATGGATTTTGCTTATTATTTGCTGTATGGTTGCGGCGTTTATTTTGATATTTTATTTTACATCTTCAAAATCAATACAGAATGCATATGATGATGACGGAAAATTCGGTTTTCTTGTGGCACTGTTCTTTGGAAAAGCAAAAGAAATTAAATGGATGATATGGGAGTTAATACCCTTTGCAGCATTTCTCTTTATATCTCCGTTATTTATTGAGTTTGCACCCTTAAAGAGATTTATGGAGCAGACACCCTCAAGTATTGATTTATCGGTTCCAGTGCGTTCTTCTTCAAGAGGAGAAAAACCCACAGGCAGAACAAGAAATATACCAAAAGCACAGACTGCTTCTTTCAAGGGAGTATATGAGGATATTTCATCATCTTCAGGAAGAGTGGATGAAACAAGAGCTTTCAGAATGTCTGATATGGTGAGAACAGGAGAAATATCTTCTGATGAAGTTACAGATGTTACACCTGTATCAAGGTCTAAATCAGACTCATACTCAAGCGATGTTCCGTTAAGAAGGGTAAATCACGAGCAGGTAAGGGAATATACCCCCAGGTCAGAACGAATACATACAGAAGCACCTGCTCAGAAGAATCAGAATATAAGAGATAAAAAACCTCCGCAAGGCGGTAATTATTCTGCAAACAGAAAGTTCTGATTATAAAACAATTGAAGACATAGGTCTTATTATATTGAACGAATAGGAATTTTATAAAGCCTTATAACAGGAGGTTACTATTTTGGATAAAGAAAATTTAGTTTACGGTGAAACCCCAAACACTAAAGTAGAAACAGAATATGATGCGGACGAAATACAGGTTCTTGAAGGACTTGAAGCTGTAAGAAAGCGTCCCGGTATGTACATCGGCTCTACAGGTCCCAGAGGACTTCATCATCTTGTATATGAAATTGTTGATAACTCTATTGACGAGGCGTTGGCAGGATACTGTACAAAGATTGATGTGTCAATTTTGCCCGGTAACATTATCCGAGTTCAGGATAACGGCCGAGGAATTCCTGTAGGTATTAACCAGAAAACAGGTCTGCCTGCAGTTACTGTTGTATTTACAGTGCTTCATGCAGGAGGTAAATTCGGCGGAGGAAGCTACAAGGTATCAGGCGGTCTGCACGGCGTTGGTGCATCTGTAGTAAATGCTCTGTCTGAGTGGCTTGAAGTAAGAGTATGTGACGGAGAATACGAATATACTCAGCGTTTTGAGAGAGGTCATGAGTGTTACAAACTCAAGAAGGGTAACCCCACCACAGAGCGTGGTACAACCGTACTCTTTAAGGCTGATACTGAGATTTTTCAGGAAACAGACGTATATGATTACACTATTCTTGAAACAAGACTCCGTGAGCAGGCTTTCCTTAATGCAGGTGTACATATTGAGCTCAAAGACGAGCGTAATGCTGATAATATTATTGCAAAGAACTTCCTGTATGAGGGCGGTATACGTTCTTATGTTGAATTTCTTAACAAAAAACGTTCAGTAGACCCCATTCACCCTGAAGTTATATATTTTGCTGCTGCAAATGCAGAGGATACTGCTTCTGTTGAGATTGCAATGCAGTACACAGAAAGCTACAACGAGCTTATGCTCTCTTTTGCAAATAACATTCATACTGTAGACGGCGGTACACATGAGGAAGGTTTTAAGCGTTCTCTTACCCGTGTAATGAATGATTACGCCAGAAAGTTCAATAAGTTAAAAGATAATGATGCAAACCTTTCAGGTGAAGATATCAGAGAAGGACTCTGTGTTATTATTTCCGTTAAGGTTAAAGAGGCTGAGTTTGAGGGACAGACCAAAACAAAGCTTGGTAACACTGAGGTAAGAGGTATGGTAGATAAGCTTATTTCAGATAAGCTTATGACCTTCCTTGAAGAAAATCCAAATGTTGCAAAGACAATTTTTGATAAAGCCTTAGCTTCTCAGCGTGCCCGTGAAGCCGCAAGAAAAGCCAGAGAAAGTGTAAGACGTAAGTCAGCACTTGAGAGTGCAAAGCTTCCCGGTAAGCTTGCAGACTGTCAGAGTAAAGACACTAGCATTACAGAAATTTACATCGTAGAGGGAGATTCTGCGGGCGGTTCTGCAAAGAACGGCAGAGACAGACGTTATCAGGCTATTCTTCCTCTTTGGGGTAAAATGCTCAACGTTGAAAAAAGCCGTATTGATAAGGTTTACGGCAACGATAAGCTTCAGCCGGTTATTACTGCTTTAGGTTGCGGTATCGGTGATGAGTTTGATTTGAACAAACTTCGTTATAATAAAGTTATTATTATGGCGGATGCTGACGTTGACGGTCAGCATATTCGTACACTGCTTCTTACCTTCTTCTTCCGTTATATGAAGCCTTTAATTGAAGAAGGTCACGTATATATTGCACAGCCTCCTCTTTACCGAATTACTCAGAAAGGTAAAAAGGATCACCGCTATGCTTACTCTGATATTGAGCGTGACCAGATTCTCGCTGAAATCGGAAGTAAGGCTGATATCCAGAGATATAAGGGTCTTGGTGAAATGGACTACGAACAGCTTTGGGAGACTACAATGAATCCCGAGACAAGAACTATGCTGAGAATTGAGCTGCAAGATGCAGCACAGGCAGACGAAACCTTCTCTATCCTTATGGGTGATAAGGTTGAGCCCAGACGTGAGTTCATTGAACAGAACGCAAAGTATGTTCAAAATCTGGATATTTAAGGTTCAGGGAAAGGAGAGTGTAACTTATGGCTAAGAAAGAAAAAACATATAATATTGACGAAAGTGCCTTTGCCAATACAAAAATTATTGATGTTGATGTAAACCGCGAAATGCGTCAGTCATTCCTTGACTATTCAATGTCAGTTATCGTTTCCCGAGCTTTGCCTGATGTAAGAGACGGTTTAAAGCCTGTTCACAGACGTATACTCTACACTATGTATGAAAAGGGACTTGCTCCTGAAAAGCCCTACAGAAAATGTGCGGATACAGTCGGTTCTGTGCTGGGTTCTTATCATCCTCACGGTGATGCCTCTGTTTATGATGCTATGGTACGTCTTGCACAGGATTTCTCCATGAGATATATGCTTGTTGACGGTCATGGTAACTTCGGTTCTGTTGACGGCGACCCCCCTGCTGCTTACCGATATACAGAATCAAGAATGAGCAAGATTTCTACAGAAATGCTTGCTGATATTGATAAAGATACAGTTGACTTTATGCCCAACTTCGACGACCGTCTGGAGGAGCCTACTGTTCTTCCCTCACGTTTTCCAAACCTTTTAGTAAACGGTTCAAATGGTATCGCTGTTGGTATGGCAACAAACATTCCTCCTCATAATCTGGGTGAGGTTATTGATGCTATGTGCATGCTCATTGATAATCCCGACACAGAAATCCCTGAGCTTATGGAATGTATGCCCGGCCCTGACTTCCCTACAGGTGCTATGATTATGGGCAGAAGCGGAATCCGTGCCGCTTATATGACAGGCAGAGGTAAGATTACTGTCCGTGCAAAAGCAGAAATTGTTGAAGAAAAGAACGGCAGATTTAAGATTATTGTTACTGAGCTTCCTTATCAGGTAAATAAAGCAAGACTCATTGAGCACATTGCTGACCTTGTAAACGAGAAACGCCTTGAGGGTATCTCCAACATTGAGGACCACTCAGACAGAAGCGGTATGCACATTGAAATTGACGTTAAGCGTGACGCTTCCGCACAGGTTGTACTGAATCAGCTTTATTCTTATACTCAGCTTCAGACAACTTTCGGTGTTATTATGCTGGCGATTGTAAACGGTGAGCCTAAGATTCTCAATCTTAAGGAAATGCTTGAAAATTACATCGACTTCCAGGAGGAAGTTATTACCAGACGTACAGCCTTTGACCTTAAAAAAGCTGAGGAAAGACTGCACATCTTAGAGGGTCTCAAGATTGCCCTTGATAATATTGATGAGGTTATTGCAACTATCCGTGCAAGTAAGGATACTCCTGACGCTGTAAACAACTTGATGGAAAAGTTCGGTCTTACAGATATTCAGGCTCAGGCCATTGTTCAGATGAGGCTTCGTCAGCTCACAGGTCTTGAGCGCACAAAAATTGAGGAAGAAATCAAGGAGCTTGAGATTAAGGTTGCAGACTTCAAGGAAATTCTTGCAAGCAAGGAAAGACGTCTGCAAATTGTAAAGAATGAGGCAATTGAAATCAGAAATAAATATTCTGATGACAGAAGAACAGAAATTTGCTCAATCAGCGGTGAAGTTGATATTGAGGATCTTATCCCTGAGGAGCAGTGTGTTGTTACTTATACACGCTTTGGATATATCAAGCGTCAGACTACAGACACCTATAAACTCCAGAACCGCGGAGGCAGAGGTGTGGCAGGTATGACACGCCGTGAGGAAGACGTGGCTACTGAGCTGATGATTACAGGCAGCCATGATTATATACTGTTCTTCTCTGATAAAGGCAGGGTTTACAGACTTAAGTGCTACGAAATTCCTGAGGGAAGCCGTCAATCAAAGGGTATGAATATTGCAAACCTGCTTCCCATTACATCAAATGAGAAAATTACTTCTATGATTCGTGTGCCTGAGTTTGTTGAGGATAAGTACCTGATTATGGTTACACGTCAGGGTGTTATCAAGAGAATTTCTCTTGAGGCATACAACACTAACCGTAAGGGCGGTCTCATTGCTCTTGAGCTTAATGAGGGTGACGAGCTTGCCTGGGTACGTATGACAGACGGTGACGACTCCATCATTATTGCTACCAAGAAGGGCTTTGCAATCCGCTTTATGGAGACAGATGTCCGTCCTATGGGCCGTCTTGCCCGGGGTGTCCGTGCTATAAGACTTCGTGAAGGTGACGAGGTTGTAGGTATGTCAGTAGCTCGCGAGGGTGGAAAGGTTCTGACTGTATCCGAAACAGGTTACGGCAGACTGTCTGAGATTGATAACTACAGACTCCAAACAAGAGGCGGTAAGGGTATTATCAACTACCATGTAGCAAAATACGGAGATGTAGCCGCAATCAAGGTAGTTGACCTTGATGATGATGTTATCCTTGTTTCTGAGGATGGTATTATCATCAGAATTCTTGCAAGCTCAATCCGCGTATGTGCACGTCCCTCCAAGGGTGTTACAGTAATGCGTATCAAGGATGGCAACAAGGTAGTAGCCGCCGCCCGTGCTCCCCATGAGGAGGATGCAGTAGCACTTGAGGCAGAAGAAATTGATCCCGAAGAGGAAGCCGCAGACGCAGTGGTTGATGAGGTTGAAGAAGTTATCGAAGAAACTGCTGAGGAATAATTAGCCACAAATATTAAATAAAGAACTAAAAAAGGAAGCAGAGCATACAGCACTGCTTCTTTTTTCTTGTATTATTAATTTTAATAATAAGATTTTGATATTTTGCTACTTTAGTACTGAAGCAGTAAAATATTATTGACTCTTTGATTTGCATATACTATAATATAGATGATGAAAGAGTAACCGATAGACGGTTAGCCTAATGAACTATTCAGAAATAACCGCAACTTTTGCTTAGGGCGGTTATTTCTTTTTTTCTATTAAAGTTACAACTGCGACAATAATTGTTACAACAAGGGAAAAAAATAAACTTTTGTATGTAACCATAGCAAATACCCTCCGATTCAGAGGTCTAATCGCTTAACTTACCTTTTGCTCTTACAAGGTTCATTCATCGTAAAAATATTATAGCTTTTACAATGATTATAAATAAAGGCAGGGCCATAAAACTCTATCTCTGTAACTTACGGTATTCTCCACATCTTACGGTAGATTATGATTTCATAAAAGATGATTTTCTAAAATTTTACTACTTTGGTCAGTGAAGCGGCAAGAAAAAGGAAAAAGCAAAATAAAAAAAGCAAAATGACTTTTAATCACTTTGCTTATTATACAATATATTGTATCTAAATAAGTTGCACCACTATATATATTGTTGACAATTTTTTAAAAAAATATATAATAAGATTACAGGGATAACCGTAAGCGGTTAGCACCATAGAAGATTATCAAGATAACCGTCCAAGTGCAAGTTGGGCGGTTATCACTTTTTTATAACAATAATAATTATTGTCACAAGTAAAGCGAAACAGATTATGTAATCCATTGAGCATCTTACCTTTCACATTATTAAGCCACAGCTTTTAGAACGTGTATATTCGGACAGATGCTAAACCGCCGTTATTCCCTGTAATCTTGCTTTTATTATACCCTCTATTATTTGTGAAATCAACTCAATATCTCAAATAAGGTAAAAAACAGAGATTTTCACAAAAATACTTGTTATTTTTTGGATAATCTTTCAAATCATCAGCTGTTGACAAATAAAAGCTTACCCCATATAGTGTATAATTTACTATATGGGGTTTCAAAAGCCTTACAGACGTAAACTGTAAGGCTTTTTTGTCATTTCTATTGTAGCAAGTGTAGTTGTCTACTATAAATGCAAATGGTTGGATAGAAAAATAACCGGTAATCAAACTGTGTTTTAATAAACCTTGTGAAATCTGAATAATATCCCCTGCTTAACGAGTGGTTATTATTCAGTTTTATTCTTCTGAATGGTCACCAGAGCTTTCGATGGAGTTTTCATCTGAGAGTTGTTCGTTGTTTTTCTCAGGATTTTCCTCTACGATATCTTCAGGAGTTTCGGTGAAGATTACTGCCGCTTCTTCTGATGATTCTTGAGTTTTTTCTGTAATATTGGCTTCAAGTTCGAGAGCAGAATCAACGGAGATTTTCTCTTTGAGCTTAACTGTGAACAGCCAGACTACAGGGTAAGCAAAAGATTTTTCCCTAAAGCGTTTGCTTGTAAGCAGGCACATTGCTGTGAAGATAATTATTGCAACTGCAAAAGCAATTACGCCGATTGCAAATCCGTCAGGAACATAAGAGAATTTAACTGTGTGCTCGCCTTTTGTGAGTTTCACTGCACACACGCCATTACCCACTGCAACAACTTCTTTTTCTTCACCGTCTACCTGAACTGTCCATCCCTTTTCATAAGGAATAGAGGTGTAAAGCAGACCGTCTTTTGTTGCATTTACTGTTCCCTCAAGTACGGTGTCTGTTGCCTTTGTAGCCCTCAGTGTGCTTTCGCCTAAGATTTTCAAGCCTTCTTCATATACATCTTTGTTGAGTGCATAGCAGAATGCACGAACAGAAGAGGAGCTTTCGGGAGAAAGTGAACAGTAAAGGGAGACTTTGTCTCCGCCTTTAATTTCTCCTATAGAGAAGATAGATGCCTGTTTTACATTCATAATAGAGCTTCTGTTTTCATCGTTAAGATATACATTACCCTTGTTCTCAGCACCACTTACATAGAAGTAGCCGAACAGAAGTGAGTCTTCCTCAGGGTAGTAGTTGAACTTAACGTGCTTTTCAGAAGTTTTATCCTTAGGAGAGAAGGTGTAGGTACCTTCAGCTGTTTTACTATAGGTGAGTAAATCACTGCTTGAGTGTCCCACATCTTTAATAGAGAGCTGAGTGTATACAGGTTCTTCAATGCCTGTAGCCATCTGCCAGAATTTAATCTGATTCTCAAAGGGGTTGATAGTAGAGTCCTCTACAATAAAATTCTCAAGAGCAGAGTTTGTCATATAGCCCATTGGCAAATACGCTGTGTTTTTATACAGAACTACATTTCCTGAACGGTCAACTTCTTCAAGATATGTGTTATAAACAGAATCACCGCGTGAGATAAGGTATTTAAGGTTAAGGATTGTGTTAGTAACAGGAGAGCTTTCATAGTAAGTGTAGCGGTTACCTGCCTTCCATCCTGTGCAACCTAAGTATTCAACATACTTTGTTATGCTTACATTAGCCATAGAGTTGAATACAGAAATACCGTTATAAGTGTTAAGGGCACCGTCATTCAGAGTCTGAGTGGTGGCAACCTCAGTACGGAAAATATCAGGGTTACCTTCAGTTTCCCACTTGTCAATGTGGCTTACGAGTCTTTCTACATTGGGACCGTCTTTTGGATATCCTGAGGTAGTTGTAGTGCCGACTGTACCTACACCGATAATTGCGGTAGCACACATCTCTCCCATAACAATTACACAAAGGATAACACACAAGGCCTTTTTGGGAATTAATTTCAGAGTATAAATTAGCAAAGCTGTGAGCATTAAAACTCCAACTGCAATGGAAGCAATAATGGTTGCTTTGTTGAACTTCTCGTCTTCTCTGAGGAAGTATCCCAAAACAATAAGTGCAAAAACAAGAGCTGAAATAATAACATCCAAATAAGAGCTTTTTTCAATAAGAGTAAATGCCCTAAATGCCATATAGATAAGCAGGAAGCTTACAAGGAAGCTAAAGCGGTAGGGGAGCATATTGGGATAATGGAATCCGTGCCAGATATAGTCTAAGTGGCGGAAGATAAAGCTTGCAACCATAAACAGCAGTGAGATAAGACAGAAAAGCTTTTCTCCCAGCTTAATCTTTCTTGCACAGAAGAATATACCTAAAAGTGCTATACACAAAAGTCCGCAGGCAACATTTGGCAGTCCTTCTTTGCTTGTAGGCTCTATAAAGGAAAGCACGTTAGAGAAAACAAGGTGTAATGCTTCAAGTACGCCCTCTGCGTCATCAGTTCCGATGTTTATGTCAAAGCGTGTTGGGAAGGTGCTTGCAGACTTATAGCAGTTCTGCAGAGCAAGGTAAGCAGGAACGGTTATAGGAGCAGTTGCAAGAAGTGCTGTAACAGAGCATACCAAAGTTCTCAGTAAATCTTTCAAGGATTTTGAGAAGCTATTCCAACAGGACACAGTGTAACCGATAGCAGTAAACAGTACCGCTACGCAAATAAACAGACCGATGTAGTAGTTAAACACTACCGCAAGAGACAGAGAAATTATGAAAAGCTTGAATTTGCCGTCACGGAGAAGAGACACTGTACCTGCAACCACAAGAGGAAGCATAGCTACCGAGTCAAGCCAGATTGTACACCAGTAGTAGCCCATATTAAAGGAACAAAGGGCAAACAGTACCGAAAAGAAAACGAGAGAAAGGTCGTTTCTTTTGAAGATAATCTGCATACTGATGGCAGTAAACATACCGGCACAAGAAATTTTGATTACGGTTGCTACTGCAAGGTAGCCTACCAAAGCATCCTCAGGAATAAATACAGAAAGAAAGTTCAGGGGGCTTAACAGGTAGTAGGACATCATAGCTATGAAGTTTGAGCCCATACCCACACTCCAAGTCCAGAACAGAGAACCGCCTGACTGGAGCTTGTCCTGTAAATCCACAAGGAAAGGATAGTACTGATGCCACAGGTCAACAACAAGCATCTGCTTGTCACCCCAGGGCTTTGCTATATTAGGAACAACGTCAATTCCTAAAGTGGGAAAAGCCTGACCTAATTGATAAGCGATAGATTCCACCATAGTAGCAAAAATTCCAAAAGGTGCTATCTTGTAAGCTGCAAAAGCAATTGTCATGATAGTGAAAGGAACAAGAAAAGCAATTGCAATAAAAATGACTTTGTTATAAAATCTTGCACTGTTTTCACCTTTAAGCTTTTCTGCCTTGGGGGTTTTGGCTGTTTTAACCATTTATAATTCCTCCCAATCAAAGAAATAAAATATGCATCAAATGATTTGAAAAAACATAAGCACTTCCAACTCATACATATACAGTTTAATTATACCATTTATTAATCATAAGGTAAACCGTTTTCATAAAAATATCAGAAATTAATTTTACTACTTTGTTTGACAGTGTAGACTTTTAAATTATGGCATGTTATAATGTATTTGTATATTTATAATTTTTTATAAAAGAGTGCAAATTTCAAAGAAATTTTAAAATATCAGGTTTTATGAGGTGAAAAATATGAAAACCGTAGATATAGTTGTACCTTGTTTTAATGAGGAGGAGGTACTGCCTGAGTTTGTCCGTGTTACAAACGAGGTTATTGCCACACTGCCCCAGTACAGTTTCCGTTATATTCTTGTAAATGACGGAAGCCGTGACAAGACTCTGCTTGTTATGATGAAGCTGGCAGAACAGTTTTCTAATGTAAAATACATTTCTTTTTCAAGGAATTTCGGCAAAGAGTCTGCAATGTATGCAGGACTTGAGCATACAACAGCAGATTATGTAATTGTAATGGACGCAGATTTGCAGCATCCACCCAAGATGTTCCCTCAGATGCTTGCTGAGATTGAGAAGGGCCACGACTGCTGTGCACTTTACAGAGAAGAAAAAGAGCGAAAAGACGGTTTTCTGCGTACAGCTTTCTCAAATCTTTTCTTCAATCTGCAAAACTCAATGACAGATGTAAAAATGCCCAAAGGTGCAGTTGACTACCGTGTTATGTCCCGTCAGATGATTGACTCAATCCTCTCTCTTTCTGAGGTGCAGAGATTTTCCAAGGGTATTTTCTGCTGGGTAGGCTTTGACACCAAGTGGATTCCTTATGAAAATGTAGAGCGTACCATCGGTACCTCCAGCTGGAATTTCTGGGGTCTTTTCCGCTATGCTATTGACGGTATTGTATGCTTCTCTGTGTCTCCTCTGAGATGGCTTATTATCATCGGCATACTGATGTTGGTTGCAGCTTTTGGCTTAGGTGTTGCAATGATTTTCATGGCAATATTTGCAAGCGTAGGTGTTTTTGTGCCTATGCTGTGTGCAATTATGGCAGTTGGGGGAATACTGGAGATTTCCATGGGAATCTTAGGCGAATATATAGGCAGAACCTATATGGAGGTTAAGGGGCGTCCCATCTACATTGCAAAGCTTAAGAACATTGAAAAGGCAGACAGATAATATGGCAAAGATAAAAGAACTATTCCTTAAATACAAGGAAATAATAATGTACCTTATTTTCGGAGTGCTGACCACCGTTGTAAGCTGGGGAAGCTATGCACTTTTTGAAATTTTTCTTGGCGTTTTCATTAAAGATGCAATTGTACTTTCCTCTGTTTCAAATGTGCTCTCTTGGATTGTTGCAGTGCTTTTTGCATTCGTTACCAACAAGCTGTGGGTATTTGAGAGCAAAAGCTGGAAAGGCTGTGTACTTGCAAAAGAACTGGGTTCTTTTGTAGGCTCACGACTTCTCACAGGTGTGCTTGAATGGTTTGGCGTACCACTGCTTATGCTTATAGGTCTTGACCAGTCTATCTTCGGAATTGAGGGTATGCTTGCAAAAATTCTCATAAGTGTGATTGTAGTTATTCTCAACTACATACTCAGCAAACTTCTTGTGTTCAGAAAAAAGAAGAAATAAATAAACTACAAAACAAAGAAAACCACCGCAACGTTGCGGTGGTTTTTTGTTGTCAGTTAGTTTTCTGCTTTTAGTCCTGTCAGATTTTCAAAAACAGGAAGTTCGTAACAAGGAAAATACAATCCCCAGAGTTCTTCGTTATGAGTAAACTCAAGAATGTAGTAAGTATCTATGAGCAATTCATTGTCTACTACTGTGAGGCGATATGGTGCATATTTTTTATGGTTTATAGATTCAGGTTTGTTCCATTGAGGTAACTTGATAAACTCGTTGATTTTCTTAATGGCTGTGAAAGAGTCAAGATTAATTGCAAATTTATCAAAAGCGGAGGAAACATAAAAAATACTATCCTCAACATAGAAAAGGTAAGCTGGATTTTCGTAAGGGGTTTTCTTTTTGCTTTTTGAAACAGGTTGAATCTGTCCGTCTGCTATTTTGTAATGGAAAAATAATATATCTGCCATTATGTAATTATCTGAGATTTGCAACTCTTTTCGGACTTTTACAAAATGCTTGTCCCATTTTTCTTTAGCTTCTTTATATTCTTTGCTTTCAAAGAAACTATTTTGTTTATTGGTGATAACTTTTTTTGTAATAAAATATCCTGCTACTCCAGATATAAACAGTACAAATGCAATCAGAATTCTAAAGGCATTATTTGTATTTATTTCTGCAGGATTAAAAAAGTAAGGAACAATAAACATACCTGTGCAGACTGAGAGCATAAGGCAGAAAACAGGGAAGTACGACAGAATTTTCGGGGTGCTGAATTTCTTTTCAAGCATGTCTCTTTCCTTTATAAGAGACATGTATTCATCGTAAGTTTCTTTGTTTACATCTAAAACATTAAAATCTACGCCATTTGGAAATCGGTTGTTATCGTCATAGGTTCTGTCTACTACCAAAAAGGGTTTCATAATAACACCCTCCGAACAAATTAATCTGTATCCAGCTTAAGAACTGCCATGAATGCTTCCTGAGGTACCTCAACTGTACCCAGCTGACGCATACGCTTTTTGCCCTCTTTCTGCTTTTCAAGGAGCTTCTTTTTACGGGTGATGTCACCGCCGTAGCACTTGGCAAGAACGTCTTTTCTCATTGCCTTGACGGTTTCTCGTGCGATAATCTTACCGCCGATACAAGCCTGAATGGGTACCTCAAAGAGCTGTCTGGGGATTTTCTCTTTGAGCTTTTCTGCCATTTTTCTTGCTCTGGGGTAGGCTTTTTCTGCGTGGATAATAAATGAAAGTGCATCCACGATATCGCCGTTGAGCATAATGTCAAGCTTTACAAGCTGGCTCTGGCGGTATTCCTTAAGCTCATAGTCAAAAGAGGCGTAGCCCCTGGTTCTTGACTTAAGAGTATCAAAGAAGTCATAAACGATTTCTGCCAAGGGGAGCTCGTAGTGAATATCAACTCGGTCTGAGTCAATGTATGTCATTCCGATGAATACGCCTCTACGCTCCTGACAAAGCTCCATAATGTTGCCTACATAGTCGGAGGGAGCGTAGATGTGAGCATTTGTAAAAGGCTCCTCTGCAGAGGCAATGTGTGCAGGGTCGGGGTAGTTTGTGGGGTTGTCAATCATCTGCACTGTGCCGTCAGTGAGAGTTATGCGGTAGCTAACAGAGGGTGCGGTGGTAATAAGGTCAAGGTTGAACTCACGTTCAAGTCTTTCTTGAATAATCTCCATGTGGAGAAGTCCTAAAAATCCGCAACGGAAGCCAAAGCCCAAAGCTACTGAGGTTTCTGCTTCATAGGTAAGGGAAGCATCGTTGAGTTTCAGCTTTTCAAGTGCATCTCTCAAGTCTCCGTAGCGGGCACCGTCTGCAGGGTAAACACCGCAGTAAACCATGGACTGAATCTCACGGTAACCGGGGAGAGGGTTCTCTGCAGGATTTTCAGTAAGTGTAACAGTGTCACCAACCTTTGCATCTCCCAAAGTTTTGATAGATGCTGTGATGTATCCTACCTCACCTGCATAAAGAGTATCCTTAGGGACAAGAGAAACTGCACCCATGGTACCAAGCTCTACAACATTGAAGGTAGAGCCTGTCTGCATAAGCTTAAATTCATCGCCTACGCTTATCTTGCCTTCTTTGACTCTTACGTAAATAATAACGCCTTTGTAGCTGTCGTATACACTGTCAAAAATCATAGCTCGCAGAGGTGCGTTAATATCTCCCTCAGGGGCAGGTACGTCCTGAACAATCCTCTCCATAACAGAGTGAATGTTGATGCCGTTTTTAGCAGAAATCTCCGGTGCATCCTGAGCAGGAATACCGATGATGTCCTCAATCTCGTTCTTGATTCTTGCAGGGTCTGCACTGATAAGGTCAATTTTATTTACAACGGGAACAATCTCAAGCCCTGAGTCAACTGCAAGATAGGTATTTGCAAGGGTCTGAGCCTCAATGCCCTGAGTAGCATCAACAACCAGCACTGCTCCCTCGCAGGCAGCCAGTGAACGGGATACCTCGTAGTTAAAGTCAACGTGACCCGGGGTGTCGATAAGATTGAAGATATAATCTTCACCGTCATCTGCCTTGTATTTAAGAGTTACGGCACGAGCCTTGATGGTAATGCCTCGCTCTTTTTCAAGCTCCATATCGTCCAAAATCTGGTCCTGCATCTGACGCTCTGTAACAGAGCTTGTCTCTTCAAGAATACGGTCAGCCAGTGTAGACTTACCGTGGTCAATATGAGCGATAATGCTGAAATTTCTAATTTTACTCTGCTCAAATGCCAAGAGTATCACCTCAAAACACAAAAATACATAATAATTATAGCATAATGTTTTTTTGCTGACAATAAGCTTGCTGATTATTTCGTGACAAAATTGGCAAAAATATCCCTGAGGTGATAGTTTTGTCAACGCTTTGGGAGAATATTGAATTTGAAAAAAGAGACAGACTTTACGGAACACAGGTAGCAGACTGCACGGTTATAGGTGCAGGTATGGCAGGATTGCTTACGGCATATGAGCTTCAGAAAAGAGGCTTTGGCGTAATAGTTCTTGAAGCAGGCAGAGTCTCATCAGGAGCAACCGCAAAGACAACTGCAAAAATTACCGCCCAGCACGGACTTATATATGATAAGCTTATTCAAAAACATGGTCTGACGGCGGCAAAGCTTTATTTTGAAAGTAACACAAGGGCAATTGAGAAATACGAAAAGTTAGCTCAGGAGCTTAGAGTTGATTGTGAATTTTTGCGACTCCCTGCTTATATTTACGGCAAAAATTCTGCTTATGATATTGAGAAAGAGGCAGATGCATCGGATAAAGTAGGAGCAATTTATAGGTATACAAAGGAAACAACCTTGCCCTTTCAGGTAAAAGGAGCGTTAAGGTTAGAAAATCAGGCACAGTTTCATCCTTTGAAATTTGCAAAAGCACTGTCTAGAAATTTGCAGATTTACGAAAACACTCCTGTTATTGACGTAGAGGACGGCAAGGTTACAACTATGCTGGGAGAGGTCAGGACTCATTATATAATCAATACTACCCACTATCCCATAATCAATCTGCCCGGACTTTATTTTATGCGTCAGCATCAGGAACGGTCCTACTGTGTTGGAGTAAAAACAGAACAAAGACTTGACGGATTTTATTTAGGTGTTGACGATGATAAAAGCTTCAGAAACTTCTCTCAGGGAGTTATAGTAGGCGGGGAAAGCCACCGCACAGGAGAAAACAGAAAAGGCGGTTGCTTGTGCAGACTCAGAGAGTTTGCTGAGGACTGTTACCCTAAGGGAGAGATAGTATATGAATGGTCAAATCAGGATGCAATGACTCACGATTGCCTGCCTTTTATAGGAAAATACAGCAGTTTTGCTCCCAGAATGTTTGTGGCAACAGGATTTAACAAATGGGGAATGAGTATGTCTGCTGTAGCAAGCGAGCTCATCCCTGACCTTATTTGCGGTAAGAAGAACGACTATGAAAAACTGTATACTCCAAGCCGAGTAAAGCTCAGGGCGGCACTTCCGTCTTTTGCAGTTGATGTTGGATATTCTGTAAAAGGTCTTACCGAGGGGCTTTTCAGCCGTAAAGAAAGACGCTGCACTCACCTTGGCTGCAGACTAAAGGAAAACAAGGACGAGGGTACACTGGAGTGTCCCTGCCACGGGTCACAGTATAACAAGGATGGACATGTTATATTTTCTCCTGCAAATAAAGATATAAGTAAAGAGTAATTGTCCTCTTTACTTGTAAAAACTCTGCTTTTATGATATAAAATAATAAGAAATTTATTAAACGAGGCGATATTATGAAAACAAAAGCAGAGGTTGCAAAGGAGCTTTTTTTAGAGGGATATAACTGTTCACAATCGGTTTTCGGTGCATTCTGTGAGGATTTCGGAATAAGCAAAGAAACAGGACTTGTGCTTTCTTCGGGCTTTGGGGGAGGCTTTGCCCGCCGCCGTGAGGTCTGCGGAGCAGTAAGCGGTGCGGTTATGGTGCTGTCTCTTATTCACGGCTACAGCGATGCACAGCAGGTCGAGGCTAAAAAACATCTCTATGAAGAAGTCAGAAAGGTGCTTGCTGATTTTGAAGAAGAAACAGGCAGTATAATCTGCCGTGAGCTTCTCTCTCTTGATGAGAAGATGTCTGTGCCTACACCGGAGGCACGTACTCAGGAATACTACAAAAAGCGTCCCTGTGCAGAGCTTGTATATATTGCGGCACAGTGCGTTGAAAATCACATTGCATCTCTTAGCTGATATGTTTTTGTGATTTTTGAGAAAACTCACTCATACTCTGTATTAATACTTATACGGAGATGGTTTTGTGAGGGGAAAATTTATTAACCCTGTTTATCCTTATACCTACGGCAGAATGTGTTACGCCGTAAAAAGGCTTGAGGAAAAATACAAGGGTTTAATAAGTAAAGTCTGTATTGCTCGGAGCACTCAGGGCAGGTGTGTTTCTGTGTTGAGTTTAGGGTGTGGCAAAAGAAAAATTCTCGGAGTATCTGCAATACACGGCAGAGAATATGTGAGCACAGGGTATATCCTCCTGTGCCTTGAGGAATATGCTGAGGCTTTTTTCAGAGATGAGAAATATTGCGGCTTTGATATAAGGAAATTACTTGAGGATTTTACCTTTCACATAGTTCCTATGGCAAACCCTGATTCTGTAGAGATTGCTCTGGGCAGGACTAATCCCTCGGTGCAGATTAAAGATTTCAGTTCTTATTTATATAAAAATAATGCGAACAATGTAAATATAAATGCAAACTTTCCCTTTGAGTGGCAGTCTGTCCCTGAGTATCGTCAAGGTGGAAGCAGTGCAGGCAGTGAGGCTGAGACAAAATTTCTGATGTGCCTTTGCGAAAAGTATGATTACGAAAAAATGCTGTCCTTTCATTCAAGGGGGGACTGCCTTTACTGGCAGGACAAAGGCAACGGCGAAATCGAAAAGGACAGAGCGGTTGCAGAGAGGTTAAGTGAAGCTTGCGGTTTTGCTCTTTGTACTCCCACAAAGGAAAAGTGTGACTATTCAGGTGGATTTGAAAACTGGTTTAGGTATAAATTCAGAAAGCCTGCAGTGTGCGTTGAGCTTATAAAGAAAGAAAATGCATCTTTTTCTGAGTGTTGCAGTGACTTTTATAACCTTGCAAGATGGGAACAGACAAGATGTGCCTTACTCTCGGTTTGTGATGTTTAATTTTTTACAATTTGTTTTTATTAGTACACAAAGCTGTCACATTGACAGGTTATCTTATAATCAGAAAAACACAGATTAATAATCCTAAGGATGTGCGGAGGTGCAGTATGGCAAAACTCCTTATAGTTGATGACGAATTCAGAATAAGAGAAATTATAAAAAAATACGCAGAATTTGAGGGACACTCTTGTGTTGAAGCAAAAGACGGTATGGACGCCATAGAAAAGGCGGCAAAAGAGGAATTTGATCTGATAATTATGGATGTTATGATGCCGGAGCTTGACGGCTTTTCTGCCTGCAGAGAGATAAGAAAGCACAGCACAACTCCAATTATAATACTCTCTGCCAGGGGCGAGGAATATGACAGAATTCACGGCTTTGAGCTGGGCATAGACGACTATGTGGTGAAGCCCTTTTCTCCTAAAGAGCTTATGATGAGAGTTTCTGCTGTTATCAAACGCTCAAAGGGAAGTGCACAGGAAAAGGATATTTTCACCTACGAGGGACTTTGTGTGGATTTCAGCGGACGAATTGTAACTATAGACGGAGAGCGTGTGGAGATGACCCCCAAGGAATACGACCTGTTTTTCTATATGGTCAAGAATAAGGGTATAGCACTGACAAGAGAAAAACTCATCAGCAAGGTATGGGGGTATGATTTTTTTGGTGATGACCGTACCCTTGATACTCACATTAAGCTTCTGAGAAAAAGCCTTCAGCGATACAGCACCCTTATTGTTACACTGAGAGGAGTTGGCTACCGTTTTGAAGCAGAATAAAGAAGCAACAGCCACAAAAACAATAGGACAGAACAAGGGCAGAAAGGGCTCCGCAAGGCTTCCACTTAAGGTGAAACTTATTGGCTTTTTTCTGCTTTTTGCTTTTTTGTTGCTGGTTTTTCTGTGGTTGTTTCAGGTTGTGTTCCTTGATGACTTTTACAGAATGATTAAAACCTCTCAGATTGAAAGCAATACAGATTATATCAGCGAAAACTTAGAGGATCCGGAGATAAAAAATCTGATAGAAAGTATACATACAGGCAACGGAATGTCTGTGGCGGTTTATGACACCTCAACAGATTTCTTTACTAACCTTTATAGAAGCAAATCGGATGGAGATATAGGTATTGATATTTTTCCGCACCAAGCGTATACATACTACAATCAGGCTCTCTCAGCAGGCGGTAAAATGACTCTAGAAACCGAGGGGTATGCACCACCTGCATTTGTTCTTGACGGAGATCCTCCTAAAATGGACAAGGAAGCCTCAAAGATTCTTGTATGTGCACAGATAGTAAATACGGAGGGCTCAGAATATCTGGTTGTGCTGAAAACAAGAATGACCCCTGTTACCAGTACAGTTGAGACACTGAGAATACAGCTTCTGATTATTACATTTTTACTTGTTGGATTTGCAGTTGTTTTTGCAATTGCTGTTTCCTCAAGGATTTCAAAGCCTATTTCAAAGACTAACGAAGGAGCAAAGGAGCTTGCACGGCAAAACTACGATGTGACTTTTGAAGCAGACGGCTGTAAGGAGATTTGCGAGCTCAGCGAAACTCTTAACATAGCGGCGGCGGAGCTTTCTACTGTAGATAAATTAAGACGTGAGCTCATTGCAAACATATCTCACGATTTACGCACACCCCTTACCATGATAAGCGGTTACGCAGAAGTAATGCGTGATATCCCCGGTGAGAACACACCCGAAAATTTGCAGGTGGTTATTGATGAAAGCAGGCGGCTTTCTGAGCTTGTGACGGATTTGCTTGACCTTTCTAAGCTTCAGGCCCAGACTCTGCCTCTCAGTATGGAGCGGTTCTGTCTGACAGACTGCATCAGGAGGATATTCACCCGTTATGCAAAGCTTATTTCTCAGGAGGGATACGACCTAAGGTTTGAAAGCGACTGCGATGTAATTGTAGAAGGTGACGAACTGAGACTTACACAGGTTGTATATAACCTGATTAATAATGCCATCAACTACTCAGGAGAGGACAAGACGGTTATTGTCCGTCAGACTAAAAACAACGGCAAAGTCAGAATTGAGGTTGAGGACCACGGAAAAGGAATAAGTCAGGAGGATATGAAGTATATCTGGGACAGATATTACCGTGTGGACAAGGAGCACCGCAGTGCGGTTATCGGCTCCGGACTGGGACTTTCCATTGTAAAGAATGTACTTTTGCTTCATAAGGCAAGTTTTGGAGTAAAAAGCAGACTTGGAGAGGGCAGTACCTTCTGGTTTGAGCTAAAAGAAAGTAAAAACACCGTTGAGTAAAAATACTCAACGGTGTTTGCTTATTCAAGAGTCTTTTTGTAAAGCTCAGTATAGGTAAGTCTGCCGTTTATACGGTCTGAACGCATAAGAGAGATTTGATTTATTTGCACCGCTCTTTCACTCAGCACCTGATTTATGGCGGTTTTATTAAACTGAGGCAAAGGCTCAAACTGCCTTGCCAGTGTAATGTGGGATTTAAAAGGTTTGGGGTCAAAGCTTACTCCTTTTGCGAGTAGATTTCCTTTGACTTCATTTGCAAGGTTTAGAAGTTGCGGACAGCTTTTAGTTTTTGCAAAACAGATACTGCCTTTTGAGAATTCTCCGTATCCCTCAAGAATAAGAGTAAAAGGAGGAACTTTTACTTCATGTAAAGCGTTGATTGCTTGCTTTGCAGAAGGAACCTCACCGATGAAAGCCAAGGTCAGGTGCAGGTTTTCTTTGCGTGAAATATTAGCACTTATACTGTTTTTTCTCAGAAATTCTGCACCTTTATAAAGGTGCTCTACTGTGTCTTTGTCAAAATTAACAGCTACAAAAAGCCGCATAATATCAATCCTTTTTCAAGGCGCTGAAGTGTTTTTCTGCAACTCTTACAGCACCCATTGCATCCTTTGAGTAGTAGTCAGCACCTATCATATCAGCATACTCCTGACTGAGCACTGCACCGCCTACGGTAACCTTAGCAAAAGGACACTCCTGCCTCAACAGCTTGATTGTACGCTCCATTGAGGGGACGGTAGTGGTCATTAGAGCAGAAAGTGCAACAAGGGTGACTTGCTCTTTTCTAACAGTCTCAAGGATAAGCTCCTCAGGTACATCTTTGCCTAAGTCAATTACCCTGTAGCCGTAATTTTCCAGAAGGATTTTTACTATGTTTTTGCCGATATCGTGGATATCTCCCTTGACGGTGGCAACTATTACCTTCTCACCTTTTTCTGAGGACTCACCCTGAGAGGCAAGAGCTTCCTTTACATAGCTTGCGGCTAACTGTGCCGCCTCTGCACTCATAAGAAGCTGAGGCAGATAAACTTTGCCTGATTCAAAGCCGGCTCCTACTGCATCAAGAGCAGGGATAATGTGCTCGTTTACAACAGAAAGAGGTGCAACAGTTTTAAGAAGCTCTTGTGTGAGTGAGGCACTTTCATCGCGAAGTCCTGATATAATTGCACTTTTCAGGTCAAGACTGCCGGAAACCTTAGGCATAGCCTCCTGCACATCTTCCATAGACAAAACCTGAGGAATTATTCTTTCTGCAAACTCATCAATTTCAGTCTGCACAGCATTTTGTTCACAGCCTTTAAAGTTGCTGACAGCTGACATCATTCGCTCTGAGTGAGGATTCATAATTGCAGAGGAAAGTCCGCAGCTGAGAGCCAGGGAGAAGAACTCTGCATTTACAAAATCCCTGTGAGGCAGACCGAAGGAAACATTGCTGACACCGAGAGTTGTCTTTACTCCCAGAGCAGAGATGCTTTTAATTGCCTCAAGGGTGACCTTGGCGGCATTTCTGTCGGCACTGATTGCCATAGTCAGGGTATCTACAATTATATTTTTTCTGTCAATTCCAAAGCTCTCGGCAGTTTCAATTATTCTTTTTGCAATTTCAACCCTGCCTTCGGCTGTTTCGGGAATACCCTTTTCATCAAGAGTAAGGGCAACTATAACACCGCCGTATTTTTTTGCTAAGGGGAACACGGCTTCCATAGACTCCTGCTTTCCGTTTACGGAGTTTATCATGGGTTTGCCGTTGTAAATTCTCAGAGCATTTTCCAAAGCAACAGGGTCGGAGGTATCAATCTGCAAAGGTGTGTCGCTTACACTCTGTAAAGACTCGATAACCTGCTTCATAACCTGTGCTTCGTTAATCTCAGGCAGTCCGCAGTTTACGTCCAGAATTTGTGCTCCTGCCTGTTGCTGTGCTACTCCCTCACGAAGTATAAAGGCAAGGTCGCCTTCTCTCAGGGCTTCCTTTACTTTCTTTTTGCCGGTAGGATTAATACGCTCTCCGATTACAACAGGGGTACACCCAAGCTCCACAGCATGGGTGTAAGAAGACACAAGACAGTGGTTTTTCTTTGTGATTTCTTTGGGAGCGTTTTCTTCAAGAGCAGAGACAACTGCCCTTATATATTCGGGAGAAGTTCCGCAGCAACCGCCGATGATACGGGCACCAATTTGTGCAGAACGCACCATTTCCTTTGCAAACTCTGAAGGCTGTACATCATAAACTACCCTGCCGTTTTCACTTCTGGGCAGTCCTGCATTGGGGCTTATCATCAGAGGAGTTGAGCTGTACTGTGCAAAGGTCTCAAGTATTTCGTTCATCTTATGAGGGCCTAAGGAGCAGTTCATACCCAGAGCATCAACAGAAAGTCCCTCAAGCAGTGCAATCATAGATACAGCATCAGCACCTGTCATGAGCTTTTCTTTTTCATCGTAAACATTGGTGACAAACACAGGTAAGTCGGAGTTTTCTTTAGCCGCAAGGACTGCCGCCTTGGTTTCATAGGCATCGTTCATGGTTTCTATGAGGATAAGGTCAGCTTTGTCTTTGCCAAGGCGGATTACTTGAGCAAAGTGTTCTACTGCATCCTCAAAGGGCAAATCGCCAAAGGGTTTGAGGATTTTACCCAAAGGGCCTATATCCAGAGCAATGTAGCGTTTTTTACCGCCTGATTTCTTAACTGCACTTTCAGCACAGTCAAAGGCGGCGGATACAACAGACTCTAATTCCTCCGCTGAAAACTTCAGAGGATTTGCACCGAAGGTGTTGGTGGATATTACATCACAGCCAGCGTCAAGATAGGATAGGTGGATTTCCTCTATTGTTTCAGGATTTGTTATATTAAGACGTTCAGGAAGTTCTCCTGTTTTTAAGTTTCTTTTTTGAAGCTCGGTGCCCATGGCGCCGTCAAAAAACACAAGGGAACTCTTAAGCTTTTCACGAATGTTCATATTTATCAGTCCTTTTTTTGAAGGCCCCCTTGCCTAAAGGGGGATGTCAGTCTGTGACTGACAGGGGGATTTAACAATTGCGGTGACGGATTTGGTGGGAGTTAAAAGGTAGGAGTCGGTCATTGAAAGGCCTATATTAAGACTTGCATTAAGATACGTAAGAATATCCTTCTGCATTTCAAGGGGTAAATCTCCGTATCCGGGAGAAAACCTTGCCTGCTCACTTGTGAGGAAAATATCCCTGCATATATAGTCGCAGAAAGCTTCAATGGCGGCAGTGGCACAGCCGTCGGTTATTACTGCACGGCTGGGGCTTATAGGTGAATACCTTGCAATAAGCCTGTCTGCACCAAGTCCTACGGTTGCACAGAAAATATAGGTGGTGCAATCTCCCCCTAAAAAAGTTTTGAGGGATTTGCTTTCATATTTACAAAAGCCGAAGTCGGCAGTGTTTCCTGAAAATTTTACAGGAACTTCTGCAAAAACTGCTTTTGGAGTAATATATCCGCACAACTCATCCAAAGCTTCACGGCACAGACCGCAGAGCTTTTCATCCTCACTCTGTCTGCAGCCTGAGTAGCGGATAATGTCCTTTATGGGTACACAGAGGTTTTCTGCTTCCAAGGATACTACATTAAGCTGAGGTGTCATGGTTTACCCCTTAATAATTTCTGAAAGATTTGCCTGAATTTTTTCTGCTACATCAGGCTTGTTCATAGAGTATACGTGAACATTTTTAACACCTGATGCATACAAATCTATAATTTGCTCTGTAGCATAGGCAATGCCTGCTTGTTTCATAGCATCTGGATTGTCTCCGTAACGCTCGGCAATACGTATAAAGCGTTTTGGGAGCACTGTGCCCGAAAGCTCGCAGGAGCGGTAAATCTGCTTTGCATTGGTAATGGGCATAATACCTGCCACTATGGGGACAAAAATGCCCTTTTTGCGGAGCTTGTCTATATAGGAGTAAAGAATATCGTTGTTGAAAAACATCTGTGTTGTCAGGAAGGAACATCCTGCCTCCACCTTTTTACCGATGTTTACAATATCGTCTTCAAGGCTTTCGCTTTCAAGGTGACCCTCAGGGTAACAGGCACCGCCTATGCAAAAATCCCCTGATTCAACAATATCACGTATAAGTTCGCAGGCGTAGTGGTAATCGTTTGCAAGTCTGCCTTCTTTAGGAATATCTCCCCTCAGGGCTAAGATGTTTTCAATACCTGCACTTCTGAGCTTTTCAAGCTGAGAGCGTACTGCTTCTTTTGTAGAAGAAACACAGGTAAGATGTGAAAGAGTGGGGACATTGTATTGTTTCTCTATATTTTCTGCAATAGACACAGTGTACTGGCTTGTGCCTCCGCCTGCACCGTATGTAACACTCATATAATCAGGTTTAAGTGCGGCAATAGAGTGAGCGGCTTCCTCAACCTTCTCGTAAAGGTCATTTGTTTTTGGAGGAAACACCTCGAAAGAAAGGGTAGGTTTATCCTTTGCAAAAAGCTCTGACAGCTTCATAAATATCACTCCTTGAGTTCGGATTTATTACAAGAAACCCCGAACAGAAAAGCGTGCTCGGGGTGTAGTAGGTCTTTTATTCTTCCTCAGCCTCTTTGACAATTGCAAGACCCAGAACATCAAGGCTCTCCTTGTCAACAGGAGCAGGACACTGAGACATAAGCTCAGAAGCGTTCTGCACTTTGGGGAAGGCGGTAACATCACGGAGGGACTCTGCACCGCAGAGAATCATTGTGATACGGTCAAGACCGATACCCATTCCGCCGTGAGGAGGAGCACCGTACTTGTAAGCGTCTACAAGGAAGCCAAACTTGAGAGCAATCTCCTCGTCTGTCATCTTCAGTGCTCTGAACATCTTCTGCTGAAGCTCAGGGTTGGAAATACGGATTGAACCTGAGGAAAGCTCAACACCGTTGAGGGTAAGGTCGTAAGCCTTTGCAATAACCTTTGAGGGGTCTGTGTCAAGGTACTCAAGACACTCTTCCTTGGGCATTGTAAAGGGGTGGTGCATTGCAACCCACTCGCCACTCTCCTCGTCCTTTTCAAAGAAGGGGAAGTCTACAATCCACAGGAATTTGTATTCATCAGGGATAATCTGGAGTCTCTTTGCAACCATACCTCTCAGTGCTCCTAAAACAGGCAGAGTTACGGAGTCCTTATCTGCTACGATAAGCACAACGTCACCCTTTTCTGCACCGAGTCTTGAAAGAATTGCTTCAAGCTCGCCCTCTGCCATAAACTTTGCAAAGGAGCAAGAGGGTGCATCATCAACCCATCTTACAAAGGCAAGACCCTTTGCACCGATACCGCGGACGTACTCGGTGAGCTTGTCTATCTCTTTACGGGTGTAAGTAGAAGCGGCATTCTTTGCAACAATTGCACGCACAGAACCGCCTGCCTCTATTGCAGAGGTGAACACACCGAAACCGCAGTTTGCAACCATATCGGAGATGTTCTGAATTTCCATACCGTAGCGGATGTCAGGCTTGTCAGAGCCGAAACGCTCCATAGCCTCTTTGTAGCTCATACGCTCAAAGGGAGTCTGGAGGTCTTTGCCCAGTACGTCCTTGAAGATTCTCTTCATAAGTCCCTCGTTAATCTCAAGGATATCCTCAACATCAACAAAGGAAAGCTCCATATCAATCTGTGTAAACTCAGGCTGACGGTCAGCACGCAGGTCTTCGTCACGGAAGCATCTGGCAAGCTGAATGTAGCGGTCAAAGCCTGAAAGCATAAGAAGCTGTTTGTAAATCTGGGGTGACTGGGGCAGAGCATAGAAAGAGCCCTTGTGAATTCTGGAGGGAATAAGGTAATCACGTGCACCCTCAGGAGTAGACTTCATCATCATGGGAGTCTCAATTTCAACAAAGCCGTTTTCGTAGAAATAGTCACGTGCCGACTTGCAGATTTCGCTTCTCATCATAATATTCTTCTGCAGGGGTCTACGTCTTAAATCAAGATATCTGTAGCGAAGTCTTAATTCCTCGTTAGTGTTAAGGTCGTCAATAATCTCAAAGGGAGTAGTCTCTGCCTTTGAGAGCAGTCTTAAATCGCACACATCAATCTCAATGTTGCCTGTGGGAATTTCGGGGTTTTTGGAGCTGCGCTCACGAACTGTACCCTTGGCACAAACTACGTACTCACTGCGGAGAGTCTGTGCTTTCTCAAAAATTTCTCTGTCCGTTGTATCGTCAAAAGCAAGCTGAACAATACCTGTACGGTCTCTCAGGTCTACAAAAACAAGCTGACCTAAATCACGCTGCTTCTGCACCCAACCGCAAACAGTAACTTCCTCGCCGATGTTTGAGTCTCTCAGGTCACCGCAGTATGTGCTTCTTTTAAGTCCTGTCATAAAATCTGCCATAATATATCCTCCTTATAAAAGGTTGTTTTGCTTAGTTAATATCAGATGCAAGGTCTGCTGAAAGAAGGTTCTCAATAAAAACGTGTGCGTCAGAGATTGAAACCTCGGTCTGCTCGCCCGACTCCATATTCTTGAGGATAGCTTTTCCGTTTTCAATCTCATTATCACCAAGCACCATGGAGAACTTTGCACCGATTTTGTTTGCATATTTCATCTGAGCCTTTAAGCCCCTGCCAACAATATCAAACTGTGCTTTTAGTCCTGTCTCTCGGACAACTCTTACAAGCTCAAAGGCTTTCACCTGAGCCTTGTCACCTAAAGCGGCAATGTAGAGCATATCTTTCTCAGGTGTGGGAATTTCTACACCCTCAGCCTCCATTACCATAAGCAACCGCTCAAGACCGATTGCAAAGCCTAAGGAGGGAAGGGGGCTTCCGCCCAGTTCCTCAATGAGGCCGTTGTATCTTCCGCCGCCGCAAACTGTGGACTGAGCGCCGATGCTGTCAGAGATAAATTCGAAAACGGTGTTGGTGTAGTAGTCAAGTCCGCGAACAATTGAGGGATTGACAGTAAAATCTATCTCTGCGGCAGTCAGGTATTGCTGAACCTTTTGGAAGTGATCGTCACAGTTTTCACACAGGAATTCTGTAATCTTGGGAGCATTCTTAGCAATTTCCTTACATACGGGGCTTTTGCAATCAAGAATTCTCATAGGGTTCTTTTCAAGTCTTGACATACAAGTTGAGCACAGAGTATCAGTAAACTGTGAAAAATAATCTTTGAGAGCCTGATGATAATTTTTTCTGCACTCAGGACAGCCGATAGAGTTTATTTCCAGACGGATGTTAGGAAGCTGTAGTCTTTCAAAAATTGAGCTTGCGGCACAGATAAGCTCTGCGTCTGCAATGGGGTCATTTGCACCGTAAACCTCCATACCGAACTGATGAAACTCACGCTGACGTCCTGCCTGAGGCTTTTCGTAGCGGTAGCAGGTGGTGAAGTAGTGTGCCTTGATAGGCAGACCGTCATTGTAAAGGCCGTGCTCAAGCAGTGCTCTTGCGGCACCAGCTGTACCCTCGGGACGGAGGGTCAGGGATTCACCGCCTTTTGTCTCAAAGGTGTACATCTCCTTCTGAACAACGTCTGTACCCTCTCCGACACCTCGCTGAAATAAAGCAGTCTGCTCAAAAACAGGTGTGCGGATTTCAGAGAAGCCGTATACCCTTGCCTCGTCAGAGAGGATTTTTTCTACAAACTGCCATTTATAGCTGTCACGGGGAAGTATATCCTCCGTTCCTTTTATTTTCTTAGCAATAAGAGCCATCTCATATCACCCTTTCCAAATAAGTGAAAACAAATATTTATACATTATATATAGTACCACAATCGCCGTAGGTTTTCAATAAAAAAATACCGACCTTGAGAGGAAACAAGGTCGGTAATCGTAGATTTGATATTACTTCAGGAACTTTTCTTTGATTTTTGTTCTTCTGAGAAGTTCTGTGAGGAGTGTACCTGCAACAATTCCTGCCACACCCTGCATAGAGTTACCGAGGACTGATGCAAAAGCTCCAGCACCGTAACCGAGAATTACTGCTTCAAATAAAAGGTAGCCCAGTACCATAATAATTTCTGCAAGGACTGCACCTAAAGCTGTAAAGAGAATAGCAAAATTCGGTTTTTTATCTGTGATTTTTCTGAACAGATGAAGTATAAACCATACACACAATGCCATCAGGGCCTTGATAATAAAGGTTGCAGGGGCATACTGAGCGTAGCCTGCGAATATATCAGCAAGCATAGAGCCAAGTCCCGCCGCAAGTGTTCCATATACGGGGCCTAACATCCACGCGGATAGTATAACTACAGCATCGCCTAAGTTAAGGAAGCCTCCGGTGGGTGTGGGAATCTGAATTACCATTGTTGCAACACAGCACAAAGAAGCAAATAGTGCTGTGAGGACGGTTTTTACAAGAGTATTCGATTTTCCTGCTTTCATAATCATACCTTCTTCCTTGTAGGAGTTTTATGTATTATACTACCGTTATTTTGATTTTGCAATATTTCAAAGAAATTTTGCAAATTATGATGCCATAGACGTAAGTTGTTCCGTTTTGTTGATTTCCGATTTTTCTGATGATATTGAAAACGGAGGAATTTCCTCTGCCGACACATATATAGACATTGATATTACAATGGAATAAGAGCAAAAGAAAACAGCCTCTCCACAGATTGGAAAGGCTGTTGATATATGTAAAATTAATTATACATCGTAGGTTTTGTCAAGCTGTTTGAGTTCGTTGTAGGTGTCGATTTCGATGATGTCGTCAAAGGAGCATTCTCTTACATGGACCTTGTACTCGTCCTTGAAATATTCAAGGGCAACCTGGTCCCAGTATCTCTCCTTACCGCCGGGAGCCTGGAAAACCTGCTTGATGTGGCCTACAAGGCGTGCACCGTCAGCCTCATCCCAGTAGGAGATGCCGAACATATGGTGGCAGTTCACACCGCCTACCAGAAGTTTTTTGATAACACCGCTCTCCAAGGTTTCAAAGCACCAGTCATCGGTTTTTTCTACGGGAACACCAAGATAGTTTGAGTGGTACTGATACTTGGTGATGAGCTTGGGATTGTAAAGGAAAAGGTCTGCCTCAAGAACGTATGCATTCTTCAAGAGGTAGCTTGCACAGACTGCCGAGGAAATATTATTTGCCTCGTTGTACTGTGGATTTTCTATGAACTTAATCATAGGATAATCGTACAGAAGCTGATCAAACTGCTCTGCAAGGTAGCCCCTTACAATGTAAATTTCGGTGATACCTGCCGCTACAACAGCATCCAGAAGCGTGGTGATAATCCTCTTGCCGTTAACACGGATAAGAGGCTTGGGGGTGTTGAGTGTTACAGGCACCATACGGGAACCGAAGCCTGCGGCAATGAACACAGCACGTTTTACTCTGTAGGGTTCAAGAGCATCTATGCCTGCAGGGGTGATTAAGCCGTCACTCATATAGCCCATACCGGTAAGCTCTGCAATGCATTTGTTGACTGTACCAACAGACATTTTTGTTTCAAGAGCTATCTCACGCTGAGGGTGGGACTCGTGTTTGTCAGAAAGATAAACCAGTACGTCAAACTGCTTTTTTGTAATCATAATATCACCGCTTATTTTTCAAACTTTTCTTTGGAAAATGAACAAAATTCCTCAAAAAACTACGGTTTATGAGGCAGAATAAACCCTCTGTGAGCTTTCCTTACAGAGGGTTTGATTATTTAACTGAAAATGAACAAAGGAAGTATGGCTTACTGGTCCTCACCGAAAGAGCCTGTAACATCAGCCTCTACTTCTTTGTGCTGGTTTTCGTCAATACCCAGCTTGTCTGAGATTTTCTTTTTAGCACGGCGGATGTAAACCGCTACAACTGTACCGATGGTAACTGCAACGCCTGCAACAGCGGCAAACACCATGGACATACTTGCTGCATCAATGTATCCTGTAATAATCTGCATTTTTATTCCTCCGTTGTATTTGTAACATCTTGTTGTTTTCACACAAACACATTATAGTGTAGTGCATATAAAAAGTCAAATGATATTGTTTTGATTGTTTTTTGAGTGATTTACTTTTTCTTAGCTTCCTGCTGACGTTTTACAATCTGTGAGTAGATGTACTTAGCACCGGCAAGACCGCTTTCTCCTACATTGAAGATGTTGCGGTGTAATGCCTCGTCAATCTGCTTTTCGTATTTCTTAGGATTGGAAAGCAGCTCTGAAACCACAGCGGGAACAGTAGAAAGCTTGTCTGTATCTATGGAGATACCTACTTGATCCTTCCAACTTATCTCTGTAGGAACATAGGGGATTTTTTTGTAATTGGGATTAAGTACCTTCATAGGAGTGTTTATGAACATTGAAGGCTTCTTGGTTGCGTAGGAGAATTCATAGGCAATACCTGACCAGTCGGTAATGAGCAGGTCAGACTCCCAGATTGTGCGGTTAGAGGAGAAGTCCATTTCGATAACAAAGTCGTCACCGTCACAGCCTTCGTACTTTTTGATGATGGCATCCATTTTTGCAGGGAAACGCTTGATGTACTCAGGGTGGGGTCTAAGGATTACCTTGTTGCCCTTGTGAAGTAGTCCCTCCATAAGCTCGTCAAGACAGTATTCAAGGATGTTGTCCTCCTGCCAAGAGGGGGCAAGGAGAATTTGTTTTTTGCTGTGCTCAACCTTCTCCATTTCGTCATACATTTTGCACAGGTTGTCAATAACACCGAACCCTACAGGAACAAGGGTTTTCTCAGGAAGGTTGTAAACCTGTTCGGTAGCTCTCAGTTCGTCTACCTGATGAGGGCCAACGCAGAAGATTGTATCAAAGTGGTCGTATGCACCCTCACGTACGCACATTGTGGTACTTGTGGGGCCGTGGAAGGTGTAGATGTATTCAATGTCTTTTCTTACATAGGAACGTTTTATGTAGTATTTTTCAAGATCAGGAGTTGTCATCAGGACAATATCCGCATCCATCTTCATCATAAAGGTGATGATTTTCTTAGGCCCGATATAGTAAGCCTTGATGCGGTCGTTGCTCTCTGCCTTTTCAAAGATTGCGTCCTTGGGGTCGTTGGTTACATAGTGGATTGTAATATTAGTATTTTTCAGAAGCTCGTTAATGATGTTCTCAAAATACTTATAGAAACCGCTTTTTTCGGAGTAGATAACAAGGTGCTTGTTTGCAATAGAGAAGAATCGCTTGTAGTCTGCACGCTCACGCTTTGCATTTTCGTCCTTTTTGAAAAGACCCTTCTTCTTGTCACCGTCAAGTGCCTCAATAGCGGCAAGCTCCGCACGGCTTGCCTCAAGCTCCTCATAGTCAACGTACTTTCTGGGAGAGATAAGTGCATTGAGAAGCAGAAGCTGAAGCACTGCGATAATGTTACTTACTACCCAGTACAGCGCGATACCTGCAGGAACGAAGAAGCCAAGGTACAGTGAAAGACCAACGGAGAATGCCATTGTGCCCCACTTGTTGCCCTTGCCCTGCTCTGCCTGAAGAACGTTGATTTTGTTCTGGATAAAGCACAAGAACCAAGAGGAAAGACCTGCAATAATGGGTGCGAGCACATAAATCCAATTGGAGCTTACAGTCTGTGAAGGGGTTGCAGACAGGTCAAAGCCGAAGAAGTCAAGGTCAAACTCCTGTGCGTTTTTGATTGCTAGTGCACCCTCCTCGGTTTTTGCAATCTCTGCAAAAGCCTCGGGGTAGTTCTTGATGGCATACATTGCATCAATCTCAACAGAGTTTGCCTCAAGGTCAATATCCATAACTGTAGCCGCAGTTGTGTTAATCTGATCGATTACAGTGTCGGGAGTTTTGAATATATAGGAAAAAGGATGATAGATAACTGCCACAACGCCCAGAAGCAGAACAATCTGGATTGCAAGAGGAATAAGGCTTGCAAAGGGGTTGTATTTCTGCTCCTTGTACATTTTGGACTGTTCCTCACCGATACGTTCAGCGTCACCGTAGTACTTAGCCTTAAGTCTGTTGATGGCAGGCTGAATTTTTACGATTTTGATGGAGTTCTTGTGCACCCAGATGCCCACAGGCAGAATGATTATCTTTGTAATAAGGGTGAACAAAGAAATGGCAAGGCCGTAGTCGGAAACAAGTGCGTGAGTAAACTGCATTATGTATCCGAGGGGTAAAGCCAACCATGAGATTATCATATCATACATTTCACTTTCCTCCGTTTAAGTCGGGCTTTTTTAAAAACCTATAAGTCCATATTTTATCATTCTACATTATACCCCTAAGGATAGGAGATTGTCAATTGTAGACGAATACAGTAAGCAGATGGAAAAGAGGAATGTTGATAGGCAATATGACAGGGAATGTACGTGGATTTGTAACCTTTATGTTGTTGCAAAATGTATTTTCTTGTGGTATATAGGAGAGGTATTATATTTTGTGAAGAAGGGTGTAGCTGTGAACAAAAATACAAAAATTATCTTCTGGGCAGCAGCGGGAGTTTTGTTGCTTACGTTTGTGCTTGTAATGACTTTTTCTCTTCAATCAGCTCCTGCAGATATTGCGACCGGCGATGAAGCTTATACAGAAGAAACACAGGTAGCTACAACATCGCCTGAGGACAGCGGTCCTCTCACTCTTTCTTTTATAGGCGACTGTATTTTGGGAAGCGAGTCGGGTAAATCTTCAGAGGGTAATTTTACTCACACAGCAGAAACCCGTGATCACAGCTACTTTTTTGAGAAAGTTTATGATGTGCTTTCAAAGGATGATTTGACTTTTGCAAACTGCGAGGTAGTGCTCTCTGACAGAAATCTTGAAAAAACTTACAAGGATTATAGTCCTGCTTTCTGGTTTATTGCTCCTGCAAAGAATGCAGATATTTTAAAGCTTGGCTCTGTTGAGGTTGCAGGAGTTGTAAATAACCACGTGAATGATTACGGTGACGAGGGCTACTCGGATACAGTGAAGGCACTGCAGGCACAGGGACTTTATGTGGGTGAAAATCTCACACCTCTTTATTTTGAGGAAAAGGGCATAAAAATCGGTGTGCTGTACTGTAACCTTTGGGCACCTTATAACCTCCAGTATATTGAGCCGATCCTGGAGGAAATGCAGGATGCCTGTGATTATAAGATAATATTCTTTCACGGAGGTACAGAGGCTGTTCACGAGCCTGACAACTACAAGATTGACGCCTGCAGATATCTGGCACAGTCGGGACTATGTGATTTGATTATCGGCAGTCACCCTCATGTGCTTCAGCCTATGGAGGTTGTAAACGGCGTACCCATTGTGTATTCACTGGGCAACTTCTGCTATTCTGCCAACAATTATCCTGAGAACAGGACAATTATTTTTCAGGCAGAGCTTTTTGAGGAAGACGGGGAAATCAGAACACAGGCAAGTATGATTCCCTGCTATGTGTACACAGGCTATAAAAACAACTGGCAGCCTGCATTAGTAGAGGACGAGGATGTAAGAGAAGAAATTGTGGCAATGATGACCCAAAAGGTTGAGCATCAGACAGAGCCTGAGTCCACAGCAGAGCCTACAACTGTACCTGAAACACAGCAGGAGGTTTATAGTACCTCTGCGGAGCCTGACCCTACAGAAGGCAATCAGGATATGTTGGAAACACAGCCTGTAGTTTACTAAATTGCCCCTCACGAGAGAGCTTTACGGAAACAGCATAATCTCAAAGAGAAAGAAAATTTTCGAAAAAAGATATTGAAATTGCAGAAACTTTGTGGTAATATAGTCGGGTAGCAAAAACGCAAACCCGAATATGCTGATATAGCTCAGTAGGTAGAGCGCATCCTTGGTAAGGATGAGGTCAGCGGTTCAAATCCGCTTATCAGCTCCAAAAGCCTTGAAACTCTGATGTTTCAAGGCTTTTTGCTTTTTTTAAGAATTAATTATGCATAGTTATTGAATATTTAATATTATCGTGATATATTATAAACGCAGTCAGAAAAAGGGCTGAATGTAAAGAATTAAGGAGAAGATTAAAATGAAAATTATAAAGTTTATTTCTCTCGCACTTGTAGTTTGTTTAGCTTTTGCTCTTTGTGCTTGCGGAAACAATGCAAACACAGATGAGACCACCACTGCTCCTGATACAAACGCAACAGCGGTTAACACGGAAGCAACGACAGTTCATGCAACAGAAACTCAGGCTGATATCGCAGGTTCTGATTTTACAGCAGATGATGCCCTTGAGTTGGTTAAAAACTCCCACGAACTATCCTCAGACGACCTCTACTACCAGTACAGAGGGGTGTATGAGATTGACGGCGAAAGCTACTATGCAGTTGATTTAAGAAAGAGTGTGGAAACAACCACAACATATCTTTCTTCATACTTTGTAGCTTTTGACGGCTCCGAAATCAAAGAAGGATATATCTCAGGCGAAGTTGCAGTAATAAGCGACACAAAACCTACTATTGATGTTACAGAAGATAATGCAGTAAAGGTAGTAGAGGCTGCCTACGATTTCGAAGATGGCTGCTTCCTTACGTACAGAGGTGTTGAAGAAATCAACGGAGTAAACTATTTTGCAGTTGATTTAAGAAAGAGCTTAGAGTCAAACACCACCTATCTCTCAAGTTACTTTGTAACAGAAACAGGCACTATCGTAGAGGGTTACTATGAGGGTGGTGTCCCTGTGCTTGCAGAGTAAAAACTAAACCCGTAAATAAAATTAAGGGAGCGGAATGTTTTTGCATTCCGCTCCCTGTTTTTTGTGGTGTATTAAATTTACATAGAATAAATGAAGGTGTTGATGCAGTCTGTGCCTGCGTCAAGTCCTGCAAGCCACTTCTGGATTGCGGTTGCGTCCTTGATGTTTATGTCGTCTTCTGTGATAACATTTGCTGCAAGCTTTGCTCTTGTTGAGAGGGTCTCAAGGCTTGCCAGATACTTCTGGATTGCTGTTGCATCCTTGATGGTAACTGTGAAGTCAAGGTCAGCATCACCCATCAGGAGTCCCTCGTCCAGTTCCCACTGTGCATAGAGGTTTGTGTGTGCATCGGGAACAATGGAGGTTTCGGTTATTTTAGTACCGCCTGATTTCTGAGTATACCAGCCTTTGAAGATGTAGCCAAGTCTTTCGGGTGTGGGGAGTTTGCCGTAGGCTTTGCCTGCGGTGTAGGTACAGGTTTCTGTAATCTCAAGATAATCAGGCATTGTGGGTGCAGGGGCATCTTTGTCTACAAGCACAAAGTCTGTGAAGTAGAAAGTACCTGCTTTATCAAGGTAGGGGTGCATATGTGCGCCGTCATAGGTCTGCTTTGACATATCAATAGTGTATTCCTGCCACTTGGTGGTAAGGGTAATTACCTGAGTGTCGGTGGTGTAGCCCCAACGGAAGTACATCTTTGCACCCTCTACAGAGGATTTTGCTCTGAAGGTCAGGGTCATAGGTCTGTTGTCCCCTGCACAGTAGTTGTAGCAAGGGCTCTTGTTGGTGTTGGTTTTGAAGAGCATATCAGAACCTGATTTGCCTGCTGACTTACCTGTGATTACAAGGGTGTTGCCGTTTTCAACACTTAAGTCATAAACAGAGGGGTCTCTGCTCTGATAGTAGTTATGGAAGGTACCGCCATCAATGGCAGCCATATAGTTGGTGCCTGAGTAGTTTGCGTAGAAATCGTGGGTAACCTCTGTGGGCTTCCAGACAGGATGGAGAGTGAAGGTATCCCCTGCAATACCGCCGTTTCTGGTCCAGGAATCGTTCATAGTGAAGTTGAGACCTTCCTCATAAACGGAAAGCTCAAGCCCGTTGTCGCGAATTTCCTGCAAAGTTTTCCAGCCCTGTCCTGCGGCGTGCCATTTGCCGTCAGAGCGGCGGTATGCTGTATAACCCACACAGGTGTAGCCGTCATAGGTGAATGTGCATTCAGGGAAAGTGACAGCACTGCCCATAGAGGCTTTGAAGGAGGACATAGTGCCTGTGCCGCCGTTTGCGTTGAAATTAAATGTACAGTCGGTGCTGACGGCATTGGTGGGATAGCATATCTCCTGAAGCTTGTTACCGCAGTAGGAAATCCAGGACTCCAGATTAACATAACAGCACATATAGTTCTTTTTGTTTGTAGAAAGTGATGCAGAGTCAATCATAGGGCTGTTTGCGTGGTTGTTGTAATGGGTTGCAGAATTGACCCACCAGTACATACCTGAGGAGGTTTTGTCCTTCTTAACCTCCAGCACAGTGAAGCCTGAGGGCTGAAGTGTTGTGGTTGAGCCATTGTAGGCAATAACAACTGATGCGTGAGTGCCTGTGTAAACAATAACAGGCTTACCCTGTGCAAGCTGATTGTAGATTTTCTGATAAGTAGAGGCATTTTTGCCGATTCCGTCAGTGACACGGGTCATCTTGACAGGATAGTATTTGGTCAGGTTGTTGTAGTCGTTGGCGTAGCCGTTAGCAGAATCCTTAAACATTTTTGTGATGGCATCTGCACGGTCAAGGTAGTTGTAGTCTGTGCCTGCCAAACGGTAGTTGGTGGTGACACCTTTGTAGGTGTAGGTGCCTAAGCAGTAACCTTGTACAGTTGCCATACTTGACCAGTAGCAAATGCCGTTTTCGTCATAATGGGGCTGATACACACGGCTTATAGGCAGTGCGGGAATTTTGGGGTAGCTTGCGGCTGAGGACTCAACAGCACCAAAGGTAAAAAGTCCTCCCAGTACCATTGCAAGAGCAAGGGTCAAAGAGAGAAAAGATTTGAGTTTGTTCATAGGTTTATCCTCCTTTATGTTATATAATCTGTGTCCGAGGAAAAACAGGAGGGACACAGGGGTTATATAAAAATTATACAGCAAGATGGTAGTTGATGTCAATGAAAAGGGCAAGGTATAGCAGAAACTAAATGTGACTCATTGTATGTCGACTTATTGTATGCTAAAACCGTATAATTCAAAAGGAGGTTTAAGAAAGTGGATATTGTAAAGGTATTTGGAGTTAATGTAAAAAAACGCCGATTGGAAATGGGTTTATCACAGGATAAACTTGCAGAAAAATCAGGATTACACAGAACATATATAAGCGACATAGAGCGATTTAAACGCAGCATAGCCCTTGAAAATATTCAACGGCTTGCAGATGCATTAGAAGTTGAAACATATACCTTGTTTGTTGATGGAGGAGCAGATTAAAATGAGTGAATTTGTTTACGCAACAAGAGATATTACTCTGTCCGAGGAAAGGGTAATCAGACAAAAAGAGATAGGTATACTTATAAAACAGGAAGATGAAAATGCATATGTGCATTTTGTAAGTCAGGAAGAAGTTGTTATGGTTCTGAAGGACTGGGTTTGTTTCTTTAATCCTGAGGAGACAGGGGACCAGTTTAGTCAAAAGGTTTGCAACCGATGCCATAGGTTGTTAAATGTGGAAAGTTTTGAAGTGAATCAGCATGGTAAAGATAATCGAATTGTTAGACGTCCCTCCTGTATAAGGTGTAGGGAAGCAATTAACGGCAAAAATGTACCTGCGGCGGTAAAACGAGAGTGGGAAAAGAACAAACCTAATATGGTAATATGGGAATGCCCGGTTTGCAAAAAGAAAACTATACCGGGACTTACAAGCAAGGTGGTGCTTGACCATGACCATAAGACAGGTGTTCCTCGTGCCTGGATTTGCGACAGTTGCAATACAGGACTGGGTCGTTTCAAGGACGATATAGAGGTTATGGAGGAAACAATAGAATACTTAAAGAGTAATCAAGGATAAAAGAAGGGCGGCAATGCTATGCATTACCGCCCGTTTCTATTGTTTGGTTTATGAGTATTGAGATATGCGCTCAGTTGCAATGTCAACATATTCTTGTGAGATGTCACAGCCTATGAAGTTGCGCTTGTTCAGCAGTGCCATTTTACAGGTTGTACCGCTTCCGCACATAGGATCAAAAACCGTATCGCCCTCGTTTGACCAGCTGAGAATGTGGTCAAGGGCAAGTTTTTCGGGAAAAACAGCAGGATGCTTAAAAGCGATTTTGTCAGATGTAGTTCCGCCTAACCCCACAGCATAAGACCAAATGTTGGTTTTTGTCTTTTCTTTTTTCAGCATTCCCAATACTTTTTTATTAATTCCATCTGCTTTTTTATTGCTGACAAGCATTTCTTCTCCGTTTCTGACGGTCTTTTCCTTTAAGGGATTAAAGGTTTTAGGACTTCCTTTTGTAAATACAAACATAAACTCATAGCAGTTTGTGTATGCGTTTGACCGCATAAAAGGAGTGTTCTTTTTTTTGTATATCATTACATCGTGAACATTAAATCCAACAGATTGGAATGTAAGTGCGTGCTTAAAACTTGTCAGGGTTTTGTTGCCTTTAACGATTTTATCTCCAACAACCCAGACAACAACACCGCCTTTTTTGGTAACTCTGTAAAGTTCTTTGGCTACTGCCTCATAGTCAAAGGCATAGCCGTTGTAATTTCGTAAATTATCATATGGAGGAGAGGTGACTGTAAGGTCAACAGATTCTTCGTCCATTTTATTTGACATAAGATCCACACAATCTGAACAATAAATTCTATTTAACTCTATCATATATCCTCCAAAGTAAGTTACAACTCAATTCTAATTAATTATAACATTAAGTTGTGCCATTGCAAGCCCTAAAGTCAAGGGGCTGATAAAGCCGAGTGTTGGTTGCATAAATTCAGCTAAACATTTTTTCTACGCTCGGATAGCTTGCACCTATGGGTGCGGTGACGAGAACAATGTTCATAAATTTGCCCATACCTCTCAGGTAGTAGGTGCTCTGTGTAGAGGTGCCGCCTGTTTTTGTTTCAAAAACTGCTTTAAGGTAGGCTTGTCCGCTTAAAATTACTGTGGATTTTTCTATAAAGGCTGTGCCCTTGGTGTTTTCAAAAGCACCAAGGAGCATTTCCAGATATTCCTCTGCGGTCATTGCTACACTTGCTGTAACGTACATATTTTCATATGCAACGGATATGTTTACTTTCTGTGATGGGTTTGTTGCCCACATATCGTACAGGGCAGGAACTCTGTCTGCTGTAGTGGGAAAAGCATAATCTTCAAGCTCCATTGTATCTACACCGATTTTCATTGCAAGCGCTTCGTCTGAAAGGAACTTCCAATCAGCAGGCTTTGTAAAGGTAAGACCTGAGGTTGTGCTTTTGTATGTATTGCCCTTTGTTGTGCCTCGGCGCAGGATATTCTCTGTAATTTGCTCAGATTTTTCTGTGCTCGGCTGAGGAGTTTCCTCAGACTTTGAAGAGCCTGTCTGTGGCTGAGAGTCTGCCTGAACAGAGGTGGAGTTGCTTTCGTGATCTTCCTGTGAGGGTGCTTGAGTTACTTCCTGTGTGTATATATGAGTGTGATCATGGGAAGGCTCTGTGCTGTTTGTATCAGGTGCACAGGCAACACAGGATAGTGCGAGTATAACTGCAAGCGACAGAGTAAGAATTTTTTTCATAAGCATTCTCCTTATTATGAAAACATCTTTTCAATTTCGGGGGTAGCGATGTTAGCAGTATATGCTACAGTTATGACGTTCATAAAGGTGTCAATCCCTCGGATATAGTAATCGGTTTTCATTAATATTCCGTCTATTTCTACAGAGCAGGTGGTTTTCAGGTATTCCTGTCCGCTGAGCTTTACTGTGACAGACTCGCCTACCGTCATATCTCCCATTGTTTTGAGGTGGTCTGTCATTGATTCCATATATTCGGCTTCCGTGATAACCCCTCCCATTGTGACTGAAATGTTTTCGTATCCCACTGTCATATTAAGTCCCGTTGAGTCGTCCATAACCATCATATCAATAAGGCTTGGGTATTCGTTAAGCGATTTTGCAAACTCTTTTTCACTGATGGCGTCCTCTGATATACTCAGTGCATGAGCAAGCTCTTTATCTGTAAGATACCGCCACTGAGAGGGCTTTGTAAATGTAAGGTCTGAGGAGGTGCTTGTGTAGATGTTGCCTTTTATGCTTCCGCGGGATACACTGCCCTGTGGGTTATGTGTGTCCTGCGTGACGTTTGCACAGCCTGCAAGGCAGAAAACAAGTAAAACTGCAAGAAGTATGGAAACTATTCTTTTCATTAAAAGCCTCCTGAGTATTATATACAAAAGTATATCATTCAAGGGTAATAGCTGTCAATGAATATAGCAGGTTGTTTTGCGAAAACGCGGTAATATTCAGCGGTTTGTTTGAATAATTTGCAATATTGGATTTTACTGGAATTTAATGTAGAAAAACTATTGAAAAATGAAGAGAAAAGCCGTATAATATCCCTGTATGAGTTATCTCAACTTTAATTTCAGAAAGGAGTAGCAACAAAATGAACTATTCACATGAAGTACAGAAAATGTGCGTTGTTGCAAAAGGACCTAAACATGGTCCCGCACCTATCCCCGAAGAGGGCAAATGGGTAAAATCCTATCAGATTTCCGACATCTCCGGTCTTTCTCACGGTGTAGGCTGGTGTGCACCTCAGCAGGGTACATGTAAGCTCACACTCAACGTTAAGAACGGTATTGTGGAGGAGGCTCTGGTTGAGACTCTGGGTTGTTCCGGTATGACTCACTCCGCTGCTATGGCTGCAGAGATTCTTCCCGGCAAGACTCTCCTTGAGTGCCTTAACACAGACCTTGTTTGTGACGCAATCAACACTGCTATGAGAAACATCTTTGAGCAGCTTGCTTATGGCAGAAGCCAGACAGCATTCTCTGAGGACGGTCGGCCCACCGGTGCAGGTCTTGAGGACCTTGGTAAAGGCCACCGCTCACAGGTTGGTACAATGTGCTCCACAAAGGACAAGGGTGTTCGTTACATGGAGATGGCTGAGGGTTATGTCCTCAAGACAGCTCTTGATGAGAACAACGAAGTTATCGGCTATCAGTTCGTTAAGCTCGGCAAGATGATGGAGGATATCCGTCACGGCATGAGCCCCGACGAGGCATATAAGAACAACATCGGTCAGTACGGTCGCTTTGATGGCGCAGCTAAGTACATTGACCCTCGTGAAGAATAATAAGGGAGGTTGACGACATGGCTGTAACATTTGAAAGTATGGACAGAAGAATGCCCAAGATCAATGCTTGTCTTGCACAGTACGGCATCAAGGATCTTGAGGAGGCAAGAGCTATCTGTCTTGAGAAGGGCTTTGACCCCGATGAAATCGTTAAGGGCGTTCAGCCCATCGCATTTGAGAACGCTTCCTGGGCATACACACTTGGTTGTGCAGTAGCAATCAAGAAGGGATGCACAACAGCTGCTGATGCTGCTGAGGCTATCGGTGTAGGTCTTGAGGCATTCTGTATCCCCGGCTCTGTTGCAGAGCAGAGAAACGTTGGTCTCGGCCACGGTAATCTGGGCGCAATGCTCCTCCGTGATGAAACAAAGTGCTTTGCATTCCTTGCAGGCCACGAGTCCTTTGCAGCTGCTGAGGGTGCTATCGGTATCGCAAGAAACGCTAACAAGGCAAGAAAAGAGCCCCTCCGCGTTATCCTTAACGGTCTCGGTAAGGATGCTGCATACATCATCTCCAGAATCAACGGTTTTACATACGTTGAGACAGAGTTTGATTACTTCACAGGCGAGCTCAAGATCGTAGAGGAGAAGGCATTCTCCGATGGCGAGAGAGCAGCAGTTCGTTGCTACGGTGCAGACGACGTTCGCGAGGGCGTTGCAATCATGCAGTTCGAAAACGTTGGCGTTTCCATCACAGGTAACTCCACTAACCCCACAAGATTCCAGCACCTTGTTGCAGGTACCTACAAGAAGTGGGCTATCGAGAACGGCGTTCAGTACTTCTCCGTTGCATCCGGCGGCGGCACAGGCCGTACACTCCACCCCGATAACATGGGCGCAGGTCCTGCTTCCTACGGTCTCACAGACTCTATGGGCCGTATGCACGGCGACGCTCAGTTTGCAGGTTCTTCTTCTGTTCCTGCTCACGTTGAGATGATGGGCCTTATCGGTATGGGTAACAACCCCATGGTTGGTGCAACAGTTGCTTGTGCAGTTGCAGTTTACAACGCAATGAAATAATTATTACCGCAAGGTATAGTAAAAGGCTTCCGAGCAATCGGAAGCCTTTTGTGTTTTTGAGGAACTTGAAATATGCTATAATAAATTAATTTATATGTGTAACATTTGTTTATGAAAATTGTTATATATACAGAAGTGCTTCAAGATACAAAGTGAAAGGGGAGAGGAAATGGACAGCAGGCTTTTGAAGGAGTTATATCATAAGTATCACAGAGAGCTTTTTCTGTACATTTACTCCCTGTGCAGGAATCGGGAGCTCTCAGAGGATATTGTGCAAGAGACGTTTCTCAAAGCAATTTTTTCTCTGTCTGATAACCACACCAATATGCGGGCGTGGCTTTATATGGTGGCGAGGAATCTGTATCTGTATCTTGCCAAAAAAGAAAAGGGCAGGGTAGATATTGAGCAGTTGAGAGATGTATCGTCAGGGGACTGTGATGTGTTGCAGCAGATTATAGAGCAAGAGAGGACACGGCTTTTGTATGAAGCGTTGCAACGCCTTGACAGGGTAAAGCGGGAGATTTTGGTTATGCAATATTTCGGCAGACTATCTCAGAGGGATATTGCACTTGTTCTGCACCTTACACCTGAGAACGTGAGGGTATTAAGCTACAGAGGAAAAAGAGAATTGAAGAAATATATGGAGGCGAATGGTTATGACATATAAAGAGTTATTAAGGCTTTACAAAGAAGGCGGACTGTCATCCGAGCAGAGAGCTGAGCTTGAAAAGGATATAGAAAAGCAGGAGGCAATTGGGGAATATCTTTTTGAGTCCGAAGGTGTGCCTGAATTTTCGGATTTGGATATTCTGAGTGAAAGCTCTTTTGCTGAGAGCGGTGACGACAAAAAGTTTATGAAGATGATAAATAAATCTATTCGCAAGGCTTTTATAAAATTGGGAGTAGCAGTAGGTGTGATTGTGTTGGCTGTGGTGCTTATAGCCGTAACTGTAATGCCTTATGTTGTTGATGCCTGCTTTTATAATCCTGCAAAAATTCTGGGAGAAGAAAATGGTGTCGAGACAAATCAGATGAGTCTTGATACTGCGGTTTATACCGAGCTGTTTACTCCCGGGTACTATCGTACCAAGGTGAACGTGACAAGGGAGGGATATGGTGATTATGATATCTGTATTCCTCAGAATTTCAGCGTAAACGGCCAGTTCAGGGATGTTTACGGAACTGTGGAAAAAGGAAAGATGCTTTTGTACACCGACGGGTTGTTTAAACTTCCTGTGTCAAATGCTTTTGTTTCAGATGATATCAAAGATTTTTTCGGGTATGCAGGCACAGGTGCGGCAGGAAGTGTTGAAAACGCACTGAAAAGACTGAACGAACTGGATGAAATTGACTATTATGTGGGATACATTACCCTTGATAAGGTGATGGCTTATGATGAGTTCGTAAGTTGGTGTGAAGCACAGGGGGTGAGTCCTGAGTGGTGTGCCGTATGCATGAGTCAAGAAACCGGTGATTATGTGGCACAGGAGATAATGGGATTTATGTATCACAGCGGTGCAAGTCAGATGTCTTATGATAAAGAAAAGTATCCGTACCTCAACTACTTTGATATGATAGAAACTGTAGAAGATTACTCTGAGGATACTATATCTGCGGATGTTATGGAGACTCATATGGTAAGTATGCTCCGCTATATGGCTGACAGAGAAGATTTCCGTGAAATGGTAGGCTGTGTTATTTCAAAGCACTACTTTGAGCAGCTTGCAATGGACATTGAAGAAAACGGACTGAACATCTACGGTTTTGCCATTGTTGCCCAAAAAGACAAATTGATTGAGATAAGCCGAATGGAGGATGTGCATTATATATATACAACTTCCTTGCTGTAATGTTTCCTCTAAATTTTTTATAGTAACCACACGGGTTTCAAAATTATCGAAAGCCCGTGTGGTTTTCTTTTGAGAAAGATTTGTGTTTTACAATTTTTAAAATCTCATTAATTTTTATACCTGTTTCTTGACTTTCTGAGATACAGGCGTATAATTACTATGCATTGATTTTGAGGTTTCGCACAAACCTGTGCGGATTTTGTTTTGATTGAAAGGGATTGTTTGCATGAGGAAGGATTATGAGCAGTCCAGACGCAGGCTTATTACTTTTGTTTTGTGTCTTATGCTTTGTGCGGCTGGGGCTTACGGTTGTTTTGCACACCTGATAGTATATCTGGATGTGGAAATTTTTGATTTGTGGCTGCTTATAGAGGATTTGATAGCTTTTGCGGGATATGTGCTGATGGCTGTAGGTGCGTTCAGAGTTAATCGTACCTTGTCTTTGGCAGGACTTGCGGTTGTGATTTTGCAAAAGGCTGTCGGCGTTTTTTCAAAGCTTCTGTCTGTTGATGATGGAGAAGTAGCTGGAGAAATATATACTTTTATGCTGACAGATGCGATTCAGATATTAGGACTTGCTTTTGCCGTGTTGATGATTTTTGCTCAGGTAAAAAAGGCAGAAGCCCTGCTTTCGGTTAGCAAAAAACTATGGTTTTTGCCTGGAGCGTTGTTTATAGTTGCTCTGCTTGGATATCTTTTTACAAACAGAGGGCCTCTGACCGATGTAGCTATTAATATGATGTTTCTCGGCCTTGCTGCAGAGAGCACAGTTGTGTGGTGCTTAAACCCTGCAGGGGTTACCCGTTGGATGGCTGAGAGAATCAGAGAAAATGAAGAAGCAGAAAACAACAGCTTGTAAATTTATAAAGTATAATAAAAACACCGCCGAGGAACAGATTGCTGTATTTCGGCGGTATTTTCTTTATAAGCTCAAAGCTTAATTTGTGTCAAAGTGTTCATGGTTTTGTTGCCTGATTTTACACTATAAATACAGAAAGTTGTAAATATAATATAAAAAAGACACACTCTGTAAAAACAAAGTGTGTCTGCGATGTCGTGTGTGATTATCAGAAGTCAAAGGACTCAGGGGATTCGCCGTCAGTGGGAGCTTCTGCTTCGGCGGTATCTTCAGCTTTTGAAGATACCTCTTCTGCAGAGATTTCTTCAGCAGGAGCAATCTCTGCTTCGTCAACCTCTTTGAGAGTGAGCCCGATACTTCCTAAAATTGCACCGATGTCTGCAGCGGCTGCCTGATCCTCTTCGGAATACTCCTCAATATAGCTGTCGTCCGCTTCCTCTTCTTCGTATTCAAGGTCTAAGAGCATATCTCTGAAGTCTTCCTCTTCGGTGAAGTTTTCCTCAGGGAGTTCTTCCTCGCCGTTTCCGATGCGTGACACAGCGGCGGATGCACGTGAGGCTACCTCGTCTACAGCGGCTTTTGCCTTATCTGCGGCAACAGTTGCTTTTTGTTTGATAGTAGTGAGAGTTTCCTGTGCTTTATCAGGCAGATTGTCAACAGCGGTTTTAGCCTTGGCACTCAGGTCACGGGCAACCTCTGCGGTCTTTTCCTTTGCCTGCTGAACCTTGTTTTCAAGTTCTTCTCTGAAAGCTACTGTGCACTCGTCAACAGAGTGTGCTGTTTTTAGCTGTTCGTAGCGGATTTTTGCACGCTCCTCGCGGAGTTTCAGATGGTCGATTGTATCATAGAGCATTTCTACTTTTGCTTTGTTCTTTTCAAGTGTACCATCGCAGTACATTTTTCCAAGCTCGGCATAGGCGTTGCGAAGACGTTTTTTGTCTGCTGCCATAATCTCCTGCAGGCGTGTCATCTGTCCTTTAATTCGTGTGCGTTCTACAAGCTCCTTAGTAGCATCTACAAACAGCTCACCCATTACTTTGGATGGAGTGTAATCGTTGCTCATATAAAAACCTCATTTCTGTGATTGCTGTGTAAGAAAATATGTATTTTAAATTGAGATACATATACACATATATTATTACACTAATTAAGAATAAAATCAATAAAAATTTCTAAAAATACTTTGACTCTCTTTCTGCCCGTGGTATAATAAAATAAATAACTATGCAAATTACTTTTTAACATATTAGGAGGATGCCCTGTGGCAAATGTAGTTGTTAAGAAAATTGCCTGTCCCAAATGCTCTGAGTGCACTGAGGCAAAGCTGTATATGAGCATTAATGCAACCAATGAGCCTACTCTGAGGGCAGATATGCTGGACGAAAGACTGTTCAAGTTCAGATGTACTGCCTGCGGACATGAAGCACGGCTTACATATCCGGTACTTTACAACGATATGAAAAACCGATTTATGATATATCTGATTCCTGAAGTTGACCGTTTTCAGCTTGAGGATGTAGAACTTGAACAAAAATATGAGCGACTCCGCGGTATCAGAAAACGCCTTGCCTCTGACTTTAACAGTTTCAAGGAAAAGGTTTTCATTTTTGAGTCGGGCCTTGATGATATGGCGGTGGAGATTACAAAGCTTGTAATCTCTGAAATGGTGGCAAAGAAATACGCCCTGCCTCAGGTTGAAGAAGGATACCTCTCTATGTATGACAGAGAGAAAAACACAATGGGATTTACCTTCTTTGTAGGAAAAGAGCATGAGCCCTATGTTCAGTCTGCACGCCTTGAAATTTACGGCAAGGCAGTTACCATTGTCAGCGAAATGGCTATTAAGGACAGAAAGCTTTCCGGATTTATTAAAATCGACCGTGAGTGGGCACAGAATGTACTTTACCGCTACAAAAGGATGAAACAGCTTGACAAAAAAGCACAGGAGGACTGAGTATGACTCAGTACGAGAGAATGCTTAAGGGTCTGCCTTATCATGGGGATGAAGAAATCCGCGGTATAATGATGAGGACAAAAATTTTAACACACGAGTATAATATGCTTTCCCCTGATAAGCTGGAGAGACGTGAAGAGATACTAAAAGAGCTTCTTGGCAAAACAGGAGAGAAAATCCACATTGAACAACCCTTTCACTGTGATTACGGCTGTAATATTGAAGTCGGCGAAAATTTCTATGCAAATTATAATTTGACAGTTCTTGACTGCAACAAAGTTGTTTTCGGAGATAACTGCATGTGTGCTCCCAATGTTATGATAACTACAGCCGGACACCCGGTACATCCTGTTTCCCGCACAAAAAACTGGTATGAATATGCAATTCCTGTGACAATCGGTAACAATGTGTGGTTGGGTGCAAATGTTGTTGTTTGCCCCGGAGTGACTATTGGTGACGGCTCGGTTATCGGTGCAGGCAGTGTGGTTACCAGAGATATCCCTGCAAATGTGGTGGCATTCGGCAACCCTTGCAGAGTATACCGTGAGATTACTGAGGAAGACAGACACCTGTATTATAAAGACAGACCTTTTGATGTAGATGATTATTAAATGATACAAATAGCCCCCGGTGAATTTTCATCGGGGGTTAGCTTTATCTGAGTATTTCTTTTGTTGTGTTTATATCTGCCTTTATTGCTTCTTTGAGCTGTGAGAGTGAGTCGAATTTTTGCTCTGCTCGGATAAAGTAAACAAGCTCAAGGGTGACAACACTTCCGTAAAAATCTCCTTGTGTATCAAGAAGGAAAGCTTCTACAGTGGGAGTGTCTGAGCCTACTGTGGGTTTTATGCCTATGTTTGCAACAGCCTTGTAGGCTTTGCCTTCAATGAACGCATAGCAGGCATATACACCAAATCCGGGCAGGAGCTTTTCTTTTGCAACGTCTATATTTAAGGTAGGAGTCTTTATGGTTCTGCCAATGGCGTTTCCGTGAACAACTTGTCCCTTAAGTGTGTAGCCTCTGCCAAGAAGTTTTTTTGCAAGATGAACCTTTCCTTCTGAAAGCAGATTTCTTATTTCAGTAGAGGAAACCGTAATGCTGCCTTCTGTATATTCCTCTACGCAGGTAACCTTTATGCCTTCTTTTTCACACAGGGTCCTAAGTGCGTGTACATCAGCCTCAGCACCCTTGCCGAAACGATAGTTATAACCGCAGAATACAGCCTTTGCTCTTAGATGTTCTTTTAGCACAAGGGTTACAAAATCTTTTGCCGAGAGATTGCGGACTGAGTCAAAGGTTGCGTTTATCATAATTTCTGTGCCACATTCTTCAATGAGCTTTGTTTTTTCCTCTTGTGTTGACAAAACATAAGAGGCTTTTTTGTTTGGGTTGTCGCAAAATGTGAACACTGCGGGGATAAGTCCGGTTGCCTTTTTTGCTACAGCAGTTCTGATAACCGCTTGGTGAGCTGAGTGTACTCCGTCAAACCTACCCAGAGCTACAGCAGTGGGAGAGGTGAGTTTGCAGGGATAGTTATATATCTTCACTTTGGAATCATTCCTCGGTTTCAGTTGCAGGTGTTTTGTCGGCTTCATCGGAGCCTAAAAGATTTTCGTCAACGCCTGCACCGTCCTCATCGTCAAAAGCCATACCGAAAAGTGCATCCAGACGCTCAGGGTCGGGTGTGCCGATGGTGCTCTGTGCAATTTCCTGAGCTTCCTGTTCTGCGATTGCTTCAACCTCAGCAATGGCATCCTCTTTAATCTCTGTAGCAGAGACTTCCTCAAAGTACTGCTTGTACCATACAAGGAACACATAAACTGTCCAGACGTTTCTGCTGGTGTCAGCAATGCCCTCGTAATGGTCGTCAAGCCAACGGAGGAGTATGTCGATATTAAAGAATTTCTGAGCTGTGGGAGACTGGAACTCCTGCTTTACAACATTGTAGTATTTCTCATCTCTGAGCCATACACGGGTAGGAACAGGGAAACCTAGCTTCTCTTTCTCGGCAGTCTCCTGAGGCAGGTGTCTTAGTGCTGACTGACGGAGTGCGTACTTGGTGTTTACTCTGTTTACACGGAGCTTTGAGGGAATTCTGGAGGCAACTCGCCATACTTCTTTATCAAGGAAAGGAACTCTCAGCTCCAGAGAGTTTGCCATACTCATACGGTCAGCTTTGAGAAGAATATCGCCTACCATCCACAGGTTGATATCAAGGTACTGCATCTTAGTAACGTCATCGTACTTTCTTGCTCTGTGATAGAAAGGCTTGGTTACATCCTGAGGACGGGTTGCAATTGAGGGGTCTTTGAGAAGCTCGCATTTTTCCTCATAGTTATACATAAATGCGTTGCCGATGAATGCTTCCTCCAAGGGGTCGCAAGCACGGATAAGGTAGTCACGGCCTTTGATGTCAGGCATTTTTCTGGCAAGGTTTCTCAGGGCTTTTCTTAAGGGGTAGGGCACAAGTTTATGATAAAGTCGCTGATTCATAGGTGAACGGTATACCTGATAACCGCCGAAAAGCTCGTCTGCACCCTCGCCTGAAAGTACAACCTTTACATGCTCCGAAGCAAGCTTTGACACAAAGTAAAGAGCAATGCAGGAGGGGTCTGCAAGGGGCTGGTCCATGAAATACTGAACTTTTGGCACAGCATCCCAGAATTCCTCGCTGGTTATAAGCTTTGTGTGGTGGTCAACTCCGATTTTTTCACTAAGGCGGGATGCCCAGCTGATTTCGTTGTATTTTTCTCCGAAGTCAAAGCCTACAGTAAAGGTCTTCTGGTCTGCAAAGTAGGTGGACACGTAGCTTGAGTCAACACCTGAGGACAGGAAACAGCCAACTTCAACATCAGCAATCTTGTGTGCGTTGACAGAATTTTCAAAAGCTGCCTCAATCATATTCACTGCGTCTGTTTCGCTTAAACTTTCATCAGGGTCAAACTTTGCCTCAAAGTAACGCTCTGTCATAACCTCCCCGTGCTTGTACCAGAGGAAGTGACCGGGGAGCAGGCAGTAAACACCCTCAAAGAAAGTCTCGGGTGGTACTACGTACTGGAAAGAAAGGTAGTTATCCAGCGCTTTTATATTGAATTTTCTTTCAAATTTAGGATGCTCAAGGATACTCTTAATCTCAGAGCCATATACAAGCTCACCGTCAATGACAGTATAGTGCATAGGTTTGATACCGAAAAAGTCACGTGCAATGAACACAGAGCCGTCCTCTTTGTTATAGATAGCAAAGCCGAACATACCGCGGAGCCTCATAAGCATATCCTCGCCCCACTGCTCAAAGCCGTGCACGAGCACCTCGCTGTCAGTTTCTGTGTAGAATGTGTGTCCTGCTTCTATGAGCTCTGCACGCAGGTCTTTGTAGTTGTATATCTCGCCGTTAAAGGTGAGTACAAGGGTCTTGTCCTCATTGTAGATAGGCTGATGGCCTGCATCTACGTCAATAATACTCAGTCGGCGAAAGCCCATGGCGATTTTATCGTCTTCATAAAAGCCTGAGGAGTCAGGGCCTCTGTGAGTGATGACCTCCGCCATTTTTCTTACTGTTTTGCTACGGTCTAATACTTCACCTGTAAATCCGCAGATACCGCACATAATATTCAAATCCTTTCTATAGACAGAAATTCTGTATGCACCTGTCTTTGGTATATCAAAGACACTAATTTTCTAATTTACAGTATATCACATATTTTTTTGCGGTGCAATAAAAACAGCTCGGTTTATGGGGCTATATGGAAAAATAATAAGAGAAAACCAAAGGCACCGTACCAGATTTAGTACGGTGCCTTCGGAAAAATGAGGGGATGCAAGTAGTTTTACTTGCCAACCAGTCTGAGGATATAGGAACAATTTATCGCAGGGGTATCAGGACCTGCGGATTGCACCCATATCGCTCAGACTGGCTGAATACAGGCTGCAGCCTGTATTGGAGGGGATAGAACATTCGTCATTCTCTCTGACGGTACCTGTGCTTGCGGTTTCATCAGGTACAATTATATTATAGCAAAACTTTTCCTCACTTGGTGAATAAGTTATTAACTTACCCTGAACTTATATTGTATTTTTCGTGAAATAATAGGTAAAAACCAAAACAAATGTTTGATTTTTTCTGTTTTATATGTTATAGTATGATTAAAGTATAAGTATTAGCAGAATTTTTTGCTTTATCTATATATAGTATGTGTGTTATGAAAGGAGCTTTGTGTATGAAACCTTTGACAAAAAGCCAGCAAAAGGTCTACGACTACATAACTTCCTGTGCTCAGGAGCAGAGAGTACCTTCGGTACGTGAGATTTGTGCAGCCACAGGGCTTAAGTCTACCTCTACTGTGCATCTGCACCTGAAAACTCTGGAGGAGAGAGGACTTATTGAGCGTGAACACGGATATAACAGATGCATTAAAGTAAGCGGTATGGACCGCTCAACCTCAGTGCCTGTTCTGGGCCGTGTTACAGCGGGTATGCCTATCCTTGCAGTTGAAGAAATTGAGACTTACATTCCCATAAGTGAGAGCCTCAGACGAGGAAGAGAGCTTTTTGCTTTGCGTGTTATGGGCGAAAGTATGATAAATGCAGGTATTCTTGACGGAGATATTGTTGTTGTTCACCGCACCCCTGTAGCAAATAACGGAGACATTGTTGTTGCTATGATTGAGGATGAAGCTACGGTGAAACGCTTTTATAAGGAGGAGGGGCACTTCCGCCTTCAGCCTGAGAACGATGCCTTTGAGCCTATCATTGCAGATGAGATTGTGCTTTTGGGTACAGTGGTGGCACTCTACAGAACTTTTGACTGATATCTGACCGCTGGAGGCGTTCCTTCAGCGGCCTTTTTATGCATTTAAGAAGCTGTTTTGTGTAGCAGATTTTGTAGAAAAGCCTCTTAATTTTTCTCTTGTGTTTTATTGTCTTAAAAGAAAAATATGTCGAAAATACACCTTGTAAATCCCATTGCTAAGCCAATGATAAAAAAGAAACACAGCGAAAAACAGGATAAAAAACAGGAACAAAGCGTTACATCACTGTCATTTTTTATTACATTTTTGTAACATTTGATTTCTGTTGCTTTTACACAGTTTTTTAGTGAGCAATAATGTCGAAAAAGAAAATAAACCCTTTCTTTTTATTTCTTTTTGAGAAACGAGTTGTGCAAATTGCACAAATTTGAACTCTTAATTAATTTGACACCTGTTAAAAATCTGAATATAATGCAAGTGTCGTAAGATAAGGTTTATTATCGCCCTGCTTTTTGACACTGTTTTACGGATGAATAGAAAGGATGTGATGTGCCGTGAACAGAAAATCAATCTCAGCTCTTTGTATTGGGCTGATGGTTATTCTTATATGTGTGTTTGCGTTGACGGTGCATGCACAGACAGCTTCCTTTGATGAAGCTGTAACAGATGTTTCTAATGTATATACAGACCAGATTCTTGACAAGGCAGATATTGCTGTAAGTGAAAACGACAAAATTATCCGCACTGACGGAAAGGGTTGTGTAGCCCTTACTATTGTAAGAGCCTTTGAAGCTAAAGTTGATTACAGAGGTCAGGCGTTTGTGGTAGAATGTACAGAGGGAACGGTAGAAGACGCTGTAAAGAAAGCAGGCATTGCACTTTCAGGTGCAGAGGAGATAACTCCTCCTTCGGATACTCCCCTTACACCCGGAATGGAAATTAAGATTACAGCACAGTGCGGTGCAACAGTGACCATAGGCGGAGAAACTGAAAGATACAGTATGTCCTCAGGTACAGTTGAAGATTTGCTCTCTGATTTAGGAGTGGAAATTACTGAGGATGATGTGGTTTATCCTGCTCTTACAGATGTAGTTTATGACGGTATTGAAATTGTTGTACAGCGTGTTGAATACAAGGAAGAAACCACAGTGGAGTCTATAGACTACGGATATGTGTCTGAGAAAACAAGCAAGATGCTCTCAGGTACATCAAAAATCACTCAGTATGGTATTGAGGGAGAAAAGACTGTAGTTTCCAAGAATAAATATGTAGACGGGGAACTTATAGAGTCTGTGGTAATCAGCGAAGAAGTTACCAGAGAGCCTGTTGACCAGATAAAGCTTATCGGTACAGGAGTTCCTAAAAATCAGAGTAACACTTCATCTTCCAAGCCCTCTCAGGGTGCATCTGTCAGCAATAAAGCAGGTACATTTACCGATTCTTCGGGAAAGACCGTTTCTTATTCCAAGAAGCTGACAGGTACTTCTACTGCATACTATGCCGCAGAGGGTGCCATTACTGCCACGGGTGTTCCTGTGTACTATGGCGGAGTTGCGGTTAATCCCAATGTAATTCCCTATGGTTCTAAACTGTATATTGTGTCTTCAGACGGCAGTGTGGTTTATGGATATGCCACAGCAGTTGATACTGGCGGTGCCCTTATGAGCGGCTCTGTATTGGTGGATGTGTTTTATCCTACCTACAACCAGTGTGTAAACTGGGGCAGACGCAATGTAACTGTATATGTATTAAGTTAAATTAAACGGCTCACACCAAATTAAAGGTGCGAGCCGTATTTTTATTTTTATCTTTGGAGGTTTTTATGCGGAACATCTTGGTAACGGGGGGAACTAACTTTGTCAGCAGATATGCGGCAGAGTATTTTCTGAAGCTCGGAGACAGAGTGTATGTGCTTAATCGAGGTTCAAGGGAGCAAAGTAAGGGTGTAATTCATATTAAGGGTGATAGAAATGCCCTCACGGATGAGCTTAAAGGCTATCGCTTTGATGTTGTGTTGGATGTGACGGCTTATACAGGGCAGGATGTAAAAAATCTTCTTGATGCTTTGGAAGACTTTGATGATTACATTCTCATCAGCTCAAGTGCGGTCTATCCTGAAACTGCCCAGATGCCCTTTGCTCAAACAGAGGCTGTGGGCAGAAACCGCATCTGGGGAGATTACGGAACAAACAAGATTGAAGCAGAAAAAGAGCTTCTAAGGAGATTTCCCTCGGCGTATATACTCAGGCCACCTTATCTGTACGGACAAATGCAGAATCTGTACCGCGAACCGTTTGTTTTTGATTGTGCCGAGGCAGACAGACCTTTTGTCTTGCCGCAAGACGGTAAAATGAAGCTGCAGTTCTTTCACGTTGAGGATTTGTGCAGGTTTGTGGATGTGCTTATTCGTAAAAAACCTGCAGAACATATATATAATGTAGGCAATTCTGAAGCGGTGAGTGTTAAAGAGTGGGTTGAATTGTGCTATTGCGCCGCAGGTAAGAAGCCGGTGTTTATAAATGCGGATAATACTTATCCTATACGCAGTTACTTTTGTTTTTATGATTACGAGTACATTCTTGATGTTTCGGGTATGTCGGCACTTATGCCCAAAACAAAAACGCTCAGAGAGGGGCTTAAAGAGGAATACGCATGGTACAAGGAGCATAGAGGGGATATAGTGAGAAAACCCTATATACAATATATAACTGAAAATATAATGAAAAAATAATCAGAAAAAGATGCAACGTTTTTTGTTGCACCTTTTTACCATCCGCTTATATTTCCTCTTTCTAAAGCTCCTAAGATTTTTGCTTTGAGGTCGGGGTAACGCTGGGACAGCTCCTTCATAAGATTGCCTGTTCGTTCTCTCTCTGTGTTTTTGTCCATGGGGCACCTACTCTTCACTACAGGGAAGCTGTATCGCTCTGAGAGTGCAGCAATTTTGCTTTCATCACAGAATATCATAGGCCGTATTACGGTTATGTCCTTAATGCTCAGATATGTAACGGGGCGGAAACAGGCAACAGACCCCGAGCAGAAAAGATTCATCAGCATAGTTTCCACGGCATCGTCAGAGTGGTGTCCCAGAGCGAGTTTGTTACAGCTCTGCTCTTTTGCCATGTTGTGGAGTATGCCTCTACGCATTTTTGCACAAAGGGAGCAGGGACTTTCTGCCTTCTTATCCTCAAAAACGACCTTGGCAAGCTCCGTTCTTCTTATGATGTATTTTATATCATTATCCTTGCAGAAATTTTCAATAAGTGAGTAGTCAGCCTCCTTGCCGTCAAAGCAAGGGTCGGCAGTAAGTGCTACAAGCTCAAATTTTTTCGGGTAGTAACGTTTAAGGTGACAAAGTCCCCAAAGGAGGGCAAGACTGTCTTTTCCTCCTGAAACACCTACAGCTATGCGGTCTCCCTCTTCTATCATATTGTATTTATCAATGGCGGCACGCATAAGTCCGCAGTGCTTTTGCATTTTCATCACTCCTGAATCTAATTATACACTATTGATTTAAAAAAAGAAATATGATATTATAATTCAATACAAAGTCATTTGACTTGCTTTTTAAAAAGAAATCCGAACGGAGGAAATATTATGAAAAAGATTGTTGTGCTTGTGCTGGCACTTATGCTTGCAGTTTCCCTGTGTGCTTGTATGCCTAACGCAAATACCCCTAAGATTCAGACGGTTACAGACCCTGCAACCACTGACGAAATTAAGGTAGAGAATTACGAGGACAGTCTGGAGGGCTTGTGTGCATACTTTGCAGATATGGGCTATGTTTATGCTATGCCTGAGACAACTGGAGACGAAATGAAAGACCCTGTTGTTATGAGAGCAGAAATGATTGGCGCAGACAAAGGTTATAAGTTCACCTACACTTATGGGGACGAGATAGTAGTTCTGGAGCTTTACAGCTACACTGATACAGACAGTGATTTTTATAAGCAGGCAAAGAACGAAGGAAAGATTACCGTTACAGAGGAGCTTGAAGAGGGTACAGTTGATGTTGTCCTTTCTGAAAACGGAAAGTATCTGATGATTTATAACGACCCTGCAGAAAATGCAGAGCGTGAGGCGGCAATTACTGAAGCTTTCAATGGCTTCTACGCTTAATTATATATACTATATATAATGTAATAGAAAAGTTGGATAAAACCTCTGAAGCAAAAAACGCTTCAGAGGTTTTCTACATTCTGAATTGAGCATTAAACTAAAAAAATTTTCGGAGGTTTGTCGACTGTAACGATAACTCTCTATACTATTAATAATATATATAGCGAATTGCAGTCAATATCTTGTGTTTAAAAAGGGGTAAACATACTACCATTTGGTGCTTAAAATATTTTTAAAATTTTTTGAAAAAAGTCGAAAAAAACGCTTGACATTTTTATTTCGTTGATATATAATAAAACACGTTCCGCACGAGAGAACAACAAAAAACACAGCGAATTCACTAAAGAATGAGATGTGGATTTGTGAAATCTGACGGAACAAAGGACATTGAAAATTGAACAACAAGATTAAAGAGAACCCGTAATTAATTTGAGGATTTAAGTACTCAAAAAAGTTACAGTGAAGATGACACAACAAACATCAAGTAAACACGCAAGTGTTATAAATGAGCAGACACAAAAGCTCTGAAATAGGTTTTAACACCTTAGGGTGTTGAGATACAGATTTTAGAGAGTTTGATCCTGGCTCA
>JAZQIX010000003.1:0-110985 GCA_045541275.1 Ruminococcus sp.
TGCACCGTACTCTACGGACTGTACTTCGCCGATTGCCTTGCCGTCCTTATCAAGGAAGGTTACGTTGTACTTGTTTACTGTCTTCTCGTACTGTGCTGTTACAACTGTGTCTGCTGTGATTGCAGTAAGGTCTGCATCCCAGCCTGCGAAGGTGTAGGTGTACTGTGCATCTGCTGCCTTTTGTGGTGCTTCTGGTGCTTTGGCGGATGTGCCCTCTTCAACAAGCTGTGTTGAGATGATCCTACCCTCGCCATCAATGAATGTAACAATAAATTTATTAACTACAACTTCTTCCTTCTCATACTGAGCAATAAGAATTGTATCTTCTGTTATCTTATCAAAATCTCTGCTCCAGCCTGTGAAGCTGTAACCCTCTCTTGAGGGATCTGCAGGTGCTGTTGCAGAGTTACCTGCTGTAACATACTGAGTGCTTAATACTGTGCCGTCATAATCCATAAACACTACTGTGTATCTTGTTACTGCACTTACTACATCTGCTGTAAGTGTATGATTCTTTGTATCAAGTGTAAATGTTACAACGCTCTTTTCAGCAAGAGTTATGCTCTGGTTTGTACCCAGAGGCCACTCCATTGAGTAATCAACGTTTGCTGCTTTATATTCATAAGTACCGGCGTCAAGGGTAAACACTGCAGTATAGATACCGTTTTCACCCTTTGTCATTGCATCGGTTGTCTGCCAGTTATTAAAGCCACCTCTCAGATAATATACCTGCTCGGTCTTTTCATACACTGCTGTTACTGTCATATTTTCTGTAACCGCTGTGAAGTCCTTATCCCAGCCTGTGAAGGTGTATACATACTCTACGTCAGCACCTCTTGCAGGAGCTTCGGGAGCTGTTGCAGATGAGCCGTAGTCAACTGTCTGCTCAGAAAGAACAGTGCCGTCAAAGTCCACGAAGGTTACAGTGCAGGCATTATTTTCTGTGCTGTACTGTGCAGTTACAACTACATCTGCTGTGATGGTGCTAAGGTCTTTGTCCCAACCTGTGAAAGTATATATAAACTGTGCGTCAGGCTCCATGGTGGGATTTTGAGGAATGTTTACGGCAGGCTTGCCTGACTCTACCTTTTCACTTCCCAAGTAGCTTCCGTCAGCGTTGAGATAGATTACTGTAAAGTACTCTGTTTCGGGCTCTGCCAGCTGACCTATAAGGACACCCTTATCGTCAAATACGTAGTTTGTACCCTCAATCTCGTACACACCTGTAACCATTCTACCAAGATAAGTCTCATCTGTGGGATGGAGGTAATAGGTATTTCCGTCTATCTCCTGCCAGCCTGTGAGCATTTTGCCGTCATCATCAAGGTAGTAGGTATATCCTGAGGTTGAAGAAGTCACCCAGCCTGTAAGCATCTGGCCGTAGTGCTTGTCCATATCGTCCTCAAAGAAGTACCAATCTCCGTCTAGCTGTGCCCAGCCTGTGGTCATATCTCCTTCATCGTTGAAGTAATAAATATATCCTGTCTTAGGGGATGTGAACCAACCTGTTACCATAGTACCGTCTTCTGTTCTGAAGTAATACCATTTGTTGCCGAAGGTCACAAAGCCTGTCTGCATTTTACCTGTATTTTCATCAAAGTAGAAGTACTCGCCATCTACATACTGGAAACCTTTGAGGATTGCGCCGTCCGAGGCAGTGCGGTATACCGAGCCGTCGGCAAGTGTCAGCCAACCGCCTCTGAAGAGAGCTTTTGAATCAGGGAAGAAATAGTAAAGTGTGCCGTCAATAGTCTGGAAACCGCTCACTGCGTAACCGTTTGCATCCAGATAATATCTTGCTCCACTGATGGGCTCGTCAATCCATCCTGAATATACAAATGTACCATCGCCCATCTGATACTTGAAGCCGTTTTCATCCTGATACCACATACCATTGGTAACCATTGCACCGCTTGAGTCGAAGTAATACCAATTGCCGTCAATATATCTGTGGCCTGTGAACATCGCATTGGAGTTGGGGTCAAGATAGTAGGTCTTGCCATTGTCCTCAACCCAACCGCTTACTGCATAGCCGTTTTCATCGAGGTAATACCATGCACCGTTATCCAGAAGCCATCCGGGTCCTGCGTATGTACCGTCAGAATAACGATACTTGAATCCGTAGTCATCCTGTACCCAAGAAGCACTCAGGTTAGGAGTTGACGTTGCTGTATAGTTATTGAAGCCGTAGGTCTTGACGATAGTGGGATAGTCCTTGTAGCATACATTTGCGTCAAAGGTTCCTGCATTTGCAATTACATACTCAAAGGTATACTGATACATACCGAACTTTGAGCTCATCTCAGCATCGTAAAGAGAGTGATTCTGACTCTTTACGGGATAAGCAGCCCAAGCCTCATATTTGCTTCTGAGTCCTGAGTTTGTAACCCAGTCGAGCTCAAGCCAGCTCTTATAACTGTAAAGACCTGTAAGATAATTGTGAGAAGCAACCTCATCCATAAATGTCTTACAGATAGTTGCAGAGAGGGTACCGCCGATTGTTTCGTGAGTAGGATCCTCAAAATCAAGATAAACAGGATATTCCAACTGTTTTCCTTCGATATAACTCAAACATTTCTTTGCATCGCTCAATGCAGTTTCGGCATCAAGAGCATAGGTGTAAAAATACACACCTACATCAAGTCCCAAACGTTTACACTCGTTATAGTACATATCAAACATAGGATCTTCACCCTTGTTTGTTGAACCGCAACGCATGATTACAAAGTCAATTCCTGCAGCCTTTACTGCAGCAAGATTCAGTTTCAGGGTAGTCCAGTCATCACCGTTGTTCCACTTAGAGATATCAATACCATGAGCCTGAACCACGCCTGTGCCATCAGAAGGCATTCCGCCTGTATAGCTTGAATATCCTCCGCCTACAATCGGGGTTTCTGTATCTTCGATAACAGAGCCTTCTACAAGCACACCATTTTTATCAAAGGTACAAGTAGAACCGTTTATATCCATTGTGGTATTCTCTACTCTTGCACCGCTTGAGTCAAAATAGAAATAGTGTCCGTCTTCCTCTACCCAACCGGTCTGCATAGCACCGTTTGAGTCTGTATAGTACCATTTATCGCCAATAAAAAGCCAACCTGACAGCATTGCGCCACTGTTTGGATCAAAGTAATACCATGCGTCACCAATCTTCTGCCAACCTCTGACAGAGTATCCGTTTGCATCAAGATAATATCTTACATAGTTGTTTGTTGCATCATCAAGCCAACAATTTGCACCGTAGGTGCCATCTACATAGCGATATCTGTATCCCAAGCCGTCGTATTCCCATGAGCCATCACACAGATAGCCGTCATTATTGAAGTAGTACCATCTGCCGTCAATAAATCTGTGACCTGTAAGCATAGCGTTGGAATTGGGGTCAAGGTAGAAGGTACCTGTTGAAAGATACAGCCAACCGCTCTGTGCGTAGCCGTTGGCACCGATATAATACCAAGCCTGATTTTCAGGGTCCTGAAGCCAGCCCTGAGATGCATATGAGCCGTCAGACCACTTATATTTGTAGCCTGTGCCGTCATATTCCCATGAGCCTGACAGTGCACCGCTTGAGTAAAGCTGAATTATACGGCTTGAGTTGTTTTCAACCCAGCCTGTAACAGTGCTGCCGTTTACATCTGTAAATGTACCGAAAAGTCTATTGTTGGAGCCAACCTTTGTAATCTCAAACATAGAGAATCTGGGAATGGTAGTAAATGCAGAGGTTGTTGACTCAGAGGAGTAGATATACTTTGCGGCGTTAGCAATATAAAGACCGGGGGTGGGGTTAGCACCGCTGTAGTCTACTTTGTTAACGGAGCTGTTAGAAGCATAGGGCAGTCTGCCGTAGCCGTAAAGATATGAGCTTGAAAGTGAGTAGCTCTTGAAGTAAACACCGCCGCCGTTGGTCTCAAGACCTGATGCGTCACTTGTATTACCCTCTACTGTATAAAGCACACCGTTGCTGACATAAAGGCAGATACCGATATGAGAGGGAGATGATGAGCTTTTGAAGAAAACAAGGTCACCATACTGAGGTGTATAGGAGCCACCCATACCTGCACTGTAGGAGAAGTAGCCTGCACCCTTGAGCTGATTAACCCACATAGCACAGCTGATTTCTTTCCAGATATATCTGTAATCACCTGAATGATTACGAGCAAGGGATGAGTAGGTTGCGTGGTCTGTACAGTGGGACTGATACAGACACCATGACACGAATGAAGCACACCAAGGGTAGTCAGAGCCTCCGTAGCCCAGACCTAAATCACCCATATTGTAGCTCATTTCAACGTAGTTATTGGAGCCTGAAACCTCACCTGAGAAGTAGCCGTTAGCGGCACCCTCCTGATAGCCAAGCTGTGAAAGAGCTATGGCGATAAGGTCAGACCTGTTGTCCCCTGTTATGGGAACTCTCTGATAATTCCTGTAGTACCTGCTTCCCGCATAGGAAGCCGAGGGACCTGACTGGGCACCATTTCTGTACGAAGCTGCCGACACCGTAAAATTAAACATGCAAAAACACGATACAAGTATTAGAACCGATAAAATAGCAGAGAGTGTTTTCACAAACTTTTTTTTCATAATGGTCACTCCTTTTGCTGTTTTTGTATTTAGCCTTTTACACTATAATTACACATCACAATTCTATATGTAAATATAATCCGAGTTTATTCTTAAAAAGAGCAACAGTGACTTTCTGCTGCTCTTTTCAAAAATCAAGCGTTCCACCAATCTATGACAGAAGCGGCATCCCCCAACGGGTCCTCAGGAGTCTGAGTTGTTGTTGTTTCAGTGGTTGCAGAAGCTTTTATATGGTCTGCTGTTTTAAAAAATATGATTTCTATCTCAGGTTCTTTATAAATCATCTTCATTATTAACATCACCTCTTAGATTTATATATACAGAATACTATATTGCAAAAAAACGTTGTCAATTAGTATTCTCGCTCAAATTATAGTCAATATAATTATCGCTGACTACCCAATTGCTTTCTCCGTTTTCAACTACTCTTATAGCTGCAAAAGCAAACAAGCGTAGCTTTTCAAGCTGAGCTTTCTTGAAGGTAGTGGTAAACTGAATACGATTCTTTGTAGTGAGATAAACTTCATTTTCACCATAATCCGAAGCATTTTCCTGCTTTGCAACCACCTTGTATTTGAAACCATTTGCAACAAAAGTAACAGATTCATCAGTTACTTCAAGGCTCTCACCGTCAGCAACAGTTTTCTCAACAGTCACCTCAACGGATTTTCCGGAAACCATACCAAGGCTCTGAGCGTTTTCAACAATTTGCTCAACACCCGCTCTCAGCTGAGCAAGCTGTGCATCGCTGATATTATCTGCATCAAATGCATCATTCTTCACATTCACATAAACAACAGCTACATCTTTGATTCCGTCATCTGTTTCTGCATAATCTCCACCAACATGGAAGTTATCAGGATATCCATAAGGATTCATAATAGTATTGAGTCGTACATACTCAATGCTGTTGCCGTTGTTATCCGCTAATGAGAAAAAGTCAGGCTGATTCTTACTCACGGTAACACCATTACCGATTGTATATTCACTGTAAATAGCGTAAAGTGTTGTTTGACCTGTGATTCTGTAGTTATATTCAATATCAGTAGATGCAATCTGAGTTCCCTCGGCATCAAATGCCCAATACAAGAAATTGAGGGTCTTTGATTCATTATTTGCACCTGTCACGCAAACAGTTTCAACTGTTGATATTTTGTTACCGTTTACAGCAGGAATGTTGTAATTCTTCAAGTAATTTGTGTCATCGTTGTATCCCTGATTGTCGGAATCAGCAACCTGCTCTCCAAAACGCTGATTATAGTAACCTGTTAATACTTCACAGGAGCCATCGGCCACATAGCGATCAGTTCCGGCAATAGGAGTTATTCCCTCTGAATTTTCGTTCTTTGCACTGTATACAGTTACAGTCTGTTCAGCAGGTCTGTTATACAGCCAGGAGGTAATTTCATTACCATCCTCGGATATATCAACCCAATTCTCACCTCCGGTCTGAACCTGACCATACTGGTTGGTGTGATAAGGAGTTTCCTCATAATACTCGCCTGTGTGTAGGTTTATAATCTTTTTCATTCCCTCTACAGCCTGTTCCTGACTCAGCCACAGATAGTAGTCATCAAGGAAATTGTTCACTCCGGAGAAGTGTCCGCTTACCAAGGCATTGCCTGCCTCAGCAATCATAGCCTCTGTGTTCCTCTCGGAATGCTCGTCATCAACAAACTTGATATCTGTACCATAGAACTTATGAACATAAACCTTGGGCTCCGCCCCCATATCTGCCGGCATACCGTTTACAACCTCTCGGTCATAATACTTGATGCTGACTGATACCTGCTCAACCGTATTAACAAAGGTAACGTTGGAAATGTCATTCTCCACAACGGGAATGTAAGAGGATGCCGTACAGGAAACCATATGTTCCTGCTGCATGGGCATATTACCGATTTCTGTATTATCAAGGAAGGTACGCACACCCTTTACAACGCAGGGGTCGATAATCTCTGTTACCGTATACTGGGTATAAACATCGAGATCCTTGAACACAGCTTTCTGTCCGCCCTTGAGGGTGATTATGTTGCCCTGCTCAACCTTGAGGTTAGCATTTACAACCGCGTTTGTATCTGTGTCAACGACATCGTAGGTGTATGTTCCGCTTGTGAGGGTTTCGCCGTCTGATGTATAGCCTGTTACCACAAAGGTATAGTCAGAATTATCCTTGCCTGTGATATCCTCACCCTGTGCATCAACAACCTGCTTCTCTACCTCAAAGCCTGAGGAAGGAAGTGTTTCCATATTGAAGTAAATATCATTGAAGGAACGGGAGCCGCCACGCTCAAGATAGAAGAACTTGAGAGTATGTCTTGTGCCGTTTGCAAAAGTATTGCCTGCAAACATTTCCTCGTTAAGGCTTGTACCTGCAAGAATACTGTTGCTGCCCTCCTGTGCAGCCTCTGCGTAAGCTGCCTCAAACTTAGCTTTGATTGTAGAGGACTCGGAAGTATCAATACCTACAGCAGGATAACATGACTCATCTGTGGGATGAGCGATGTTACCTGTTGCAAAGTTGATGGTAGCCATCTGTGCACCGTGGGTACCTGCAACATTAAGAACGAGAACATTATCAATGTAAACAAGCACGTCATCGTCACCGGTAAAGTTGAACACCATATCCTGAGGATTGCCGTTCATATCGTAAACCTTACCGTTGTTTGCAATCTCAAAGTCGAACTCCATTGTCATTCCGAACCACAGGTTTGTCTCCTGACTGTTTGTGTAGTTGTCGCTGAGAGTGTCTGCATACACATCATTGTAGTATGCAGGCAGGTTGGGGGTATCCTGCTGAGTTAAGGTATAGCCTGTTCTCTGTTTTGTATCTGTCTCATCGGGATAAACAGGGTCAACATAACTGTTCTTAACACTTTTAGTTGTGTAGTCACCCGAAATATACTTGTCAACTATGTTGTGACCATAGTTGAAGGGCAGGAAGTTTCTGTTATAGGAGTTATAGTCTCTGAGAGACTTTCTCAGATATCTGTTATTGAAGAGAGAATTCTCGCCAAAAGTATCAAGACGTGTACTCTTGATAAGTGTATCGTAAATATCGTTATATGTATCACCGGTCTGTGAATCAGTATAACTTACATTCTCATCATAATAGTAATGATAGTAAGGACGGATTACATAATCATAGAGCTGGAAACGCTGACCCTTAACAGGCTGATAGTAACCTGATTTGTAGAATTCAGAGGTATCGAAGTACGCAGCGTTCATATAGGAGCTGTATACCATACCGCCTGCGTAGCCTTCCTTAAACATACCTGATCCGAATTGGTCGCCTACATCATAGCGTACACTCTGGTAATAGCCGTTAGCATAATTCTCTGCAGTAAGCACATCACTTCCGTCACCTGTTACATAAGTCATATCCTTGTCAAACAGATACTTAAGGCTTCCCGAGTCAGAGCCGAAGGCAGGAGAATTTGTAAAATCTCCGTATCTGCGGTCCCAGTCGTGATAGGTTACATTGTTTACATAAGGATAGCCTGATGCATCAAGGGAGTTGAGCATAAGGGGTGTTGAGTCATACTGACTGGGGTTACCGATATTATCAACGGTAATCTTATCTGATGCCTTGTCAGCCTCGTTAAGAGTTGCAACACCGTCCACAACGTAGCCTGCCTGCCATGCATCCTGATTAAACCACAGGATGTTGTCGTTCTTAGAAGCATCAAAGGTGCTGACACCTGTTTCTCTGTACTTTCTTGCCTCTTTTGCAATGTAGCTGTCGTTGTTGATGTACTTACCATAGTCAAACAGAGACATCTTGATGTTGTCCTGCTGTGCAATACGGTCAAGCACCATGGCTGAGTCTGCCATCTGGGTATCGTTCATCATCTTGCCCATCTGACCGAACCAGTGAGTATACACATCATCCATAATTGAAAGGATAAAGCCTGTGTGCTTGTTCTGCAGATAGTAGTTACCGTCGTTATCCTGATAAATATACCAGCGGTAATAGTTGGTGTACTCACCGTCCTCCTCGGTATAAGAAGGCTCGTTAAAATAGAACCTTGTAGCCACAAGTCCGTTATCAACATTGTTTTCCTCTACAGGCAGAGTCTCTTTATAATAACTGTAGGAACCGCCGTCCAAAGCATATGTGGCTTTTGCGTCAGTCTTGTGGTGAGTAGCGTTTGTCCATGTGTTGAAAATCATATAGGAGCCGTCTTCCTGACGATCAAAATCCCAGAACTGACGGACAGAGAACACTGCGTTGTTCTTCTCAATAAACTCAGGATAATAGATAGTTTCCTTAGAGCTTGCAGTGTTTGTTTTGAATCCCTGAGATGTTGTGTACAGTTCAGCATTTCTGTCTGTTGTAATTTCGTCACTGGGAATTGTCAGGAAATAGCCTTTATCATCCTTTGTATAGCCGATATATGCACTGAAGTCGTCGCCTAAGTTAAGAGGCTCGCCAAGCTCCTCAGCGATTTCATCGGATACTGTCTGGTTTGAAACTGTAACAGTGATTTTTTCTCTTGTGATAACCTCTGTATCGGTAGGCTCTGCAAAAACAGTAATAACTGCTGTGCCAAGACCTGTTGCTGTGAGGTTACCCTCTTCATCCACTGCAACAATATTCTTATCAGATGTTGCAAATGAAACCGCTCTGCCCTTGGTGTTGGTAAGGTAATCATCGGTGGCAACAACATCATCAACATTGAGAGCCAGAGATGAAGCATTAACGTCCTCGTTATAGAGCACATAGCAAGCAGAGGGAATCCACAGGCCATTTTCAAAATCTCTGCCCAGGAACACTGTCTTGTCCTCGTATGTTCTTACATAGAAGCCCTGTGTGCCCTCCATATGCTCGCCAACACCGTTGTAGTCCGTCCACAGGTAACCGACCGATGCTGTGTTGATTGCAACAGGAAGGGTATCTGAGCCTGCAAACATATTTTTGGGGGAGTTAATCTCCCAGTGGCTGTGACCGCCGAGAAGGATAACATTGTTATACTTGTTGAGCACTGCCTTCAGTGCGTCAACGTTTACAACGCCGTCCCATTCCTGACCCTCAAAGCTTCCTGCAACTGTGTTTTCAATTGACTGATGAAGCATTACAAACACAGGCTTTGAGCCGTTGTTCTTCTCGTTATCGGCAAGCTGTGCATCAAGCCAAGAAAGCTGTGTGCTTGACAGCTCAGCATCGTTGCTGTTTGCAACAAGATTTAAGCCGTAATATGCTGAATTATCGCCTGCAAGGAAAATATACTTGTAGCCGTTTATATCCTTTGCATAGTAGGGTGCGTCAGTTGTAATATCTGCACCAAGAGAGTTTGCGTAATTTACAAACTCTGTGATATTACCGGGGTAGGAATCGTGGTTACCCAGTGATACATACATGGGAGGCAGAGTTTTGTTCTGTGCAGTCGCAACAGATGAGTATATCGACTTAACCTCATCATACTCAGCCTTGAGACCGTTGTTTGCAACGTCACCGTTAACAAAGATACCTGTGCTTTCAGGGCTATTCACGGCAATATCCTTGAGCATCATTTCAAAGTGCTCGTTATCATAATCGTGATGCCAGCTGTTAACGAGTGTTCTGCCGTCATCAAACTGAGTTACCTTATCAGATGTGATGTGAATATCGGAAACCATCTGGAACTCAGAAAGTATATTTTCATCAAGGTTATTATATGTAACTGTACCCGAAGGCAGAGGAATCTTGTAGCCCTTTGTACCCACCTTGCCATTATACTGAACATAAGCCATCAAGGACTGTGCACCCTCAGGAATGAAGGTATGGGTGTACATCTCATAGGAAATAACATTCTTGTAAATCTTGGTCTTTGCAAGAGATGTGTAACCCTCAAGATGGTTACCCTCAGCGTCTGCCCAGAAAAGAGCTACATCAGTGTTATCAATAACGCCGTATCTATCAGAGGAAACCTCCAGCACAACTGTGCCGTTTGCAAAACCGTCGTTCAAGTCATCAACCACATAGGCACCGTTTGAGAAGCTTCCCTTTACTTCGTCCTCGATGATAAAATCACAGTATGCCTGAATATCTGTGTAGCCCGAATCACCAAACACAATCGCCCTGTACTCACCGGGCTGAGCTGCAGTCAGGGGTCTGGAGTTCTCATCATTCCTCAAATCCTGAAAAACAGCAGAGACATTGGGATATGTTTTGAGGGAATACCAGGAAAGAGAGGGATTATCTGCACTGAATCCCTTATCCAAATCCTCAATTCTGTAAAGTCCAACCCATGCACCATCAGCCACAGTACAGGATGTAGGAGTAACAATGATATCTTCACCTAAGCCGTAAACCTGCTTGTCAGTAGAGATAGTAGCTTTGCCTATGGTTATGGTAGTCTGTGCCTGAATATTACCGTAGCCCGAGTCGCCGAAAAGGTAAACGTCATATTCACCTTCAGGCAGATTTACATTTTTGTTATTGACAGAAACCGACTTGATGTCAACAGATGTGTTCTGATAATTTGCTACATAATAATAGTAGAAAGATATACTTGCAGAGGGATTTGCTCCCTTAGTATAAACACCTACCCAAGCCTGATTCTGGGCAGTGGTGGAAGACTTTGCTGTTACAACAATTGTCTCACCGTAAGAATAATCATGCTTATTGGTGGTTACATAGCTGTTTGCATCGTCTGTATCGCCGTTTGCATCCTCAACGTTAAAGGTAACAGAGGCAATAGGCTTTGTATATCCGTCATCAGCAAACAGAACAGCAGTATAAGGACCTACAAAAAGTGCAGGAGAAATACCCAGAGAGTTATTGGAATAATACTGACCTGTTCTAATATCAAAGGCTCTTCCCTCGTTACCTGAAACATAATACCAGAAAATGGGTAATGTGTTCACATAGTCAGTCTGGTCTGCACGGTAGAGTCCTACCCACACGCCGTTTGAAGCGGTTACATAGATAGGCTCACCTACTGTGTAGGTTGATTTGTCCACCTCAATGGTTGGAACTGTGGGAGAAACCTTGTCAAAAAGGTCCGCGTCACCTGAAGTTCCCTCAACAGGGGTGTAGGTCACCGCGTTTACATTTGCGGAGCCTGTGCCGTCCGGTGTAGCAGCCATAAGCGAGAATGATGTGACAAGCACCAAAGTCGCCAAAGTTACTGCAAGAAAACGTTTGCAAAAAGATTTCAAATTCTCCATCTCCTTAAGTTTTCAGATTTTCATTTCCGCAAAAGCATTTCAGGCATCAAATTAATAACGATGAAAGCAACAACGAACACATTACAGTCATCATTAGCCTATTAATAGTAAAATTATACCACTTTCTTATCCAAAAATCTACACTATACTATATTTTTTATTCAAAATACTGCACAAAATAACACATAATATTTTGTACAAAAATACAGCTCTAAAATAACATTAACGACAAAAGCAGATACAGAGGAGCAATTCACCTTTAAGAAGAAAACACCAAGCATTTTAAATGCTTGGTGTTTTCTTCAGCTTCGTGAAGTTTTGATTTAAGCCTTAGTTGTGAATACATAGAACTCGTAGGGGTTGAACTCCTTTGAATTCAAATCGCTGAGACTAAATTCCTTATCCTCATAATCAATGGTGCTGCCATCATAGTGCAGTACACACTGTGCATTTTCTATGTCCATATCAAAGGTAACATCCTCCAAAGGCTCATAGAAAAGATTTGCAACATAGTAAACCTTGTTATCTCCCATTGTTCTTGAGAAAGCAAGGAATTTTGAGTTGCTTGTTTCTATAAACTCAATATTACGGTTTGTAGATGCAAGTGCCTTGTTCTCCGCCTTGAGAGCTGAGAGCTCTGTCATAAGCTGTGCATACACAGGCTCGCTGTCCCAAGGGATTGTATCCTTCTCAAAGAACTCAATCTCATGGTCATAGCCCTGCTCGTTGGCAGTGTATATGAGGGGCATACCCGGAGATACATAGGAAAGTGCAAGCATAGTCACATAAGTTTCTCCGAATCGGTCAACAATAGTTCCCTCGTATGAGTTCTTATCGTGATTATCTGTGTAATTCATGGGGAAACTGCCCTCAGCATACATTGTATTCAGGGTAAGCGCTCTCTTTATAGCATCGGTATCCATACCTGCTTTAATCATCAGAGACTGGCTATACAGGTTGTCGCTGTAGCAACTGTCAAAGGCATATCTGGTAAGGCCCTCGGTTGCTGATGACTCAGCAAGCATAAGAATCTCACTGTTTATGGATTTAAGCTTATACACCGCTGCATTCCAGAAGGTAGCAGGAACACCCATTGCATGGTCGCATCTGAAGCCGTCAACTCCGACTTCCTCAACCCAGAACTGCATACACTTAATCATCTCTGCACGCATTTCATAATTATCAAAGTTAAGCTCTGCAATATCAGACCAGTCATAGGGATATGTAATTTCGCCGTCCTCGTCATGCTCATACCAGTCGTCATGGTGACTTATCCACTTGTGGTCCCAGCCTGTGTGGTTGGCTACCCAGTCAAGAATAACCTTGAAACCCATATGGTGAGCAGTATCAACAAGATGCTGAAAATCCTCCATAGTACCGAACTCGGGATTGATAGCCATATAGTCATCAACTGCATAATAAGAGCCAAGTGTGCCCTTACGCTCGGTCTCGCTGATAGGATGAATCGGCATAAACCACAAGGTATTGACTCCCATACCTTTAAGCCTGCTAAGGTGACTCTCAAACGCCTTGAATGTGCCTTCCTCTGTATACTGTCTGATGTTAACCTCATACAACACGCAGGTATCAAGCCATGAGGCAGTGGTCTTCTTAAGCACAGAGTCAGCACCGGAAATATCAGTCATAACTCCGTCCACAACACTGCCCTCCACTACTTCTTCAGACAACACATAATCATTCTTCACAGGCTCCCGTGTGGCTTGTGTGGGAGCTGTGGTTTCATCGTTAGTCTGTCCCGTAGTGCAGGCGGTAACAGATAACAACATAACAATTACAAGAAAAATCGCCAGATACTTTTTCATAATTTCTTTCTCCTTAAAACACGTTGCGTATAAATATATCATACAGGATTAATTATATCTTCTTTTTTTGAAAAAGCAAACATAAATACAAAGTTTTGTCTGTTTGAGAAAAGAAAAATGACTTGTATTTCTGCTTAATGTAAGCCGCCATGCAGAGGCTGACGGCGATTTCGGCATATAAAAGTGAAAGCTTTCTCTGACCAGCCAATAATTTAGCAACCAGCATCATAACAGCATCGGCATTGGAAACATCTTCGAAACCACAACACAGGGGGACTCACCATATGGTAAGTCCCCCTGTGTTTATTATGCTTATTAATACTTATGGTCTGACAATCTCTGTGTCGTCACTATCTTTAGAAAACTCAGGAGTGAAGTTTCCGCTTGCAAGGATAACGTCTTTTCCGTCAAACTTGAACACTTCGATTTTAATCTGTTCATAAGCTATCTTTTCCATCTAAATCACCTCTGTTTAATAAAAATTATTGAGCAGGAACAAAAGGAAGCTCGATAGGAGCATCGGGGTCTCTGGTTTCTGCAACAAGACTTGCTGTAATCACATCTTCATCAGCAAACACTTTAATTATTACTTCGGGAGAAACATAGTCTTTTATTCTCATAACTTCATCTCACTTTTATCATACAATATACTCTACAGCCTCTTGATTATATACATACATTGCTTTTACTACATTTTTCAGCGTATCCTTAGTGCCGTTCATTACATCATATCCGTAGCTGAACACACCGTAGATTAGAGTAAGATTACCTACCTTAATCTCGTACATATCTGAGAGCTTGTGAGCAGGAATGTTAGGAATCTTTAGCTCGTAGAGGTTTCCGTTCTTGGTAAGCTCTGCTTTCTCGCCGTTTACTGTTACCTCTATGGCTTCTGCATTGCCCTCAACTATAAAGTAGTGTTTGATAGCAATTTCAGACTTAAGAGAAAGCGCAGAACCGTAATAAGTAACCCCTGTTTCCTCTCCGCTTAATTCGAAAGCATATTCGCTTAAATCAAGTTCTGCAGGAAGCTCCTTTTCTGCTTCAGTTATAAACCGGGTATGGTTAGCAAGGTTATCTGTGTTGTGGTCAAAGTATTCCTGAGCATACGCACCGTAGTTGAGCATTGCCTTTACAAGAGGAATTTCCTTCTCATAAACATCTGCATTTTCAAGGATAACCTCTGCATACTCCTTAACAGTATAACTGAAACTATCGCTTTCTCTGTCACCCGCTGCAATCTGGCAATAGATGTCAGAAGTCATTTCTTTTGCAGACACCTCACAAGTAAACACATAGAACTGACCTGACTTGATCGCTTCGCTTACAGGCACTTCTACAGTATAACTTAAACCACCGTTGGGTACTGTGAATATCATATTTGCATTCTCGTCCTCAAGCACACATTCATCAAGCACCATATAGTATTTTACAGCAATGTTGCCGCCAAGACTGATGCTGAAGCCGTAGATACCCGCAATCTCGCCTTCTCTGAGGCCGATGCACTTTTTACAGACATGATAGTTATTAAAGTCATGCTCTGCTATTACTTCTGTATTTGAGTAAGCAATAAAATCTCCACTACAATCAACGTTTTTATAAATCCTACCGCCTTCAAATACAGGATAGCTGTCAGCAGGCTCACCGTTGTCAATGTTCTGATACCAGACCTGAGTACCATCTGTGACACCGCCGTTTAAGAGATATGCAACCTCACCGCTTATAAACCTATCCGGATTATTATCATAACTTCCGCTATAACAGTCGCTTTCAGGGTTCATATAAGCATATGAATTTGTAACTTCACCGTTACCATAATACGATATACTCTGTCCGTCAAAACCGCCGGTTAGCATTAATACATTGTAAACATAGCAATTTCGTATTATACCGTTATTGGTATTTACAAAAGCACCTCGATATCTGAAATACCAGTCAGTTTCTATATACCAATCGTCAAGGGCAGAATTAACAAAGGCTGTATCCTCAATAATTCCTCCTTCACAATTGTTACCTACAACACCGCCAATATCTCTGTTGGGATAATTTCCTGAATCCCAAGAAGTCACCTTGGAGTCAGTTATTATGCATTTTGAAATTTTTCCGTAGTTACGCTTAGCAACAATACCCAAATCATACGCATTGTCCTGTAAATAATAAGCATCAAAAGAAGAATAAGCATCATCAATGTAGATGTTTTTTACAACAGCATTTTCGCCTAACACACAGAACAAGCCACGCAAATCTTTTGCATCCCCGTTACGCGCTTCACCATTAAGTCCGCTGATAGTACAAAAACCGCCGTCAAAGGTTCCTTGGAAATAGTCTGTACATGTGCCTATACCATACCAATCACTGCTATACATATCAAGGTCATTTACTACAGTAAAGTATGCCTTGATATAATCCACATCGTCTGCATCCTTGTTCTGCTTTCTTAGTCCGTTTGTTACCAAGGACACAATCTGAAGCTGTCTTGGAATACTGATAATATATGGATCAGACTCTGTTCCGCTTCCGGGAATAGCAATATCCGGAACCACATCTGAGTTGCCAATGTATACAGGTTCAGCAGGCATAACAAAGGTAAGGTTATACTCTGCATCTTCGCTGTCGGTCACAGCAACGCCAATATTCATACCGCTTGCAGTACGAATTGTCAAATCAGTAAAATCAGCAAGTGGGTTTACAGGTATCTTTACAGTTGAATTAATCTCTGCCGCAGTGACAGTTTCCTCAAATATCTTGTATGCCGCAGGGTCACTGAAGATATCATCATAATGTATGGGCAGAATACCTGTCACACCATGCTCATAAGCAAGTTCCGTGGAAGTTCCTATTCCCCAAAACAGAACACTGTCAACGTTAATATAATAGGCATTCTCTGAAAGCTCAGCCGCAAAATCCTTATCAGTAAGGCTTTCCTTATTCACCTGCTTTACTGAAATAGATTCACCGCTTACATCAGTACTGCAGACATATAAATCAGTAAAATCATCTTCCTCTAATGTTGTGTTAGAGCTATATATAAGCTTTACAGCTCCCTGAGAGTTACACACAAGAATATTATTGAAGGATACCCCGTCCATAACACTCCACACAATATATCCGCAATCGCTTGAATTTTCAAAGATAATATTGTCAGCTAAACAGTTAACCATAGTAAGCTCTTTACACTGAGAAACAAAACCACCGCAATATGAACTGTCTTTGATAACACAATCTCTCACTGTTACATTACGGATAACCGTACTGCCCCAGACAGTTGAGGCAATAACTGCGGAGCGATTACCTGAAAGCTCAATACCCTGCAAGGTGAGGTCGTATATCTCAGCACTTCCACAATAGCCAAACACCGCAGGATAAGCATAGTCGTTGCTTACCTGAGCAGCACTTGGGCTGGGCTTAAGGTTGCTTATGGTGTATCCGTTGCCGTTAAAATGTCCGTTAAAGGGATAGTATCTGTTACCCATAGGCAATATGGTTTTACCACCGCAATCTACATCGTTTGCAAGCTCGTAGTGAGCATTGGGGTATGCTGTACAACCCTCGGGACAGGCTTTGTTATAGTAGCAATTATTTGCCACTGTGTTAAGCTCTGCATAGTTTCTGATTATATATGGGTCGTCCTCAGTTCCCTTACCGCTTAACAGTATTTCTGCATCAAAAACAGGTACAACTCTGACAGTATACCCGGGCATTTTGAATACATATTTGCCGTCCTGAGTTTCTTCACATTTTATGTCCAGTACTTCCCTGTTGAGGTTTGTTATCTGTATATCTTTCAGAGCATAGTCTGAGGTTACGGTAATGGTAATTTCGGTTCCTTTTACTGCAACCTCTCTGTCTGTACTTACACTTCCTGCCAAGGTAGGGACGCAAATAATTGAATATTCTGCAAGGCTGTTATCTGCATTAATGTGATAACCGCTGTTTATATTATTCTCATCTTTTCCCCACCAAGAACCTAAGGAAGCGTTGGAGGTATACTTTTTAAGTTCCTCCAAGAATTCATCTGATTTAAGTTCCGCACTCGACTTGTAGGAAACACCTACAACAGTCTGGTCAAATCTGCCGACAAAAGATGTAATTTCATCTGTCGGAGAACAAAAGCTTTGATAACAATTATCGAAAACTGAACCCTCTGAATAACCTGTAACACTGCCGCTTTTGAGGTAATATTCCTGCACCACATTGTAGGCTGTTATATCGCCTGCAAAATAACAGTTTTTCACATTTGTATACTCAGAATAACCCACAATACCGCCTGCAGAAGCGTTAGCACTGGAAGTAGTTAAGGATGCTGTACTTCCGCAGTTATATATTTTACTGCGATTAGCATAACCCACAATGCCTGACACCTGTGTGCTGGCTGAGGCTGTACCTGATGTAACGCATCCGTTAATCACCGTTTTTTGTACCGAACCTGCAATTATACCGCACAGGCTTCCTTTAGTTTCTGCATTGGCGTCAACTACATTCAGGTTCATAATAACCGCAGGTTTATCGTCACTGCCTACAACATAACCGAACAAGCCTAAGTAATCATTTTCATTAGTTTTATCATTAAAAGCAAGTGTCAAGTTCTTGATAGTATGTGACCTGCCGTCAAACACGCCCTTAAATGCAGTTGCAGAAGATGACGAATATGTACCGATAGGTTCAACTTTAATACCGCTTAAATCCAAATCGGTTTTCAAGGTATAGTAGGCAGAATTATAAGCTAATCCGCTTGTATTCACTCTGCCCTCGCTGACATAATGTGCCAAAACGTCCAGCTCATAAGCACTGTTAATGGTATATGGGTCAGACTCTGTGCCCTTACCCCTGAAGCTATAATCCACAAGCTCGTCATTTTCGCTTATATTGGAAATACTCAGTCTCCAGCAATAGGGGAAAAGTTCTATTGAACCTGTATTCTCAACTCCATTTTGCTCTGCAGCAATAAAAGTCTTGCTGTAGTTTTTGGAGTCATAAGGATTGATAATATTCTCTACATATTTAAAAGCAGGTGTATAAACAAAGTTGTTTATCATCTTGTAGTCGTCTTCACTGCAGGCGTAGGTTATATCAAGGCGGTTTCTCAGATATTCACCGTTCTCATACTTACCGACTGCAATACTATACTGTCTGCCTGATTTTACGGTTACCTCCTGTGCACCGAGAGAGAACTCCAAATCGGCATCCTTCATAGATTCATCTACAATAAGGTACACCTGAGCTGTTTTCAAATCAAAGGACAAAGCAGGCTCAGAGTTTTCCAAACACCATAAAGCAGGATAATCCTCTGTTGCAAGAGGAACTGAGCTTTCGTAGTTTGACACATACATCATTGCATTCTGAGACATTTCTGCCGCCAGAACATTTGCCTGCTCATATTCGTAGGTCTCGCTTTTACCCAAAGCAAAGCTGTTATCCTCTTTAAGATAAACGCTGTTACCTATTGAGCTTGCATCAGCAACAATGTAATTCTCACCCACATAGGCTGAGTTTACATAGCACAGGTCCACCTTACCCTTATTGCTGACGGTTATACCTGCACAAGTACAGTTACTATTCTCATCAGCAAGGTTTAAAGACATTTTGCAGACACAGTTTATTACCTTGCTTCCGCTTTTATTTTCTACGGTAATACCGCCCACGCGGTACTGTGCTGAGCTCTGAGCAAGATTTTCCACTGTACAAGTGTCCGTAACTACACAGTTTGTCACTACGCCTTGGTTTTTTGTTGCAACAAAGGCGGCATCTGCATCTGTATCAGGCAGATAAATTTTGCAGTTATTAAAGACACAGCCTGTTATGTTAGAATTCTTATCTTCAACGCTCTGTGCAATTACCGCCATCTCTGCCTGCTCTTCTGTAGAAGAGCTTTGAACCACAGCACCTTCAAAGGTAAGATTTCTTAGTGTACTGTTTGTAAAAGTGCTGAAAAGTGCATCTTCTATCTTAAGTCCTCTTATAGTGTGGCCGTTTCCCTCAATATGCACATTCACAAGGCTGTATCCGCCTATGACATCACTCATATCGGGAACTGAAAAATCCTCTGTGATTTGACAGTATATTTCTTCGTCACTTCCGATTATATTCAGGAAACCCACAAACTCCTGATAGCTTGATACAGTGTAGATGTTTTCCGGTGAAGCTTTTATCACGTCAGCAGAAATTGCCGGAACGGCAGAAAACATAAAAACACACGCTAATACAAAGGATAGAATTCTTTTTTTCATAAATATACCTCCTTTTTATGCAAGGGGGATACTTTGTGTATCCCCCTGCAAAGGGTACTCAAAATTAAGCCTTCTTCTTTCTGAGCAGAAGTACAACAATAACTGCCGCAATAATCATGGCTACCGCTATCAACGCAATCTGATAGGTTATGCCTGTTGTAATATAGCTGCCGTCCTGGGGCTTTGAAGCAGGGTTGTCTTCGTAAGAACTCGACTCTGAGTTGTCTGCATCAGCAGTAAAGCTGTCAGTGCTGTCAGATGTTTCTATATTATCCGAAGCAGTTGTGCTTGGGTAGGTTGCTTCTGACGAAGGCTCTGTATAATCAGGCTCAGAGAAATCAGCTTCGGAAGTAGTAAGGAACACAGTTTCTGCGTTCTTTATTGCTGTAGAAACCGAAAGTCCGCTTACTGTACTGTAAAGAGCCGAATCATCAGAAAGACTGAGCTTTGCATTGTCAAGGCTTACTGCAAGAAGCCTTGCATATTCCTCGTCAACATCTTCAGCTGGAACAAATATCAAAGTATTGCCGTCTGTTATTTTTGCCGCCTTAAACATAACCTCGGTAATATTTTTAATACCTCTTACTCCTGCGTTTAGAGTAATGCCATCTAACCCGTCAGCAGAAATACTCTCAGGATATGTAATGTGGATTTCCACATCGTTTATTGTATCTATTTTTTCTTTACCGCCGACTGTAGCAAAAGCAACTTTATTTGCACACATCTTGTCGATTTCCAGGTCAGTTGCCCTTGGAACTGCTGTGCTGAGGACAAGTGTACGATTGCTGTTATATATAAAACTGCCGCTTGCAGGAACAATTGTATCATGGAGCACAAACTCTGTACCCTCGGCATCCTTGGGCATTTCAACCTCTGCAGTGAATACTGCTGTGTTTTCCTCTGAAAGTTCAGCAAACACAAGCTCTGTTTCCACTGCAGTCTGACTGCCGTCAGCGTAATAAATAAGCTGAGTAGCTTTGAGCACAGCATCCTCAAAGGAGTTTGCGTTCAGCTTTTCATCAAAGGTAATATGAGCAGAAACACTGAGCTTATCCTTTTCTGCTGAGTTGAGCTCCATAACTGCTTTTGTTACCAGACCGCTGTGTGAGGTGTCAACCACTAACTCACCCGGACCCTCTACCCACTGAGACACAGGGATACCATTAGCATCTGTAACAAAGGTAGCAGGACTTACGATACGGCTTCTAAGGGTAAATGTAGTTATATCACCGCTTCTCAGAGAAAAAGGTGTATCGCACACAAAGTTCAATGTGTTGCCCTGTACTGAATTTAAGCAGAGATAAACAGGTATTGCAGTATCATCTATAGTCATATCAACTACAGCATATACCTCATCTGTTACAGTTACCAGGACATCTTCGTCAAAGGTTAAATCTAAACTTACCTTGTAACCGTTGTCACCGTTTTCTGTAAGCTTCACTTCAGCATTGCTTGCCTGAAGCCTTGAAGCACTAAGACGCTCACACTGAAGAATAGCTGGAGTGTAAACCCACTTACTGTCTGCTGACTTAACAGGTGAAGCTTCGTCAAAGGAAAGCTTTGCAGCCAGCTCATAGGTTTTGCTGTATTCCTCACTGTTAAATGAAATATCATCTGTGTCTGAAATATACCTATAGGTTGCAACAGTATATGCGTTTTCACCTGCACCCTTAAGCTTTGCACTTTCAAAGGCAAGCACAAGTTGTCTGTTACGGGTGTAATCGTACTCGCAGGCTGTTTCTGTTACGCTGAGAGTTGTATTTTTGAGTGTAGCCTCATCAACTGCACCGCTAAACACAACCTCTGCACAAAGGCTGTTATCACGAGGCTTAAATCCGCCCTCAAAGAAAGGTGTTGCACTTACAACATAAGCACTTGTATTAAAGGTAAGTGCCTTTGCTTCTTTAAGACCAGGGTTAACCTCAATGCCGTCATAGGCTGATTTGATTGCTTTATCTCCTGTGTAGCCTATGCTGTTGCTGACAAGTGTATACTCAACAGTCTTTCCTTTTTCAAACACTGTGCTGTTTTCAGCCTTAAAGCAAAGGGTCTTTCCTTCCTCGCTTAAGCTGTCAGCATAAAGCGTAAGCTCTTGCTGAGTCTGACTGCCTGTCGCCATATCAGTCACTGTAGCACTTACAGTTACAAAAGCTCTCAAGCTGTCTGTAAGCTCAGAGATATTAACCTCGTTCTCAAAGTCTGCATACAAAACGGGTGTGCTTTCAATTCCAGCCTCCGTAATCTTCGTAGTCACGCTGAGAGTTGATTGAACACTTTCAAGCTTGTTGTAAACAATATCAAGCTGAGTTTTGTCTGTAATAACTTTAGATATATCATTGTCAAGGTAGTCGCCCTCAGCGGTTACAAGCACATAGCTGTCCTCGCCCAGAACAATACCCTCGCTAAAGCTGAACACCTTGGACATTTCATCCTTTTCAAGAACCAAGGAGTCCGCTCTGTAAACTGCAGTTCTGGGGTCCTGAGTCATTTCGGAATACATAAACTCAATAGTTTCTTCCTCACCCTGAGAATTTACAGTTTTATACAAAAGCTTGGTTCCTTCAAGACGGCTTAGGTCAGGAGCCGTCATAAACTTAACCTTAACGCTCTTTTTAACACTTCCGTCAGGCATTGTCTTGTCTTCTGCAACGGTTACCGACAGAATTCCCGACTCCTTAAGAACATAAGAAACCTTGTCAAAATCAGGGATTGCAGTGTCAACTGCAGTTCCTTTTTTGGTAACCACACAGTTCTCAGGGATATCAGAATTTGCAAGAACATATTTAAGGATAACACCCTGCTTACTCTGAAGCTCTGTGCTAAACACCAAAATTCTGTCACCGATTATATTTTCTGCTGTAAAGGTAACAGTGTTTCCTGTGGGAACATACTCACCGTCTGAATATTCGTATTCATTAAATTCAAGGGTAATATCCTCAAACTTCACTCCCTCTGCAAGCTTTATGTCATTACTGAAAGTAAGGTTAAAGCGTGCTTTTCTGACCCTTCCGTTAATAAGGGGTGCATCCAAAATCTCCTCTGCTCTGCTTACAGAAGCATAAGGTGATATGTCTGCATCTGAGGTATCAATAGTAAACCGTGCAAAGTCCAGAGAAAGCTGTTCGCCCTCTTCGAGTATCGCATCAATGGTTACATTATACTTATCCAGCATAAGCTTTTCTGACTTATACAGGAGCATACCCACGTCCTTAAACTGAGAATGTGTGGAAACTGTTTCTGTAATAATTGTCTTACCTTCAGAACCAGTAACAGTAAGCTTAAAGTCACCGCCGTTTGTAAGGTAATCGCCGTAAATACTTAAGTCGTCTCCGTAGAAGCTAAAGGTAAATGAGCTTTTATCCTCATGAGTTACAAAAACATCCTTTTCTTCTGCGTACATATAAACTGCATTGCTTAAGCTCCAGCCCTTAGAGTTTAGTTTTGTATTAAAGTTTACTTTGTCCTTGTCTGAAACATAAAGATAAATGTATCTGTAAATAGAGGTACCCTTTATATTCAGCAGAAGTTTAACTCTGTTGCTTTCAGGGATATCCACAGCCTTTACCCTTATTTTTCCGTTGGTCATAGAATTGTCTATACTCAGGCACTCAGAGCCGATTTCGTAAGCTCTCAGCTTTTCGTTTCCGTAAACATCGGAAAGTACAGTGTTGTCTAATTCAAGCACATCACCTAAAGTAAGGTTAATACCACTATGAACATTACCAAAGGAAGGCCCCTGGAGCAAACCTGAAGAAACATTTGCAGAATCAACGCTTATTTCAGGCATCTGGTAGCATGTGATTATACCTGTAGAGTCATTATCTGTGTCAAACTGAGGCTCACTGCAGGAGATATCAAAGCTGTAGTGAAGCTCGCCGTCCTGAATATATTCGGAAACATCATAATGGTCTGTAAACACATCGCTTGCTCCTGCCGCCAAAGGACTGTGAGTAAAGCTGAAAGCAGTCTTTGTGCTCTGATTTCCTGCTTCATCGTAAAGGTACACTTTGAAGTACACCTTCACGGACTCTGTCATTGACACTGTGCCTATATTGGCTACCTCCGCACTAAAGGTCATTTTTCCTTCAGCATCAACATCAACATCCACTGCATTAAATTCAAGCTCTGCACAGTTGTTTATCTGATGATATGTTATCTCTGTGTCATCCTCCTTACTGCTGTTTGTATTAAGCAGAAAGCTTTCGTAGGAGTCAAAGAGAACATTGTCGTTTTCATCTCTTATTCGCAGACACAGCAGAGAATTATTGCTCTGGATATCATCAAGAACGAAGGATATATACTGCTCTATGCTGTCACCTGCAAGCAAGCCGTTTTCAAACGCTTTTCCATCGCCTGAGCCTGAAAGCACCTTTGATGCAACAGAATTAGACACCTGACGGTCTTCGTCACATATATAAAGCGACAAGTACAAATCGTGGATTATATTGTCGCCTATATTGTTGATATCAAAGTCAAGGCTTATGGTTTCTCCCGGTGCAAACACCTTGTTCTGCATATCAAATCCGCTTACATCCACAGCCGTTACACGGTCCTTGAAGCTTATCATATATATATCAGAACGTGTTTCTTCGCTTTCAAAGTCCAGCATAGGTGCAATCATATAAGGAATCTCTGTGCCGTCTTCACTTACATATACACCGTCAAGATTATTGACTGCATCAACGGGAGCGTTATCCTTTTCAAGTTCTTCCTCGTTTACACCATACTCGTAGGTAAAGGGTGCATAGGTAGACTTAAACGCAACAGTTACATTGCCTTTACCGTCAACAAAGGCTGACAGGTTATCTATTGTCATGCCGTATGTCTCTTCACGGTCGCTGAGTGCATCAGCATCGAAAATATCACTGTATGTAAGCTGGCGTTTGTTATTCCAAACCATATTTTCAGCATCATAATCTATGATATTAAGAGTATCTGTGTAAGCCGATGTTTCTGTATTTTCGTTATAAATAAGATTTATTGCACCTGCTTCAGAAACAGCAATAATATAATCGTTAAAATATCCGCTGTAAAGCACACCTACATTAAAGGTTTCTTCTGAGTTCTCTGTCTTTGCCTTAAGTGCCTCGGACAAAGTGCTGTAGGTTACATAATTAATACTGCTGTTTGTCTGATAGAACAGGCAAGGCTCAGAAGTCTTATCTTGAATATCAATTCCGCTTTTACAAAGGACTGCGTTCTCCATCTGAACATTTCTCAAAATGGGGTTCTCGTAAAGGTCTCCTGTAGTTGCGTTATAATACTTGGAGGTCAACTCGTCTGCAGAAAGAACATCTTCCAAATCCTCATCATAATCAAATACAGAATCAATTACTAAAGCATCGCTGAAAGATAATGTACCGTCCTCAGAGAACACACCTTCTCGGTAATGAATCTCCAAAAGTGTTCCTTTGTGTCCGCCCTTGGAGGCGTTGGGAAGCTCTATGGAATACACAAGGCAAACTGTTCCGTCCTGAGTTGTTTCAGCATCTATATCGGTTACCTTTATACCTGTTAAGATGTCTGCGTCAAGCTTTGCTTCCAAAGACTCCTCAATAGAAATAATCTGAGTTTCGTCAAAGCCTGAACCTTTATTTACAGCGTATCTTATACGTGCCTGACCTGAGTACATAGAGTTTATAAGTCCCTCTACATCCTGTACGGCTGTGGAGTTTTTATCAAAGCTCTCCCAGTTAAGTGTAAAGTCGGGGTTATATTCTGCCTCGTCCTCTACAAAGAACACAACGCTGTTATTCTCAGCAGAAGATGAAACAGGCAAACTCTCCTGATAGCCATTGCTGTCAGTTCCCTTTATTACCTCTGTGCTGAAAGTGCCGTCATCGTTATAGGCAGCCACCTTTACACACATACGCTGAAGAATCTCGCTAACCTGAGAGGCATCCTCTACAGTTACCTCTTTACCGTCAGAAAGCTTAAGCACCAAAGCATCGTTATCTGACTTATGCATATCTGTAACTGTACTGTCAGAGGCAGTAAGCTCTACACAAAGTCTAGAGTTGTGATCAATGTATGCATTGAAATCACCAACATATATGTCCTCACTCACAAGCACAGTGCCAAAATCAGGTGTTGCACAATAAAGCTCGTGACGGCTGACACCTGTAGTCTCGTCTGCACTAAGCACTGTATAGAAGGTGTAATTTTTGCCGTTATAATTGATCACCTGAGTTTTTGAGGACTTATCAATATCACCCTGAAGCAAAGTTTTAGTTTTCTCTGCAGAGAATTCACCTGTATGAAAATAGTCGATTTCCGGTCTGCTTTGCAAGCCACTTGAGCCTACCATTACAACAGGCAAATCTTCGTCTGCACTTGCCTGCAGTTTTTTAGCTTGGGTCACATCCCATGTTTTACTGTAATATACAGTACCCAAGGTGATTGAAGCTGAATAGTTACTGCCACCAATATCAGAGTACTTGATAAGCATATACGCAGGGTCAAGTGCAAGATTTATAAAGGCAACCGTAGCCTTTAAGTACATACTCAAACGAATTGTAGCAGAATCAAATCTTGCAGGAGTAAAGTCACTTTTCCTGTTTTCCTCGTTATATGCCTTGACACTGTCAAGGATAACTTTACCGCCGTTGTTTTCTATTACAACCTTCATTTTAACAGGTGATGCCTTTTCGGGGTTATCAAAATCTGTCATTTTCCACTCATACAGGGTTGTATGAGTAGCAATATTCTCAGAAGCCAGAGAAAGTATCTGGGGTTCCTGCACTGGAGTATCACTGTCATCAATATAGACGGAAACCTTTATCTCTCCGCCGTCTGCCTTTGTAACACCCACAAGCTGGAAGGCTGTACCTGTTGCCTCCAGTGTAACACTATCTCCCTTTTGTTCTGAGATCACGTAGGTATTATTATAAAAATATTCATTAGCTCCATCTTTGAGGTAATCATCATCTGCAGTATTTGACACCAAACAGGTCTTCCAGTCGCCAACATACCTGGCTGTAAATTGCTCTCCTTCAATTTTATTGGTATCCAAATCCTCCTCTTTAAGTTTGGGAGTTACTTTTTGACTTCCAAAGGTCACCGCAAAAGCAACCTCTGCAGTACCGCCTGCCTCAAGGGACAGAATTCCGCTTATGCCCACTCCTACGCCCAAAGAAATCGCAAGGCTGGGAGCCACAGAAACTCCGTTAAAGGAGAACGCATAATTAACATTGCCGTCAAGGTCTACATAATCCTTAACAGCGGAAAATCCGCTGGATATAGCAACATTGCCCTTTACCGAGAAGGTTGCATACACCAGATTTGCCGCCGCAGGAATCGGAATTCCCTTGGAAAAACCAAATCCGCCTGAAAGAGTCACCGTAAATTTACTGAAATCCCACTCATTCCTTACAGAGTTGTAGCTCAAATCAACCTTTCCGTCAAACAAAAAGCTGAAAGTAAGAGAGTCATATGCACTGTTGGTAACCTTAGCCATATTCTTTGCTTTATCAAGCAAAGAGGATTTGTCCGCTACAGGCTGCTGAACAGGAGGATCCAATTCAACAAAGCCCATCATATCCTCTCCACCGAAATCGTCCATCTCAATTTCCGGAGGGGTGTTATCTTTCTTTGGAGTCGCCTTATTCTGTGTGTTGTAGCCCATTTTGAGGCCAATAGTCATCTGGTTATCCAAAAACTTGATATACACACCGTGACCTGCTGCCTGAAGGGCTTTTTTAGAAGCTTCGGTATTACCCTTAAGTGCAAATATCTTGCTCATAAATGAACCCAAGCCTGTCAGGTCAAGATTTACAGCTGATGTATTTGCGTTTACTACATGGTCTGTATAGGTGTAGAAATCTTCCTGTTGTTCGAAATACATACCTTCGGCTGTTTCTGCAGGGGATGTACCCTTCGTATCAGGAAGCTTGTGACACACATACTGTGTGCTGTAGGGGTCAAGGGTTGCTACCACATCGTTCTGAGTTTCTCCGTCACCTCGGTCATAATCAGCAATTTCTATGGTTACGCCCTGTCCGCCTCCTATAACATTGGGATATGTAACATCATTAGGATTCTGGTAATTGTAGTAGGTGGGAATATACATTCTGTACTCGTATCCGTTTGATGAGTAGCCCACCAGCTCTGCCACAGGCAGGTATTCACTATCAAACACACCGTCTTCAATTTTAAGGTCTAAATTCTTTGCCTGTGCGTAGGTTGCTCCTCCGTGAAAAGTAAAGGAGAAAAGCTTCTTTGCGTTCTGGCTGTTAATATCTCCTGCATAAACAGTCACAGGGTAATCCTTAACCGCAAGGCTGTCTGTTGCTGAGCCTACATATATATCTGAAATAACAAAATTCATACAGTAGTAGGCCATTTCGGGTACTTGTGAGGTATCAGTAAACAACGCCTCAAAGGGAATGTTATCGTCTATGTAATTAGCCCTGTAGACAGTCTCAAAACCGCTGTCTGTCTTATGGCTGACATAAGTAGATGCAAGGCTTATCTGCGGGTCTATATAATCAGACTCCAGATATGTGAGAGTAAAGATAACCTCTGTGGAAACCTGAGCACACACAAAGCGTTGAATCTCTGTTTCCCGTGTAATGGTTTTATACTCTGCTGAATACAAGTTGCTTGCTGCTCTTACACCCTTTGAAACAACAGTAGGGTCTACCACAATCTTATCAAAGTCAGTTACTCCATACTCAAGATTAAATTCCTTTGTTTTTACATTTGGAGAGGTCTGTATTTCTTTGCCGTCTTTATAAAACTTAACTACTCCATCAAGACTACGTTTGATTCTCTCCTTGTATGCCTCCTCGGATTCATTGTCTTCTATTTCAGAAATATCAGTAAGATTGCCGTAATTTATTTTGACTCCCTGCTGAAATTCATACTGACAGTCAATGGTAAGCTGACCGTCAAACATAGAATTGATACAATTACTATCAGATAAAAGCTTGTTATGAGCCATTGCCTCATCTTCAGTAAGAAGGTAGGTATCCTTTAATGCACGGCTGTCGTTAGACATGTTTGTTTCCAAGTTAACAAAAAAGCTGTTATCTTCTTCGTTTGCTTCGAATTTGCTGAAATTATGAATATTACCGTCAGAATCCTTAAGGTAAAGAATTGTAGGCACAGGCACACTTGCACCCTGTTCACTTGCAGTCTCAAATGTAACCTTGAGTCTGCTGCCTGCGTAAAATCCGTAGGCGTTCTTGTTGCCGTCTACTGCTATACCGCCTGCTTTAGTATCGGCATCAAGTCCGATTGTCCATTTGTAACTGTTTTTTACAAAGGAAACTGTTGTTTTGTTTGTATCTGAATTTGTATTTACAGTGTAGTTGTCATTATTTTCGAAAACTGTAAAAGGAATAACACTTCTTACAAGTTGAGTATTATACAGTGTGAAGTGGTTATCATCCTGACCGCTTACATTGTAAACGAAATAGAAGGGACGCATAGCACTGCCCTCAGAACCTGTAGTCTTAGGATAACGACTTCCGTTTTTATCAAGGCTATAGTTCATCGGTGTCTTTTCCCAATCCACATTGGTCTGTACCTTGTTTGCAAGAATATATATATTGTTATCCGTCATCCACTTGCGGTCACTGCTGCCGGCACTGTTAATATCGGTTTCAGGTGACGAGCTTATATTATCATCTGTATACTTGTGACCTGTAGTATCAAGATAACCGAAAGCAGTGTTGGGGTTTCCTGATAAACTTCCAAGTCCTTCCTTATCACGGCTTTTGCAAGAATACACAATTGCATCGTAAAGATTAAAATCATACTGCGATTTTGATGCAATCAGAAGGTCCTCATCATCATCTGTGAATTCTTCCTTAAAGTTCCATGTATCGCCTGAAGAATAAAGCTGCATAAACTCACTATTAGGAATCACCAATGTATCCGTCCAATAGCTTGCCTCTCCTGTAGCAGCCAGCTCTTGGTTTGAGCCTGTCTGTGCAAAAGGAAGCACAGCCTTACCGTTAGCAGCACCGATTGCCGCTTTTAGCATATCTGTACGCTCAAGGGTATCATTTTCATTAAGAACTGAGGTCATACTGCTTGCAAGAGCAGAGCTTTCATCAACGGTCATATCAGCTTCGTTGCCGTCAACACTTGTTATAAGACTTGTGTCCTTTTTAAGCTCATTGGTAATATTCAGCCTCATAGAGTCTGTACCACCCAATACACCGCCTCGTATATCTGAAAGCGTAACTTTAAAGGTCTTAGGCTCTGTAAACTTTTCATCTGACTGAATAAGGGGAATTGTCACCTTGTGTTCTGTGACTCCTGCCGCAAAGATAATTTCCTCTTCAAAAGCTTCATAGTCAACGCCTGCCTTTGCAGTTCCGTCAGAGGTCTTTATCACTGCAGTGCAATAGTCTGTGTCATTCTCTGTACGCTTAACAGTAAAGGTTACTCCGCACTGGCTTTTATCAGTAACTGCACTGTCAGCCACCATTGTAAGAACACTTTCAACGTAGGGTTCATCGTCAAATATTTTAATTACAGCAGTACTTGCATCTGAAATCATACCCAAAGTAGCCTCTGTCAGAGACATCATAATAAGCTGATTTCCGTTACGCTTATCATCGTTGGGTATTTTTATTTTTGCTGTAGCTGTAACCTGCTGAGGGGCAAAATCCACTGTACCTAAACAATCAGGGTACATTTCACTGTCACCTGAAATAGTAAGCAAATCATATGTAAGGGTTGCAGACTGACTGTTGCCTCCGATACGGTAAATATTAACTCCCAGATAAACATCCTCAGAGTTTTCACTGTCGGGACCACCCTCAGTAATCTCATAAGAGTTATATTCAATAACAAAAAGTCCGTCAGGATATTCTTCTGTCCACTCTTCATTAGAGTAATACTGCTGAGCATTATTCGTTGCAGACTCAAGGCTCATATCAGCAGAAACAATCTCTGCACTATCCTCGGTAGCTGCCGCTACATTAAGTCCGAAACAGCCTGTCAACATTAAGGTAAATATCAAAACAACTGAAACAACTCTTTTTATGTTGTTCATAAGTTATTCCTCCTCTATAAAGAACGACTTATAGTAATCATACTCCTCGTATTCTGTAAGCTCATCAGAAAAGCTCACCTGAGAGGAAACGGTATAAAACACTTTGTCACCATCTTGAGGTGTATACTCTACGCTAAATGTGTAGGTCTGGCTGCTGACAAGCTCATCGTAGATAACATAGGAAACAAAAGCCGCATTTACGTTCAAGTCATCCTTTGCAACCTTTTCGCCTGTAAATTCTGAAATTGCCTGTGCATAAGCCGAAAGCACATCATCTCCGGGAGAAGTAAGAGTAACCGTTACCTCTCCGCTACCCTTGAACTCCTCCAGCTGATTTTCGTTAAAAATCGCTTCTTTAGCATAACTTTCTTTATATCTGTAAAGCTCGTATTCGCTTATTATACTGTTAAATTCCTTAGGTGTGATATCAGCCTCAACCTCAGCTCCTGAGGAAATATCATAAACCTTCTCGCCGTTACTGTAAAACGAAGCCGTTACATTAAAATCCGAAGAGGTATTTTCAGGAGTGGTGCTTACAGCATTGATGCTGACAAACACATCCTCCATATTATTAAACCCGCAAATCACTCCGCCTGTGTCAGTCTTGTAGACTTTCCCGCCCTGTGTAACATTAGCAGTAGTGTCAAATCTAAGCAAGACCTCGCTTTGCGACTCGGTATTTACAATTGCCTTTTTCACCATTTTGTAAATCTCGCTATGGTTGTTCACAGCAATAAGTACAATCACCAGCGAAACTGTTAAAACCAACGCCACCGCTGACAGAACAACCGGCGACATCTGCTTTTTCTTTTTAGTTTTTTTGACCTGTTCGTTACTCATATTTTCAACACCTTTACTATGAGATAAGGACAAATTTGTCAATATATAATTATACCATTTTATGCGCAGATTTGCAACAAATCAGGAATAATTGGGTAACACAAAAAAGTCAGAAGTTATCTGCACTTTGAACGGCAAAAAAACAGACAATATAACAAGTAATACCCTCTGTACTTTTGCAGAGGGGTATTCTTATATCTCAAAACTTCCTGTAATACCAATCAGCCTTGATTCAGAGTTTTTCATTACGTTGTCAGATTAGGAACTTCTTTTTCACGATTTGCAAAAAGATTAACCCTTCTGTACTTTTTCAGTCAGAAGGGTTATGGTTAAACAATTATAAATTTAAGTTGCAGAATTTTTTTCGCTAAGCTTTTTCATCATATTAATAACACTTTCAATCATCATATGATAGCCCTCGGCAGGGTCAATGGATAGTTGGTCAAATACCCCGATTGCATCTAAAGTAGAAAAGCCGTGGGTTACAGTTCGCATAGCAATATACATATTGTCAAGATCCTCTTTGTCTGTGACTCCGTACATTTGCGCGATTAAGTAAATAGGCTGTGTAAAAGCTTCGATTACCTTATCAAACTCAGAGTCACTAATCCATCTTGGGTCTATTAACAGCTCGTAGAGATACTTATGTTCTTTGAGAAAAGCTCTGAAACAATCACCTGCTTTGACCGTGGACTCATCTATCGGTAAACCTGCAATTTGCTCCTGTATATAATCCGTATACATTGTTGCGGCAAGCTTTGCCACCTGTAAAAGCAAATCAAACTCGTTGTTTACGTGATTGTATAAAGAAGACACCTGAACACCAAGCTTTGCCGCCAGCTGTCTCATAGAAAAATTTTCCTTACCCTTTTCGTCAATCATCTGAAAAGCAACAGATACAATCAGCTCTCTTGATAAGAATTTCTTAGTCATTAAAAATCACCCTACAGCCGTAAACCAAATAGTTGTTTTACTTATTATAAATATAATGTACACGAACAAAAACAGGCTGTCAAGAAACAAAATTCATCTGTATCTTTTAAATTTGCAAAAAGACTCCCGACTGTCGGTCGGGAGTCTTTGCTGTTATCAGTAAGCTTTAACTATATAACTTTCTGCCGCCTGATTGTAAGCATAGAGTGCCTTGATTACATCCTTGAGATTTTCGTTTGTTCCGTTGAGTGCAAAGTATCCGTAACTAAAGGCATTATACTTAACTCTGAGTCCGTCAACAGTAACAACATACTCATTATCAAGATTATGTGCCGCAATGCCGTCAATTCTTACCATGTAAAGATTATCTACCTTAACAGGCTTTACAGCTACTCCGTTTACATAAAACTCAGGGATGTTCTCTTCATCTTCAACAACGAAGTAATGCTTTATTGTTGTCTCACTCTTAAGTGAAAGAGTAGCACCATAATGAGTAACACCTTTAGCCTTACCTGTAATCAGAGGCATATAGGCTGAAAGGTCAACATCCTCAAGGATTTTATCTTCTTCTGCCAGAGTCTTGTTTGCAAGATTGTCTGTACCATATTCGAAATACACCTGAGCACTTGCACCGTAGTTAAGCATTGCCTTTACAAGAGGCACAGCATCAACATACTGAGTGTTACCCTCAGCCACCGCCTTGAACAGGCTGTCAGCATACTCTGTTACAGAATAACTGAAAATTTCGCTCTCATATTCCGATGCAACCACCTGTGCTTTAATAGTGTCTGACATTTCCTTAGCTGTAATCTCGCAAGTAAATACATAATAACCCTCGTCTGTTACCACAGCATCCTTAGCATACACTGTCTGTTTACTGCTGCCGGGAAGTGTGAATACAACTTTTGCATTTGCAACATCTATCACATCTTCATCAAATGTAATATGGAAATTCACTGCTATATTTCCGCCAAGGCTTATGCTGTATCCCTCAAGCTTGGAAACGTTATCTTCGATTTTACCGCAGATTGTGCACTTGCCATCAGTGTAAGTGTGTTCGCAAGCCACTCCGCAATTTAAGCATACGCCATTGTCCCAAGTATGACCCTTAGCAGATATTACTTCCTGATTTACTGTAACAGTTCCGCAAACGGAGCACTTCTTACCCTCTGTAAGTCCTGCTTCTGTACAAGTAGCTTCCTTACCGTCTAAGGTTACTTCAGTGTGACCCTTAGCAGGAATTTCCTCCTGTGCTGTAAGAACTCCACCGCAAACTGAACATTTCTTTCCATCGGTCATACCCTTTTCGGTACAGGTTGCCTCGTAGCCCTTTACGGTTTCTTCTTTGTGTGCAGAAGGAATTTCCTCCTGTGCTTTAAGAATTTCACCGCAAACGGAGCACTTCTTACCCTCAGTAAGTCCTGGTTCTGTACAAGTAGCAGCCTTACCGTCCAAGGTTACTTCAGTGTGACCCTTGGCAGGTACTACTGTCTGTGCAGTAAGAACCTCACCGCAATCAGCACACTTCTTACCTTCTGTTAGACCTGTGCTTGTACAAGTTGCAGCTACAGCACTTAAAGTTTCAACATTTGTATGCTCGCAGGGCACTACGGGTATATATGTACCGGCAATATTGTGGTATACATCGCTATACTCAAACAGGAGAATAATTCTGTCTTCTGCATAAGCTACTTCCTCAGCCGCCCATTTGCCATTAGAACCACTGTCCCATGTCTTCATTGCCGCGGTTTCAGCAGGAACGGTTGCTTTGTAAACCTTGAAGTTCTGCTTTTCGTTGTTCCAATAGGCAGAACCTACTGCATACTGCACTGTCTCACCTGTTGCGGTGAGAGTTGCATCACCTGCAAGACCAGTGGAGTCGTTCCAGTAATGAAGTGTAGGTACAAAGTCCTTGATATACTCAATTACACCTACGTAAACTGTCTTTGTTGTAACCTCAGGGATTTCGGGAAGCTCATCGGAATTCTTGGATACAGTCAGTCTCTTAGCGGCATCGTCCCATGTAAAGGTGTAAGTACCGCCTGTAGCTGTGAAGGTACAGTTATCTGACACAGAGGTTGACATTTCCCAACGCATTGCTGTGTCGGTAAAGGAACCCTTGTTGCCATACCAAGAACCGTTAGAATCGACCTTGAAAGTATATGTACCTGCATCAAAAGCCTTTGTCAGAGTATATACGTCCTCTGTGCCTGTCTTCTGGAAAGCATCCTTTGCTTCCCAATCGTTAAAGGTACCCTTCAGGTAAATTGTGGAGTTTTCAAGTGAAAGGGTGTTGGCGGTGTTATAAGTAATCTTATATGTACCGTCAGCCTTCATCAGGAAGGTCATGGTTCTGTATGTTCCATCTGAGTTAGCTGTACCGATAACAGCCTTTGAACCTGCAGGGACATCGGTATTAACAGTAACAGTTGTGCCGTCAAGGGTTACAAAGTCTGTGCGGTTTGTATGACCCATAACTATATCTCCGTCCATGTTCACAGTATAGGAAGTAACTGTAGAGGACATTGTAACAGTAGAGCCGTCACCTGCAATACCGCCAGCTGCAAGGCTATTCTCTGTATTATTTGCATGGAGTGTAAGAGTAAGACCCTCAAAAGACTCCTCTGTAAGCGCTATTGTGTTTGTGTCGGGTTTGCTTGCATTAGATGAGAAGCGGATTGTTGCATCTTTAAGTTTGCCGTTATAGACTCTGAAAGAACCGTTAACACCCAGATTCTCAAGGTATGCAATAAAGTTTGCATCTGCAGTCTCATCAAGAACAACAGAAGCCTTGGCACTTGCACCTATTGCCCAGTAATTAAGAGTATTTGTAGAAGAGTCAAAGTAAACTCTACCCTCTCTGGTCAGATATGTCTCGCCTGATGAGGGGTCAAGAATACGATATGTGCCGTTTGTAAGCACAGATGTAACACTTGCGGGAGGTGTTACGGTAAAATCGGTTTTTGAAAGGTAATAATTCTCAATAGGCTGATAGTTCATACTTGTAACGAGGCTTTCGTACATATCGGAAACCTCAGCCTTATATGTAACACTTACTCCGCCGGGCATAACCTGAGTTTTATTACGGGAATCATCACCTGTAATAAGGAAGATGGTGTTGCCCTTTTTCATTGTAGCTCCCGTTTCTATTGAGGGATTAGTAATACCTATAAGCCAATCGGGAGAAGCAGTTACCTTGCCATCCTCAGCACTTGTTGTCATAAGCTCAGCGTAAACATCACTTATAGTTTTGCCTGTCAGATTTGCACCTGTATTAGCATAGAAATATGCATAGGTACGCATCCACATTGGACGGCGGGCTGTTTCAACAAGAGCATCTTCTAAGTTTTCTTTGTCCTTGTAAAGAACAGAGAGTGCGCTTGCAACCTGAGGTGTAATGAAAACTACACGCTTTGTATCAGCGTAAGTATCGGAATCCGCACTGCCAAGACCGCCGAGGTTTTTCTCGGTAATATCCCAAGCGATAACTTTCATAATCTGCTCAGGAAGGTCTGTTGCAGGAGTTACGTTATTACCCCACATTGCAAAGGAGGTAGCTGTAACTGTGCTTTCGTTAAGACCGAAGCCCTGCTGTACGTTGTAGGGATCCCAACCGATATCAATACATGCCTGGTCATTTTCTGAGAAAACAAGAGGCTGCATGTAACCGAAGGAAGTTGAACGCTCAGAAGCAATACCTGCAAGGTTAATAAGTGCAAACTCAATAAATCTGCCGATTGCAATGTTAGCTTCTTCAGTTGTCATACCCTGTGTATTGTCAATACCCAGCTGACGAGCCAGAGGGCCGTTGACAAAAGCCATAGGAGTCAGACTTCCGTCTGCCAGTGAGCTGACATACTCCGGATTATTCATCGCTTTTACAAAAGCAATACAGATGGGCAGATACTCTGCAGAGCAACCTGACATAACTGCATTAACTGCTACTTGATAGGCGGTAATAACTCTGCCTGTTAAAGAAACAGTTGCAACCACATCTGTGTCGTTCTCAGGAATATATCTCATAAATTTTTCAACCTTTAAGGTTGTGGGAGGGATAACAGGCATTCCGTCTGTCTGACCCTGATTCTTATAATAATCCTGCACCTGGTGGTAAGCACCTGTGAACACAACATCTGCATAGTTTGTGTTCACAGAAGAACTGCTTACAGGAGAAACCACCTTGAAAACGTTTTCGTCAGGCTCAAGGCAGTCGCAATCGTCCTCAGCACAGTTAAGGTCATCGTAAGAATGAATTGTATCATCATCATAATGATATGCACTTGCATTTATACCTACTGACATAAGGCTTAAGCCTACCATCAGACACAGGAATACTGCAACTACACGTTTAAATAAATTAGACTTCATATAGTAACATCCTTTCTGAATTAATGGTAAGCCTCAATTACAAAGCAAGAGCTGTATTGTAGGTAATTGTGTATGTATTGTCGGAATTGTAGACAATAGTGAGTGCCTTGTAGGTACCGTCGCCGTTATCAATACCGATATAAGCAGTGTCCCCTGCTGAGGGATTTGCCGAAACTGTTGCAGTACTTCCGTTTAAGGTGATAAAACCTGAAGTTGAGTCACTGCTCATAACAAGAGTATCCTCAAGGTTGATATCAAAGGTCTTAATACTGCCGTCAAGCTTAAGGGTTGCACCGTCCAATGCCGCGGCACCTTCAACAGATTGACCGCTTCCGTCTGTATTTGCAGCTATTGTAAGACTGATGCTTTCAAATGCATCTGATGTAAGTGCCGAAGCATCTTTGCTTGTAAGTCTTGAGTTTGATGACATTCTCAAAGTCAGCGCAGTTACCTTACCGTTAGATACAGTAAATGCACTGTTCAGTCCTGCTGAAGTAAGGATACTTATAAAGTCCGCATAGGTTGAAGTGCCAAGCACACTTGATGCTGACTCACTGCCACCTACAGGGTAGTATGTAAATGTAGACGTGGATGCATCATAATGAACCTTTCCTGCACCGGATGCACTGGTAGCAGAGTTTACAATACGGTATGTGCCGTCTGTAAGGTTTGAAGGAACAGTTGCGTTGAAAGCAGGCTCTGCTTCTCCGCCGCCTTCGTTACCGCCTTCGTTACCGCCTGTGTCGCCGCCTGTGTCGCCGCCGGGATTGTAGTCAGGGTTATAATAGCCATCGCCTGTTTCAGGGTCAGGCTCAACATCGGGAGTGATTGTGCCGTTAAGGAGTCCTGCCCAATTGGAAGGAAGCTCGATTTCGTAAGATGCACAGTCACCGCCCGGCATAACCTGAAACTCACTCTTTGAGTTACCTCCTGTAACAACAAAACCTGTGTGACCCTTGAGCATTGTCTGAGTAGTATCTATCTTGTCAAAAGATACCACGCCTTGGAGCCACTCGGGAACTTTTGTGAGTTCTACAATATCTGCATCCACGTTTTCTGTAGATGCACCGTTATAAAGGTCAGCGTAATGCTGGTCAAAGGTTGTATTAAGGTGAATCTTACTGCCTGTATTTGCCCAGTAGTGAGCATAGGTACGCATCCACAGAGGACGGCGTGCAGTTGAGATAAGTACATCTTCAAGCACGCCCTTGGAAGCATAGCCCTCTGCCAAATCAGCGGCAGTTTCTGCTGTGAGGAATATCATACGGGGAACCTGAGGATTGGTGTTACCAAGACCGTTTTGCTGTTTCTCTGTAATATCCCAAGAGAGAAGCTGCATAATTTTCTCTGCATTGTCTGTTGAGGGAGTTACACTGTTACCCCAAGTGATAGTAGAACCACAGGTGATAACATTTTCAGAAGCCTCAAAGCCTCTGAACACGTGGTAAGGCTCCCAGCCGATAGCCTTGCATGTGTCCTCGTCCTCTGCAAAAGCAAAGGGTTCCATATAACCGAAAGTACCCATTCGGTTTTCTTTAATCTTGTAACCTGCAAGGTTAAGCATTGCAAGTGACATAAATCTGCCCAGAAGCTTATTAGCCTCTGCATTTGTCATATTCTCGTCAAAGCTTATGCCAAGTTCCTTTGCTATGGGACCGTTAACAAGTATATAGGGAGTCCATGCGTGAGTACTCTGCAATGGCTTGTAGAAGTCACCGTGGCCCAAACATTTTGTAATTGCAATGCAAAGGGGCATATACTCGGGAGGACAACCTGCCATAACAGCATTAACCGCTACCTGATATGCGGTGATAGAACGGTTTGCAGGAGGAACATCCTGAGCCTCTCCGTTATACTTTGTGCAAACAAGATCCTGTGCGTCATAGGGTGTATAAGCAAGGTAATATTCTACCTTCGCCTTTGTAGGAGGAACAACAGGAAGTCCGTCAGTCATCTCGTTCACTTCGTAGAACTCCTGTATTCTCTGGTAAGAACCTGTGAAGATTACATCGTCATACTGAGCACTACCGATAGCACCTGCAATCTCATCTATTTCAGTCTGTGTAATCTGAGTTGTAAGTCCTGTAACCACCTGGTCATAGAGAATATCTCTTGCTTTTCTCTCCTGCTCCTCAGTTGTATCCGCCGCAAAAGCACCGGGGTAAGCAGCAGTTCTCACAACAGGAACACCGCGGTTAAAGCCTGTGGACTGAATCTGTGCAATAAATGTCTCTGCACCTACTACAACGGCAGGAATACCGATATACTCAGCCGCAAGGGCGTTACCTGTTTCCTTAACAGTACAGATACCGCAACCGCAGTTACCTGAGATTACAGCGTCAACGCCGTATGCAACAAGCTTCTGCTGAAACTCCTTGGACTGAGCGCTCTGGTTGTTGGGGTTAAATGTACCGCCCTTACCAATCTCATCCATGTAGTAAGTTTTACAGCCGAACTCTTCCTCCAGCATATCACGAAGAATTGCGTGAGTTACGGAAGCACTGAAGCTTCCGCCAACAAGGGCAATAGTCTTGCCCTCAAGGGAGTCAAGGCGTGCCGGTTGTTTAATGGGCTCAATAGTTGAGCCTGTGGGCACTGGTGACACTACTGCAAATGAGTTGTTCTGCGGCTCAATAGAATCAAGCCCCACAGCTGCTGTGCTTACTATTCCTGCTGTCAAAGCAGAAACCAGACACAGCAAACTCAGAAACAGTGATGTCGTACGTTTTAAGATACGAAGTTTCATGAAATCATCCTCTCATAAATTTTATAAAACTGAATAATTGCCCTTTATTCAGAAAAATACAGTTCATCAACAGAAGCCTGAGTAGGCGCAGGGAGATTTTCAGATGTATAGAAAGTAAAGTTACCAAAAAACGCATCAGCAAAAATAGAATTCTCTGTAGTATCATTTATAAATCTCAGGTTGCCGTTACCATCAAATTCATAGGACACCGTGTACTTTGTTTCTTTATCTGTAACCAAACTGAATGTAAGTTCTGAATCCTTTGCTGTGTACGAGTAGTACATATATCTGTCAAGACCCAGCTGTGCACTTTCGTAATGGATTACCATAACACCCTCATCTGTAAACTCTATTGTTTCAACATAAGGAAAGTAATAGTAATAGTATGCAAGTGTTCGCTCATTACTTGTATACTTTTCGCCCATTATCTTGCTGTCAGTCTCGTAGTCCTTGTAAGACTGTTTTTCATACTGAGGATTCTTTGCCTGTTCAAAAACGTACTCCTGTGCTTCGTAAGAAACACCTGTGCTTTCATCAGTATACTCAGGGAAAATCACTGTAAGCTTTGCACTTTTCAGAAGCTTGGAACCTGTGATTCTGTACACCATATCTTCAGTTCCGAGGTTTATCTTCTTCACGGAATCTTCTTCCATAAGCTCGTATTTGTAATGCTCAACTCCGCCCTGATAACAGGTTCGGTATTCACCCCTGCCGTAGCGGTCAGGCTTGTCAAACACATAGTAAGCCTTGTCCTCTTCAAGTATTTCATCGACAGTTGCCTCAACTGCCTCAGGGTTTACAACAAGCTCCCATGCACCGGAAACGTCTTTCGGAATTATAAAGGACCCGCCAATAACCAAACCTATAATCAGCATAAATAACGAAGCAACTATAACTATTAAACCTTTTTTGCTTTTAAGAAAACTTTTGTTTTTCTTTATCTCTGTTTCTTCTAAGGCAATCTCTTTTCCTTCCATTATCTATACCTCTTTTCTTTTGTAAAACTAATCAAAATCATTAAATTATAAAACACAAATTCAAATCACTGAAAACAGAATCTTTACTAACAAAAATCAAACGAACAACATTCATTTATATCATATATGAACACCGTTCGTTTGTCAACAAAAAAGCATATAAATTAGCACAATTACAATAGTTATGTTTATTTATTTTGTTACAATTCAACAAGAGGTATATGAGCAAAATATACTCCGTCAGACTTTTGAACATCCTTGACAGCTCTTTGCATTAAGCCTCTGATTTCGCGCAACGGATACTGTTTCCTTTAAATTCAATTCTTTCTGCCTATATTAAAATAACGACTGCTCCGCTTGTGCGGAACAGTCGTCTTGCTTTTCATAGGAGAATATCAATTATTATCAGAGAACCGAGAGTTATAAAGCTTTGCGTACAAACCGTCTTTTGCCATAAGCTTCTCATGGTTTCCTACCTCTAAGATATCTCCATCCTGCATATACAGAATGTTCTCTGCATCCTTGATGGTTGAAAGTCTGTGAGCAATTACAAATGAAGTTTTACCCTTCATCATCTCAGTCATCGCTTCCTGAATCATAACCTATGTACGAGTATCAACAGAAGAGGTAGCCTCATCCAAATTAAGAACGGGAGGATTGTTCAGCATTGCTCTGGCAATGGTAAGAAGCTGTCGCTGACCCTGAGCGATGTTGCTTGCACCCTGTTTTTTAGAGAAAATGTTCATGTATTTATCAGCAACTATTATCCTAATTATTTGAGAAAGCCGGAACCTACAGCTTAGTCGTAGGTTCCGGCTATAATCTTTTAGAATCCGCTGAGAGTGAATGCTACAAGTTCCATTGCTGATTCGTCAGCTCGGTCCTCTGTCATAACTGTGAGGATACTGCCATCTGAGAGCAGTGTGCCTCCGCAGAACCAAGGATAGTTTGTTGAGAACAGTTCGTCATCGTCAGCGCAGCCTGCAAATGTGCCTGTGTTATCCCAGAAAATAACTTCTCTCATATTTCCGTCCAGGCCAATGAAACCTTGTGGAATCTTTGCAACAAATGTAACACTGCCCAGACTTTCGCCTTCTTCGTCTGCAAGTGTTTTCTGGAGTGTACCGTTCTGGTTATAAACAAACACCTTGTGACCGCTTTCGTCTACTGCATTACCTGCAACGTAGATATAGTCTTTGTCAATAATAACTGTGGAAATTGTATCCACCTCAGCAAAGGTAATTGCCTCGGTTGTAATCGTGTCGCCCGAGATAGTGATTTTCTCACATTCAGAACTTGAGAACCAACTGATACCCCATTTGCCTGAGGGATGCATTGTTACATTGTCAGTACCATCATAAGCTGCAGTCTGCACGCCGTCCTTAAGGCACACAAGATCCTCGCCAAAGCCTGATAACCACACACTTCCGTCATCAGTTGCGTTGATATAGCTGTAATCACCTTCAATGTCGATGTCTTTCTCAAACTTCAGAGTATCGCCGTCAAAAGCATACTGCTTAACAGCATCATCGCCTACTATATAAGCGGTATTGCCTGTTACTGCTACTGCATGGTCAAAGGTCTCGTTGGCAATAACACACTCATCAAAAGGAATCCACTTGCTATTAACCGAGAATACGCCTACCCCAAAAGCTTTGTCCTCTGCAGAGAAAGCCTCTCCTTCCCAGTACCAGGGAGCGTCTACATTGCCTACATCTGTAAGAGTGAACTCAAGACCTGCAAGGAGAGTTTCCACATTAGCGTCCTCGTAGTCACCGATTATCTCTACAAACACAGTAGTACCTGCACCCTCGTCACGGCCAAAGTATCTTACACAAGGTTCACCCCAGTATTCGCTTTCATGCTTCACGCAATCCACGCCGCCAACTTTTGTAAGTTCATAAGCATTGTTTACTGCATACTCATACTGGTCAAAGTCATAGTATGTAAGATTGTCACGGAAACCTTCGGCATCTTCAACAGATGCTCTTATTTCCGCATTTATCAAATAACCATCATCGCCATCGGGAATAATAAGAATAATCTTTGAATAGTCATCTTCATCAGAAAATTCATCCTCATCCTTTTCCCACACTTTGGAATCGTATGTAAGTGTCCAGAGAGTTGTTTCTATTGTTTCACCATCTACAGAAACCTTCGGTGTATCTGTGGGATCTTTTTCGCCGCCGTCAGTGCATGCTACCAACGACACTAACATAAGCATTGCTATAACTAAAGCAAGAAAAGATTTTATTTTTTTCATTGTTTATCACCTTTCTGTCAAATAATATTTTATTTCAGAATTGATTCATATTTCCTTGCCAATATCATAATCTGCAACAATACCTGCAATATACTTCTGAATGGCAGTTGCATCCTTGATGTTTACATCATTAGAAGCATCAACATCTGCAAGAACAAGACCTGTGTCAGTAAGAGTCTCAAGCTGTGCAATATGCTTCTGGATTGCGGTTGCGTCCTTGATATTCACTTTGCCATCCTGATTTGCGTCACCGAGGATACCTATTACAACAGGGTCTGTTGGGTCGGTGGGTTTATCCTGATTTCCAGTAGAAGGTTCTGTTGGATCAGTAGGTTTATCCTGATTTCCAGTGGATGGTTCTGTTGGATCAGTAGGTTTATCCTGACCGCCTGTTGAAGGTTCTGTTGGATCAGTGGGTTTATCCTGATTTCCAGTGGATGGTTCTATAGGTTCTGTTGGATCTTTTGGGATAGTAAAATCAAGTGTGAATCCTGCTGTTTTGTCAGAAGAAACATCCAAAACCTCTGCAGGCTTGCCGTTTATCCTTGCGTTTACTTTGATACAGCCTTCCTTGTCTGTATTTAGATAATAACCGTCATTGGCTTCAAGCCACACCTCAACCTGATATGTGTGCCCCGCCTCAAAGGTGTCTGTTTGCTTCAGCAGAACACGCTCTCCGTCTGTTATGTCATACCAATACATATTGTTGCCAACACAGCCTGCTGTTTTATTCTTAAACACTATTTCCGCGTTAAGCCCCGCTACAGGCTCATCAACCTCCACTGACAAATCCATAATAAGTATGGACATCCAGACATCTACGAAATAACACACAGACTCCGTTGCAATCTCATTTCCCTCGGGATCAAGAAGGAAAAGCTTATGGTAGATATAGTATCTTCCCGGAACGGTCGCCACATCTTTAAGATTCACTCTGTCTCCCGAAGGGGCATAGTAGACTCTTTCTCCGTCACGCTGGATCTCTGTGCTGCCGTAAACTGTGTAATCTGCAAGCGCCATATTCCTCGGCAAATCCTTTATCTTAAAGGCAAAGGAGATGTCCATGGTATCAGTACCTATGTACGCATTGCCTAAATTAACATTAGGGCTTGTATCAGACGGATTTCTCCACTCAAAGTCCAGAATCCCGTCAGGAACAGTTCCCTTAAAAGATACTGTGTAAACACGGTCTGCATAATAAGCAATTGTTCCGTCAGGATTTGTTTCCGTATTTATATCGCAGATAATGCCATCTACGCTGCAATCCGAATTCTCGTTGAAGGTATATCCCTCTGCAGGGTCAAGATAGAATCTGCACTTATACTTACCTTCAAGGTAAACATCATCACTCTTCATCAGAGGAGCAGATGAGTCATTTATTGGTCCATACCACACCATTGAATCCAAGTCGTATTGTTTACTCTGAATATCATCAGTTCTGTATTTGGGACCGCATCCGAAAGTAGGAGCATCCACACCTACAACGTATGCTCTGCTGATTACCTTAGGATCAAGGAAGGTAAAGTGGAAAACCTGACTGTAGACCTTGCCGCCGTTATAGGTAATCTTACAACGAAAATCAAGACTATCAAGTTCTCCTGATGCCAAAAGCTTGAAGTGGTTTGTTTTTGTTCCAATGTAATACTCGTTATCATCAAGATCTACAGGGTCAAATGTACTGTCAAAAAAGCCTGCCTGCCATTGATAAGTTACATCGGTGGCTCCTGTAACCTTCAGTTTGATTTCTCCAAAAGAGCCCATATAGGGAGTGATTTCCAGACTTTCAACAGATACAACAGGTGCTGCCTGTGCTGTCATTACAGACACAGCACACATTATCATCAAAAGACTAAGAATAAGCGAAAGAACTCGTTTAGTCATAACAGTTAAATATCCTTTCCAATATCGTAACCTGTGCCAATACCTGCAATATGCTTCTGAATAGCAGTTGCGTCCTTGATGTTTACATCATTAGAAGCGTCAACATCTGCAAGAACAAGACCTGTGTCAGTAAGAGTCTCAAGCTGTGCAATATGCTTCTGGATTGCGGTTGCGTCCTTGATATTCACCTCAGTGTCACAGTTTGCGTCACCGATGATATCTGCTAAAACAGGGTCAGTGGGAGTTGTGGGTTTGTTGGGGTTTTCCTCACAAGCAGGGAATTCAAGTCCCAGTTCCAGTTCTTTTTCATCATGTGAGCCGTAGGCTATAGCTTTTATACCGTTTATGTAACCTTCTGCCTCATTGTAGCCGTCTGCCATCAGGAAGGTGTGGTTACCTTCCGCTATAACTAATACATCAACTCTGTAAATACGACCTGCAACAAAGACATCGTCAGCATTCATCAGAACCCCTCTGTCCTCAGTTACATCGTACCACCGAACCCTTGACACATTACAACCTTGTGTTGTGCAGAACGCATCTGTATCAGGAGTTTCTCCCTCCAAAGGAACACTTACATTAATAATATCAACTTCGGATACAACCGTTGATTCGGAGATTGTATATGTGACGCTGAATATCGCTGCAATATCTGCGCCGGGCAGAACCAGTTCTGCCTGTTTGCCTTCTATATAAGCCACAATATCGATAAAATCATCCTTGTCCATTCTGAACTTATATCCGTCGTTTGCTCTTATCCAGACCTCCAGCTCATATTTATGACCTGCCAGGAAAGTATCAGTTTCTTTCATATAAATTTTGTTATTCGGGTCTGTTACATCTGTCCAGTAAACAGAATTTATATAGAAAGCATCGCCTACAGGGGAAACAGAGAAGTCAGGGTTAGCACCCTCAGCAGGTGTAGTGACATCTTTAACCTCTACAGAGGAAACTTCTTCTCTGATGTCACCAAAAACTACACAGGAAACACGGATATGATATTTATCATCTTTACCTGCAGTATCAGCCTGTCCTTCTTCACCGTTAATTATTACTTTAACATCAGTCATATCGTTATCTGTTGCAAAGTAATAGTCGCCAATGGTAGTCAGAAAAACGTTAACCTCGTAGATACCGTCCTCCTTAAAAGTATGAGACGGGTCAAGGAAAGTCTGGTTTACGCAATCATACCAGGCAACACTCTCGATACAGAAAGGAGAGTCGATTTCGTCTTTAACAACGGCACCTGTAAGTATCTCTACATCGAATGTAGGATATCCTCCTGCTACAGGATCTTCTACATTAACCTCGACCGTAGTAATCTCGTAATTATAGTCACAAGGCTCAAAGGTATACTCTATTAAAGCCTGATATTTGTTTGTAAGGTCATCATAAACAACCGCTTCTTCACCGTTGACTGTAGCACTTATGAAGGGTGTGTTATAGTTATCAACACGAAACTCACAACCCTCTGCAGGTACAAGCAGAATTATAAAGGTATAAACGTGTCCATACTTAAAAGTATCAGAAGGAGAAACTACCTTCTGTTCTGTTTCATCATACCACCATTTGCCGTTATATACATCAGGGTCGTCTTCCATCTGGTCATCGTATGTGTAATCGGCACTGCCAAGCCTGCTTCCATAATCAGGTCGGTAACCTGCATAAGGGGTGTGAACACCTGTTATTTCGATATTTTTTATAATATTTGCATCGGGAGAATTTGCCGCAAAAGCCACAGAGGGAATCAGGGTAAATACTAAAAGCAAACATAAAACTAAACTGACAATTCTTTTTTTCATAGTATTCTCTCCTTAATCAGTTATTCATACTTCTTTTCCAATAGGATATCCCGTATCAATACCTGCAATATACTTCTGAATAGCGGTTGCGTCCTTGATGTTTACATCTGCAGAAGCGTCAACATCTGCAAGAACAAGACCTGTGTCAGTAAGAGTCTCAAGCTGTGCAATATGCTTCTGGATTGCGGTTGCGTCCTTGATATTTACCTCCGTGTCACAGTTTGCGTCACCGAGGATACCTGCTAAAGCAGGGTCGGTGGGAATTGAAGGCTGTGTAGGATTAGTTGGGTTAGTGGGATTACTGGGGGGTGTGGGATTGTTGGGGTTTTCCTCACAGGGAGAGAACACAAGTCCAAGCTCCAACCCGGTCTCATCGTGTGAGCCGTAGGCAATAGCTTTTATACCGTTTATGTAGCCTGAAGCCTCGTTGTAGCCGTCTATCATCAGAAAAGCGTAGTTTTCCTCTGCCTCTACCAAAACATCAGCTCTGTAGATTCGACCTGCAACAAAGGTATCACCCTCAGCCATCAGAACACCTCTGCCCTCAGTAACATCGTACCATTGAACCCTTGACACATTACAACCTTGTGTTGTACAGGAAGCATCCATATCAGGAGTCTCACCTTCAAGTGGCATCTCAATTCCTTCTATATAAGCAGTATCTATAATTGTTGTTTCCGGCTCTTTTTCCAGAGCTTCGTAGTAAATACGCACAACATCCTCATAGGTTGTTAAATCTGAGTTTGTTACAACACAGCGGATGATGTAGCTTGTTGCCTCCTCTGGACGTTCCGGGAGTTGCCAGTGAGAAACATTGTATGCATCACCTATATGCGTCCACTGAGTATCCTCGCCTTTATACTCAGACTCATCGCACATATACCAGTTTATATACTGGTGGTCTAAGGTTCGATTATAAAGTTCAATGTAGGGTGAATCTTTCTCAGTTTTCGGCACTGTAATTGAATCTATCCTGCTCAGCACCTCATCAAAATCCTCTTTATGAAGCTCGTATACAGATTCACCGTAACAGTTTACCATTTCCTTATCACACAGACCTATTAATCTGTAATAATAATCAATTCCCTCTGACATAATGACGGGAGGAGCGGTTACCTTGTAATATCCGTCTGTGTAATCATCTATGGTCTGGGTAAAGTATTTTTTGGAAACACCGCTTAAAAACCTTTGGTCTCTCGCATTCAGACATTTTGAGAGCACTGTACCCTCGGCAACAATAACTATACCCCATCCGTTGTTGCAGTATGCAAAGCTGGCGTCATCGCCGTCTTTACCGCCGTTGGTTACATAGAAGTTACCGCCCAGTACATACACGCTGGGGAACAGGCAACCGTGCTTTAAGTAATTATCAAAGGGAGTTACATCAATATTCTGATATTTGCCGTAAAATTCACCGCCAAAGATAACCACTCGGGGGACTTCGTAAAGATATGCATTGTGACCAACAGATATGGTTTCACCGCCCCAAGAAGCACTTGAGTCAAAGGTACCGTCATAGATATATGTATAACCGCTTATAGTACGGACTACACTGCAATCCCCCTGCTCGTAGGGTGAGAATATCTCGTAGTATCCACCGTTAATCTCAAGTTCGCCGCCATCGTTATAAAACACAGCCTTGTAATAAGAGCTGTAACCCTCGGAGAAGGAACAGCCGCCTGTCTGTGAAGCAGATGTATCCTTAATGGTCATTACACCATCGGATTTAATACGAAACAGTGCACAATCGTTTCCCTGAGTTTCTCTATGGATGGTGTAACCATTAAGATCCAAATTAAAGGTTGCACCGGCAGGTATCACAATCTCCATATCATTCTGGTTGTCCTGCTGATAAATATAATCATTCAGGATATAACGGCAGTCTGCCTGTGCTTTGCTTGCGTGGTTTCTGAGCTGCTCATAGGTTTCAATGTAATATATGGGTTCTTCGCCTGAAGGTGCAAGCTCTGTTTCCTTTGCAGACACCCCAAAGTGAAGCGAACTTATAACCAGCATAAAGCAAAGCAGAACAGTGAGTATTCTCAGTTTTTTCATTATAATTCCTCCTGTTAATCTATTCTTGTAACACACAAATCCTTATCCACATTCAGGGTGAAGGTGTGCACCTCGTCTTCACAGGTGGGGTATTTGTAGGTAGCTGTCACCTCTACTCTACCCTCTTTAAGTCCAACAAAGTAAATATCTGCACCTCTGTCACGCATACCGCATTCATTCTCAGGGACAGGTTTTACGTAGCTGTAATACTCAACCACTCCCTCGGGATTAAAGTTAAGGTGAAAACCGCCGCCTGCTATTACACCTTGCCGAGAATAATAGTATGCAATTTCTTTATCGAAGGGGTACTCAGGCTTTTTATTGCATCCAAAAAGACTTGCAAAAAAACCTAACATACATATCACCGCCAATATTCTTATGCCCAGGGGTCCTGTGATTTTGGTGTGCGTATGCCTACCATTATGTACTGCTCCCATAAAAACCATCTGCCGTCTCCCTTCATGCGCAGAGTAATCTGCCGTGGGCTGTCTGCACCGCCGCTTTTGAGCCACAAGGTCATATATCCTTCGTTCATAGCAGAATTGGGGTTACTCTCAATCTCCAGTGTAACCGGCTCGGTTGGTGTATAATTATTTTCAGGGGTTGCACCCTTAAAATATGAAAAAGGCACATACCACTGGCTGTCACGAAATCTGTCATCAAGGAAAGAAATCTCTTGATTACTAAGAGGTCTTGGTCCTTTAAGGAAGTTGAGCATCTCAACACCCACAGCCTTATCCGCACCGTAAGCACACAGTGCAAGCACTGTAAGGGCGGCTGTCTTAAAAGGACTGTCAAGGCTTGCCTCAGGAAGGTTTTTCAGTTCTGCCACACTTTCTGGGAGCTTAGCAAAAGTAAAAGTTTCTTTTTTATTTCCCATAGTATTTACAGATGAATTTACTGCTCCGCTTACTGCTGAATTTGCGGCATTTTTAAGCTTATCAAATATTCCCATAACCAATCCTCCGTACTTACTGTGTATAAACAGCAACTGATTTATCGCTGTACTTCTTGGAAAGCTCAAAGAAGAAGTTATACAGTTCCTCTCTATACTCCTCATCAGTATCAGCCGATTTGTCTGTACCGTCACTTAAATATACCGTTGTTTTATTAACTGTTTCGTCTGCTGCTTCAAAAACAGAAGGTTTCTTTTTATATTTAGTGACATAATCTATTATTTTGTATTTTCCCTCGAGACTCTTAAGTTCTTCCCAAAATTCCCTGTCCACCTGACAGCTCTCAAGTATGATTTCATACGGTTCTTCGTTAAAACGCACCTGAGCATCAAACAGAACTTTTGAATCCTCTTCTCTGAGATAGAAGCTGTAGCAATGACCATAGTTCATATGATTCTGATATAGGCTTAAACCTGTAATTTCCTCTAAGCTCTTCGTTTCAAAACCACTTGTACAACCTGCAAACAGCACGCCTGCAACCAGCAGTCCCGTAATAGCAATTACAATATATACCATTCGTTTCATCACATCCTCCAATAGAGATATGCCGGTGTGTTTAATGCATATCGCTGAAGTTCACAGGGTCTCCGCACTGAGGACAAAACCTTGGTACCTGCTGACCCAATGGAAGAGTATATCCGCATTTGTCACAACGGAAGCTACCGCCCATTGGTATGGGTTTTGCAGCTCCGCAACCACAGCAAAACTTGCCGTTGTTAGAGGTACCGCATGCAGAGCAAACCCATGGGGTATTTGTCTCTTGTACTGACTGAGCATACATAGGAGCACTCTGACTATATCCCTGTACACCATTACCGTATGTATTATACGTAGGCTGAGCATACACTGAAGATGCTGAGCCTCCACCCATAAGCAAGTTCTGAAGCTCATACATCTGTCTTTCATACTCACGATAATCATCAGTCATACGGCTCTGAGGCCTGTTGCCATCGCTAAGTTCAAACTCAACCTGTGAAAACCAAGGAGAATTCACCTGAATTACAAAATTGAATTCGTACTCCACTTCGTATCTTGGAGGATTGTAGCTTCTGCGGTTACCTTCAGAGTCCTCGATGTATATCTCATCTTTATTTTCGACAATGTCTGTATCGCAGGAAACCACCTGAGAAAAATCTATGATATCAGGGTTTGCGCCTCTCCAGTTGGTACTTCTTGTAACTATGAACTTTCGGGCACTTGTATCAACATACACCTTCTCATTGTTACCAAATACAAGAGTGGGGTTAAATCCCCCCAGCTGTCTTTCGTTTTCTTCTCTGTATGCAAGCTGTTCTTTTATCTCTGCAACAGTGGAACTTCTGCGCTCGCTAAAAAAAGGGCTGAGCTTTCTTGCACAATCCTTGCATAAATTGCCGTCCTCAAGCTTTCTGTTACCTAAAAGTCCAATTTTTTCACCGCACACATCACAATATTTCTTGTCAAAAAGTCCCATAATTTACCTCCTGAAAATTAACTTACTACAAATTCGGATTGTTGACTACAAAACCGAAATGTATTATAATAAAATAATAAACAAATCAGGGCGGTCTTTGCTTTTGTTGGCGCATCGCAAAGACTTCACACAGATAGTATTCTTGTGTGAATAGGGTACCCTTGGAACTTTAAGAGGCAAGGTCTATACCCTCCTTCGAAAACTTGCAATTTAATTATAAGGATTTTGAACTCCGCTGTCCCCACCCTCAAAGCATCTTTTAGTGTGGGAAAACACTGTTTATTTTTTAAAGTGTGGGAAAAAGTGTGGGATAAGTGTTTTTTATATAAAATCCAATGAAGGAGCTCGTTTATGAAAAAGAAATTCATAAGCATAGTCGAATTACTGATTATGCTTTTTACATTTTCAGGCTGTAGCAGAATAGGTGATAAAACCGCAAGCCTTGCTGTGGTGTATATAGTCACATCCATACTTGCACTCATACTGCTTGCAGGCTACTGTTTTATGATAAGAAAAAAGGACCCGTGGTTTCTTCTGCTGTTTTCGGCTGTGTTTGTGGTCAACATAGGGTATATGACTCTTGCTATTTCAGCTACCTTAGAGGAAGCCCTGCTTGCTAACAGGATCGCTTATCTCGGCTCGGTGTTCCTTCCATTATCAATGTTTATGATAATAATAAACACCTGCAAAATCCGATACAAAAAATGGCTTCCTGCCATACTGTTTACTGTCAGTTCCTTTGTATTTTTAGTTGCCGCAAGTCCGGGATATCTGGATATTTACTATAAATCCGTCACACTTCAGACTGTAAACGGTGTTACTGTACTTGATAAGGTCTACGGCCCTTGGCATAGTTTATATCTGTATTATCTGCTTGTATACTTCACGGCAATGATAGTCACTATTGTCTACGCAACTGTAAAGAAGAAAATTGAATCCAACATACACGCAGTTATCCTTGCCATAGCCGTTTTTGTAAATATTGGGGTATGGCTGCTGGAGCAGATTGTAAAAATTGACTTTGAATTCCTCTCGGTTTCGTACATAGTAAGCGAGCTTTTCCTTTTGGGACTATACCTGCTGTTGCAGGAAAACGGAGTGTTGTCTTCTCTGACAATAAAACCTGATCCCAAAAGCTCAAACGATACTACTTTAAACTCAGAAGCAGAAGATGTTCCCGAACCCACCCAAGACTCCGACAGCACCCAGCCTAAATTGGGTGGTCAAATCAACAATACCGAAGACGACTTTCATATAAAATGCAAATATCTCTCCTCAAAGCTTTGTACCCTTACCCCAACTGAAAGGGAGATTTATTCATTATATCTCAAGGGTAAAAGCACAAAAGAGATTATGACAGAACTGAGCATAAAAGAAAACACCCTGAAGTATCACAACAAAAACATATACTCAAAGCTGGGCGTATCCTCCAGAAAAGAACTCCTCAAAATAGCTACCGCTATTGATACAGCTACTGTCTGACATAAACACCGCCGAATTCGCCGTTAATACTCAAATGTGCATAAAAGCTATTAGTTTTGTGCTATTCAGACATTTATTTGCAATAACCATTTATTATCATTTCTTTAATATCCTCCTTTCACTTTGCTGAAGGAGGATATTTTTAATAAGTTTGCCGTTTCAGGTTTGACACAGTAGATTTTATGTAGTATAATTCATAATGATTAGATATATGTAAAATGGAAGTATTGTAGGCTATAAAAGAGGGGTTTATGGTGGATTTTAATTTTTCTTCTGTTGAAGAAGTTGATATATCAAAAATTACCGGGTATAAAGGGTTTTATAACCGAGTTGTCAAAAGAGTAATCGATATTGTGCTTTCTTTCACATTTCTTCTTCTTTTATCATGGTTGTTTTTGATAGTTGCAATTTTAATAATTATTGATGACGGATTCCCTGTATTTTACCGTGCCGACCGCGGAGGATATAAGAATAAACCCTTCAAGATTTTTAAGTTCAGAACAATGGTTAAAAACGCAGATAAAATCGGCGGAGGAACTACTGCTCTGAACGACAGCAGAATCACAAAGGTAGGCAACTTTTTAAGAAAAACCAAGCTTGACGAAATTGCTAATCTTATCAGCATTCTTAAGGGAGATATGAGTTTTATCGGTCCCCGTCCTGAGCTTCTCAGGTATACCGATGCGTACGAGGGAGCTGAAAAATACATACTCCAAGTCAGACCAGGCATTACCGATTACAGTTCTCTGGAGTTTATAAATCTGGATGAAATAGTCGGAAATGAAAACGCAGACGATTATTATGAAAAGTATGTTCTCAAGAAAAAAAATTTACTGAGAATCAAATATGTTGCTACGGTTTCTTTTAAAACAGACGTTTATTTGTTTTTTGCAACAGTTTTCGGCACCATAAAAAAAGCTTTGAAATTTGTATTTAGGAGCAAGGGTTAATTTATGGAATATGTAAATTTGAAAAACTCAGACCTGAAGGTTTCTCGCATTTGTATGGGCGGTTGTCCCATGGGCGGATACGGCTGGGGCGAAGTTCAGGAAAATGAACTTATTCAAGCAGTCAACGAAGCCATAGACAATGGCATAAACTTTTTTGACACTGCAGATACATACGGCCTCGGTCAGTCAGAGATTACCCTTGGCAAATCAATCGCAGGTAAAAGGGATAAAGTAATTATTGCTACCAAGTTCGGTGTTCACGCACAGGCAGGCAAGGGTACATATTACGATAACTCCCCTGATTATATAGTAAAGTGTTTGGAAGCTTCTCTTAAGAGGCTCAATACAGATTACATAGATTTATATCAAATTCATTATCGTGACGGTGTGACTCCTATGAGTGAGGTCGTACACACCCTTGATGAGCTCAAGAAAAAGGGTTACATAAGATATTACGGCTTGTCTAACATAAGTCAGGCAGATTACCATGAACTAAAGCCCTTTAAAGGCAAGTTTGTCAGCTTTCAGAATGAATATAGCCTTGCTTGCCGAAAAAACGAAGATATATTATTAAACTTATCTGAAGAACTTGAGCTTACACCAATGACTTGGGGTAGCCTGGGACAAGGAATTCTTACAGGTAAATATGACAAGACGGTATCTTTTGGCAAAGATGACAGGCGTTCAAGGGATATATACGTTAATTTCCACGGAGATAAGCTCTTGAAGAACTTGGAAATAGTGGATAAGATGAGAGAGATTTCAGAGGAGAACGGAAAATCTCTGCCTGCAATTGCTATCAGATTTATTCTGGATTACATAAAACAGTCTGTTGTATTGGTGGGAGTAAAGAGACCTCAGCAATTATACTCCAATATTGAGGCCACAGACTGGAACCTTACAAAGGAACAGATTAAGAATCTTGTTGAAATCTCTAATTAAATGAAAACAGCATAAGAAAATCTGATTAATATACCACCGATTTTCTACAAAGGCAGGAGTGGAATATATAATGACAAGTGAACAGTTAGCTTGGAAAATAAGACGTCACGCAATAGAAATGACACACCTTTCCGGAGGCAGTCATATCGGAGCAATTTTGTCTGTTGCCGATATTATTGCGGTTATGTATGCAAATATTCTGAAGTTTGATAATAAAAATCCCAAGTGGGACGGCAGAGACAGAGTCATTCTGTCAAAGGGTCATGCGGGAGCTTCAATTTATGCAGCACTTGCAGAAATGGGTTTCTTTGATATTGAAGAACTCAAAACACACTACGCAAACGGAAGCCGTCTTTCAGGCCACGTTTCACATCATCTGCCCGGAATAGATTTCTCAACAGGTTCATTAGGTCACGGTCTTTCTGCCGGTGCCGGCATGGCTTTTGCTCTTAAACAAAACTCCAACAATGACAGCCGTGTTTTTGTTGTTTTAGGAGACGGCGAATGTAACGAAGGCTCAGTCTGGGAAGCAGCCGAGTTCGCTAATCATTTCAGATTAAATAATCTTGTGGCTGTTGTAGACCACAACAAAATGCAAAGTCTTGATTATTGCAGTAAAACTCTTGAAGTCGGCTCTATGGCAAACCGCTTTGAAGCTTTTGGCTGGAATGTAATAGATATTGACGGTCACGACCATAAAGCACTCAGCGCAGCACTTTCTGAAGTGAGCGAAGACAAGCCTACTGTTATTGTTGCAAACACAGTCAAAGGCAAGGGCATCAGCTTTATGGAGATGGATATTCTTTGGCATTATCGCTTCCCTCATGAAGGATGGGAATACAACTGTGCAGTTAACGAATTACACGCAAATATGCCTGACGGTGTTGAGGACCCCTACACTCCGAACGGCTGTCCTGAGACTGTACCGCAACCCGAAAACTCTGACCATACAATGTGCTTGACTTTCAAGCCTGGATACAGAATGGGAGGCGTTGAGTAATGAGAGACAGTGCAATCAGAATTTTAATTGAATTAGGCAAAACCGATAAGGATATTAACCTTATTACAGGAGATTTGGGCTTTGGCGTTTTGAAGCCTTACTGGGAAGCTTTGCCAGACCAGTTTATTAACGCAGGAATTGCTGAACAGAATATGACAGCAGTTGCCGCAGGAATGGCACTTGAAGGAAAGAAAGTTTTTACATATTCAATAGGTAATTTCCCGACACTTCGCTGTCTTGAGCAAATCAGAAACGACTGTGCATATCACAATGCAAACGTTAATGTAATTTGTGTCGGTGGCGGATTTGTGTACGGTTCTCTTGGTATGAGCCACCATGCCACTGAGGATATTGCTGTGTTACGAGCATTGCCCGATGTTACAGTTTTCTGTCCCGGCGATGTAACTGAAGCAGAAGAATGCATCAAAGCAGCAGCTGAAGTTGAAGGTACCTGCTACATCCGACTCGGAAGGGGCGGTGAAGGCAGAGTTCTTGAAACCGTGGATTTCAAAACAGGAAAAGCAATTAATATTAGAAAAGCAAAAGAGTCATCTGTGAAAATTGCTGTTTTCTCAACAGGAGCAATTCTCAGAGAAGTATGCAGTGCCTGCGACTATCTGGAAGAAAAGAGCATTGGGGTTGAGCAGTACAGCTTCCCTACAGTAAAACCCATAGATGCTCAGACAATCAAAGAGTGTGCAGAAGAGTACGATTATATCTTCACAGTAGAAGAACACAACATTGTAGGCGGATTCGGCTCGGCAGTTGCAGAGGTAATGGCTGAGTGTGGCTGCAAGGCTAAGCTTGTAAGACTTGGTATCAATGATAGCTATTGCACAAAAGTAGGAAACCAAAACTACCTGCGTGACCAGTACGGAATCAGTGAAAGAAAAATAATCGAAAGAATATCAGAGGTTTTAAGTGAGTAAGATATTAATTTTAGCAAACCACTATAATACTCTTAGAATTTTTCGCAGAGAGCTTATAAAAAAGCTGGCAGAAATAGGACATGAGGTTATTATTTCAATGCCCTCATGCGAACAGGAAGAAATTGACAATCTGGAATCTTACGGTTCAAAGGTTATTATAACTGAAATGGAACGAAGGGGAATGAACCCTATTAAAGACCTTCAACTAATAAAAGCCTACAAAAAATTGTTGAGAGAAGTTCAGCCCGATAAGGTTATTACTTACACAATCAAGCCAAACATCTACGGCTCTATGGCATGCAAAGCTGAACATATACCGCATTTTTGTAACATTACCGGCTTAGGCTCTGCTTTTATGGGCGAAGGCGGTTTGATGAGGGCTTTGGTCTCTTTTCTGTACAAGATTTCTATGAACAAAGCCGATAAAATATTTTTCCAGAATGTAGGTAACAGAGATACCCTGCTTAACTCAAAAATAGTTCGTCTTGAGCAAACTGTTGTAATGCCGGGTTCCGGTGTTAGTCTGGAGGAGTTCCCCTACTGCGAATACCCCGAAGATGACGGTTGTGTTCACTTTTTAAATGTAGGCCGAATAATGAAAGAAAAGGGCGTTGACGAACTCTTTTATGCTATAAAAAAGATAAAGAAAGAATTCCCTAACACAACCTTTGATTTCATCGGATGGTACGAAGACGACTACCGTGATATTGTGGAATCAATGCAGGCAGAGGATTTGATTTGTTTTCATGGCTTTCAAAAAAATGTGAAGCCCTATATTGAGAAGGCACATTGTATTATTCAGCCTTCTTATCATGAGGGTATGTCAAACACTTTGCTGGAAGCATGTTCTATGGGACGCCCTGTAATTGCAAGCAATATACACGGTTGCCTTGAAGCAGTGGATGAAGGCAAGAACGGCTTGCTGTTTGAGGTGAAAAACGGCGAGGATTTGTACCGCCAAATCAAAGCATTTATTTTGTTTCCCTATGAGAAAAAGAAAGAAATGTCAAAGTATGCCAGAGAGTTTATTGGTAAGAACTTTGACAAAAATGATGTTGTAGAGAAAACAATAAATATAATCGAACCCTACAAGCCTGAAGTGCCCGTACATACAGAGGGATAAATATTAAACAAAAAGATTACATAACTAAAAACGCTTGAAACGAAAAAATTCGTTTCAAGCGTTTTTTTATGAATTTTTACTCTGTTACCCATGCAGGCATAGCTTCAAAGCAAACCTCCTCCCCATTATAAGGGAAAGTAATTTTGCAGGAATACAGCATCGGAGCTGTTTTCTCATCTCTTGAGCCGTATTTACGGTCACCTATGAGAGGATATCCTCTGCTTGCAAACTGCACTCTTATCTGATGGCTTCTCCCGGTGTGAAGCCTTATGCGGACAATAGAGGGATCTGATGAAGTCAGACGCACATACTCAAGCTCTGCTTTCTTGACGCCTTTTCGCATTCTTTTCACTACAAAGACCTTGTTCTTCTGCGAATCCTTAAAAAGCAAATCCTCAAACACGCCTGACTCAGGGGTTATGCCGTTTACACAAGCCACATACTCCTTAATCATACTGCCCTCCTGAATTATCCTTGAAAGTGTAGCGGCAGTCTGGTGGTTTCGTGCGTACACCATTACTCCGCCTACGTTCTTATCAAGCCTGTGTACGGTAAAAACATCACCCTCAAGCTCTGACTTTATAAGCTCAGGAAGTCCTGTTTCACTGTCAACCCCCACAGGTTTTATGCACACTATTATGTTTTTGTCAGAGTATAGAATATCCATATTTAACGTCCTATCACAAGTTGAATAACACTATTTGTATTATATCAGACATAGAAATTCTTGTCTATTGAAAAAATACAGCCTAATTAAAGTGGCAGCCTGCTCCTGAGAGAGCAGGCTGCCGTTAATTTAATCTCAGTTAAATTTACTTTGTAGCTTCTACAATATCAGAGTAAATAACTATGATTTCGTCAGAACCGTTAACCTTGTACTGAACATAAGCTCTTGCTACCCAGGTTTCTCCTGTTGATACCTCAGGCTTAGTCCATGAGTATACGCCTACAGGGGTTCTGCTTGAAACAGAAGGTGTTCTGTTGAACACACTGTCGTCCAATGAACCTACAACAAGATTTTCACCTGTATAACTTGCCTTGTTTACTGCAAGAATACCTGATGTTACATAGGTAACACCGAGTTCTTCTTCAGGAACATACCAGCTGTAGTAGAATACGTTCTTTGTTTCAATTGATGTTGTGTCGATTGAATCGAGACTTACAATAATCTGATAATCAATAACTGTATCAATCGGTACAAATACAGCCTCTACAACTGTGTCCTTAAAGGGATAGAAGTTGTAGTTTGTGCTGTAGCTCTTAATTTCGCCGTCCACTGTCCAGTAAGCAAATTTCATTCCTGCAGGAGCAGTGTTTGCTGTCAGTCTAATTCGGTAATTTGCAAGGAACTTGCCGTTTGCATCAGTATTTCCTACGCCTGTACCGCCAATGATGTTTACCTGACAATAAACTTTCTGTATTTCCCATACTGCTAAAACAGTTACATCGTTACCCAATTTAAGCTGAGCCTGAATTTCTGCCTCGGTCATACTCCAGCCTGTGAAATCAAAGCCGGTCTGTGAGGGATTTGCAGGGAAAGCAATTGTATCGCCGTATGCATAGTACTGCATATCAAGCACCTGACCTGTGTTACTGAATGCCTTGTCATTCATAAAGATAACAGAATTCAGTCCTATGTAATCTGTCAGATAAAGTGCCTTGAGGTGGTCGTTACCTGTTGTAACAAATGTATATGTATAGGAATTGGTATAAATCTGTCCGTTATCAGCATTAAGCCATCCGATAAACTTCTTACCAGAAATAGCGTTAGCAACAACAGTTACGCTTACACCGATAGGAGTCTTAGAGTTCAGATAGCTGAGGCCCTGAGGACGGAAATTACCGCCGTCAATTGAAATTGTAAAACCTGTACCGCTGACTATGTCAATAAGAAGTGAACCGGTTGTTACTACAACAGGAACGGAAACTCTCTTATACTGAGCTGTGACTATCAAGTCTGATGTAACAATGTCAAAGGTCTTGTTCCATCCTATAAAGGTATAACCTGTTAGTATGGGAGGAGTAGGTGCTTGTGCCGACTCTCCGCTCTTGACAATCTGCTCTGAAATAATATTTCCATTCTTATCAACAAAGATTACAGTGTGTGTGATTTCAGGAATTTCAGGAAGCTCGGGTTCTTCATCTCCGCCTGAGGGAGGTGCATCGGGATCTACCTCATCACCTGTAGAAGGTGTATCAGGATTGGGATCCACCTCATCACCTGTTGAGGGATTATCAGGTCTTACAGGCGTATCCGGTTCAATTTCATCGTCTGTTGACTCAGAAATTCTCTCAACAATCAGAGTTTCTGTATCTGTGTCAAAGATGAACTTATAAATACCGCCTGAAGCGATAAATGTGCACTTTCCTGCCTCGTCAATGAGCGTCAGACCAGAAGTTGTATCAAGGAAGGTGCTGTTTGCAGAGTAAATAACTCCGCCAAAGTTAATATCAAAGGTGTATGTACCCGCTTCAACGCTTACTGTTACTGTATACTTTGTGCCTTCAGTATTAACCATCTCAATGCCCTTATCGGAGAAGTCAGCGTTAAGAACAACTGTCTTTCTGTAAAGAGCTGTAACAGTTATAGACTCAGTAATGTAGTCAATTGCCTTATCCCAGCCTGTAAATGCATATCCATCACGTACAAGGCCTGTGGGTGCAGTTGCTGCACCGCCGTACTTAACTGTCTGCGTTTCGATTACTCTGCCGTCCCAGTCTACAAAGGTTACTGTAACCTCGTCTGTAACGCGGATAATCTCAAGCTTCTTGGTCTCTGTGTTAAATCTGAAGAGGTATGTGCCGCCCTGTGCAATAAGTGTACAGTCACCTGCAGAAGCGTCCATATCCCATCCTGTCGGTGAGGTTGTAACAGTAGTATCTTCAATGGTACCGTTGTTACCAAACCATGTATCAAGTTTGTTAAGCTTAAACTTGTATTCGCCTGCTGCAAGGTTAAGAACGTAAGTGTATACGTTGGGAGTATCTGTACCTCTCATAGGAGCATTGTTTCCCCAATCGTTGAAGGTACCCTTCAGGTATACAGTTTCGTCACCATACTGAGCAACAATAGTAGTGTTACCTGTAATGAATGAGAAGTCTGCACTCCAGCCTGAGAAGTTGTAGCCTTCTCTTACAGGGTTAGCAGGAGCTGTTGCACTCTTACCATACTCTACACTCTGAGTACTGATGATTGAACCGTCCCAGTCTACGAAAGTTACTGTATAGGAAGGTCCCTTGTAAAGGATTTCAAGCATTCTTGTTTCGGTATTGAAACGGAAGGTATATGCACCGCCTGTTGCATTAAGTGTACAGTCGCCTGCATCCCATACCATTTCCCAACCTACTGCAGAGGTTGCAACAGTTGAGTTTTCAATAGTACCGTTATTTCCGTACCATGTCTCAATATGCTTAATCTTAAATTTGTAAGTTCCTGCGTTCAGGTTAACAGTAGCGGTATATACGTTTCCACCTGCAGCTACCATACCTGTGCCTTCCCAGTTGTTGAAATCTCCCATTACGCTAACTGAGTTCTGTGCAAAGGTTGCAGTAACAACGGTGTTCTCATAAATCCAGGAGAAATCTCTGTCCCAACCTGTAAATATGTAGCCTGCTCTGGTGGGGTCTGCAGGAGCGTAAGCAGGATTACCACGCTTAACGTACTGAGTCTTAAGCACTGCACCGTTCCAGTTCTTAAATGTAACTGTGTATGTAGGTGCAACATAGAGGATTTCAAGCATTCTTGTGGCTGTGTTGAAACGGAATGTATATGTGCTGCCTGATGCGTTGAGTGTGCAGTCTCCTGCATCCCAACTCATTTCCCAACCTATATCAGAGGTGTAGGTAGTTGTGTCATCAATCCAGCCGTTGTTACCGTACCAACTGTCGCCCTGTTTAACCTTGAACTTATACTGACCTGCTGCAAGATAAATCTTACCCTGATAGGTAGTACCGCTTACCAGTGTAAGCTTTGTACCCTGCCAGTCGTTAAAGTCGCCCATGATATATACGCCGTTGTCTGCGTACTGAGCTGTAAATGTTGTGTTACCTGTGATGTACCAGATATCTCCATCCCAACCTGTGAAGATATAACCTGTTCTTACAGGATCTGAGGGAGGTGTAGCTGCTGTGCCGTAGGCAACAGACTGGGTCTTAAGCACTGCACCGTTCCAGTTTACAAACTTAACTGTGTACATCTTAGGAGTTGCCTTGTAAACTGCAGTTACTCTCAGGGGAGCAATAACATTTGTGAAGTCCATATCCCAACCTGAGAATACGTAGGTATATCCATCATCCTCGGGTCTTGTAAATGTACCCTCGGGAGCTGTTGCAGAGCCGCCCGGCTCAACAACCTCAGTCTTGATAACTGTGCCGTCCCAGTCTACAAAGGTAACCTTAAATTCGCTACCCACATACTCAACCTCAAGCATATGTGTAGAGATTGTGTATGTAAAGATGTAAGTACCGCCGCCTGCGATAAGTGTGCAGTCACCTGCGGATGGATCCATCTCCCAACCTACATCGGAAGTGGTGACAGTTGTGTCTGCGATTGTACCCCAGTTACCGAACCAGTTTCCGTTATCAACAACCTTGAACTGGTATGTTCCCTCTTCAAGCTTCATCTGAAGCTGAACCTTATCACTGTTTCCTGTAATAAGGAAGGGAGATGCGGAAGGATTCCAACCGTTAAATGTACCTGCAAGAGTTACAGAGCTTGCAACACCTGCAATGTACTTAGCAGTAACAACTGTATCTTTTACAATATTATAGAAGTCAGTATCCCAGCCCTGGAAGATATAACCATCCTTAGCAGGTGCCTCGGGAGCTGTTGCACTCTTTCCGTACTCAATCTCTTGAGTAGAAAGAATTGTGCCGTCTGTGTCAACGAACATAACTGTGTATGTGTTGACTGTCTGAGCATATGTAGCAGTTATTGTAATATCTGCTGTAATCTTGGAGAAGTCCTTATCCCAGCCTGTGAAGGTGTAGCTGTACTGAGCATTTCCCTCTCTTGTGGGATCTGCAGGAGCTTTAGCTGCACCGCCGCCGTTTACAGACTGAACAGAAAGAACTGTTCCGTCCCAGTCTACAAAGGTAACAGTGAATTTCTCTGCAGAGTGGAACACTTCAAGTTTGTTTGTAGCAACGTTAAATCTGAATGTATACAGACCGCCTGATGCATTAAGAATTATATTACCCAGAGCAGGGTCTGTACGAAGCTCAATGCCTGTAGAAGATGTTGCTGTTGTTGTATCAATGACTGTACTTGCACTGGTGTACCATACATCATTCTGGAGGAGCTTGAACTCATAGGAACCTGCCTCCAGCATAAGCTGTACCACAAACACATCGCTAGTACCGTCTCTTGTCATACTGGTATCCAGTGCCCAGTCGCCCCAAGAGCCTGCCAGATAAAGCTGGTTGTCCTTGTACTGAGCAGTAACAACAGTATTCTTTGTGATGTTTGTGAACTCCTTATCCCAACCTGTGAAGATATAACCAACTCTTGTGGGGTCTGCAGGAGCAGTTGCACTCTCGCCGTACTCAACTTCCTGTGTGAAAAGCACTGTACCGTCAGCATCCTTGAAGGTTACTGTAAACTTGGTATCGTCCTTTACATATACTGCGTTAATTTCTGTATCTGCTGAAATATCGGTGATTTCCTTATCCCAGCCTGAGAAGATGTATCCGCCTACCTCAGGAGCCTCGGGAGCAGTAGCATCTGCACCGTACTTCACCGTCTGAGTAGAAAGCACTTCACCGTCCATATCCTTGAATACTACTGTATATTCAACAGGAGTATAAAGGATTTCAAGCATCTTGGTAGTTGTGTTGAATCTGAACACATACTTACCGCCTGAGGTTGTCAGTGAACAGTTCTGTGCATCAATAATCATTTCCCAACCGATATCGGAGGTAGCTTTAGTTGTGTCTACAATGTTACCTGCGTTACCATACCAGTTGTCAAGGTTCAGAAGCTTAAAGAAGTATCTGCCCTCGGGAAGAGTAAGCTCATAAGAAACTATATCGCTTCCCTCGGTAACAGTCATTGCAACACCCTCAGCCCAATTATTGAAGGAGCCGTAGAGGTATACAGTGTTGTCCTTATACTGTGCTGTTACAGTTATATTGCCTGTGATATTGGTAAATTCCTTATCCCAGCCTGTGAACACATAACCTGTTCTTGTAGGAGCTGAGGGAGCAACAGCATTTTTGCCGTATCTTACATACTGTGTAGAGAGCACCTTACCATCATAATCTACGAAAGTAACTGTGTACTCAGTTGTATCCTCAACATATGTAGCTGTTACTGTGGTATCAGCTTCAATGTTTGCAAAGGTCTTATCCCATCCTGCAAAAACGTAGCCGTCTCTTGAAGGAGCTGAGGGAGCTGTTGCAGAAGCACCTAACTTAACAGTCTGAGTGCTCAGCACTGCGCCGTCAAAATCTACAAAGGTTACAGTGTATTCTACAGGTGTATACACAATCTCAAGGAAGTGTGTAACGGTATTATAATTGAAGGTATACTTACCGCCTGTTGCAATCAGAGTACAGTCGCCTATTGAAGAATCTGTAGTCATCTCCCAGCCGATAGCTGAAGTTGCAAGAGTTGTATCTTCAATAGTCCCCTGATTTGTGTACCATGCGTCCTTATAAAGAATCTTGAAGGCATAAGTGCCTGCTTTAAGAGTTACTGTGGTGCTTACAATGTCACCATCTTTTACAGCCATTACAGTATCTGTATGCCAGTCGTTGAAAGAACCTACCAGATATACTCTGATATCCTCATAGACTGCAGTTACTGTAAGGTTGTATGTAATGTTTGAGAAGTCCTTATCCCAACCAACAAAAGCAAAGTTCTCTCGTGTGGGAACCTCAGGTGCTACAGCAGACTCACCTGTTGTAACAATCTGAGTTGACAGTTCTGTACCGTCCCAGTCAAGGAAGGTTACTGTATAGGTTACCTTCTCCTGAAGGTATGTAGCTGTAACTACTGTGTTTGTGTAAATGTAGGAGAAGTCCTTATTCCATCCCTGGAAAATGTATCCGTCTCTTGTAGGATCAGCAGGAGCAGTTGCGCTACTGCCTCTTACAACAGTTTCTGTCTTAAGAACTGTGCCGTCAAAGTCTACAAAGGTTACCGTAAATGAAGGAGGAGTAAACAGAATCTCCAGAGTATTTGTCTTTGTGTTGTAGTTAAAGGTGTATGTGCCGCCTGAAGCTTTCAAAGTACAGTTGTTGTTGCCTTCAACAAATACCCAGCCTGTTTCAGAGGTCTTGATTGTTGTATCATCAATAGTTCCATCGTTACCGAAATAAGTAGCAACGTTGAGAATTTTGAACTGATATGTACCTTCAGAAAGCTGAAGTGTTACAGAAACCACATCGCCTGAGCCTGTCATCTCTGTGTCGAGTGCCCAATCACCCCATGAGCCGACCAGATATACAGCATCTTCTGCGTACTGAGCAGTTACTGTGATGTCTTCCTGAATGTTTGTAAATGCCTTGTTCCAACCGATAAATACATAACCTGCACGTGTGGGGTCAGCAGGAGCAGTTGCAGAGTTACCTCTTACGACTGTTTCTTCCTTAAGAACCTTACCGTTATAATCAACGAAGGTTACCTTGTATGAAGGAGGTGTAAAGAGAACCTCCAGCATACCAGTCTTCTTATTGAAATTGAAGGTGTATGTACCGCCTGTGGCTGTGAGTGTACAGTCGTCAGTGTTTTCTGTCATCTCCCAGCCTGTAGCAGAGGTTGTGATTGTTGTATCTGCAATGTTACCTGTATTACCAAGCCACTTGTGAGCATTAAGAATCTTGAAGGTGTAAGTGCCTGCCTGGAGCTTAAGTGTTACAGAAACTGTATCGTCCGAGCCTGCCATAACTGTGGTCTTTTCCCAGTTGTTGAAAGAACCGAGGAGATATACAATATCCTCAACATACTGTGCTTTAACAGTAATGTTGCCTGATACATTTGAGAATTCCTTATCCCAACCTGTGAACACATAGCCTGCTCTCTCAGGAGCCTCAGGAGCAGTTGCACTGTTGCCTCTTACAACAGTTTCTTCTTTGAGAATATCACCGTTGTAATCTACAAATGTTACAGTGTATGAGGGAGGTGTAAAGAGGATTTCCAGCATATGGGTTGCTGTGTTGTAGTTGAACACATAGGTACCGCCTGTAGCTACAAGAGTACAGTCATCAGCACCGTCTACCATTTCCCAACCAACATCTGAAGTCTTGGTTGTGGTATCCTCAATTGTTCCCCAGTTACCGAACCATACGCCGTTCTGGTTAATCTTGAATTTGTATGTACCCTCTGAGAGAGTAAGTGTAGTTGTAACAAGGTTTGCTCCGATTTTCTCCATAGGAGTATCGTTTGTCCAGTTGTTAAAGGTACCCAGAAGTATTGCCTGAACAACTTCAAACTTTGCTGTTACAACTGTCTCGCCTGTAATGTTAGTAAATTCTTTATCCCAGCCTGTAAATACGTAGTCGTCTCTTGTGGGAGCAGTAGGTGCAGTGGCGGCAGAGCCGTACTCAACCTGCTGTGTATCTACAACAGAACCGTCCCAATTCTTAAAGGTTACTGTGTACTTATTAACAGTCTGAGTATAAGTAGCCTTAACTGTAAGAACTCCTGTAATATTGGAGAAGTCCTTATCCCAAGCTTTGAAGGTGTAGCTGTACTGAGCATCACCCTGTCTTGTAGGAGTCTGGGGAGCAGTTGCTCCCTTGCCATACTCAACCTGCTGTGTGCTAAGAACAGAGTCGTCCCAGTTCACAAAAGTAACTGTGTACTTGTTAAGGGTCTGTGAGTAAGTAGCTGTTACAGTAAGGTCGCCTGTAATATTGTTAAACGCCTTATCCCAAGCCTTGAAGGTGTAGGTATACTGAACATCAGCGGCTTTTGTGGGATTACTGGGAGCAGTTGCGCTCTTGCCGTACTCAACCTGCTGAGTACTGAGCACTGTTCCGTCCCAGTTTTTAAATGTAACTGTGTACTTGTTAACAGTTGCTATATAAGTAGCAGTTACTACTGTGTCAGCCTGAATGTTAGAAAAATCTGTATCCCAAGCCTTAAAGGTATAGGAGTACTGTGCAGTTGCAGGTCTGCCGGGTGTTGCAGGAGCAGTTGCAGCTGAACCCTGCTTAACAGCTTCAGTCTTCAAAACTGTGCCGTCCCAGTTTTTGAAGGTTACCTGATATGCGTTTGCTTCGTGGAGCACCTCAAGAAAATGAGTCTCGGTATTGTAATTGAAGATATACATACCGCCTGTAGCTGTGAGGGTGCAGTCATTAGCACCGTCTACCATTTCCCAACCAATATTTGATGTGGCGGTTGTGGTATCTTCGATGTTGCCGTAGTTGCCGTACCATACTTCCTTGTGGAGAATTTTGAAGGTGTATGTGCCTGCATCAAGCTTCATTGTTGCAGTAACAATGTTACCTGACTTTGTAGCCATTACGCCTGTAGTCTTATCCCAACCGTTGAAGGAACCAAGGAGATATGCAGTAGCATCTACATACTGTGCTGTAACAGTAATGTTACCTGTAATGTTACTGAAATCTGTGTCCCAACCTGTAAACTCGTAGCCTGTTCTGGTGGGATTTGCAGGGGCAGTTGCACCCTTGCCATACTCAACCTGCTGAGTGGAAAGTGTCATTCCGTTCCAATCCTTAAAGGTTACGGTGTATTTGTTTACAGTCTGATTATATGTAGCAGTTACTGTTGTATTTGCTGTGATATTTGTAAATGCCTTATCCCAACCCTTGAAAGTATATGTATACTGTGCTGTTGCAGGGCGAGTGGGATTAGAGGGAGCAGTTGCATCCTCACCGATATTAACAGTCTCAGTTTTCAGAACTGTGCCGTCCCAGTTCTGGAATGTTACCTTGTAGGTATAAGGAGCATAAAGAACCTCAAGGAAGTGAGTTTCGGTGTTGAAGTTGAAGGTGTAGGTACCGCCCTTGGCTTTAAGGGTACAGTTTGCACCTTCCCAATCAAACATCTCCCAGCCGATGTCGGAGGTTGCAAGGGTTGTATCCTCGATTGTACCTGTGTTACCATACCAGATACCTGTAGCACCCTTCATAAGCTTGAAGCCGTAAGTACCTGCATCAAGAGTAACAGATATAGTAACAATGTTACCTGTAGACTCTGTCATAGGTGTGGAGGAAGCCCAACCGTTGAAATCACCCATAAGGTACAGCTGAACGTCTCTGTACTGAGCGGTAACTGTAGTAGTACCTGTAATGTTGGAGAAGTCCTTATCCCAGCCTGTGAACTCATAGCCCTTTCTTGTGGGGTCGGTAGGAGCAGTTGCACCTGAACCGTAAGCAACTGACTGAGTAGAGAGTACTGTGCCGTTGTAGTCCTTAAAGGTAACTGTGTACTTGTTAACGGTTGTGCCGTACTGAGCAGTAACTGTCAGGTTGCCTATAATCTTAGTAAAGTCCTTATCCCAGCCTGTAAATGTGTATGTATACTGTGCATCTGCAGGACGAGTGGGATTTGAGGGAGCAGTAGCGGCTTTGCCATATTCAACAGTGCGGGTTGCAATTGTTGAACCGTCCCAGTTTTTGAAGGTTACTGTATACTTGTTTACGGACTGTGTAAACTGAGCTGTAACAGTAAGGTTACCTGTAATCTTGGAGAAATCCTTATCCCAGCCCTTAAAGGTGTAGCTGTACTGAGCATCACCCTGCTTTGTAGGAGTCGAACCTGTGTAGGATGCACTCTTGCCGTACTCTACAAGCTGAGAAGTAAGCTTTGTTCCGTCCCAGTTTTGGAATGTTACTGTGTACTTGTTAGTGGTAGTGCTGTACTGAGCAGTAACTGTCAGGTTGCCTGTAATATTATTGAATGCCTTATCCCAGCTTGAGAATGTATAGGTATACTGTGCATCTGCAGGACGAGTAGGATTACTGGGAGCAGTTGCACCCTTGCCGTACTCAACGGTCTGGGTTTTAAGCTCTGTACCGTCCCAGTTTACAAACTTAACAGTATACTTATTAACTGTTGATGAATACTGGGCAGTAACTGTCAGGTTGCCTGTAATATTGTTAAATGCTTTATCCCAACCTGTGAAAGTGTATGTATACTGTGCAGTTGCAGGTCTTGTGGGAGCTGAGGGAGCAGTTGCGGCGGAGCCGTACTTAACAGTCTGACTCTTCAGCTCTGAGCCGTCCCAGTTTACAAAGGTAACAGTATAAGAACGAACTGTTGATGTATACTGAGCAGTAACTGTCAGGTTGCCTGTAATATTATTCAGGGACTTATCCCAACCTGAGAAGGTGTAGCTGTACTGAGCAGTAGAAGTCTTTGTGGGGGTTGCACCAGTGTAGGTAGCGTTCTTTCCGTACTCTACCTGCTGAGTACCCAGCACTGTACCATCATCGTTTTTGAAGGTTACAGTGTATTTATTTGTTGTCTGAGTAAATATAGGATAAATATCCAGAGTTGACTGAACATTTGTGAAGGTCTTATCCCAACCTGAGAATGTATAGCTGTACTGGGAATTGCCTTCCTTAGTAGGAGTAGCAGGTGCAGTTGCAGCCTTGCCTTCCATTACAACACTTGACTGAAGCACTGTGCCGTCCCAGTTGAAGAAGGTTACAGTGTATCTGTCAGGGTCATAGAGAACTTCAAGATATCCTGTGGACTTATTGAAGTTGAAGGTATAATAGCCGCCGAATGCCTGGAGTTTACAGTTATCTCCGTTTGAAGTGCTCATTTCCCAACCAACGCTGGAGGTGTTGAGGGTAGTATCAACGATAGTACCGCTGTTACCCCACCATGCACCGTCTCTGGAAATCTTGAACTCGTATGTACCGGGCTCAAGGTGAACAGTAACGCTTGCAATGTTACCTGACTCAGCCATTACTGCACCGCCCCAGCTGTTCATACTACCCATAAGGTAATACTGAACATCCTTGTACTGAGCAGTAATGGTAAGGTCTGATGTTACATTCGTATATGTACCGCTCCAACCTGTGAACTCATAACCTGTTCTGGTAGGATTGGAAGGTGCAGTTGCACTTGAACCGTGGTTAACGGTTTTTGTTGCAAGAACTGTGCCGTTCCAGTCTTTGAAGGTTACTGTATATGTATTGATTGCAAAAGTAGCCTTTGCAGTTGTGTTGTTACGCACATAGATGGTTGTGGACGCAGAGCTTGGGCTGGGTGAACCTGCGTATGTACCGCCAAAGGTCCAGCCGGTAAAGTGGTAACCGGTGTTAGGTGTTGCGGTAAGAGTTACAGAGGTATTATAGGTGTAGTAATTATCGCCCGAAGGAGAAACACTACCGCCCGAGCCTGCACTTACATGCAAACCTGCCTGGAAGTTACCCTGAACAGTAATATTGGAGGTAGGCTTGATTGTAATACTGGTAGATGTAGAACTACCTGAAGTATATGAATAGGAGCCTGAGGGATAAGTCCAGTTATAGAACCTATTACCTGTAGTGGGTGATGCTGTAATTGTAACTGTGTTACCGGGAGTTACGTAAGTTACACTCTTGGTAACAGAACCCAAAACAGGATAGTTCACCTGAGTTGTAACTTTATACTGAGCACCGAAAGTAGCCTTACATGTAATAGCTGCACCCTGAGTAATGGGCTGAATGGTAATTGAAGTACTGGAAGTAGAGCCTGAAGTAATCTTATAGTCAGTATTCAGGGTACCGCCTGAAATTGTCCAGCCTGTAAAGTAATATCCTGTTGATGCAGTAGCAGTTGCTGACTTTGTACCGGAGTAGGTTGTAGAACCGCCTGTGCTGGATACACTACCGCCTGTTCCTGCAGAGAAAGTAACCTTACCTGTGTTAGCGGCAAAGTTCGCCTTTGCAGTTATGGACGCACCTTGGGTAATAGGCTGAATTGTAATAGATGCACTTGAGGTTGTGCCCGAGGTAATCTTATAGTCAGTATTCAGAGTACCTCCCGATATTGTCCAGCTTGTGAAATGGTATCCTGTATTACCGGTAGCAGTTGCTGACTTTGCATCGGAGTAAGTTGTAGAACCGCCTGTGCTGTTTACAGTACCATTTGAGCCTGCAGAGAAGGTAACCTTACCTGTGTTTGCGGCAAAGGTCGCCTTTGCGGTTACATTACTCTTTATTGCAGACAAAGTCGGTTTTGCCGCAGTTGTACTGCTGAGTGTACCTGTACCGGATGTAACCGCCCAACTGCTCAGATGATAACCGGTTTTGTTAGATGCAGTCAGGGTTACAGACTGTCCGTACAACGCAGTAGTTGATGATGTAGATACTGTACCATAACTGGAGTTATTGGTCTGAACAGTAACTGTGTACTGAGGACGGATAATCAGAAAATGGGTAGATGTATTGAACTCAAATACATAGGTACCCGCTGCTGCCGTCGTCAGCGTACAGTCTGATGAGTCACTCCACATTTCCCAACCGAGACCTGCGGAGGTTTTTTCCGTAGTATCGTCAATAGTACCACCATTACCCCACCATGTAGAACCGTCTGTAACGATTTTAAAGGTATGAGTACCCTTGGAAAGCGAAATCGATGCTTTCGCAATTCCACTAGTGATAGTCATGGCGTTCGCCGTAGTTGACCAACTGTTAAACGAACCCGCAACGCATGCGGAACTTACGCCCGTTTCTGCTATGTCTACTTTGGCACCTGATTCTGCTTTGTCTACGCTTGCCGCACCTACTGTAGGCATAGCAATGGTGAACATAGACAACAGCATACATAGAAGTAATACTATGCTGGTTATCTTCTTCCAAGCCATAGAATCCTCTCCTTCACTCTGATTTATGCTATTTTGCAAAAGCATACACTTTTACATATAATAACACACTATACATATAATATATTAACAAAATTCCCCAACCATTGCAATATTTTTTGCACAAGAAGCATAAAAACAGGAAAAGATAAAAAACAGGAATATGTTTTCTAATTTTAACGAACTAAAACAACAAAACAAACCCGACTCCGTACTCAGGAATCGGGTTTGTATCGTATATACCATATATTGTATATAGCCTCTTTTTCTCACTACAAAGCCTTGTGCTGTGCTTTTCCCTCGCCGTCAATCTCAACTACGCTGTCGCAGTATCTGAGCATAGACCTGCGGTGAGTAATGATGAAACAAGTCTTGTCTGTCTGTGCTGTAAGTCTTTCAAAAATCTTTGATTCTGTAGCTTCATCAAGGGCAGATGTTGCCTCGTCAAGGATAAGCACAGGTCGGTTTCTCAGAATCGCCCTCGCAATTGCAATTCGCTGAGCCTGTCCCTCGGATATACCTCCCGCCTTTTCAGAAAGAGGTGTATCCAACCCCTGCGGACATTTTCTGACAAACTTATCAGCACATGCAATCTCCAGTGCCTGCCACATCTGTTCATCAGTAGCATTCTCATCCGCTGTATGCAGATTGCTTCTGATTGTACCTGACAGCAGAGTATTTCCCTGAGGAACATAGGAGATAAACCGCCTTGAATCAGAAGTTACCGCCTCCTGTACTCCGTCTGCAATATAAAACGCCTCGCCTTCGTCAGGCTCTATAAGGGAAAGCAGAAGCCTTATGAATGTGGTCTTTCCTGCACCTGAGCTTCCTACAATACCAACCCGCTCTGAAGGCTTCACAGAAATTGAAACTCCGTCAAGAACCTTTTCACTTTCGTAAGTAAAGCTTATATTTTTAATTTCAACTCCGACTTTCTGGGGAATGTCTGCCCTGCCTGTGTATACTTCCTCAGGTACCTCGGTAATCTCTCGAAGTCTTCTGGCAGACACAACAGTTGAAAACAATTGCGGAATAATTCCCCCAAGGCTTTTTATTGTACCCTGCAAAATCGACATCAAAGATAAAAACAGGGTCATGGTGCCATAGGTATATCCTCCTGAAGGCCTCGAAAGTCTGTAAGCACACCAACTGAATGCCGCTACATAACCAATGTTATAAACAAGCTTCATAAATACACTCATAAGTGCACCGAGGCGTGAACTCTTCATAACAAGAGAAAGCCTTTTCTTTCTGATGTCCTCAAAAAAAGACTCGTTGCTTTCTTCAAGCTGAAAAGCCTTTGTTACAGGAATGTTTAGCAAGGTTTCCTGAAAGAAGGAATAGTACTCTGACTCGCTTTCTCTGAGCTCCTTACGGTACTTAATAAACTTACGTCTGTAAACTGTTCCTGCTGCAACCCCTAAAGGTCCCACCAAAAGTCCTATAATTGCCATTACAGGGTCATAGTATATCAGAATTCCCGCCACAATCACAAGCTCTGTAAACGCTACAATAGCCGTAGGAACGATTGAGATTATTGCACTTGCAAGGCTGTTGACATCTCCTGTGAGACGAGACAGCATGTCTGCCGAATGAAACCTGCTGATGTCAAACCAACGGCTTCTCTGTACACGGTCAAACATTTTAGCCCTTATGCTGAACGCAAATTTTTCGCTGACATAACTGCTGAACAATGAATAGAAAAAGGAAATCAATATAGTAATCAGAGTGGTACTCAGCATTATCAATATGTATTTCCAGAAAGACTCTGTATCAAAGCCTGTAGCCGCGTCTACAACATATTTACCTGCAACAGAAGACACAAGGGAAATAAGCATACTCACAAAGCTTATAAGCAGAAATCCCACAGTATATTTGCGAAAGCTCTTACCCTGTTTTATTATCCACGCAATATGACCTTTGTTGTTTTTCCACTCCTCACGGAGTCTGAATATCTTTTTAGGTGCCATACCGAACATCCTTTTTATCCGAATAAATTTATTTTACCACAAAACACCTGACTATGAAAGAGTATTTTTACAAATATGTATTTCAGTGTCCTAAGCTGTAAAAAATAAGGCGTCCGACAATAGTCCGACGCCTAATAATATTTTTATTCCGCCTTAAGCTTTGCTTCGATTTCCTTATCCGGCCAATAACCCCAGGACTCTACGATTTTGCCGTCCTTAACCTTGAAGGTCTCTAATGCCTCAAAGCTGATATATCTGCCTGTGGGAGCTATGCCCATACATTCACCTGTGTGCACACCCTCAAATCTGATTCTGGCAGCAACCATATCATCCTCTGCAAACACATCAATTACTGTAGCCTTAAGGTCAGTAAACTGTCCTGCCACGATTCTGAGGATTCCCACAGCGTCTGCGTTACTCCGAGCATTTGCAGGGCTGTTATCTATGTAATTCTCAGCCACACACTCCATAACAAAATCGAAGTTCCGATTTGTGTAGCCTTCCTCAAAGAACTTAGCAACTACATCCTTAGGGTTCATATAATAGTTAAATCTGCAGATTTCTCTGTACTCGCCCTGATAATTTCCAATTCCCTCAAACTCCTTCACAAAGCCTGATTTCTCCATTACCTTTACAGAGCCTTTGTTATCTGCAAGGCACACACCTGCCATTACAGTAATGCCAAGCTTATTCATAATCACAGGCAGAAAAGCCTTAACCGCCTCGGTAGCATAACCTTTCTTTGTGAAAGCTTCACCTATATGATAGCCTATCTCCCAACCGTTTTCCTCAAAAGGCACTGCCTGCACATAGCCGATATAAGTATTATCCTTTAAAAGCACAGGGTACACAAGGGGACCTTCTCCGCTCTCATATACACTTATCAGAAATTCCACCGTGTCCGCCGCGTCCTCAAGGGTTTCAAACACTTCATCCGGCACAAACCTGCGGTTATCCTCATCAAGGGAGTTTTCGTGGACAGCCTGTGCCATATCCATTGTAAATTCAGTAATTATTACTCTTTCTGTTTCAATTTTCATAGTAACTCCTTTTGCTGAATTTGTTTTGCAAAGTCAGTATATCCCTGCATATTTTATTTGTCAATCACTAAAACAAAAATCCTGACGTTTTTACACATCAGGATTTTCGACTTTTATAATTAAATTTATGCTTCTTCTGTTTCGAGAGAAGCTGCGAGAATTTTCTGCTCCTCTTTTGCAACGGATTTCTTAACCGCAAAGGCTATGCCCTTCTCCACAAGGTTGATAATAAGAATCATCAGTGATACCATTGCAGTACCCTCAATGAAAGACTGAGACTCAAGCTGAGGAATAAGCAAGGACAAAGGCATTGTGCGGAAGTTCATAAGGAAGGACACAGCAGAAATTGTAATCATAGCGTTTACAAAAAAGTAGCTGTACATCTCCACAATTGTTGAGCGAGTGCTTGGAATGTAAACAGAGAAAAGAAGCTTCATTCTGTTGATACCCAGTGTGTCTGCCACATCCTCAAGATTGGGGTTGAACTTTGAAAGTGAGTTGTAAGCCAGCAGATAAGGGGATGAGAAGAAGTGAGCTATGTTTACAACCACAAGAATAAAGATTGTGCCGTAAATCGGAACATTCTTGAATGTAAGCACGTAAGAAAGACCCAGAACAATACCGGGCACTGCCAGAGACAGCATACTTATAAAGTGAAGCATTCCGTTTGATATAGCCTTTTTACTTCTTGCTGTAACATAAGCCGAGAAATAAGACAGACATGTGCCCACAAGAGAAGTAAGCAGTGCTACTGCCACAGAATTGATGAAATACTGACCAATACCTGAGGAAAGAAGCTTCTTTGCAGTCTCAATACTCAGGGACATATCTATGGGATACTGCTTTACAAAGCTTAAAAGCACAAAAGCAAAGATAGGCAGGCACAGAAGTATGATTACAATGGCGAAAATTGCATAAACTGCAATATCTCTGCCCTTGTTCTCCTCAATAAGATAAGCCTTTGTAACTGTGCTTCCCGAGGCATTGATACCGCTGTTTTTAAGGTCCATAATAAAAGCAATCATTGCAGGCAGCAGAAGGATAACACCAACAACCGCACCGCCTGAAAAGTTCATCATACCGATAACTTCACGGTACATATACACAGGCAGGGTCATATCTGTACCGCCTGTCATAAGAGAAACACCGTAGTCGGTGAAAATCATAGTGAATACTGCAAGAATTGCAGATACTATGGTACGTCTCATAGAAGGCAGAGTGATGGAAACAAACTGTCTGAACTTAGACATACCAAGCACACTTGCCGCCTCGTAGATTGTGTAGTCCTCGTACTGAAAGGAGTCGTTGAACATCAGAAAAGACACAGGGAAAGAATAGAGCACAGAACCCATTACAATACCCTTGTAGCCGTAAAGACCAATATTAAGTCCTAACAGGTTTGTCACAATACCGTTATCGCCGAACAGGAACACAAGTCCCATACCGTGAGAGATACTGGGAATCAGCATAGGTATAGTAAAGAGAACTACAAAGAAAGATTTGAACTTAATGTTGGAGCGGTTGAGCATCCACGCAAGTGCAAAGGAAAGAACTACCGAAATAGCTGTTGCAATAACCGTGGTTACTACAGAGTTTTTTAGCATAGGGAAGAACTGTGCTGATGAGAAAACCTCAGCAATGTTATTTCCCCTGATACTGCTGAAAAGGTAAATAATCGGCAGAACAATGCTAACCAGTAAGTACGCAATCAGCAGATACTTAAGGCCGAAATAACCCTTGTTCTTATTTATCTTCATACTTACCTCGTCCTGTGTATCTGGAAAGGTCCTGATACTTCTTATCAAGCTGTTCTACAACAAATTCTCTGATGTAATCGTTTGCGGGATTCTGATAAAGGTCAAGGGGTGTTGCCATCTGCTCAATGTTACCCTCGCTCATAACCATAATACGGTCAGAAAGGAAGAACGCCTCCTCCTGGTCGTGAGTGATAAAGAGCATCGTTGCGTTAAACTTCTTCTGCAAGGACTTAAGCTCAGCCTTCATAATCTCTCTGTTTGTAACGTCAAGAGCAGAGATAGGCTCGTCAAGAAGAATAACATCGGGATTCATAGCAAGTGTACGGGCAATAGCAACTCTCTGCTGCTGACCGCCTGAAAGCTGATGAGGACGCTTATGCATCTGGTCTGTAAGTCCAACCTGCTCCAGTGTACGTTCAGCAATTTCCTTTGCCTGCTTCTTAGTTTCCTTTCTAAGTGTCAGTGCATACATAACATTCTGCAGAACTGTCATATTGGGAAAAAGTGCATAGTTCTGAAAAACAATGCCCATTCCTCTGTCAAAGCTTGCAAGGTTTGAGATATCCTGACCGCCCTTGATAATTTCGCCTGAGTCCGCCTTTTCAAGTCCTATGAGTATGCGAAGAAGTGTAGTCTTACCGCAGCCTGAGGGACCCAGAATAGAGAGGAATTCACCCTCCATAAGGTCAAAGCTGATATTGTTGAGAACTGTTTTACCTGAGTATGTCTTATTAATGTTTCTGACTGAAAGCTTGGTGTTTAATACTTCCATATTGACAGCAGCCTCTCTTTCTGAGCATAGTCCTGAATACCCGTCATATCTGCATAGGGTATATCCTCAGGGTAGTTTTCAATATAATTCATCTGTCCCTCATAGATAGTCTCAGGGCAGAAATACTCTTTGTCGTATTTAAGGAACACGTTTGCAATGTAATCAAACACTTCGTCTACGCCCTTTTTATCTTCGTGACCCTTAACAATGGCTGTACCTGTCAAAGAGAAGGGCGAACCCTCAGGGGGAAAGATAATATCAAAAGGCTGCCCGTCATTTTTCTCGCTGATACCCTGGAAGGTAAGGGCAAGACCTACAGCAATTTCGCCTTGTTTAAGAAGTTTTATGGGACCTGAGCCTGACTCTGTAAACTGCTTTAAGTTTGGATACAGCTTATCCACATATTCCAGAGTCTTTTCCTCACCCCACATATTCACCCAGTTCTTATAGAAGAAGTAGCCTGTACCGCTCGACTTGGGGTCAGGCATAGCAACCAAACCCTCGTACTCGGATTTGAGTAAATCGTCATAGGTCTTAGGGGCTTCCAATCCGTATTTTTCAAGTATCTCTGTGTTTACAATAATAGCACCTGCCTGACGCTCCCAGGTAACCCACAGATTTTCGTTATCTGCAGGGGTAAGCCCTTCTGTGTAAGGAATCCTGCTTCTGCCTGATATATCCGCAAGCTCGTCTTTAATCTTATTCATATAGCCTGTTTCAAGTCCCACAAGAATATCAACCTCGGTGCTCTCCCCCTCAGCGTAAATTTTCGCGGCAGATTTACCTGTGGACATATAGGTAACAATCACATTATAATGAGGAAACTCCTCAGCGAGCTGTTCCTGCAGAGCATCGTTTCTGAACTGTTCAGAAGAAGCACAAACCACAATTGTTTCCTTTGAGCCGAAATCGGCAAAAAAGGTAAACAAAAGCGTTATTACAATTAAAACAATGAGTCCTTTTTTCATTTTTGCACCTCGATTGCTGAAATTTGTTTCTGTTTATTTCATTATATTTTCAGAAAACCAATTACAAATCTGCAATTGAAACAAAAAAGCCCTTATTTACACATAATAATCGTTGTATAAAAAGGGCATCGCGTTCATTTTTTATAATATTACAACCTTTTTGAAACATTGTCAACATATATTTACCTATTTCTCGGTTCAAATTCAAATATTTTTCATCAAAAACAAAACAAATTCATCGTCAGACATCTGCATAAATAAAAACAGCTTCTGTTCAAAACCGAACAGAAGCTTCAATTATTTAGTTTGCAGGGATAAATGGCAGCTCAATTTTTGTTTCTTCCTGCTTGTCGCTGTCATTTTCAGGCTTAGGCTCAGTCACCGCGTTTGTAGCAGGCACATCCTCACCCTTATCCTCTGAGTATTCATTGTCATAGGAGTAATCTGCAGGGATAGTTATAATCTCTAAGTCATCCTCTTCAGTATAAGAGTAAGTCTCTGAGTTATGCTGTTCTTTAGCAGTGTCAGTTGCCTCCTGTGCAACAGCAGATGTCTCCGCTGATGTTGCGTCAGGTACAGTTGCATTATCTATGCCTGTGTTGCTACAGCCACAAAGAGAGAACACCAAAAGAATAATTAAACAAAAAACAAAAATAACTTTTATATTTTTCACAACAGTAACCTCTTGTACAACAGAATTATAGAAACAAAAACAAGAACATATAAATCCCTTGTTCCTTCGCTTTTGCAACACCCGATTTACCTTACACACCTTACTTTGCAGGTATAAAGGGAAGCTCGATAGGCTTGTTGGGATCCCGAGTAGTGGGCTGTTGCGTAGTCTCTGCAGGATCAGTGGCTGTTATTGTCTCCGTAGGGTCAGCAACTGTTGTTGTGGGTAATGCAGGAGCAGTAGTTTCCTGTGTTGCCTCGGTAGGATCAGTTACCACAGGTACTTCTGTGGGGTCGGTTACAATAGAGGTAACAGGCTGTGTACAAGGCAATGTTGCTCCAATAACGCCTGTGGTAGCAACTGTTACTTCATCACAGGTTGTTTCCTGAGTTACCGGTGTCTGTGTTACTGTTGGCACAGGATCGGTTGGGAAAGCAGGCTTTACAAGTCCTGCCACCAGCTTCTGGATGTATGTAGCATCCTTTATGTTTACATCAAGGTCAAGGTCAGCATCTGCAAGAATCAGCTGTTCATCAGACAAAGTCTCAAGCTTTGCAATATACTTCTGCACCAGTGTGGCATCCTTGATATTTATATCCTTGTCCATATTTACATCGCCAATGCGGCCGCCTACTGATGGCAATATCTCCAAATCGTCCTCTGCCGCAAGTACAACCGCACTGCCGGCAACAAGTATAAAGCAAGCTATCAACGCTGCCCATATTTTCTTTCTCATTGTACCACCTCTGTTGCATACTTCATATATAATATATAATATAAAAATTTTTATTATTTTTCAAGATGTTTTCAACTAATATTAAAATGTATTATAAAAAACAAAACGGCGTTTTGAGGACGCCGTTCGGTTCAATCATCTATTTCTGAACGTTTCTTTCTCTTTGACTTGCTTATAACAAAACCTACAACCGACACGCAAAGTGCCGCTAAAGCATCAATAATAATATCCTTCATTGTATCCGACAAAGCCTGTGTGCCAACAAGTGCAACACCTGCTTCTGTGGTATGCTTCTGCATATTAAGTCCCAGAATTGCATCAAAGGCATATTCGTAAATCTCCCACAGTGCACCTACCGCCAAGGCAAAAGCAAACGCGAATATAGAAAGGAACAGGGGGCTCAGGTTTACGCTGACCCGCTGATCCTTATTGAGTATATCTACCAGCATAAAGCCAAGTGCTCCCAGCATTGCACCTGAAAAAGCGTGAAGTATTGTGTCCCAATGAGGTATCAGATAATAGAAGCTGTGCACCTCCCCCAGATATATTGCACAGTAAAGAAATACAAAGTACATTATAACAATAGCATTAGGCACCACTATCTTCCATTTATGTGCGATAAAGGTAGGAAGCATCATAACTACAATTCCCAACAAGCACTGAGTTGTCATCAGAAGATAATCTGTCTTTATTTTTTGGTAGGGTTCTGCTTCGCTTATATCATCAGGAGCTAATATAAAGTTTACCATTGAATACCCTACCGACAAAACAAGAGTAACAAACAGTATTATTCCGATAATCCTTGTTGCCTTGCTCCTTGTCTGTGTTTTCATAAAACCACCCTTTTTGTTAATTACTCCGTATTTTATCACAAGTAATTGCAACTTACAACATTTCTTCCTATGTTTTACATACTGTTCACATCTTTTAACCTATACATACTATTCACTTTGAACTATCATGCTTCAAACATAATTTGACACTTTTTGTAAAATATGATAGAATACTTAAAAATTTTTACAGGAGTGGTATTTTATGTTCAGTACTGTTGGATTCTTTACAGTTCTTGGTATTTTGCTTGCACTTGGTGCTACTGTATGTACATACATCTTTATACTCCCCGAAGGCAAAATCAAGAAAACAAACAAATTTTTTGGAAAGGTTATAAATATTGCAAGAGACCTTTTCAACTTCAAAGAGCTTTACCTTGAGAAAATTCTTCAGGCTCTTTACATTCTTGCAACAATCGCTTGCATTACCGTTGGTGCTATGATGCTCTTCGGCTTCTCTTTCTGGGAAAGCTGGTCAGGCGGTCTTCGTGTTCAGTGGACAGGCGGTTACGGTCTCCTTCTTATGATTGCAGGACCCATCGCAGTACGCATTGCATTTGAAGTTTCTATGATGTTCATTCTTCTTGTTAAGAATGTTCTTCAGATTAACTCAAAGCTCAAGAACAACACTAAGGAAGCTGTTGAAGAAAAAACAGCAGAGACTGAGGCTGACACAGCTGAGTAATCTGCACAATTTCATTGCAAATAAAGCATTAACCGCACTCTGTTATAGGGTGCGGTTTTTTCATTATATTAAGAGTTATTGAATAAACTTTGATTTTTTGGTATGATAAATTATATTATTGTCGCAATTACGCTTTAATAATGAATCAACGGGAGCTGTTTTTATGTTTGACCCAAAAACCAATAAATTCCCCTACCCTAAAAAAACAGACCTACACTACCTTACACTTAAAAGAAACAGAGGTATTGTATTTGACGGAGATTACCCCTATTTAGACAACCGTCCTTCTTTCAGGTTAGGCAGTTTTTTCCTGAGAATTCTGCTTACCACAGTAGTTTTCCCCGTAGTGCGTATACGCATGGGACTTAGAGTTGAGGGAAAAGAGAACCTGAAAAAACACAAGGATATTATCAACAAGGGAGTAATTTCCTGCTGTAATCATGTTCATATGTGGGATTATCTTGGAATTATGAGTGCAATAAAGCCCATTAAGCCCTATGTGCTTATCTGGGCACCCAACATAAATGGCGAATGGGGTACTATGATGCGTCATGTAGGCGGAATTCCTATTCCCGAGAGCGGCACAAAAGCCACCATTAAATATATGAAGTCTGTAAAAAAGCTTCTGAATGAAGGCAACTGGCTCCACATTTATGCAGAGGGCAGTATGTGGGAATATTATAGACCCATACGCCCTTTCAAAAAAGGTGTGTCCTTCCTTGCTTGTGAATGTGACAAGCCTGTACTGCCATTGGCTTTTACATACAGAGAACCAAACTTCATAAGAAAGCACATATTCAAGCAGATTGCCTGCTTTACTCTGCACATAGGCGAACCTGTTTTTAAGAACGACAGCCTGTCAACTAAAGAGCAAAGGACCGACTTAACCAAAAGAAGTCACGAGGCGGTTTGCCGTCTGGCAGGAATCAACCCGAACGAAAACCTTTATCCCGCAATATTTGATGAAACCGAAAGAGTAGATTACTACACCCATACCTACGGAGTAGGCTATAAAGGCTCTCATTAAAAAGAAATATCAATCAAAACGGCAGTCACTATAACACCACAGTGACTACCGTTTTTTGTATATGTAACTTCTAAATTTGCAGGAAGGCTCCCGAATAAATCGGGAGCCTTCGGTTATTTCTTAAGTTTTAAAGTAAACTTATTCGATGGGCTCTCCGATGGGGTAGCCTGTCTCAATGGAAGCAACGTGCTTCTGGATGGCAGTTGCGTCCTTGATGTTTACTTCGCCTGAACCGTCTGCATCAGAAGCCTCTAGTGCATCGCCCTCAAGAACGATGAGCTTAGCTGTGGACTTCTGAATAACAGTTGCGTCCTTAATTGTAATCTTCTCGTCAAGGTCTGCATCACCAAGGAGAATTGTCTTTACAGGAGGTGTGGGAGGAACAACAGCGCCGATATCACCTGTGCGTACAAACTGTACTGTGTGATAGGTTACGTTATTGTTAGCCTCGCCATGTGCCTGTGACATATTTCTGTCAAACCAGTTCTCAGTGTCATACTTAATTGTAATTTCGTGCTGACCCTTTGTAAGCTCAAGTCTTAAGTGTGAGCTTATCTGATTCTTGAAGCTCATTGCAGGGAATACCAGTGAACCAACATCCTCGCCGTCAATGTATACTGAACGGATAGCAGCTGTGATACCGGCAGTGGGATCGCCCTGATTGGAGTGAATAACTGACAGCTGATATACTCCGTCTGCAGGAATGTCAAACTTAGCTGTAAATGAACCTGCTCCGGGAGCATCAGCGGGCGTGAATGTTGTATTTGTCCAAGTACCTACTGTCCACTTCTCACTCTTGCTGTTGAGGTAGAAGCCTGCGTTATCCTCAACACCTGTAGTAATATCAACAGTCTGCTCAGATCCGTTGTTGAAGATGATATTGGGTGTATCCTTGGAGATAGAGTAGCAGTATACATCCTCGCCGCCATCGTTCTTACCAACAAAGGTCATTGCCTCGCCGGGCCAGCCGGTAGACATAGAACCGCCCCAGAAGAAGATGTTTACATTACTCCAGCCCTTGTTGTTGGTGAAGTATACTGTCTTCTTGTCTGCAGAATCTACAGAACCGGAAACAGCAGGAGCCTTATCATAGTAGTTGTTAGCATTTACAGTAACCTTTGCACCTGCAGGTACATACTCCTTGGGAGCAGAAAGCTCTGACCAGAGACCTGTTGTCTTGTCAACTGCAACTACACTGTAGCAACCGTACTTAGTTGTGTCAATTGTGTAGGATGTGCCTGTAACATCTACATACTCTGTGCCTGTCCATACCTTGTATGTGCAGTTATTTGCTGCATTCCATCTGAGTGTGGAACCACTAAGTGTTGCGTTGGGAGCTGTGGGAGCCTTAGCAGTGTTCTCGTCCTTGAGGTTAATCTTATCTTCTGCACCGCTGTCCTTAAGGATAATCTCGATGAAGTAATCACCCTCAGCGTTTGCAGGAAGAACATAGTCGTTCTCTACCTTCTCATCGTTTACATAGATAGCCTCAACTGTATCACCCTTGCCGTAAAGGCTGATGTCCAGCGCAGCATCTCTGTACTTGTAACCGCTGATATAGAAGGGACCTTCCATCCATTCGGGAACATAGGGGTCAAATGTGATACCCTCTGTGGTATATTCCATACCGAAGAGAACTCTGTAGTAACCTGCCATAGTTGCGGCTACAGACCAAAGCTGCTGAGTAGAGTGGAGACCCTCACCTGTTTCGTAGTCGATAACCTCGTAGTTTGTAAGGCATGCTACTGCACCACGCAGACAAGAGTTCCAGATTTCCTCAGCAAGGAGGTTGTTTTCGTTTTCGTTATTTACTGCACCAATCATCAGTATTGCTTCCCAGCCAGGCCATACGCCTGAATCGTGGTACTTATAGTCTGTCCAACGCTGTGCGTTCTTCTGGGGATATACAGTGTTTGCACCGAAGGGAACAAGAGTGTGGTTTTCCATAATGGAATCTGCCTTCTCCTGACCGCCGATGTTGTACCATACTGCGTAACCGTTAGCAAGAACGTCCTGCTTGTATGCAAGGGGTGAACCCATCCAATCGGGATACTCCCAAGATGTGTATGTGCCAAGTTCCTCGTGCCAGAGTCTTGTGGAGATTGCCTCCTCAAGGTCTGCTGCAAGGTCTGCCCAAGCCTTAGCCTCTGCCTCGTCCTTACCGAGGATTGTTGCAGCCTCGGAGAGAATCTTCATAACCTGACAGAAGATAACGTTTGTAGATGTTGCCTTACCCTCAGCGATTGTAACGATACCGTTCTGGTCGTCCTCGCCGGTCCAGTCACCGTAGGTCTTATCTCTGTGGTCAAGACCGCAGGTCTCACCTCTGAAGAGTCCTGCTTCCTTATCATAAACTACTGTGTAGTCCTGCTTTATTGTGTTGGAAGCAACCTCATAGAAGTACTCAAGAGTCTCCTCATTGCCGTCTGCAAGGTAAGTCTCCCATACAGCCAGCATCATAATGATACGGTCTGTAGATACGGGGTAGGAACCGCCTGTACCGGTGTCTTCTTCAAATGTAAGGTTTCCGTCCTTGCCTACAACCTTTGCCTCTGCACAGTTTGTAGAAATCTCAGGGAACAGCCAAGAGAGGATGTACTGCATAGAGATAGCAGTATCACGAGTCCATACCTTGTGCCAGTTTGTACCTGTGTAGAATACATCGCCAAAAGTCTCATCATAGTTGATGCTCTTGAAGATTTCTTCCATAGTCAGGTTGTATGCTGCCTCTGCAAGAGGTGTGTTGGGAGCATAGAAATAAGGAGCCTCGCCTACAATAGAGGGGTCATACTCCCACTCTCTGTCAGAGCCTGTCTCTGATGTGAGGATGTGATAGCCTGTGTTTGCAATTACACGGGAGTCATCCTCAGTAAGACCGTTCACATAGAGAGAGTAGTCCTGTCTGTCACTTATATTTGTTGTAGCACCCTTAAAGGTGTCATCGCCGTATACCTGAACAGCAGCATATGTAACCTCCTGACCAAAGTCAAGGAAGAAGCCGAAGGAATATGCATCCTCAACCTCAAAGATAACGTTGTTGCCGTCCTTTGTACCTGTAAGTTCCACTGTCTTGTCGTCAGCAGTTGTCAGAGTTGCTGTAGCGGGAAGTGTATCATCAGTACCAATAACAACAATCTTCTCTACTGTAACTTCCTTATCAAAGCCGAAGCCTACTTTACCCTCTGTAGCAGTAGTTGTGCAGTAGGGAGAGTTTACAACATAGTCCCAGCCGTAAACTGTGCTTACATAGCCGTCGATAGCAATATCGTCAGCGGAGTCCATATTCTTTGTACCGATAACCTGAATGTTTGTAAAGAGTGCATCCTCTGCATCATATACAAACCATGTGATGTTCTCAGGTGTGTCAAAGGTTATGAACATATCCTCGCCTTCAGCGATAGCGTCAACAGGAACTTCCTTGCCGTTTGAAAGGATAAGCTTGCCTGCAGACATAGGAAGGTCAGGGGAGCTGATGATAATTCTGTCAACAGCAACGGTGTTCTTAAAGCGGTAGCCCAGTACACCTGTATCGTCGAAAATCTGATAGCCCATCAGCTCAACATTGTTGATGTACTGGAATGTAACCTTGCTTACTGTTGTGTTTGCCTCTTCAGCGGCAACGATAATCTCTGTTTCGCCTTCGATAACAATGTCATCGCCGCTTGCATAGATATAATCACCAACCTGGATATAAGCAGTTTCTGTATCAAGTGTTACCTTGTAAACGCCGTCCTGTACGGGCTTAACGATAACAGAAGCGTACTCCTCTGCAGCCTTAGCAGTGAACACGCCGTCCTTGATAAGAGCGGCATCAGAAGCTGCATCAAAGCCTGCAAAGTCAAGTGTTGTCTCGCCCTTTGCAATTTCTTCAGCGGCTGAAACAGGAGTAATAACAATCTTATCTACATTATATGTACCCATAACGTTGTCGATTGTAATTCTGTTGTAGCCGGGGTTGAGGGTCTTTGTAATCACAACTGTCTTGTAGGTCTGCCATGCACCTGTAGCTGTGAAGTAGGAGTAGAAGCTCTCCTCACCTGCTGTAAAATCAAAGATACCGTCATCTGTCTCAGATGCAACGCTGATTTCAAACTTGTAGGTCTGAGCCTTATCACCTGCAACTGTAACGCCGTAGTTGAGTGAGTCGCCCTCGTCAAAAGCACCTACGTACTTACCCTGTGACGCCTTGGAATCCTCCCATACATTTACAGCACCAAGAGCGTATGTGTACTTTTCAGCCTCGATAGTCTGTGCGGCATTGCCCAGAGTAAAGTCTGACTTTGTATTCATAGACTCTACTTTATAAGTTCTGTTGTTTGTGTTAGCTGTGAACTTCATAATAGAGTCTGCCTCAATAACGAGATGTTCGTTATCATTGTGACCGATTGATGTACTCCAGTTGGGAGTAGCAATCTTAAATTCGTAGTTACCGCCTGTCATATCAAGAACCAGAGTGTAGATTCCGCTGCCTTCGTCTACAAATCTGTACTCATCGTAACAGTTCCAGCCGTTCATATTACCTCTGAGGTAAAGACCTGCACTTAAACTGTTAGCAGAAACAGAGACGATACCCATGGTTGTAGTACCTACAACCAGAAGAAGTGCCAGTATAATACTGAGCAACGCTTTGAGTCGACTGTGTTTTTTCATAGTCTTCTTTCCTTTCATTTTTCTCCGCACAAAAGAGTGCAGTAATTCAGCATTATTTTATCATAGACTTTACAGATTTACAATAGATTTCCGTCAAATTTTACAAATATTTTTTGCCACAATCTGTAAAAACATATATTTTAACCACAGAATCGCAAATAACAAAAAACAGCCTTGCAAAGGTCAAAACCTCTGTAAAGCTGTACTCTTAGACATATTAAACATATTAATAAAAATCAGCCCTGCTTTTTGGGATACGCCTCTTTAAAAGGTATAACCTTTCCGTCATCATCCTTAACGCTTACATTATCAAGAGTAGCCTCAAACTGGGTTCTGATACTGCCAAGGTAGATTTTATAGAGCTTCTTCTGCTCCTCTTGCTCATGGGGTGTAAGTCCTACGGTTTTCTTCTTTTTTGCCAGTTCATTTATTCTTTTAAGTACATTCTGTTCCATAATAGTCACCTCTTTATTACTTATAATATAATACACGAAATTTTTTATATTTCAAGTGGGTACTATGATTGAATAACAAAATCCGATGTGATATTATGATTACACATCCCATACACTTCAGAAAGCGTGATTATATGCAAAGCGAAAACTTCAGCCTTTTCTACCCCGAAAGCTCACAGGAGGTCTGCAAGACTCTTAACAAAGAAGCGATTAATGACTTATCGGTTGATTTCCTTGTAGAAGCACTTACAAAAGACCCCTACGAGCAAAATAGCATAAAACAGCTCCTGATAAAAATAACAGACGACGAAGAGACTATAAGATACCGCTGTGATGTATTTGAGGATTTTCTGAGATTCCCCAAACTCCGTGAGGATTTGACAGCACTGCTTTTGAAGCTCAAAGACCTACGGGAGATTGAGCGATTCCAAAAAGATTCCGAATCCTCTTCACTGTGGCAGCTTGTAAACCGTCTGCGTGAGATGGACGGATATGTGGACTGCATAACTCAGATAAAGAACACATTGGAGGGGCTTGATATCCGTTCTGAGGGACTCATCGCTCTGCGTACAAAGGTACAGAACATCTACAATGACAGCGGATTTCCCCTCTTGAAAGAAGACATAGAAATCACACTGAAAGAAGTCAGGAATGTAAAAAGCATTACCCTGGGTGTAAACCTTGACGAAATGCTCCGACCCAAGGCAGTGGGTGTAATCTGTCTTAACGACAGGCATTTTACCGACAGCGGTCTGCTTAAGAAATTTATGAAGTTTGCCTCAAAGCAGAGCGAAATTCACGAGGGCACAGAGGTGTCGAGCTTTACATCCTTTCATCCTGCCAACCCCACTACCTCAAGCTTCGGACTTGGTACGGTGGTAACAGGTGCTCAGCAGGATGTACACCACATTGAAAACTCAAGCCTTACAGGTGCAGACCCTATGTCGGATGCACTGAAAAGAGTTGTGACGGATATCCTCAAACGCACTGTCAACAACCTGAAGTCTATGCTCAACAAATATGTAGGCATCAGCGGTTACTCCTTCATAAGCCTTATGCCTGAGATTATCTTCTACATCCGCTTTGCGGAGCTTATGGATAAAATCAAAGAAAAAGGACTTCCCCTTTGTAAGGCTCAGGCAACAGACAAAGCAGACCGCTCCTGCTCTATCCGCGATATTTACAACATAAAGCTTGCAATAAAGGCAGTACAGGGTGACAGCACGGAAATTGTCACCAATGATTTTGAGTTTGGAGAAAAAGGAAGAATATACATTCTCACAGGCCCCAACCGAGGTGGCAAAACCACCATTACTCAGGCAGTGGGACTTGCTTTTTTACTTGCACAGCACGGCATATATGTACCTGCAACACAGATGACTTTCAGTCCCTGTGACAATATATATACCCACTTCCCTGCTGATGAAAACGACACTGTGGACTTAGGCAGACTCGGAGAAGAAAGCAAACGTCTGTCTGAAATCTTCCAATGCGCCACAAGGTACAGCCTGCTCCTCCTTAACGAAAGCCTTGCTACCACCAACGTGGCAGAGGGTCTGTACATTGCAAAGGATGTAATCAAGGCAATGCGGTACTTAGGTGTGAGATGTGTGTTCAACACCCATATGCACGACTTAGCAAGAAACCTTGACGAGATGAACGAAAGTGTCGAAGGCGACAGCAAGGTTGAAAGTATGGTCACAGGGGTACAAGAGGGCAAACGTTCCTTCAAAATCTTCATTGCACCTCCGCAGGGTGTCAGCTACGCCAAGGACATCGCCGAAAAATACGGCGTCACCTTTGAAAGCATCAAAACAAACATCGATACAAGAACAACAGATTCCCTTGTGTAATGGAACTGTTACAAACTCAGGGTTGTGACTGAGGGATTATCAACAACAAGAGCACAGGTTGATGCCTGTGCTCTCTTTTTCAGATTATTTGCAGAAAACCTCTGCCCACTGAGCCTCTTTGAAGCCTACAAATACTGTATCCTCTGTTATGAGAAGGGGTCTTTTTACAAGCATTCCGTCTGTGGAGAGGAGTGTTATCATCTCTTCCTCACTCATATTTGGTAGCTTTGTTTTAAGCTCCATTGACTTATACAAAAGTCCACTAGTGTTAAAGAATTTCTTTAAGGGCTGTCCGCTCTTTGCATACCATTCTTTAAGCTCCTGTGCTGTAGGGTTTTCCTCTTTGATATTTCTGAGGGTGTATTCTATGCCATTATCCTCAAGCCACTGCTGTGCCTTCTTACAGGTTGAGCACTTGGGATAGCAGATAAAAGCTACCATTTATATTCATCTCCTGTTATATTAAAGAAATCTTAAAAGCCCTTCATTGTCAAGGAAATTCTCTTTTTTGCTACATCTACGGAAAGCACCTTGACCTTTACAATGTCACCAACCTTAAGAGCCTCCGAGGGGTGCTTTATAAACTTATCGCTTATCTGGGATATATGCACAAGTCCGTCCTGATGTACGCCGATATCTACAAACGCGCCGAAGTCGATAACATTTCTCACAGTACCTGTCATCTCCATGCCCTCACGCAAATCCTCCATACTCATTACATCTGTACGAAGCTGAGGCTGAGGCAGACTCTCTCGGGGGTCGCGGCCGGGCTGGGTAAGCTCAGAGAGGATATCCTCCAAAGTAGGAACACCTATTCCCAGTGTCTCGGCTACAGACACCTTGTCAGTCACCTTGTCTCTGATACCTTTAATACCCCCTGACTCTACATCCTTTGCAGTATAGCCCAGAAGCTTTAAAAGCTCTTTTGCCGCCTTGTAGGACTCAGGATGAACTGCTGTGTTATCCAGTGCCTCTTTACTTCCTGCTACTCTCAAAAATCCTGCACACTGCTCAAATGCCTTGGGACCCAGCTTGGGAACCTTCTTAAGCTCTGCACGGCTTAAAAATCTGCCGTTTTCTTCTCTGTATGCAACAATATTCTTACAAACAGTTGAGCTTAAGCCTGCAATACGTGAAAGCAGTGCAGGAGAAGCAGTATTAAGGTCTGCACCAACGGAGTTTACGCAGTCTTCAACTACACCGTCAAGGGTCTCTCCCAGACGTTTCTGGGGCATATCGTGCTGATACTGACCGATACCGATAGACTTGGGGTCAATCTTAACAAGCTCTGCAAGGGGGTCCTGCAGACGTCTTGCAATTGACACTGCACTTCTCAGTGTCAGGTCAAGCTCAGGGAGCTCATCTGCCGCAAGCTTACTTGCGGAATATATGGATGCACCTGCCTCGTTTACTATCATATAAGCAAGGTCTGGCTTCTTTGCCTCAGCTATAACCTCGGCGGCAAAAATCTCTGTCTCCTTGCTGGCGGTGCCATTACCGATAGAAAGCACAGTTGCACCGTATTTCTTGATAAGGCTCAGAAGCTTTGCCTTTGACTCCTGCACCCTTGCCTCACTGTGGGTAGGATAAATAACAGTTGTATCAAGGACTCTGCCTGTGCCGTCAACTACTGCCACCTTACAACCTGTGCGGTATCCTGGGTCAAGTCCGATAACCACCCTGTCCTTAACAGGAGGCTGCATTAAAAGCTGGTGCAGGTTTGTAGCAAAAAGCTTCATTGCAGATACAGAGGCATTCTCTGTAAGCTCCGCTCTTACCTCACGCTCTATTGAGGGCAGAAGCAGTCGGGTGTAGGCATCCTCACAAGCTGTCATTACAGCTTCAGAGCAAGGGGAGTTACCCTTTACCATTACCTTTTTAATCATATTAAGAGGCTTCTCATCCTCTATCTCTACAGTTACCTTCAGGAATTTTTCCCTCTCGCCACGGTTGATTGCAAGAATTCTGTGACCGCTTATCTTCTTTACAGGCTCAGAAAAATCATAGTAGCCTGTGTATACGCTCTCTGCTTCTTCGTCCACCGCCACGCTCTTTACAATACCGTTGACCCACATAAGATTAAAAAGGCGTTTGCGGATATCGGGATTGTCTGAGCAGACCTCAGCGATAATATCCAGCGCACCCTGCAGAGCATCTTCGGGTGTTTCCACTCCCTTTTCAGCATCCACGTACTTTTCTGCCAAATCAATAGGAAACGCATCTTCGTCCTCCTGAGAGAGAATATACTCAGCCAGAGGCTCCAATCCCTTCTCCTTTGCAACAGAAGCACGAGTCTTTCTCTTGGGTCTGAAGGGTCTGTAGATATTCTCCAAATCAGCCATAGTCTCTGCCTTGGCGATTGACTCCTTAATCTCATCAGTAAGCTTTCCCTGTGCCTCAATCAGCTCTGTAATTTCCTGTGCACGGGCAACAAAATTGCGGAGATACTCAAGTCTCTCTGCAAACTCACGGATAATCTGGTCGTCCATTGACCCGTGCATTTCCTTTCGGTATCTGGCAATAAAGGGAATAGTATTGCCCTCGTCAAGGAGTGCGATTATATTTCCCGCGTATTCAGGCTTAATATTGAATTCCTGTGAAAGTCTTGCTGCAAAATCCATATTCCATAATCCTTTTCTATAAAATAACTTATTTATTGTAGCACAAAATTTTATGTTTGACAAATCATAAAAACAGCTTGTTTTCATTGCATATATAATATATACTGAGCTTGGTGATGGCTATGAAGAAACTACTGAAAAGACCTGAGACTTTGCTCATTGCAATGGCTCTTATATTCCTTGCCTGTGCAGTATTTGCAGGATATTTTTACAAGCCTGTGGTAGAGGGAAGCAAGGTTATATATGTGTCAGAAAAAGACAAAGCAAATCTCATCCGTGAGGAAATGGTCAAATCTGTAATAATAAATCTGAACACCGCAACACAAGAAGAGCTTTGTCTGCTCGAGGGTATAGATACTGTAACCGCCAGTGCCATAATTGACTACCGCAATGAAAACGGCGGGTTCAAATCTGTTGATGAGCTAAAAAATGTAAAAGGAATCGGCGAGATTAAATTTCAGAACATCCGACATTATGTCTGTGTTGAATAAAAACACGTTCAAAGGGAAAAGGACAGAAGACTAAAAATCTTCTGTCCTTTTCTTATCTGAGCTTAATAATCAGCGATACCACACTACAGGTTTTCTGGTAGAAACAGAACCTACTGCCGCAAGCTGTTTTTCAAGGATATATACATCAGGGTAATCTGCAGAGTTTTCTATGCTCTGGAGATTGCCGTTTTCATCCTCTTTCTTAAGCTCGCTTTCGTGGTAAATATAAACTGCTTCCTTGTCAAAGTCGTGGAGTTTCTTAAACTCAAGGTTGTTATGCTTCACATTTGTAAAGGATATAAAGCCATCAACATCTATAACAACCTGATAGTAGCCGTCCACCAGCGGACACTGGGTATAATCAATGCTCAGGTACTGCTCTGTACCGCTTCGCACCATTACCGCCTGAGTCCAAGTATACTCTGAATTTTTTACAATTCCCACTCGGATATAGGAGGGCGAATTCTCTGCATTCATAATACCGTTAAAAGCATTCTCGTCAATATCGTGAACGCCAACCTGTAAAAGATGTGGACCCTCCCCTGTTTCCTTTACATTCAGAACAACGGCATAGTCGGTATCCTCAGAATTGATATAAACCTCATTGTTAGGTCCTGCCGCAAGGAACTGTGCAAGGGAACCCATAGTAGTTTCGTATCTATCATCTGTGTTTCTATCCTCAGTCATATAGATATTACTATAGGTAAGAGAAATTGCCGCCTCATCAGCAAAATACTGAGCAGCTACGCCCTGTCCGTCAACAATAAGGTCTCTCAGTTCTGTAAACTGTGCACCCTTCTCGTTGCCGTAGTAATCCTCATAATCAGAACCCTGAATAGGATTATAAACACGGACACCGTCTACATAAAGGTATGTAACTTGCTTGCACACAGGTGTACCTGTGCTCCAATCAAAAAGAGGAACACCCAAGACTTTTACTGTGTATTCATCGTAGTCAAGTCCTGCCACACGGACAACAGGAACCTGATAGATTTCCTCGTCACCGCCGTCTGCTCCGTGGTCAAACTCGGTAATTACAGGAACTCGCTTTATCCTGTTATTGTTTTTATCATAGATTTCAACCGCAACGGTAGCACTATTCTTTGCGTTTGTACGTCCTATAAGCTCAAAGCCTGTACCCTTAAAGGTGAATGTTGCGGCTATGTCCAGAGTTTGTGGATTGTTGTCTGTGTCGAGAATAGGAATCTGTGTGCATACACCGTGGCTCATCTGCACGTTGTTATCTGCGGCATAAGCTTTTTCGTCAAAGCCGTAGTTTACATCCTGGTCAGCACCCTGGTCGTTACTTACTGTATCAGCAAGACTTCCGAAAATCTCAATTGTATTTTCAGAAGAGGGGCTGTCATAGTCAACTGCCGCAAAAGTATCTTCGTAGTAAACTACATTTGCAGGAATAACTGTCACGGACTTGTACATTTCAACTTCTTTGTTGATATCTACATTGCCTAAATCCTGAGTCTTGTCCATTTTCTCGGAAACCCTGAACGCTGCCCACACACGGTCAGCACCCTCCATAAACTGAGAGGGGTCGTATCTGAGGCTTTTATCCTCAGGGTCATAGGTGTACTTACCGAAGCCTTTAGTGTCAGGGTCTTCTACTCCGTCACCACGGTCAATCACACCGTCTTCATCAACTGTGAAGCTGATATTGTTATCTGCATAGAAGGGCTCTGCGTCTGTAATTCCGAACATCTCCCATGTAGTGTTTCTGCCTGTTGCAGACAGCACATCGCCCTCAGTGAGAGCTTCGTTTTCGGTAAGCTCTGCACCCAGACCGTAGTCAAGCACAAACACCTTGTCCTGTACATCTGTTACAAACACAGAGAAGGGAACTATGAGGCTTTGTGCCTCTCCCTCATAGATGTAAACTATCTTAACGGAAACATAGTATCCGCCGGAAGACGGATATGTGAAGCGGAGTGTGTAGTCCTCATCCATAGAAACATGGTCGTAGACCATCTTCATACCCGTAGGTCCGCAGAGATACATCTCAACAAAGGAGTCACTGTTGAGAACTTCCTGAATGGGGTAAAGCATCTCACCCTCATCGTTGGTGGCCTCTGTAACGTCCTTCATAAATTTCTCAAGAGGTACAGTGAGCTCGTGACTGCTCCACTGATAGTAGAGGGGTTTTGAATGAACACGAACTTGAGCATCTCTTCTGGCGTGAAGCTCTGAACCATTGGTTGTTCCGTCAGAGTTACCCTCTTCTGTATACGCCTTAACGTTGAGAACATTTGTGAAAATTCCGTCTGAAATCTGCTCATCAGACAGGGTATAGTAAATACCTCTTATTTCTACAGTCCAAGCAGGCAGAAGTCCGCTTCCTGTTTCTATATCATCAAAATCTGCTATATCCATACTTGTAAGCAAAGCTTTGAGCGAGTTCTGGTCTTTAATATTATCTACAGTATATACTTCGCCCTGAGGGTCGGTGAGCGTTATAATCAAATCCTCTGGTTCAAGATCTTCTCCATTTGCATCGGTTACAGTAGTACTTTCAGAAAGCACAAGCCCTTTGTGCCAATCAAGAGCAATCCCTATATCAGCATCGTCAAAAACAAGGCTGTAAAGGTTGGAGTTACCTCTGTTTGTAAGCTCAAATCCGTACTCTACAGGAGCATCGGACGCTACAACACCGCCGTAGGGGATTTCCTGACCGCTCTGATATGCAGTTTTCTTAGTACCTAAGTTAGTATCTGTAAGCTGGAAGTTTGTGAAAATTCTCATATTGGAGCCGTAACCGTGACGCTCCATATAATAGAAGTCAAAGGAGTAGGAGTTACCCTCTACAAGTGCCAACTTCTCTGCTCGTGCCACTTCCTTTTCTGTGTAGGCAGAGGGATTGCTCATTACCTCCCAAGCCCACTCAACATAGTCATTAAGGTTCATCTTTGAACCAACAACCGCATGAGCACCGCCAATGTCAACTACCAGTTCGTTGTTAATAAACAGATAAACGTCATCGTCACCTTCAAACTGGAAGTAAAGCTGGTCGTCTGCGTGGTAAATAAAGGAAGCGTTTGACTGAAGTACAAAGTTGTAGTTTCTGCCTGTATACTCAGGGTCTCCATCAACACTCATACTGGGAGAGTTTACACCCTCGTCCATAGGATAGGGAGTCTGGGTCTGAGTCTGGTTACCGTTTGCATCGCGAACAGGAGTGAAAGGATAGGATGAGGTGTATCCTGTTTCACTGCTTGAGAAGAAGGTAAAGGACTTACCTGCAGCTGATGTATTGCGGATTGTTCCTGCAGATGCATCATACTCAACAGCGGACTGGCCTACAGCAGTGTTAGAAGAAGAGTTATCAATGAAAGTAGAGTCGAAAATATATCCGTCTCTGCCGTCTGTATCCGTAACCTTAGTCAAAACCAGAGAATTATATGTGGTTTGTGGCTGGTTGTAGGAGTTTTCAAGAAAAATGGAATTAAGCATCCAGTATGCGGCATCCATACAGGTGTCAATGTTTCCGCTTACCTGACTCCATGTACCTATAAGTCCTGCGGACTTGGAGGCAGTGTCTGTGTATGAGCCGTACTCCTTAAATCTTGAGTTGTTGTAATTTGAATCGTTACTGAGCACACCTGCGTTAGTTCCGGGATTTGCGGCAGTATCGCCTCTCAGAAGGGATGCAAGGTCAAGACCAGAAGCACTGTCAGCAAAGGTGGTTTCGCCGTCAACATAGTTATAGTTATATACTACGGTGCTGTCTGTAGGAGACTTCTGCGTCTTATACTCAATTGCAAGTGCTCTCTGAAGCACAAGTGCCACATACTCTACAGTTTCCTGCCTGTACTTGGGAAGCTTATAAACCTGAGGGTTGTCCACGCCGTCATCAGTAACATCAAGAGATACCTCTCTCAGGTCAGACTCTGTCAGACCGATTGTAGCTGTGCCGAAGGTTTGCTTTGACAGTAAGGGAAACGAAAGCTGTTCCTTTACCTGTGCAAGTGTAGCATAGTCAATTCCTGATGTGGAAACATTCATACCGCCTGCAGTTGATGCAAAAGCAGGGTTGCTTGTTGCCGCGTGTCCTGTAGCTGAATATCCGCCTACAGTGCTGTTTAAATCAAGCTGAGGATTGTTTATTTCACCGGAAACAGTTCCGTTTGTGTTGGTAAACTTCATACCGCTCACGTAAGGTGCCCAGTATTTGTTGTAGTCAAATGACGCACTGCCGTCACCTATAAAAGCCGCCCAATCGTTAGCACCGTAGTTACCTGAATGCCATTCCTTACCATTGGTACCGCCTGTGGAACGGGATTGCATTGTAAAGCTGTTATTGTTGCCCATACGATAGGTTTTGCCTCCGTAGGTAAGAAACTCTGTGCCTGAGGTAACGGAAGCATACTCAAAGAGCATACCGTCTGCGGCATAATCGTAAATTTTGATAGGAAGTGTAACGGTATCGTTTACATCAAAGGTATCTGCGTAAACACCTGTCTCGCCGCTTAAGGTCTTACCTTTTGCGTTGTTTGCAGACTGCTTGTAGATACTCTTTATGAACCAGGTCTGTCTGTTTACATTCTGCATAGTCTGCAGACCTGTCTTGAGCGGTGTCCCATTTGCAGACAGAAGTTCTCCTGTGTTTGTGAGCTGATGTCCGTTGTAAGCAGAGATGATACGAAATCTGTCTGATGTACCTGTGTACTGTGTTCCGTCATATGTCACCTTGCTTGCCGGGCTGTTACCTGTGTAAGAAGTAGGTGCAATAATCCATCTCTCTGTCATATCGGGATAGTTTGAAGAATCCTGACCGGAAACAAGCTTTATTTCTGTACCGGCAGGGTTCTGGGAATCTACACTGCCCTGAATTTTCAGGTACTTACCTGTTGCAAGGTTTACAATGGTGTAGAAACCGCCTGACACCTTCTGAATCTTGAACTGCATATAGGTGTTGGTGGTTTTATCCACTCCTGTTGAGGTGTTGATAATCTCGTTTGCAATGAGAGTGTTGTCGCTATATATACCGCACACATAGTTGTTAAGAAGCTGTGTGGGGGTAGGTGTACTGCTGTAACCGCTTCCTGAGTAGGTCTCTATATAATAAGTGCCATCCTTGAGGAAGCTGTCGGGAAGATGAGTATTCTCCAGATACCACTTGTAGTTTTCTGCAGGAATTCCCTCTGCGTTCAGTGCACCAATGGATACCTCTGTACCGCTTTGTGTGCTTGTAAGGTACAAATACTTGGTGCTGTCACTTCTAAGTCTTATATAAACAGAGCCGTCAGCATTGTGCTCAAAGCTCCATCTGCCTGCATTATCTCGGTAATTAACTCCGCCTGATGAATTAGTTGTGGTGAGAACTCTGCCGTCCTTGTAGAACATCCAGTAATGTGAGTGAACGGCACGTATACCGTAAGAAGCTGTATCTGCCCCTGTGGTCTTGTCAATTCCGCCGCTCAGATTTTCATCAATCTGCAGTACCATCATCTGACCTGTGTTGTTCTTTTCTTCAGTATCAATAATGAAGGGATTGCCCACAGTTCTGTTATCACCGTTATTAAGGTTTGTTTCCAAAACTTTTGTGGTATCTGCAGCACTGCGGATTTTATAGACACCGTCCTTGCGAAATCTGTTTTGCACATAATAAGGAGATGTTGCCGCCTCTTCTCTGACACTTGCAGAAGTCTCCATAAAAAGGCCTGTGATATCAAGTGCAGTAAACACGCCTACAACCAGCACAAGGGTGAGAAGTCCTGCCAGTATCCGCACAAGAGGGCCTTGAGCTTTAATCATATGCCGTGGATTTTCGCTTTTTTGCATATGCTTTGCGTTATGTCTGTATCTCATATTAGCCCTCCTCACTATAGGTTATTGAAACAACTTTGCAGTTTTTCATACTGCAATGCATTGCAACAGATGAAGCCTCTTCATCCTTCTGCAAATTGCCTATGGGAACTCTGTATGTAATACCGCCAAGGAAGTTGCCGTCTGTATGCACCTGCTTGTAGTACACATATACATTGCTTAAATCCTTGCCTGTGTTGTTCTTTACTGCAAGTTGTCCCTCGCTTAATGCAACCGCAACATCGGTATCTGCAGGAGACACGTACTCAGTAAAGGAAGCGATATCGTCAACGTGAGTGAAGGTTGCCCCCTTCTCCACCTGAAGTCTGTTCTTTTCAAGTGCCCAACAAGACTCACCGGGAGCAAGACCTGTTGCAACAAATGCCGCAACCTCACCGTCAATGTCAAAGGTAGCTACTGCATACTCAAGATACTCCTGCGAGATATTGGTCACAAGAAGTATAGCTACATTCTGCACATACTCATCAGTTCCGTCCTCAACAAACTTACCTGAGTATCTGCCGTAATATGTAAACTCAAGTCTTCCACTGTAATCTACAGGAGCTGTAGCAGAAGAAGGCACTGTAGGAAGCTCTGAGGGACTCTGAGCAGCTGTCTCTGTGCTCTCAACAGTTACGTCTGTTTTACCCTCAGTTGTCTGGGGAGCAGTAGTCCCTGTCTGAGGAGGAAGCAAATCATCAGGATTCACAGGAGGCTTTGGGCCGATTATGTCTGAATCAGGAAGCTCAGGCAGAGTAAAATCAGGCTCAGTCACTTCAGGCTCTGTATGCTCTGTCCTGTTCTGTGTTTCGGTCTGTTCTGTCTCTTTTGTTGTCTCTGTCTCTTTTTCTGTGGGGATTACAACAGGGGCTTCTGTTGCATCCTTTGTCTCCTCTGCAGGCTCTGTCTCAGGAGCCTGTGTTGTTTCCTGAGGCTTTGCTGTAGGAGCTTCGGATTTATCCTCAGTCGTCTCTTGAGGCTTTGTCTGCTCAGCAGGCTTATTCTCTGCAGGCTTGCCTGCCTCAGTATTTGCAGGCTGAGTATTCTTGTCAGAATTATCAGACTGAGCACTCTGTCCTGTACTGTGCTGAGAGTTATTGTTTTCACCCTTTACCGGTCCGTCAGGATTAAACACAGGTGATGAGCCGTCTGCATTATTTGTGCTGTCTGTTTCACTCTGTGTCTGTGATGTATTATCGTCAATATATCCGGGCATCAAATCTGTAGACTCCGTCAGAGGCAATGTGCTTGGATCCTTGCTCCCTGTTAAGTTGCATCCTGAAAAGACAGAACACAGCATTATAACCACGCAAAGCAATGCAACCACACCGATTGATTTCCTTGTTTTCATAATTATCCTCCTTATATACAAGCCGAAAAGGTAAATCTGACAGTATAAAAAACGGGACTATACCCCATATTAATATACATAGTAATCTTATCATAAAATAAAGAGCTGTAGCAATCCATAGTTTCAACAAATTTTGTCCTTAGATTTTGTAAGTCTCATATATATACAATTAAAATCTGCTAAATCCCATTGACAAGCACAACAGTCAGCATTAATGAACTGGCAACCCCTATAAAACAGGTATTGATTTGCAAATAAATTCATATTATAATAAACTTCACTAAAATTAATCTGTGAGGAACTAATATGAAATGGTTTATAGCATCCGACATTCACGGCAGTGCATACTACTGCGAAAAGCTTCTTGAAGCTTTCAAAAAAGAAGAAGCCGACAGAATTCTGCTTCTGGGCGATATTCTTTATCACGGCCCCAGAAACGACCTGCCCCGAGACTACGCACCTAAAAATGTCATTGCTATGCTCAGTCCCCTGAAGGATATTATCCTCTCAGTCAGAGGCAACTGCGAAGCTGAGGTTGACCAGATGGTTCTGCCCTTCCCTGTGCTTGCAGACTATGCCCTTCTCCCTACAGAGAAAAATCTGATATTTGTTACCCACGGTCACAACTGGAACAACTCAAATCTCCCCTCATTAAAAACAGGCGACATTCTTCTCCACGGTCACACTCACGTACCTGCCTGTGAGAAATATCCCACTCATATCTACATAAATCCCGGTTCTGTTTCTATTCCTAAAGAAAACTCACCCCACAGTTATATGATATTTGAAGATAACACCTTCCTGTGGAAAAATCTTCAGGGAGAAACCTACAAAACATATACAATAAAATAAACAAAAACCACCCGAAGAGGAACGTACATTTCTCTCGGGTGGTATTTTATTTCGTATAATTACAGATTTTCTATTATTCCTGCAATATGTTTCTGTATAGTTGTTGCATCTGAAATACTAAGGTTGCTGTCTCCCGTAACCTCTGCCGTTTTTTTCTGCAGGTCATTTAACTGCACCATTGAAGCAAGATACTTCTGAAGCAAGGTTGCATCGGCAACTGTAACCTTTCCGTCAAGGTTTACATCGCCCTTAGAAAAAACAGTAACCTCATATTCAATAAGTATCCCCTGACAGGAAACCACAACAGTCTGCTTTCCGATTTTACTACTGTCGAAGCTTACTATTTCAATTCCTTCCTGCTCTCTCTTGGTACTGCCGTCTGAATAGGTTATCTCCAGTTCAAGCCCCGTTGTATCCAGCTCTTCTCCTACAATATAGTAGCCTTTGACAGGAGAACCCGAAACCGTTGCACCCTGTGGAGTAACAGGCTGTGCCAACTCAGAAGGAAGAAAACGGCCGCTTACTCTTAACACACCTTCATTAAAGTAGTTGTTTGTCTTTGACAAATCGCAGATAAGCTTTCCATCATCGTACATAAAGCCGTATATTTCCATTGACTTTTCCTTTACCTCCTTAGGCTCAAAAGCCTTAGCAGAGGTACGGTCTTCTATGTCAAAATAATAAACAGCCTCGTTTGTTGAATAAAAAAGATTTTCACCGTCACTTGAAAGTCTTGAGTAGCAGTTCCAGTATTTATTCCAACGGTCTTTTCCTTCAAAAAGCACTTCGGGCGAACCATCGTTATATTTGTATATAGTTTGATTTTTTCCGTTAAGATAGTATAGCTCACCGTCAATAAGCTGTACTTCTGTGTAAGAATCCTTCCAGAAGTAGTTGTCATAGGTTGTATCCTGAGGAGCGTTGCTGTAATCAGTTGTGTTGTGTGCATTCACAAAGAACTCAGAACCGCCCTTGTAGAGAGCATCTGTAGAAAGCAGGAAATTATCGTGATAAACCTCACCGGCTACTATACCTATATCATCCCATGTAACATCTGCGTGGTAGGGCTTTGAGTCAATATAAACTATATTCCATGCATGAGCTAAATCCTTGGAAGCACAAAACTCGCTCTTGATACCCATTTTTGCAAGGAGGTAGGTGTAAGACTTGGTGTAACCCTCACACACAGCCAATCCGTCAACAAGTGCACCGTAAATATCGAATTTATTCTCATTCTGCATTTTACGGTCATAGGTACAAACCATAGCAAGCCGGTCATGAACAAGCAGTGCAATCTCTGCCTGAGTCAGTGTAGGTGTAGCCTTCAAATCCGCAAGCATATTCTCTGCCACAGCTTCACACTCAGAAAGCATCTCTCTGTACTCAACACGGGTGTAGAGATATTCAACATTAATGTAAAGAATAGTGTCTCCCGCGTAGGAATAGGCAATGCTGTCAATGTTAAAAAGCTCAGGAGCTTCTTTGTAAAGTACAACTGCAATAGCTTCAATGACCTGTTCATCTACAGGCAGGTTATATTCTCTTACGTCTATTGCTTCGTTAAAATCCTTTGCCTCAGAGATTATATACTCTTTAAATTTATCACAATCATCTAAGTATTTATCAAGGTATCTGATGTCATAACCAACAGGGGCAAGGAGCGGCATCTCTTTTTCTCTAACAAAATATTCAGTCTCAGCTGTCTGTGCCATAGCACTTACAGGATATGCCAGCAAAAGCATCAGTACAAGCAAAACTGCAATATAACCTCTGAGCTTCATTACTATCCCTTTCCTTTGTATAACGAAGAAAAAATACAAGTATAACACATACCCGTTCATAGTTATGATAACATATTAATATCCGAAATTCAACACAATTATAGTAATTTATAACATAGAAGTTTGACATAAAACAAAGAATTGTATATAATTTGTTTATATTTACAGATATTGGAGGAAAACAATGCTAAACAACATCATCTCATCCGTCAACGATGCACTTTACAGTTACATTCTGATAATTGTACTGGTACTGGGCGGGCTCTACTTTTCCTTCCGTACAAAGTTTGTACAGTTCAGGCTTTTCTCAGAGCAAATCCGCTCTGTAACTGAGAAGCCTCAGGGCAAAGGTGCTGTTTCATCCTTTCAGGCTCTGATGGTTTCCACCGCTTCCAGAGTAGGCACAGGCAACATCATCGGTGTTTCCACTGCTCTTTGTCTGGGAGGCTTCGGCTCTGTATTCTGGATGTGGCTTATTGCTCTTATAGGCGGTGCATCTGCTTTTGTAGAGAGCACCCTTGCACAGATTTACAAGAAGAAAGGCAGTGACGGTTGCTACGGAGGTCCTGCATATTACATTGAAGCAGCAACAAAAAACCGTGTACTTGCAATCATTTTCACTGTGTTTCTCATTCTCACCTATGGCGTAGGCTTCAATATGCTTGCATCCTACAATTTGCAGAGCACATTTTCTTCTTATGAGTTCTACAACCCTCAGGTGTCCCCTTGGATTATCGGTGCAGTAATTTCCGCTTTAGTTTGCTTCTGCCTTTTCGGCGGCGGCAAGAGAATTATCAAGGCTACCAGCACAATCGTTCCCATTATGGGTCTTGCATACATACTGGTTGCCCTTGTTATTAGCATTATTAACATAAAACTCCTGCCCGATATCTTTACTAAAATTTTCTCTGAGGCATTTGATTTCAACGCAATCTTCGGCGGATTCACAGGTTCCTGTGTAATGTTCGGTATAAAACGTGGCCTCTTCTCTAACGAGGCAGGCGTAGGCTCAGCACCCAACGCCTCTGCATCTGCTGAGGTTTCCCACCCTGTAAAGCAGGGTTTAGTACAGATTCTCTCTGTATTCATTGACACACTCCTTGTTTGCTCCGCAACTGCATTTATGTGTATGAGCTCAGGAATTGAACCAACCGCAGAGCTTTCAGGAGCACCTTACGTACAGGCCGCAATGGAAAAAACTATGGGAGTTGCGGGTCCTATCTTCATCACCGTAGCAATGGTACTCTTTGCGTTCACTACTCTTCTCGGCAATCTGTTCTATGTAGACAAGGCTTTCAACTACCTTCTCGGCAGACAGCCAAGCAAAACATTTATGACAATCTACCGCATAGTTGCCTCTTTGCTTATCCTTGTAGGTGCAGGCCTGAGTGCCGACCTGCTGTGGAATGTATCTGATGTATTTATGGGCGGTATGACTCTCATCAATATGCCTGTTATAATCATCCTCGGCAAGTACGCAATCAAAGCCCTTGATAACTACACCAAACAGCGTAAAGAGGGCAAAGAGCCCACATTCAAGGCAAAGGACATCGACCTGCCTCAGGAAGTTGATTATTGGAAATAAAATTCATTTATAAAAGTTAAGGGTACGGAAACCGCTCTGGTCTCCGTACCCTTTTATTGTTGTAAAATTACTGAGCAGAGAGTCTCTCTTGTTCCTCTCTGACCATCTTTGTAATCCATGATTCTGAAGAGCTCTGCTCTGCAAGGAGTCCTTCGTCACCTACTACAGAATCCTCCGCAAAGTTATCAAACTCAATCTGCTTATTGCGGAGAATCTCAAGCATACGCTCGTCTATGGTTTCATCGCACAGAAGTCTGTACACTATAACATCCCTGACCTGACCCATTCTGTAGGCTCGGGAGATTGCCTGATTTTCGATTGAGGGCTTAATCTGAGGCTCGCAGAAGATAATCACACTGGCACTCTGGATATTGAGTCCTGTGCCTCCTGCCTGCACCTGACTTATAAGCACAGTTCCAGCAGGAGCAGAAGTAAACTCGTCCACAATCTCCTGACGTCTCTGGGGACTTACAGCACCTGTGATAACCTCCATACATCTGTCCGAGAGGAGTTTTTCTACCTTTGTGAGAGTTTCACGGAAGAAGGAGAAAACTATCACCTTGCGGTTTTCGTCCCTTGCCTTGTCACAAAGCTCTAAAAGACGCTGTGCCTTGCAAGACTCATTTATATCTGCCATCTGCCATGACACCTGACGGATAGCCATAAAGTTTCCGCTGAGCACTGATTCTCGATAAGCTGACTTCTCTTTATCGCTCATTACGCACCATTGCTCTTTTTCAATCAAATCAGGAAGCTCTGTGAGCACATCCTCACGAGTGCGTCTCAGGTACACCGGCGCCAACTCCTGACGGAACTGCTCTGCTGTGGAAATATACTTTACCCGCTCCAGCTCCTGTGCCACCTGAGGCTGCAGCATACTGCACAGAAAGCACATCTCGTCAACTCTGTTCTCAAGAGGTGTGCCCGACATAAAGAGTACGTTTTCTGTCTGCTTGAGAAGTGCCGACAGTGCCTTTGTACGCTGAGTCTCGGGATTTTTTACATAGTGGGCTTCGTCTGCAACAATCATTCCTATGCGGAATTTCTCAGGCATATTAAAGCGGCTTATGGACTCGTATGTAGTAACTGCCACATCTCCGTTTTTACGCCAATGAAGCAGAGCCTCTTCATCACCGCCGTGCACCTTTGTTACAGAAAGTGTGCTGTGCTTTTCAATCTCTCTGCACCAGTTGATGAGCACACTTGCAGGGCACACAACCATAAAGTGAGTTACACCCTCTGCCTTCAGTGCCGCCATAGATGCAATTGCCTGTACAGTTTTGCCAAGGCCCATCTCATCGCCTAAGAGTGTGCGTTTCTGATGAACAATATATTTTGTACCAAAGGTCTGGTAGCTTCTTAGGGTTGCCTTAAGGTACTGCAAATCAAGGGAATGCGCCTCAATTTCGCGGACAAGCTGTGCAGGCAAGCCCATATCACTGTTTTGTGGAATTCCAATCCCCTGACCTACCTGTTCAAGAGACGAATAATAAACCGCAGAATTCATAATGAAATCTGCCATAAAAACGTCCTGAGGAGCATCAATTACACTGTTATACTCCTCAAAAAGAGCTGTTGAACCGAATTCTCCCGACATTCTGAGAGAAAGGCTTTCTACAGCCTGCTCCGCAGTTTCCTTTTTAGACCTTGAAGCAAAAAGCCAGCCTATACCGGACCCGGCCTTTTTAGCTGTTTCTGTTTCCAAAAGAACAGCTTTATGATTAGCCTCATAAACCTCTTTTGCCTTCTCGCGTAAAGGCTTACACTTAATCATAATATACAAAGCCCTGACTATATCTGTGTCTGCTTTGTTAGGGGTATCTGCATTAATACGCACACGGAGATTTTCCTTGGTGTTCTCCACAATCTGTTTTACAGTCTCTGTCACCTTCTGGGCAGTCTGTCCGCCAACACCCTTTATGGCTTCAATCTGACTGTAAGACATTTGTGACAACTGCCAGATATTCTTAACCCCTGCATCCGTAAACAAAGAAACCCTTATTCCCTGCTTACCCTTTGCAAGGTGCTCCGTGTCCATAGCCTCAAGAGTGGATTTCAGTCGGTCGTCATAAAGTCCCTGTGCAGCCTTTCTGACATCTACCACCTGTGAACTTTCTGCGTCTATTATTTTTTTATAACAGGCATCTGTATCTTTTGCTCGTTTTATAAGTCTTTTTATCTGACTTCTGTCCATTTTTTCATTCATAGGAAATCTCCTTATTTTAACTGGTACACTTTGATTTTAACACCTGTACTCAAATATGTAAACAAAAATACACCTAAAAACCCCGCTCATATTTCAGAGCGGGGTTTTCCGTTTTAAATTCGCCTTATTCTTTTGTTGCTTCCATCAGATTTGAATAAACAATCATAGTTTCTCCTGAAGCATTTACATACTGAACGTATGCTCTTGCAACCCAAGTTTCGCCCACAGCAACTTCAGGTTTAGTCCAAGACATAGCTCCTATAGGAGTAAATGTTGAGGGAGACCTGTCGAAAACATTGGCATCTGATGTGCCAACTACCAGATTATTGCCTGTGTAAGCATTCTTGTTTACAGCCAGAATTCCGCTCTTTACAAAGGTAATTCCCATTTCTTCTTCAGGAACATACCAGCTATAATAGAACACATTTTTGTTTGAAATTGAGGTTGTATCAATTGCATCAACATTTACAATTACCTGATAGTCAATGCTTTCGTTTTTATCAATAAATACAGCCTCGGCTGTTGTTGCTTCAACGGGATAAATAACAAATGTTTCGCTGTAGCTCTTGATCACCTCTCCTATCTTCCAGTAAGCAAACTTCTTACCTTCAGGTGCTTCGTCAGCTGTGAGAGTAAGCTTGTATTTTGCAAGATACATATTGTCGAGTCCGTTTGTGTAGCCTGTGCCGGTACCTCCAACAATCTCTACTTCCACATATGTATACTGTACTTTCCATACAGCCAAAACAGTAACATCGTTGCCTGCTGCAAGCTCAGCCTGAATATCCTCGTTTGTCATACTCCAACCTGCAAACTCAAAGCCAACCTGTGAAGGTTCATCGGGGAAAACAATTTCATCACCGGCAACATAATGCTGCTGGTCAAGAATCTGTCCGTTTCCGCTAAAAGCTTTATCGTTCTTAAAGATAACAGTATTCATATCGGGATAATCTGTTACGAACATAGCTCTCAGGTAGTCTCTGCCTGTAGTAGTAAATGTATAGGTATAATCGGTAGTAAGAATCTGTCCGTTTGCAGCATTAACCCAACCCATAAACTCGTTACTTGAAGATTTATTTGCTGTAACGGTTACAGAAACATTAATAGGCATCTGCGAATTAATATAGCTTACACCCTGAGGACGGGCAGCACTGCCGTTAACAACAATCTTAAAGCCTGTTCCGCCTATTACATCAATATTCAACGAACCTGTTGTAGATACGATTGGTTCTGCGTTCTTTCTGTACAGTGCAGTAACAGTTACGTCTCCCTTAATATTCTTGTAGGAATCGTCCCATCCTGTGAAGGTGTAGCCATTCCTTGTGGGAGATGCAGGGGCAACTGCAGCCGAACCATACTCTACCTGCTGAGTTCTAAGCACAGTACCGTCAAAATCTTTAAATGTAACAGTGTATTTATTTACTGTCTGAAGATATGTAGCAGTTACTGTGGTATCAGCTTTAACGCTTGAGTAGTCTCCGTCCCAGCCGGTGAAAGTGTAGCTGTACTGTGCGTTGCCTTCTCTTGTGGGGTTAGCAGGAGTCTTGGCTGCCTCGCCTCTTTTTATCTGTTGAGTACTAAGAACTTTGCCGTCCCAGTCCACAAATGTAACGGTATATTCAGGTACAGTATGGATAAGAACCAACATTCCTGTAGCTATATTAAAGTTAAATGTATAAATACCGCCTGTTGCAACCAGAGTACAATCGCCTTGGCCTGTTTCCATAGCCCAACCGATACTGGAAGTTGCCTCTGTGGTATCTTCAATTATACCTCCGTTGCCAAACCATTCGCCGTTCTGCATAATTTTGAAGGTATATGTGCCTGCTTCAAGCTCCAGTTCTACAGATACGAGGTTTGCGTCATCTGTAGCAAGCATGGCGTCTTTCTGCTGCCACTCATTAAAGCTTCCCATAAGGAATACTGTAAGTTCTGCATATGTTGCAGTAATTGTAATATTATCAGAAATGTTATCAAAAGCTTTATCCCAACCTATGAAAGCATAGCCCTCACGCTGTGGAACCTCAGGAGCTGTAGCAGACTGTCCTGCTTCTACATCCTGAGTGCTAAGTACTGTACCGTCATAATCTACAAAGGTTACTGTGTATACATTACCGCGTTCTCTGTAGGTTGCAGTAACAGTAGTGTCTTTAGTTATACTGTCAAAAGCTGTGTCCCAACCTGTGAAAACGTAGTCCTCTCTTGTGGGATTTTCAGGAGCAGTTGCAGCACTTCCGTACTCTACCTGCTGTGTCAAAAGCACTGTGCCGTCATAGTCCATAAAGGCTACAGTATATACATTAACTTTGCTATCATAAACAGCAGTAACCACTGTGTCTTCTGTAATATTTGTGAAGTCTGTGTCCCAACCCTTAAAGGTGTATGTGTACTGTGCATCTGCCGCTCTTGTGGGGTCAGCAGGAGGAATAACAGTTTCGCCCTCTTTAACCTTCTGCTCAGAAAGAATCATTCCGTTGTAATCCTTAAAGGTTACAGTATATGTTGCCTCAGTGGCATCTGTCTCAGCAGGAGTGTATAGAATCTCAAGGAAATTTGTGCTTGTGTTAAAGTTGAAGGTATAAGTACCGCCTGTAGCCTCAAGTGTACAGTCGCCATCATTTGCACTCATTTCCCAACCAATCTCAGAAGTTTTGATTGTAGTGTCTTCAATGGTACCTCCATTACCCAACCATCCATCTGTGGTTATATTATAAACCTTAAAGCCGTATAAACCCTTTGAAAGCTCAAGAACAATTGTAGCAACATCACTTTCTGAAGATTTAACAAGCTTATCTTCAGTTCCCCAACCGTTGAAATCTCCTCTAATGCAGAACTCATCAGAATCACCTGCGGGGTCTGTCACAGTAGGCTCAGTAACTTCTGTTGAGGGAGGTTCTGTTGGCTCTGCAACTGCGTCTGTTGTAACAGTAAGCTTCTGTGTAGAAAGATTAAAGTTAAATTTGTAAGTTCCACCTGAAGCTGCAATTGTACAATCTCCTGCACCGGTATCCATAAACCAAGCATCTGCTCCTGTGGTGTCAGTTATGGTGCCGGAGTTACCATACCAGACTTCCAACTCGGGATTGTTAATTTTGAAGGTATATGTACCTGCTTCGAGCACCATAGTTGTTGAAACAACGTTGTCACCGCTTGTATACTCAAGAGGATGTGTTGTTCCCCAGTCATTGAAAGTACCCTTAAGGTAAAAATCTGAAGTTGTATCTGTTGTGTCTTCATAATCAATTACCAACATACCTGTACTTACATTAAAAGTAAAGGTATATTTACCGCCCGAAGCCTCAAGAGTACAGTTGTTCTGGTCCGCTGAGGTCATTTGCCAGCCCACATCAGAGGTTGCGGTGGTGGTATCTTCAATAACACCTGAATTACCCATCCAGATGCCATTTGTGGTAGAAAGCTTAAATCCGTATGTACCTTTGTCAAGATACATTGAAGTTGTAACTGTATTGCCGTCTACAGCAATCATTCTGTCAGCATTTGCATCCCAACCGTTGAAATCACCTGCAACAGAAACCTCTGTTACATTACCCTTTGAGAATGTACCGCTGTTATCTACATCGTAAACAACAGCAATACCTGTATCGCCGATATCACCTGTAATGTAACCGTTTGATACTGTAAATGTATTGCCTGTAATAGCATCCTTATATGTACCTGCAGCCATTGTATGAACAGGAGCACTCATTTCGTTGTAGAAGGTACCGCCTGTATTAACTATAATCATACCTGATGTACCACGCTCTATACAGGCAAGGTTATAATATGAAGAAAGGTATTCAGACTGGCCTGCAAAGCGGTTCTTGAAGTTGTTGACCGCTTTAACCTCAGGATATGTCCATGAAGTAAGGTCAGCTTCACCCATCAGAGTTGTGTTCATATTCTCAGGGCGGGCAAGGTACATTCCGCAAACTTCATTCTTTGAACCAACAAGTGCCCAGGTTTTATTGATGTTGTTCTCGCTTATATTGTTAGTTCCGCTGTCTTTATGGTTATCATGGGATTCTGTCCACTGAACAGTTTTATTCTTTGCCGCACCGCAGCTGATATTACCTGTTACAGCAGATGCTGCATCACCACCGCAAACAGCGTTTCTGATAGTATCAGAAGAACCGGGGTCGGTAACGCTCATATATCTTGTGTATGCCTCAATGCTTAAGCCGCCGCCGGGAGAACCAAGCACCTCACCGTAATAATAGGGGGTGAATCCGCGTGTCTCCTGTGCGTATGCATTAGCAGCTCCCAAAACATTGCCCCAGAAGTCAGACTTTGTGCCGTCTGCATCCCAGTCTGTTTCAATATGCTTTGCCGCGTCTATACGGAAACCGTCTGCACCTGCATCAATTGCTTCCTTGAGAAGGTTGGTGCAATGCAACTGAACAGTGGAGTTTGCAGTATTAAGGTCAGGCAAACCTGTAAGACAATAATGAGTAACATCATAACGATTGTCAAAGTTATAAATGTTCTGAGTAATATCATGCCAGCAGTCGGGATTATCCTTTAAATCTGATGGAATATAGGGGTGGATGGTGTTGCCTGACATATCATTTGCCATATGGTTAAAGATAACGTCAACGATAACCTTGACTCCGTATTTGTGTGCTACCTCACACATATATTTAAAGTCGTCCTTTGTACCCAGAGCGTTATAGCTGTTGGTCTCAATAGTAAAGGTAAGCGGCTGATACACAACCCAAGAGGAGTTCATAACTGTATTATAATATTCTCTGGTTGTTTCCTTTGTTGCCTGAATGGGCGAGGTCTGAATAGCAGAAAAGCCCTGCTGTGCAATCAGACTCATATTCGCCGCAATATTCTGATAAGACCAGTTCCAGCATTGAAGAATCTGACCATCCTGAATATTATCGACAAGTCCGTACATTCCTGCTCCTGTGTCAGCAAGCTCAACACTTGCCCCGGTATCTGCCACTTCTGTTTTTGCCGCAGAAACCCCAAAAGGTGCAACTGTAAACACAGAAATAACCATACACAGAGCTAAGAATAAACTAATACTTTTCTTTAGACTCATGGGAAATCCCCCTATAAATTATTCGTAGTTAAATTTTACTATATAATTTAAAGATAATCAATTTATTTTAGAATATTCTACCTTTGCTACAAAAAAACCTGCACCCTTTTTGTTAAATAACACAAAAACTATTCCTAAAAATTAACACGCTCAAAAAACACATTATGTAATAAAGATAAATATTTGCAAATCCATATTTCTATTTCGTTTATCACGTTAAAGGAATCTCAAGTTCACACCCAAACTCAACCAAAATACACAAAGCAAAAAACAAATCTATGCATTATGAAAAATCAATCCCCCGCCAGAATAGTTCTGGCGGGGGATTGATATATTAAGCAATCACAAGATTCTTAACATATTCCGTTTTGCTCTAATTAAGGAGCAGGCTTATAAACCTCTACAATATCGGAGTAGATTGTTACAGACTCACCTGTTGCTGCATCTGTATAAACAAGCCACATGCATGCTACATATGTGTGATCATAATAGCTTCCTGTCTTAGAGGGGAAATATGTACCACTCTGTGCTACCTTGTTTGGGAACGCTTTCTCAAATACC
>JAZQIX010000004.1:0-264774 GCA_045541275.1 Ruminococcus sp.
GTGAAACCGTCTCCAAGATTAGATATCCCATCGTTTAACGAGTAAGACCCCTTGTAGACTACGAGGTTGATAGGTTGCGTGTGTAAGCATAGTGATATGTTCAGCTTGGCAATACTAATAGGTCGAGGGCTTGACCACAAACGACAATCTCAGGATTTGTCAGTCTTTGGTCTTTAACAACATCTCTATTATCTACTTCCCCTTTATTCAGTTTTCAGGGTGCATGCCCTAATTTGCACCATTAGCTCAGTTGGTAGAGCACCTGACTCTTAATCAGGGTGTCCCGGGTTCGAGTCCCTGATGGTGCACCACCTGGCTCGTTGGTCAAGCGGTTAAGACACCGGCCTCTCACGCCGGTAACGGGGGTTCGATTCCCCCACGAGTCACCATTTCGGTAACTCCTGCATAATATATGCAGTAAGTACATATAATATAGTTGGTGTTGATGACGTAGGGGGTCCACCTGTTCCCATTCCGAACACAGAAGTTAAGCCCTATAGTGCCGACAATACTTGGCTGGTGACGGCCCGGGAAGATAGGAAGATGCCAACATATATATTCCTCCATAGCTCAGTCGGTAGAGCACTCGGCTGTTAACCGAGTTGTCGTTGGTTCGAGTCCAACTGGGGGAGCCATAGAGAACACATCCAGTAGGGTGTGTTCTTTTTTTCTCAACACTTGTTTTATGAGCTACTGTCTATAATATTGTGCATATAATAATCTTTCTTTACTTATCTTTTTCATTATAATATACTTTTAATCAAGTTCTTTTTTGCTTTTTACTATTATTAGTTTCGATGTGGAGGTGCAAGATGTATAACAGAGAATATGCGGAGTCCTTCAGATATGGATTGATGTTCGGCAAGGATATCAAACCCGGGGACAGACCTTTCACAAGTGTTATTGATGAAGGAGATGTTTTATTAGCTGTTCGAAAAGCTTATATCGATATGTCACCGAGAACATTTGATAGCATTGATAATAATAAGCAAGTTTTGGATAATGATAGCAAAGAAAGACTTTTCGTACAACTTTCTGACAAGATTGTGCACTACATGAAAAATGGTGCTGTTAATTTCGATGTCTGGCATACAGAAATTTGTAACTTCTTTATTGGTGAATTTAGATTAATCTTAAGAGATTCAAACAGACCACCGGAGCTTGCTACCTATGGCAAAGCACAGAAGATTATTAATATGACTTTTAAGTATCTTTATTGTTATGATGATGCTGCTGTTTATTTTGAAAGGTTTGTCCCTTGTCATATGGCACTAGACAGATATATCCTTGAATGGTTTTATTCATGGTATAAGAATAAATGGAATGATGAATATCCCGATAAAAAATTAACTGTAAGTGGTAAGTATCGCTTACCCGTATGGAGTTCTTTGAAGTATAAAAAGGATGAAGGGGATATTATTCCTCAGTACTCAGAGATTCAACAGGCAATTCAAGAACGCTTGGCTGAAGTCCCACGAATAGAAGCGGAATTTTTGATTTGGTATGAGGTCAGAACACGGAGAGAGTTTTATACTTTTTGATTTAGATATAATAATAACCTGCAACTCGGTTTGTCAGATTGCAGGTTATATTTTTGCAAAATTACCTTCCATTGACTATGGGGTGGAATTTTGATACAATCAATCTATAATTTTATTCAGGTGATTTAAAATGGAACGTGAAAGATTAGGAAGCCGACTGGGATTTATACTTCTCAGTGCAGGCTGTGCAATAGGAGTGGGAAATGTTTGGAAGTTTCCGTGGATGGCGGGACAGTACGGCGGCGGCGCTTTTGTACTGATTTATCTTATATTCCTGATTTTGCTCGGACTTCCTGTTATGGTAATGGAGTTTTCTTTGGGCAGAGCCAGTCAGGCGAGTCCTGTAATGCTTTATCAAAAGCTTGAAAAGCCGGGACAGAAATGGCATATTCACGGATACTCTACTTTGATTGCCAATACACTGCTTATGATGTTCTACACATCTGTAGCAGGATGGATTTTGTATTATTTCATAAGCTTTTTAAGCGGTAAGATGACGGACATCAGCAACGAAGCATCGGCTGAACTCTTTACTGACATGCAGGCAAGCCCTGCTGTAATGGTTGGATTTATGGCTATCGTTGTAGTGATGGGCTTTTTGATTTTGTCCTTCGGATTGCAAAACGGTGTAGAGCGTGTTACTAAGTATATGATGCTGTTTCTGCTGGGTCTTATGATAGTCCTTGCAATTAACAGCTTCACCCTTGATGGGGCGAAAGAGGGACTTACCTTTTATCTAAAGCCTGAGCTTTCCAAGATAGACGGCTCTGTTGTTGTGGGTGCAATGAATCAGGCTTTCTTCACACTGAGTCTTGGTATTGGTTCTATGGCAATTTTCGGAAGTTACATAGGTAAGGAACGTTCCCTTGTGGGAGAATCCCTGAACATACTTATCTTAGATACCTTTGTTGCAATTACTGCGGGACTTATTATTTTCCCTGCTTGCTTTACCTTTGATGTTGAGCCTACAGCAGGCCCCAAGCTTCTTTTTGTGGCAATGGCAAAGGTGTTCAATAATATGGCAGGCGGTAGATGGTGGGGCTCACTGTTCTTCCTGTTTATGTTCTTTGCGGCTATGTCTACGGTTATTGCGGTGTTCCAGAATATTCTGGCATCTGTAAGAGAAATCTTAGGCTGGGGCAGAATCAAGGCATGTATAATCTGCGGTATAGGGGTGCTTTTGCTTTCTGTTCCCTGTGCATTAGGCTTTAACCTTTGGTCTTCTTTTGAGCCTTTTGCAAGCGGTTCCTCAATACTTGATTTGGAGGATTTCATTGTATCAAACTGCTTCCTTCCTCTGGGTGCACTGTGCTATGTGCTGTTCTGTGTAAGTAAAAAGGGTTGGGGATTTGACAACTTTATGGCTGAAGCAAATGCAGGTAAGGGACTGAAGCTTAAAAAGTGGATGAAGCCCTATATGACTTACGTACTCCCGTCAGTAATTATAGTTATTTTCTTTATTGGAATATTCACCTATCCTTTTGCTGATAACTTTACAATCTGGAACTGGATTAAAAGTCTGTTTTAGGAATTTAAATTATAGAGAATATATTCTTAAGAATTCAGCCTGTGTATTTATATGCACAGGCTGTTTTTATGTGTCTGTGGTTGACAAATGGTGGGGTTTTATGTAATCTATTTAATATAATTCTATATATGTTTAGGAGTTAAATATGCACTCTTTATCTGAAACAATTCTCAGGGATTATCAGGTTAGGAAGACCAAAAAACAGAAAATCAGATTTATAGATTTTATCAAGGAGAAATTCCCTGAGGCAAGGGTGGAGCAGGGAGGATTCCCAAATAACCGCAACATTGTAATAGGTGATATTGATAGGGCAGAGGTCATTTTTTCCGCTCATTACGATACCTGTGCGGTGCTTCCTTTCCCTAATTTGATAATGCCGAAGAATATCTTTTTTACTATACTTTACAGCGTTCTTATCTGCATTCCGTTTTTTATTGCAATGTACCTTACAAACTATCTGTTCAGCTTTCTTACAGATGAATTCTGGCTTCATTATTATGTTTCTCTCTTTGTGTTCATAGGTTTGTTTCTGCTGGTGTTCATCTTTGGGATTCCCAACAAACACACTGCAAACGATAACACCTCGGGAGTAGTTGCTCTGTGTGAGATGATGTTGTCTATGACAGAGGAGGAAAAAAGCAGATGTGCTTTTGTTTTCTTTGATAATGAGGAAAACGGACTTTTAGGTTCGGCATATTTCCGCAAGCTTCATAAGAATCAGATTAAGAAGAAACTCCTTGTTAACCTTGATTGTGTGGGAGACGGGGATAGCTTCCTTGTGGTAGAGAATAATCCTGCAAGGGAAAAATACGGAGAGCTTCTGCGTGGTGCTTTTTCGCAGGATGAGAGCAAGACGATGTGCTTTGAGAAATCCTCAACTACCTATTATCCCTCTGACCAGGCAGGCTTTCCCATAAGTGTTGCCATTGCTTCTATGAGACGCAATCGTGTTTTTGGACTGTATATGAACAGAATTCATACAAACCGCGATACAATCTGCGAAGAAAGCAACATAAGCTTTATAACACAAAGTCTCAGGAATTTTGTCAGAAGTCTTGAGACAGATAATTAACGTAATCAGCCTTAAGAGGTTTTTATGACTAAGAAAAATAAAGGAAAAATTGAATGGGCGATGATTGCCGCCATATTTACCCTTGCGTGGCCTACTATGCTTGAAGAGCTTATGCAGACTGCTGTGCAGTACATAGACACTGCAATGGTAGGCACATTGGGTACTCAGGCAACCGCTGCTGTTGGCTCTACTACTACAGTGAACTGGCTTGTAGGCTCCAGTGTATCTGCACTGGGAGTAGGCTTTTTGTCCTATATAGCACGCTCTTTGGGAGCTGGAAACAGAGAGCTTGCACGCAGAGCTTCTGCTCAGTCTGTGCTTGCTGTGCTTGTGTCCGGTGTGTTCTTTACTGTGCTTACTTTATCTCTCAGCTCTTTTGTTCCTGTGTGGATGCAGGTGGACGAGGATATTCAGTCTCTTGCCGCAAGGTATTTTTTCATTCTGTATTCACCTATGCTTTTTCGTTCTGCCAGTATAATTTTCGGCACAACGCTGAGAGCTGCAGGGGATACAAAAACACCTATGATAGTCGGTGTTGTAGTTAACGTGATTAATGTAGCACTGAACTTCCTTTTGATTTATCCTGCCAGAACTTTTACCGTGTTCTCACATAAGCTGACTTTGTGGGGAGCGGATTTGGGAGTCGAAGGTGCGGCACTTGCCAGTGCGGTTGCTTTTATTGTAGGCGGTGTGCTTATGACAATGGCTGTGCTGAGGCATTCTGAAATCTCTCCAAAGGGATACACTGTGAAGCCCGACAAAGAGATACTGAAGCCTTGCCTCAGGGTTGCAATGCCGAATATGCTCCAGAGGTTTGCAACTTCTTTTGGTTACGTTGCATTTGCATCAATGATAAATTCTTTAGGAGAAATTTCAACTGCCGCCCATACCATTGCAAATACTGTTGAATCTGCCTTTTACATTCCGGGATACGGCATGCAGACAGCGGCGGCAACACTGGCAGGAAACGCCTTGGGTGCAAAGGACTCAAAGCGTATACACAGTCTTGCACGGATGATAATGCTTATAGAAATTGTGCTGATGATTATTTCGGGAACACTGCTGTTTATATTTGCACCGTCTATGATGAGGCTTTTTACAAAGGATGCTCAGGTTATAGCTTTGGGTGCAATTGTGCTTAGAATGGTTGCAGTATCTGAACCCTTCTACGGCGTTTCCATTGTAATTGAAGGTATGCTTCAAGGTCTTGGCAAAACCCTGACTCCATTTGTGTTCAATATAATAGGTATGTGGGGTATCCGCATAGTAGGTACACTTATCTGCACACAGGTTTTGGGCTTAGGACTTGTGTCCGCTTGGGCTTGTATGATACTTCACAATCTTTTGTTGTTTACCTTGTTTATTGTCCACTGGCTAAGTGAAAAATGGAATCCCCTTGCAGAGAAAAAATAGGAAATCACCTTTATATTGTATAAAAACTAATAGTGAGATAATTGCACTTTTGCAGGATTGACTATCAAAACTTGCATTTTTGACAGTTTGGTGCTATAATGTCAGTATTACTTACGTAAGGGAGAAGAGTATATGTCAAATATATGGCACGACATAGCTGCAAAAAGAATTAAACCCGATGATTTTGTATGTGTTATTGAAATTTCAAAGGGAAGCAAAACCAAGTATGAGCTTGACAAAGAAACCGGTTGTATAATGCTGGACAGAATTCTGTATACTTCAACCCAGTATCCTGCAAACTACGGCTTTATTCCTAAAACCTACGGCGAGGACGAAGACCCTCTTGATGTACTGCTTCTTTGCTCAGAACCTTTGGCACCTCTCACTTTGGTACGTGCTTATCCTATCGGTGTTATTACAATGATTGATAATGACAGATGCGATGATAAGATTATTGCAATTCCTTTTGGTGACCCCAGCTACAATCAGTATGAGGATATTTCTGAGCTGCCTGTTCACATCTTTGAGGAGATGAAGCATTTCTTTAAGGTTTACAAGAATTTGGAAAATAAAAACACTGCCGTAAATGAAGTAAGCGGCAGAGAAAAAGCACTGGAGATTATCCGCAAAGCAAGAGCGGATTATAAAGAAATCTTCGGTTAATTCTTTTGAAGTTAAGTTAATAACAACAAAGCAAAAGCCTGCTTCGGTGATGTGCCGAAGCAGGCTTTATGTTTGTGATGATTTATTGATTGTGATTTGGATTATCAGATGTCGGTGTCCTCAGCGGAAGTGGAGTCAACATCAATCATTCTGTCATTGTTCTTAGTAAAGTTGTTTATGATTTTTGAAAGAATTGCAACGGAGACTAAATCCCACAGGGCGTTTACTACAAGAGAAATACCAATAAACAACATAAGCCATTTGGCGGCAGAGAAGGGATTGAAGAATACCACTGCACCGAGGGTGATAGAGATTATTGCACCGAGAAGTGAGACGTACCAGAACTTTGCCTTTAATCTGAGAAAATCCACTGCGTACTGAAGCTTCATTACACCGCTGATGATAAGGATGATTGCAAGTGCCGCAGTCAGAAATGTCTTCAGCATACCGGGGTTGATAATGAAGAGAATTCCGAAGCCGAGGAGTGCCGCACCCTGCACCAGTGCAAAGGAGCCGAAGGACTCTGCCTTACCTGATGCAAAGTAGGTGATGAGCCTTACAAGTCCCCAAATACCCAGAATAATACCGATTGCTATGCAGATTATATCTCCTGATTGTTCAGGAAAAATTATCATAAGTATACCGAGAAGCAGAATTGCTACATCAATAAATGCTATTTCCCGCTTTGTGCTTTTTACGTGTTTTTTAAGTTTGTCTGTAATGTCTTTCATAAAAACACATCCTTTCCGTTGCTTTCAGATTGTACTTATATTATACCACTCTGATGTGATAAAGTCTATGAATTATAAAAAATAATCCGTTATATTTTATTTTTATATGATTGTGCAAACCGTGGTTTTGTGCTATACTGTGATTATAATGAGATAGTTTGTGGCTTTTGCAGAAAACAGATGAGATTTTGCAAGAGCTGTATAATACAGAAAGGGGAAGAGGAATGAAAATATTAAGCATAGAGTCCTCCTGTGACGAAACTGCGGCAGCAGTAGTTGAGGATGGCAGAAGGGTGCTTTCTTCAGTTGTAGCTTCTCAGGTTGAGGAGCACAGACTGTACGGCGGAGTTGTGCCTGAGATTGCCTCACGCAGACACGCAGAGTCGATTTCTTCTGTTGTGAGGGAAGCTCTCGCAGAGGCTGAGTGCAGTCTCTCGGATATTGATGCTATTGCTGTCACCTTTGCACCGGGGCTTATTGGTGCTTTGCTTGTAGGTGTAAATTTTGCAAAGGGACTCTCTCTTGCAACAGGTAAGCCTCTTATTCCTGTCCACCACCTGCGTTCCCATATTGCGGCAAACTATATAAGCCACAAGGAGCTTAAACCTCCTTTTCTCTGCCTTGTTGTGTCAGGCGGTCATAGCCACATTGTCATGGTAGAGGATTACACCAAAATGCGTGTTATTGGTGCAACTCGTGACGATGCGGCAGGAGAAGCTTTTGACAAAGCCGCCCGTACAATGGGTATGCCTTACCCAGGCGGAATTGAACTTGACAAGGTGGCAGAGCAGGGCAACGACAAGGCATATACATTGCCACATCCTACAGTTGCAGGGTCTCCTTATGATTTTAGTTTCTCAGGTCTTAAAACTGCAGTAATCAATCTTTTGCATAATGCTGAGCAAAAGGGTGAGGAAATTTGCAAAGAGGACCTGTGTGCTTCCTTCAGACGAGCAGTTGTTGAGTGCCTGACAGACAATCTTTTCAAGGCGGCAGAGGATTTAGGCGTGGGTACTATAGTTGCCGCAGGCGGTGTTTCTGCAAACAGGCTCCTCCGCCGTGAGCTTGAGAGGATTTGCAGTGAGAAGGGCTATGAGCTTTATGTGCCTGAGCTTTCTCTGTGCGGAGATAACGCGGCAATGGTAGGCTCTCAAGGCTACTATGAATTTTTAAGCGGTAATATTGCTCAGACCGATTTAAACGCTGTGGCGACCCTTCCTATTGACTACAGATAAATATAGTTTGTGAAAAGTGATAAAAACATGTTAAAAATTTAACAAATATATAACAAAAAATATATTGATATACTTTTATCTTTATGGTACAATATTTATGGTTTTGAGCCAATCTTAGTTATCAACCGAAAGGAGTTAATAATATGACAAACAACAAATCAGTTCTTAAATGGCTTGATGAAATGAAAGCTCTCCTTACACCTGATGAGGTAGTATGGATTGACGGCAGCCGTGAGCAGGTTGAGGCACTCCGTGCACAGGCTTGTGAAACAGGCGAGATGATCAAGCTCAATCAGGAGAAGCTTCCCGGCTGTTACCTCCACCGTACAGCTGTTAATGACGTAGCTCGTGTAGAGGGCAGAACTTTCATTTGTTCCAGAAACGAAGAGGATGCAGGTCCTACAAACAACTGGATGGATCCCAAGAAAGCATACGAGATGCTCTTTGACATTGCACGCGGTAGCTACAAGGGCAGAACAATGTACATCATTCCTTATTCTATGGGTCCCATCGGTTCTCCTCTTTCTCAGATTGGTATTGAGGTAACTGACTCTATCTACGTTGTTCTTAACATGGATATTATGACTCGTACAGGTAAGGCTGTACTTGATACACTTGGTGACAGTGAAGACTGGATTAAGGGTCTCCACTCCCGTTGTGACATTGACGAGGAGAAGAGATACATCTGTCACTTCCCTGAGGATAACTACATTATCTCCGTTAACTCCGGTTACGGCGGAAACGTTCTTCTCGGTAAGAAGTGCTTTGCACTGCGTATTGCGTCCTACCTTGGTAAGCAGGACCAGTGGATGGCAGAGCATATGCTCATCCTCGGTATTGAAGACCCCACAGGCAACGTAACATACGTTTCTGCAGCATTCCCCTCCGCTTGCGGTAAGACAAACCTGGCTATGCTCATTCCTCCCGAGGGTTACAGAGCAAAGGGCTACAAGGTTTGGACAGTAGGTGACGATATTGCTTGGATGCGTAAGGGTCCTGACGGCAGACTCTATGCTATCAACCCTGAGAACGGTTTCTTCGGCGTTGCTCCCGGCACAAACGCTAAGTCTAACCCCAATGCCCTTGCATCTACAATGGAAGGCACAATCTTTACAAACGTAGTTCACAACCTTGATGACAATACAGTATGGTGGGAAGGTCTCGACAAGAATCCTCCCACAAACGCAGTTGACTGGATTGGCGAGCCTTGGAACGGCAAAGAGAGTGACAAGAAGGGTGCTCATCCCAACAGCCGTTTCACAGCTCCTGCAAAGAACTGCCCCTGCATCAGCCCTGAGTTTGACTCTACACAGGGTGTTCCGATTTCTGCTATTATCTTCGGCGGCAGACGTGCACAGACAACTCCCCTTGTTTACCAGTCAAGAGATTGGAACAACGGTGTATTCGTAGGCTCTATCATGGCTTCTGAGACAACTGCAGCAGCAACAGGTGCAGTTGGTGTTGTTCGCCGTGACCCCATGGCAATGCTTCCCTTCTGCGGTTACCACATGGGTGACTACTTCAAGCATTGGATTGATATGGGTGAGGTTCTCGGCGAGAACGCTCCCAAAATCTTCAACGTAAACTGGTTCCGTCTTGATGACGAGGGCAACTTCCTCTGGCCCGGATTCGGTGACAACTTCCGTGTTCTTGAGTGGATTGTTAAACGTTGTAACGGCGAGGCAGATGCAACAGAGACTGCTATAGGTTATGTTCCTGCAGCAGAGGATATCAACCTTGAAGGTCTTGATATGGACATTGATGTTCTCAAGAGCATTCTCGAGGTTGACAATGCTAAGTGGCTTGGTGAGACAGCAGGTATTGAGGAGTTCTATGAGAAGTTTGGCGACAGACTTCCCGAGGAGCTCAGAAATCAGCTCAACTCCCTCAAGGAGAGACTCAGCAAGTAATTGCTATAATATTTATAAAAAGGGACAGCACACTTGCTGTCCCTTTATTTCCATTAAGATTTTTGGAGTGTATATGAAAAAACGCCTTATTGCTTTTTCGCTTATTTTGGTGCTTTCTCTGAGTGTTTTCGGATGCACCCCTAATAACAATACAATAACAACACAGGGTGAAACTATAGCTTCACAGACAGAGGAAACCATCCCTGAAAATATAGACGGTTATGATAAAATAGACCCTGCTCTCCTTGATTTTAGCACTGATTTGTATACAAGAACTGAGCTTTCAAGGGGCTACGAGTCTTTGAAAAATGATGCCCAGCGTAAGTGTTACAGACTTCTTCAGGAAAGTGTATTCTATGTTTCGCAGGAGGCAGAAGACGGGGTATATCATATTCTTTCGGTCACACTTGAGAACACGGTTCTCAGCGAATCAGAGCTTCATCTGGTTATTTCTGCTTACAGCTTTGACCACCCTGAGATTTTCTGGATTGATAACTCCTTTTCTTACTACAGCAACTCAAAGGAAACTTACCTTCGTCTTTCCTCTTACATGAGTGCTCAAGAGGCTTCAGAGGCTGCAAAGGCAATGTATGCGGAGCTGCGGGAAATATTCTCAGGACTTCCGGGTAACCTTAGTGAGTTTGACAGAGAGCTTTTTGTTCACGACAAACTTGTTGAACGCTGTGAGTATGCAGACGAATATGTGCGTGCAGAGGAGCCTCACAATATTTATACAAGCTATGGTGCTGTTGTTGACAGTTTAGCCGTGTGTGAAGGATACAGCAGAGCAACACAGCTTCTCTTAAGCCTTGTGGGAATTGAGAGCTATTACGTGTACGGTAGAGGTAACAATGAGCTTCATATGTGGAATAGTGTGAGGCTTTCAGATAACTGGTATTATCTGGATGTAACATGGGACGATAAAGGAGAAAAAGGCTCTTCTTATGATTATTTCAATATAACCACTCAGCAGGCACTTGCTGACCGCAGTATCTCACCTCTTTATGGAGAACTTACTGATGATGAGATTATCGGTTCTAAAGGTGAAGCTGTAAACTTCAATCTTTTTGTTCCTCAGTGTAACTCGGAAAGTATGAGCTACTACGCTCAAAACTGTGTGACTGTTACAGGCTTTGACACTGAAAATCTTGAAGGTATTGCACAGGCAATGGCAGTTGCGGCACAGGAAGGCCAGGAAGCGGTTTACCTTTATATTGACCCTTATTATCTTGATTTTGAGGCTGCAAAGGATAATCTTTTTTACAGCGGAGATTATGCAATCTTCACCTGCATCAGTATGGCTAATACAATTCTTTCAGAAGCATGTATCAGCGATGAATATGTCTCTACAGAGGAGTCTCCTGAGCTTTCAGTTTTGACTGTGTATCTTGAATACGAATAAAGAGGTAGTTATGATTATAATGGCAGTTGACCTTGGCAAGGCAAGAACAGGCATTGCCGCTTCGGATAAAACAGAATATCTGGCGTCTCCTGTGGCTGTTATCCACGAGCACAAAAGAGAGGTACTTCTTCAGAAGGTGGCAGAAAAAGCTAAGGAAATTAAAGCTGAGATGATTGTTGTGGGCCTTCCGCGGAATATGGACGGTTCAGAGGGTGAGAGTGCTCAAAATGCACGTGCTTTTGCAAAGGATTTGTCTTCGGAGCTGGGCATTGAAACTGTTCTCTGGGATGAACGTTGTACTACCATTACTGCTCACGGATATCTGAATGATACCAACACCCGAGGCAAAAAACGCAAGGCTGTTATTGATGAGGTAGCCGCAACGGTCATTCTTCAAAGCTACCTTGACAGTAGGAGATAAAGCGATGTATCCTTATATGAATTTATTCGGACTGGAGATACCTGTGTACGGGTTAATCTCTCTGCTTGGTGTTTTTGTGTCTGCGGTTGTTGCGTTTGTTCTTGCAAAGAAAAAAGATGTTGACCGTTACGACCTGCTCATAACTGCTGTGGTAGGCGGTTTAGGTTTGTTTATCGGTGCACATCTTTTGTATGCGGTTACACGGACAGGGGATATCATATCTGCATTTTCTCTGTACAGCACCTTTGAAAATAAATGGGAGTTTGCAAAGTATCTCTTTGATATTTCAAGCGGTATGGTTTTCTACGGAGGACTTTACGGAGGGCTTTTTGCAGGCTTGCTTTGGGTTCGTCACAAAAAGCATCCTTTAGGAATTTACTCTGATATTTTTGCAGTTGTAATTCCTCTTTTTCACGCTTTTGGAAGAGTAGGGTGCTTTTTTGCCGGCTGTTGCTACGGAGTAAAGTGGGAGTATGGAATAAGCGGCAGAGTGCTTAATTCAGGAGAATGTGAGCAGATACCTCGTTTTCCTGTTCAGCTTGCAGAAGCTTTTTTGCTTCTTGTTCTGTTTTCAGTGCTTATTATATTATTTTTCAAGAGTAAACTGCAGGGCAGACTTCTGGCGGTTTATCTGTGTGCTTATGCAGTACTGAGATTTATACTTGAGTTTTTCCGCGGAGACAGCATAAGAGGACATTTGTTTTATCTTTCAACATCCCAATGGATAAGCCTGTTTACATTAATCGGTGCAGCAGTGTATTTGATTTTTAATAATAAAAAATCTGAAAAAGAATAAGCTTAGTTTTGAGCCTTCTGCCTTATGGCAGGAGGCTTTTAATTTTCTAAAAATATTGATTTATCGGTCTCTTAGTAATATAATTATATTAGGTATATATGTTTAAAAATAGCTTATCTGTCACACTGATAAAACAATCAGGAGGAATACTGATGGAATTGGATATAATAAAACGTACCTGGGCAGAGGTTGATTTGGATGCTATAGAGCAGAATTTCAGAGCAATCCGTGCTCATATAGGTAAGGATACAAAGCTTTGCTGTGTTGTCAAGGCAGACGGCTATGGCCACGGTGCAGTAAAACTTGCAAAGCTATACTCACAGCTTGGGGCAGACTTCTTTGCGGTTTCCAACATTGACGAGGCTTTGGAGCTGAGAACAAGCGGTATTAAAGAACCTGTACTTATCTTAGGTTACACTCCCGTATCTCTTGCAAAGACTCTGGCTGATGAGAACATCACTCAGGCTGTGTACGGGCTTGATTATGCAAAGGCTTTGTCTGAGTCTGCGGTTGATGCAGGAGTTACCGTAGATGTTCACATTAAGATTGATACAGGTATGAGCCGTATCGGATTTATGTGCCAGAGCTTCCCCGAGGATAACTCTTCAATTGATGAAATTTCCAATGCTTGTTCCATGTCAGGACTTAATCCCTGCGGTATTATGGCACACTTTGCCGTGTCTGATGAAGGTGAAGACGGCAAGGAATACACTCAGAGACAGCTCGATGCTTTCGAATTTACAGTAAAAGCTCTTGCTGACAGAGGTGTTCATTTTCCTCTTGTACACCACTCAAACTCCGGTGCTGTGGAGTATTACAAGAACGCACATCTTTCAATGGTCCGTGCCGGTATTATTCTTTACGGACTAGCTCCTAACCCTGCTTTGGGTTCAGTGCTTGACCTGAAGCCTGCAATGACACTAAAAACTTCGGTCGCTTTTGTCAAAAAGCTTCGCAAGGGCTCAACAGTAAGCTACGGCAGAACTTTTACAGCAGATCGTGATATGATAGTTGCAACTGTTCCCATAGGTTACGCAGACGGGTATTTCCGCAGTCTTTCACAGGGCGGATATATGAGTGTAAAGGGCAAGCGGGCAGACATTCTCGGCAGAGTTTGTATGGATCAGACCGTTATTGACGTAACCGATATTGAGAATGTAAGAATCGGTGATGAGGTTACGGTTTTCGGCATGGGTGAGGACGGTGCTCCTACAGCAAGCGAGCTTGCATCCCTTGCAGAAACAATAAATTATGAAATTATTTGTGCAGTTTCAAAGCGTGTACCCCGTGAGTATGTGAGAAACGGGGAAGTAGTGGATGTGATGTATAAATTATGAGATTATTAGCAGTTGACGGCAACAGTATACTTAACCGTGCTTATTACGGAATTCGACCTCTTACTACAAAGGACGGACAGTTTACTCACGCTATTTATGGATTTCTGACAATGCTTGAGAAGATAAAGGCAGATACCTCCCCTGATTGTGTAGCTATAGCTTTTGACCTGAGAGCACCAACCTTCCGCCATAAGGCGTACACAGGTTACAAGGCAACAAGAAAGGGTATGCCTGAGGAACTGGCTTCTCAGGTGGAACCGCTCAAGGAGCTTCTTGTACTTTTGGGATATAAGCTTGTGTCTTGTGAGGGCTATGAGGCGGATGATATTTTAGGCACCTTCGCCCGTGTTTGTGAACAGAGCGGTAACGAGTGCGTTATTGCTACAGGAGACAGAGACTCCCTACAGCTTGTGTCAGACAAGGTGTCAGTGCGTCTTGCGGCTACAAAACAGGGCAGTCCCACAGCGGTGATTTATGATAAAGACAAGGTTTTGGAGGAGTACGGTGTAGAGCCTGTGCGTCTTATTGACATTAAGGCTTTACAGGGTGATACCTCTGATAACATCCCAGGTGTGGCAGGTATCGGCCCAAAAGGAGCCTGTGACCTTATAAGCAAGTTTGGAAGCCTTGACGGAGTGTATGAAAACATTGAGTCTTCTGATATCAGAGACTCTGTAAGGAAAAAGCTTGTTGCAGACAAGGAGAATGCCTATCTCAGCCGAATGTTAGGTGAGATTTATAAGACGGTTCCTATTGAAACAACTCTTGAAAACTACAAAGTGGAAATGACTGACCCTGAAGCGGCAGCAAGATATATGGCACGTCTTGAACTTTTCAAGCTTATAGACAAGTTCGGACTTCACGCAGTTACTCCTTTACACACTGAGGCTCATCAGGCGGAGACAGTTTCTGTTAAGGCTGTGATAGTAAAAGGTGCAGAGGAGATTATTTGCACTGAGGACGCAGTTGCAGACGCAGAGTTTGCACAGGGTGAGTTTGTACGCCTTTGTGTTTATACTAAGGAAGCGGTTTTCGTTACTGAGGATGAAAATATCTTCTGTGACTTCCTCCGCTTTTCCGGGAAGAAAACTTTTTATGACAGCAAGCCTGTGTATTCTTTTGCTGACAAAAAGGGCATACAGATGGATTTGGCTCAGTTTGATGTGTCTTTGGGTGCATATCTGCTCAATCCCTCTTCATCAGATTACTCTCCTGAGCGTCTTTGTGCAGAGTACAGAGTTACTGTTCCAAAGACCGAGGGGGAGGATTTAGACCCTGCCTTCTGTGCTTTGCCTGCTTTGTCAGAAAAGCTTCAGAAAGAAATAATAGATAAGAACCAGAAAAAACTTCTTGAGACTATAGAAATTCCTTTGGCACGTGTTCTTGCAAAAATGGAGAATATAGGCTTTGCCGTTGACCGTGAAGGAATTGAAAAATACGGTGAGTACATTGGTGAAAAACTCAAATGCTTTGAGCAGGAAATTTACAGTTCGGTGGGCTATGAGTTTAATATAAACTCTCCAAAGCAGTTAGGAGAGGCGCTTTTTGAAAAGCTTTCGCTTCCTGCCAAGAAAAAGACCAAGAGCGGATATTCCACCAATGCGGAAGTGCTTGAATCCTTACGAAGCTACCACCCTGTAGTAGGGCTTATCCTTGAATACAGAACCTATGCAAAGCTCAAGTCAACCTATTGTGACGGACTTTTGAAGGTGATTGCACAGGACGGACGTATTCATTCAAGCTTTAATCAGAAGGAAACACGTACAGGCAGAATCAGCTCCACAGAGCCTAATCTGCAGAATATTCCTGTAAGAACAGAGCTTGGTAGAGAGCTGAGAAAGTTTTTTGTTGCACGTGAGGGCTGTGTGCTTGTAGATGCTGATTATTCTCAGATAGAATTAAGAGTGCTGGCTGACATTGCTAAAGATTACAATATGCGTAAAGCCTTCCTTGATAATACGGACATCCACACAGTTACTGCCTCCGAGGTTTTCAAAATGCCTGTTAACATGGTGACTCCGATTATGCGTAGCCGTGCAAAGGCAGTAAATTTCGGTATTGTTTACGGTATCGGTGCTTTTTCCCTTGCAAAGGATATAGGCGTTACCAACCGAGAAGCTTCTGAATATATCAAAAACTATCTTGCACATTACTCAGGTGTAGATTCTTATATGAAGAATGTTATTGAGAATGCAAGACTCACAGGCTATGTGGAGACTGTGTTTGGACGCAGAAGATACCTGCCTGAGCTAACGGCTACAAACCACATCACTCGTTCCTTTGGTGAGCGAGTGGCACGTAATATGCCTATACAGGGCACTGCGGCAGATATCATCAAGATTGCAATGGTGCGTGTTGATGAGAGACTCCGCTCAGAGGGCATGGAAGCCCATCTTATTCTTCAGGTCCACGATGAGCTTATTGTAGAGGCTCCTGTTCACGAGTCTATGCGTGCGGCAATGGTGCTTCAGGAGGAAATGGAAAACGCTGTGAAGCTTTCTGTACCTTTAGTAGCAGAAGCATCAATGGGTGCAACTTGGTATGATGCAAAAGGCTGACGGTGATACAATGAAAAAGATACTGTTTGTGTGCACAGGTAACACCTGCCGAAGCCCTATGGCAGAGGGGATTTTCAATGATATCTGCAAAAAACATTCACTGCCTTTTGTGGGAGAGTCAGCAGGGCTTTCTACCATAACAGGACTTCCTGTTTCTGCGAATTCTGTCAGCGTGCTTAAAGAAAAAGGAATAGATATATCTTGTCTGACCTCAACAGCCATAACAGATGTTAATATGGAGGATTACATCCTTTTTGCTGTTATGACCAAGGAACACAGTGACGTGCTCTGTTACTACGGAGTGCCCTCTGAGAAGATTTATATTTTGCGTGAAGACAAGGGCGGTGTTTTTGACCCTTACGGCGGTTCACAGGCACTTTACAGAGTATGCAGGGGTGAAATCGAAGAAGCGGTAAAAAAGCTCACAGAGGAGCTTAGAGAGAAAATATGACCATAATTAAACTGAATGAAGAACACATAAAAGCAATACACAGGGTAGAGGAGAAATGTTTTCAGTCCCCTTGGAGCGAGAATACCATTGAGGCTCTTGTAAAGAGTGACAACTCTCAGTGTTTTGGATGTTTTGAGGAAGAGACTCTTGTTGGATATATTGCTCTTGAGTGGGTGCTTGACGAGGGAAGTCTTACTAATCTTGCGGTGCTTCCGCTATACAGACGCAGAGGAATTGCTCAGGAGCTTGTGGAAGCTCTTTTGGAAGAAGCAAAGCGTTTGAAGCTGGGGTTTGTCACCTTGGAGGTAAGAGTAACGAACACTCCTGCTTCAAATCTTTACAGAAAAATGGGATTTGAAGAAGCAGGTGTACGAAAAGGCTACTACTCAAATCCTCGTGAGGATGCTCTCCTTATGACTAAATATCTGTGATAAAACAAAAAGCCTGATGCAGAAAAATCTGCATCAGGTTTGATTTTTATGTTTTACTGTCTTGTCATTGTTATGGTTTCGCCGTCTCCTGTAAAGAGCATTGTGTCACCATCAATAGAATATGTTATCTCAGAAAAAGACATGTAGTCTTCCATACCTTCATCAGGAGTCAGAATAAGTTTTCCGCCCTCGTCAGTGTAGGTGAAACCTGCAGTGATGAGACCGCCCATAACAGCCATGTTGCCTGTTTTGTCCTCGTTGAAGGTTATGGAGATTGAGACTCCTTCCTGTGTACCTGTCCAAGTGCCGATAAGTGAGTTTTTGCCATTGCCGCCACAGGCACAGAGCACAAGGGAAAGAATCAGAAGTGCACAGATAAGAATACTTGCTTTTTTCATAAATATCACCCTTTCATAAAATAACAACAAATGTTGTTTCCTACAATTTTATTTTAATGTGATAAAGTGTGATTGTCAATCCCCTTAATAAGGGGTATTTAAAATCCCTCTGCCGTAGTCAGCAGAGGGACATTTATATAAATTATTCGGTTGCGTAGTTGTCAAAGTAACCCTGAATAAGAATAACAGGTGTACCTCTGTCGCCACTGCCGCTTGTCAGGTCACACAGTGAGCCCAGAAGGTCAGTAAGCTGTCTGGGGGTTGTACCCTGAGACTGCATATTGCCCACAAGGTCGCCGTCCTTAGCCTTAATCATCTTCTTCATAGCCTCTGCAAGCTCCTCGCCAGAAAGGTCAGAGAAGTCGTTGTCAGCAAAGTACTTCATTTTAAGCTCGTTGGGCTTGCCGGCAAGACCGGGTGTGAAAGCAGGAGATACAACAGGGTCAGCAAGCTCCCAAATACCGCCAACAGGGTCTTTGAATCCGCCGTCACCGTATACCATACACTCAATGTTTTTACCTGTAGCTTTGAACATTTCCTCCTGGAGTTTGTCAACGAACTCCTGACAGTCACGGGGGAAGAGCTTAACCTTGTCCTCTGTAGCCTTGTTAGAGCCTAAGAGTCCGTACTGGGGGTTAAAGCCTGAGCCGTCAACACTCTCTGTGAGGATTTCGTCCATACGGTAAACTTTATCAGCACCTGCAGCTTTTAAGAGTCTCTGTGTGCGGAAACGTGTATGGATGTCGCAGTTAAGAACGTTCTTGGTATATTTGAGAATGTATCTGGGGTCGTTGGAGAAGATAATCTCAATGTTGTCACCCAGACTCTTGTAATAATCGATGTAGTCAACGCCTGTGAAGGTGTGCTTTGTGTCATATCCGAAAACAGCTCTGAACTCTTCTTCGTTAAAGCTGTCTGAGAAGGGGTTAACACCCTTTTCGTCAATCTGGTCATATGTGATGAAAGAGTTGCCTACCTCGTCAGATGGGTAGGAAAGCTGAACGTAAAGCTTTTTGCAACCCTTTGCAATAGAACGCAGGAGAATAGCAAAACGGTTACGGCTGAGAATGGGGAACACAATGCCCAAGTCCTCACCGCCAAACTTGTTGCGGATGTCTGTTGCTATCTGGTCGGTGGTTGCATAGTTGCCCTGAGTACGTGCAACAACTGCTTCTGTAACACCGATTATATTTTTGTCCTGAAGCTCAAATCCCTCGTTCTTTGCGGCATCGGTAACGCTCTTTACGATAGCGGCTACCAAATCGTCACCCTGCTGGAAGATGGGGCAGATGATACCTCTGGAGGTTACTCCTGTGTAATGCATAATAATCAACCTTTCACAAATTAGAGTTTCGTTTGCGAACAATTTATTTTACACCTAAGAATTTAATCTGTCAATAAATATGAGCATTTTTTTGAATTAATATGCAAATAAAAATATTCCTTCTATGCAGTATTTTTCATAGAAGGAATATTAATTGGTCATTATTCTTTGTGAGAAAATCAGAAGCTGTTCTCCGCAAGCTCTGAAGCTGAGTTTGCACGCAGAAGTGTTGCCTCGTTAAGTGCAATGAAAATAACAAACCAAGGAACATTTACAGGGTTTGCAATGTTTACAATATCTTGCACTGCATAAGCAGTAATAACAAAAGCACACACAAGGGAGAGGGGATTGTTCTTTGCAAATTTAATGCTTCTTGCAATGGCGGAGCCTATGAAGAGCACATATGCGATAAGTCCCAGAGCACCTTGAGTAATCAGGTAGTTGATGTATACGTTGTGGGCGGCATTTGTGGAGCTTTCGTTGAAGAGCTTAGTCATTTCTGAGAAGTAAGGCTGGAACATATAGTAGTAGGTTTCGGGGCCTGCACCGAAGAGCTTCTGCCACAGGTTCATATCCTTGTAAACCTCAAAGGAGTTAATCCAGAAATAACCTCTGTGAGTACCCCAGTGCTCATTGAAGCGGAAGAATTTCAGCATACCGTTGAGTGGGGTGTCCTTGTCAATAAAGGTGAAGTATATCATCAAAGCGGCAAAGCCAAGCACTGCTAAGCATACAACAGAGAGAATGCCATAAAAAACAACCTTGTGAAGCTCATCTGACTCTGCTTCTTTTCTCTTTGTGTCGTAGAATAGCAGTCCTGCAAACAGTGCAAATGTAACTAAGATAACATACACAGCACTATTGCTTATGAAGAAGTCAGAGAAGCTTGTGTAACCCTTGGAGTTGCCTTTCATAATAAGGTCAAAGAGCCAAAGTACCTTTGCACTGAGCATCATAACAGCAATGCCTGCACAGTATCTCATAAGACGCTTGCGACTGCGGCTGACAACTACTGCCATAACAGCAAATGCTGCAAAGCAACCAAGGAAGCCACCGTCACTGGTAGCAACTATAAGTCCCATAAACTGGAGCCCTGTGCTTATGTAGGCGATAATACGTGTGAGCTTATCTTCTGTAGCAATTGCCATACCGAAGGAGAAGGGCAGAGATACACAGATTATAGCTGACAAATAGTTTTTATTGCCAATAGTTGAGGTGAAGTCGTTTATTACAGTGTTGTAGTTTGATGAACCTTCGTAAGCTTTGAAAAGCCCCAGTACATCAATGTAGTAGTAATTGAGAATCGCAAGAACGCTTACAATGGAAATGCCTGCAAAAATGCAGTAGTAAACAATCTTTTTGTTAAAGTAAAAACGGGATATCATCATATACGCTACAAGGAGCAAGAGTATGGTGACAAAACCCATATTACGACCGTTGCTGGCACCTTCAGAAAGACCAATAAAGCAATGTGCAATTCTTCCGCTTGCAAGCATAGATACAAGAGCGATACCTGTGAAAGCGAAGAAGCCGATGTCGGTAATGCTAAGCTTAAAGGGGTCACGATAGGTATTAAGTTTTCTGTTGTATTCGTTGTTCTTTGTGAACAGATTAACAAGGGAAATGATTCCGACTGCCAGACCAAGAATGCCGGTGATAATCATAAAAGACCAGAATTTATCACGTCTTGCGGCGGCGTAGTAGTTAGAAAGGAACAAGGGAAAGAACGTGAACAGAAGTATCACGTAAATATCTGTAAGTGCGTGACGCACAGTAAATCTCAGTCTGGGCTGAGAGGATTTGATGTTTTTCTTAACAGCCATATATTATCTCTTTTCTGTCAGTTGATTGGTTTTTATATAAGAGAATTGTAAAGCTCGGTTCTGTCTGCAAAGGCTATGCATATCTGAGTTTCACTTGCATCGGCAGAGGAGTCCAGAGAGAGAGCACATTCGTAAATTTTATGACCTATAGTATATACGAAGGTTACACTTGTCTCATCTCCTGTAGGGTACAAAGCAGAAAAGTCATAAGCGTAAATTCTGTTAAAGTCTATTGCTTTGGTTGTGCCGTTATCGTCAGTACTCATAACAGGAAGATATACAGCGGTATTGTTATTTACTATATTGCGGAAGGCATATTTGGCACAAACCTGCAAAACATCCTCTCCGCCTTTAAGGTACAGGCAGTCACGCTGTGGCTTAGAGACAACTTTTGTGTCAGGAGGCTGAACAAAAGGTGCCATACTGTACTGGTTGATAACCTCTACGGAAAACCAGCCATCTGCGTCATTGTCATCAGGCATTTGTATTTCATTGCCGTTTTTGTCATAAAGCTGAGTAGGGTATGTAGAAGGTGCAGAAGTAGCACTTTGATTGTTGTTATTACCGTTGTTGCTACCGTTTAAGTTGTTGTTTCCTGTGTTGTTTTTACATCCTGCCATGGTAAGAACCATTGTGCAGACAAGCATAATGACAGTAAGAAGCGTAAAAATCCGAGATGTGTTTTTCATTGCGTTTCCTCCCTGCAGTTAAAAACTGCTTAGATTTTTGAATATCATTTTTATAATATCACAGATTTTTATTTTAGTCCAGTGTAAAGAGATAAATATAAGAAAAAGCAAAGCCCCGATGCATCTGCATCGGGACTTTAGAGGGTTTGCTTTATGAACATACAAAAAGGAAATTACTTATTATCAGTTTTTTCTTCAGGCTGAGGGTGACAAGCGTCCTTCATGGCACAGCCTGAGCAACCGCCGCCACAGTTACAGGAGTTCTTTCCTTTTTTCTTGTTGTTAATGAGATAGATGATTATTGCGGTAAGAACTGCAACAAGTACAGCACATACTGCAATTGTACCTATGTTTGCACTGAGCCATTCTAACATAAACCTTACTCCTTATTTAAGTTTCTTTGTAAGTCTTGTGGATTCCTTGTAGGGTCTTAAAAGCATATAAGCCATAAAGATAAGAACCATTGAAGCAATTACAGTACCGATGATATTGCCGCCGCTTGTAAACCATGAGCCGAACTGGTAAATCATAAAAGACACAGCATAGGCAAAGACTGTCATATAGCCAATTGCAAAGAAGGTCCATTTACCGCTGTTCATTTCTCTCTTAATAGCACCCATAGCGGCAAAGCAGGGAGCACACAGCAGATTGAACGCCATAAAGCTGTAAGCGACAACAGGGTTGTTTCCAAAGTGCTGAGCCACTGCCGAATGCAGAGCAGAGGAATTCTCAGTTACTTCACCTGCAATATTAAGAAGAACACCAAAGGTAGAAACAACGCCTTCTTTAGCCATAAGTCCTGTGATGGTTGCAACTGCAGACTGCCAGTTGCCAAAGCCCAAAGGAATAAAGATAAATGCAATAAGGTTTCCTATGGTAGCAAGCAGAGAGTTGTTGTTGTTTTCTACCATTCCAAAAGTGCCGTTTGTAAAACCAAAGCCCTGAAGGAACCAAAGTACAACTGTAGAAAGCAGAATTACGGTGCCTGCTTTCTTAATAAATGACCAACCACGTTCCCATGTTGCTCTGAAAATGTTGCGTGGAACAGGTGCATGGTAAGCAGGAAGCTCCATAACAAAGGGAGCAGGGTCACCTGCAAAAATCTTGGTTTTCTTCAGTATAATACCTGAAACAATAACAGAGGCAATTCCTATAAAGTATGCAGATACAGCAACTAAACCGCTTCCGCCGAAGATTGCACCTGCAAACAGACCGATTATAGGCATTTTTGCACCGCAGGGGATAAAGCAGGTAGTCATAATTGTCATTCTGCGGTCACGCTCATTCTCAATTGTACGGGACGCCATAACTCCGGGCACTCCGCAACCAACACCAACAAGGAGAGGAATGAAGCTTTTGCCCGAAAGTCCGAACTTGCGGAAAAGCTTATCCATAATGAAAGCAATTCGTGACATATATCCGCAATCCTCTAAAAGCGAAAGCAGAAGGAAGAGGATAAACATCTGGGGAACAAAGCCAAGCACAGCTCCAACACCGCTTACAATACCGTCAGATACAAGTCCTACAAGCCAAGCGGGACAACTGAGGGACACAAGAAGATTGTTTACTGCAGGAATAATCCATTCACCGAACAAAGTGTCATTCATAAACTCCACTGTCCAGTTACCTATAGAGCCGATTGCAAGATAGTATACAAGGAACATTATTAGGGCGAATATAGGCAATGCTAAAAATCTGTTAGTTACTACCCTGTCAATTCTGTCAGATACAGTTAGTCGGTTCTTGTGCTTTTTCTTGTAGCAAACTTGCATGATGCTGACTATGTAGTTATAACGCTCATTGGTAATGATGCTTTCTGCATCGTCATCCATAATCTCCTCAACAGCGGCAATGTCAGACTCCATGTGCTTAACAATATTATCTTCCAGCCTAAGGGACTCCAGCACCTTTTCGTCTCTTTCAAATATTTTTACAGAGTACCATCTCTGCTGGTCTTCAGGCATATTGTGGATTGCAGCCTCTTCAATATGTGCCAGTGCATGCTCAACAATACCTGAGAAAATGTGACGGGGAATAATGCGTCCTTTCTTTGCGGCTTCAATGGCTACGTCTGCCGCAATATCAATGCTGTCACCTTTAAGAGCGGATATCTCTACCACCTTACATCCTAAACGCTTGCCGAGAATTTCTGTGTCTATAATATCCCCGTTCTTCCTGACAATGTCCATCATATTGATGGCAACCACAACGGGAATTCCCAGCTCCATAAGCTGAGTTGTCAGGTAGAGGTTGCGTTCCAGATTTGTACCGTCAACAATGTTAAGGATAGCATCGGGACGCTCACCTATAAGATAGTTTCTTGCTACAACCTCCTCCAGTGTATAGGGGGAGAGGGAATATATACCCGGCAGGTCGGTAATGATAACGTTGCTGTTTTTTTTGAGCTTGCCTTCCTTTTTCTCAACAGTAACTCCCGGCCAGTTTCCAACGTACTGGTTAGAGCCTGTCAGGGCATTGAAAAGTGTGGTTTTGCCCGAGTTTGGATTGCCCGCAAGAGCAATTGTAATACCCATATTGTTTCCTCGCTTTCTTGATTAGCTAATGCTAACCGATATCCAAAAAACACAGGGGTCGCCCCCTATATTATAAATTGCTTTGTGATTATTCAATCTCAATCATATCTGCATCAGCTTTTCGCAGAGAGAGCTCATAGCCTCTGACAGTTACCTCAATAGGGTCGCCTAAAGGAGCAACCTTGCGGATGTAAATTTCAACACCCTTGGTAATACCCATATCCATAATTCTGCGTCTTATAGCACCTTCGCCGTGTACTTTTACAACCTTAGCGGTGGCACCGATTTTTGCTTTTTTTAGTGTGTTCATATTATCCTCCTGACACAACCGCAAGACATAATAAAACATTCTGCCTGTATTATTAGTAAAAATTAATTTGTTAGTTAGCCATAGCTAACTGGTTGGCAAATATAACAGTTAGCTCACGCTAACTGCGTATTATAATAACCGATTTTCCACAATATGTCAAGGCTTAATCCGAAAAATTTAGCGCAATGAAAAGAATTTAGTGAATATTTGTAAAGTATACGAGACGCAGAAGAATAAATTATAAGTAAAATATCTAAAAATTCTTATGAATTTCTTTGGGTGATTATGCTCTGCCCTTGAAAACCTGTAGTATATATAGTATAATATTTACGTTAATTTACAGCATAAGGAGGTCGGTGATATGCCCCTGCAGGAATCAGGTGAGATGTATCTTGAGGCCATTTTAATACTTTCAAACAAAATGAATGCTGTTCGCTCCTTGGATGTGGCAGAGTACCGCAATTACTCAAAGCCCTCTGTCAGCCGTGCAGTGAAGCTTCTTCGTGACGGCGGTTATATTACAATGGATGAAAACGGATACCTGAGGCTTACGGACATCGGCAGGGAAGTGGCAGAGAAAATTTACAACCGTCATAAGGTTCTCACACAGTTTCTTACAAGCCTCGGAGTTGATGAAGAAACAGCCTCCAATGATGCCTGCCGAATGGAGCACGTAATCAGTGACACCACCCTTGATGCAATTAAGTCTTATCTTGAAAAGTAAATTATATAGTTTATAGGTTCCCTTGTGAGAAGGTAGAATCGCCTCCCTTGCCCTAAAGGGAGGCGACATTTTCCTTAGGAAAATGACGGAGGGATTAATCCTTAATATACAAAAACAGCCGTGGCAGTAAAAGCCACGGCTGTTGTGTTTGATGTTTTGTTAAGTTAAGCTTCTGCAGAGAGTGCACGCTGCAACCAGATGTCTGCAATGTCCATTGCAAGGAAAAGTCCTGTCTTCTCAGAAACCTTTACAATCTGCTTTCTGGGGCTTAAGTCAGGGTCTGTGCAAAGAAGCTGAATAGCAACCTTGTCAGCAACCTGCAGGCCGTTTACGTCCTTTTTGGTTTTAACCTGCATACGAATGACAAATCTGTCTGCCATTGAGCCATAGTACAGCTCGTCACCGCAACGTACAAGGGGCTTGCCTTTGTATGTGAAAAATTCTTTATTAGCCAAAGTGTATTCCTCCGTTAACTCTTGATGTATGACTTGACAAGAGCCTCCAGCAGGTCGTCTCTGTCAATTTTAGAAATGATATTCCGGGCGTTGTTGTAGGTGGTGATGTAGGTAGGGTCTTCAGAGAGAATGTAGCCCACAATCTGGTTGATGGGGTTGTAGCCTTTTTTCTTCAGTGCATCATACACAATCATCAGAGCACGCTTCATCTCGTCATCTCTGTCACCGCCAAGGGAGAATACCATAGTCTTATCCAACATCCGAAACACCTCCAATTTATAATATATTATAGGATATGGATTGGTCAGATTCCGTAGAAACCTGATACCACATTAATTATACAATATATTTTCATATAATTCAAGCCCAAATATAAAACAGTTTTGTTGCAAATGTCAAAGCAAGGCTTCTCCTTGAGGAGAGATTCCGCCGCAGGCAGTGGTGAGGGATAGAACACGCATTGTCCGTCAAGGTGCCTCAAAGGCAATTCAAGTGTCAGGGGGATTGGAGGTTACTCGTAGGGCAGGGGTTTACTCCTGCCGAAAAGAGTGATTTGCGTAGGGACGACCATTGGTCGTCCGAAAGATTCCATCTGATAAGTAACTACATAGATAAGCAAACGGCTCCCTCAACGAGGGAGCCGTTTGTGTGTTGTATAAAGCAATATTCAGACTCAGATAAGTCCTGCAATCTTTTTCTGAATCGCCGTTGCATCTTTGATTGTAACCTCGCTGTCACCATCATAATCAGCAAGAATTATAGCCTCATCATCAAGTGTAATCAGCATAGCAATATGCTTCTGAATTGCTGTAGCATCCTTGATGTTGATATCCCCGTCCTTGTCAACGTCACCTAAGTCAAATGCGGGTGTGGATTTTGCAACAGCAAGTACATACAGGCTAAAGTGGTCGGTGGTGAACACCATAAAGCCGTCAATGTATGTTGCGTTCATATCAGTCAGCGTACCGTCAGCTTCAACCCTGTAAACTTTAGCATTTTCATTGCCTGTGGGGACTTTTACAGTAACAGAACCCTCAGGCTGAATCTCTGCACCGTCTTTTGTGAGTGTGATGTCGTAAAGTGCCGTAACATCTTCGTCTGCAAGAATGAGATTTACATTATCAATTGTGTTTACATCAGTAATTGTTTCAACCCTGAGCTGTGCATCAGTTTTTGTGATAACTGTGATATTGGTGTCGTAGTCTATGAGTTCTGTAAGTGCTACAAATTGAATTCCATTTTCCTGTGCATAAGTTTCTGCATAAGAGCCCTTGATTCCATATATGGTTGATAACTCATATATTTCAGATTCTATGATTTTTGTAACACTTTTTGGGACGAAAAGTGTTTTGACATTATATGTTAATTGATTAACAGTTGTTACACCCTCGGGAATATGATATTCAGTATCGGTTTTGCTGGGAGGATATGCTATAAGAGTAGTTATGTTTTTATCGAACAGCACACCATCAAGTGAGGTGTAAACGCTGTTGTTTTTATGGACATTGATAGACTCTAATGATGAGAAATTAAAAGTGCCGTCAAGAAGAGTAACACTTGAGGGAATATCTATAGATTTTAGATTTCTACACCAGTAAAAGATAGCACTTCCAATGGTTTCGACTCCCTCGGGTATTGTTATACTTTCAAGGGGAGCTGAGCAAAAGACCAAATCTCCGATTGATTTAACACTATTAGGAATGCTGATATCTGTAAGATTTGTACCATAAAATGCATAGTCATTAATAGATACAACGCTGTCTGGTATAGACACACTCTTAAGTGAAGTTGCATATTGGAACGAATTTTCAGATATTTCAGTAATACCATATGGAATATCAACGTGTTTGAGTCCGCTATAGGCAAAAGCTTGTTTGCCTATAACTTCAAGGTTTGTGGGTAGTTTGATTTCAGTGAGTTTTTTACAACTACTGAAAGATTGGGAACCGATGATAGTAAGCGTATCAGGTAAGCTGATGCTTGTAAGGTTTTTACAGAGACCAAATGCAGAGGCTCCTGTAGCAGTGGTTCCGTGGGGCAGAATTATGTTTTCAATATATTCATTACCACTAAAAGACCTTTCTCCTATAAAAGTGACTCCTTTTGGTACATTGTAGGTGGAATCTGTTCTTCCGCTCGGATATAAAAGAAGTGTAGTTCCATCTTTGTTTAATAATACTCCATCATTCGAGGAGTACAATGGATTATCCTTATCAACGTTAATATATTTTAGAGAATCGCTACTAAATACAGAGTCTCCAAATTCTGTTGCTGACGCAGGGATATTAATAGATTGTAAGTAACCGCAAGAAGAAAAAGCTCCTGTGCCTATAGAAGTTACAGTGTTTGGTACAGAAATGGTTGTATAGCCTGTGCGAGCAAAAGCGTAGTCGGCGATTAAAGTAGTTCCTTCTCTAATTTCATAAACACCAAGTTGTTCTCCGAGTTGGTACTCATAATCATCATCATAGTATCCGGTTTCTGTGACTGCAAGTAGTATGTTTCCGAGATATAAAGCATCGTTGTACCAATTATTATCGTTATAGGAATAAGCTGTAGATTCTAAAATGTCTTCACCTATTTGTTTTATAGAATCTGGTATTGTTATGTTTTCAAGGTCATAGCAGCACTCAAATGCGTAGTCGCCAATGCTGGTGACACTATTTGGAATATTTATGTTGTCAAGGTACAGGCATTGATAAAAAGCATATTCTCCAATACTTCTGACGCTTTCCGGAATAACTATGTCAGAAAGTGCGATACATTCCCTAAAAGCATAGTCACCGATACTTGTGACACTGTCGGGTATGATTACACTAACAAAGTTACCTGTTCCCTCAAAATCATCGTAATCCGTGAAGGCATTATCGAATGCAAAGTTTCCTATTGTTGTAACCTTTAAGTTTTCAATAGCTTCTGGGATTTGTATCTCTGTTTCTGTGTTTTCACCTGCGTATCCTGTGATGGTTACTTCTCCATCAATAATTTCATACTCAAATCCATCCTCGGTTGTGCCTGTTATGGGTTCATCTGTTGTTTCTTCTGCAGTGACAGACAGTATTGGCAAGGTGCTTATCAAAATCAGAAGTGATAAAATACACGCAAGGGTTTGTTTGAATGTCGGTTTTCTTTTCACAAAAATTCCTCCTAAAATAAAAAAGTGTGTGCAACCGAAGCTACACACACGAAAAATGCATAGCCTCATTTGCTGCGACACAAACTTTCACTTCCTGTAAAGGTATGCGAAAAAAGAGCATGCATTTTTACCAATAATAAAAATACACACCTATACAGGAATTTATTCGGTTTGTGTCGCAACTTTAGTATACCACCTGATTTGAGGAAAATCAATAATATTTATGGGAAAGTTCGCTTAAAAAGAAAAACTGCCTGAGGTAAATTTTGCCTCAGGCAGTAAATTATTTAATTAACTTGATAATCTAAAAAAATCAACTTCTCAGGGTTACACCGATTGCGTTAAGGTTATCAATAACCTTATCCATAATCTCCTGAATCTCAGTGCTTGAGAGTGTTCTCTCGTTTGAAGAAAACTCAAAGCGGACAGTGATGGAGTGAATCTCCTCAGTATCGTATGTGTCTACAATACGTGTGCTCTTAAGGAGTCTCTTGCCTTCGTCCTTCCAGCACTTCTCAAGGCTTTCAAAGAGTACTCCTGTAGGAATCTCTACACTGATATCGTATGTCATTGAGGGGAACTTAGAGGGCTCATCGTATACAATGGGAGCAACCTCTGCCTCGGTGAATGCACTCATATCAATCTCTGCAAATACAATGTTTGCTTTCTTGTCAATATTCTTTGAAACAACAGGGTGGAGAATACCGATTGTACCAATCTCTTCGCCGTCAATGAGGATTGTGTTAAGGTTTACAGGATGCTCGTATGCGTGCTGGGGCTCTGCCTTTACGTAGCCGAGAGTCTTATGCTTTAAGTCGCTTGCAATAACTGCAATAATATCGCGAAGCTCAAGGTACAGCTCTTTCATATCCTTTGTCTTGCTGAACAGAGTAATTGCGAGCATTTTCTGCTCGTTGCAAAGACCATTGTCCTTCAGACCCTTGATAACTCTGCCTACCTCAAATACGCCGAAGTCTGCACCGTAGCCTGTGTTAACTTTAACCTGACAAAGCTGTGTGGGAATGATGGAATTTCTCAGGGTTTCAATGTTGGGGTTTGTTGCATTTGCAAGTTTGACATTATCCTCAACAGGAATTCCCAGAGCTTTCATCTCGTCATTATATGCCCATACATAGGAGTGGAGCTCGTGGAGGTTATATTTCTTTACAAGAATATCTTTGATTCTGTCCTCATTGTTCTTCACTGCCTCTGCACGAACAGGGTACAGGGGAGAACGGGTGGTGTTGATATCAAAGTTATCATATCCGTAAATACGGGTGATTTCCTCAATGATGTCTGCCTTGATGGTAACATCCTTGGTAGCTCTCCAGGAGGGAACTACTACAGAGAAGTTATCTCCATCAAGTGTTACCTTGAAGCCTAAATCTGTGAGAGTCTTAACGATAGTTTCGTTGCTTATCTCGATACCTGTATAGCGGTCAACGAACTTCTTGTCAAAGTCAAGGGTAACTGTGTCATACTTGTATGCATACTCATCTGTAAGAGCGGATATAACCTGAGCACCGCTGTCATATTTCTTTAAAAGATTTATAAATCTGCCGATAGCAAGAGTTGTCATCTCAGGGTCAAGGCATTTTTCGTAACGCATAGAAGCGTCTGTTCTGTGGGAGAGACGAACTGTAGATTTGCGGATAGAAACTGCATCAAAGGTAGCAGACTCTAATGTGAGAGTGGTGGTGTCCTCAACAATCTCAGAGTCCAGACCGCCCATAATACCTGCAATAGCAACAGGTGTATTGTCGTTGCAAATCATCAGTGTGTTTTCGTCAATGTTACGCTCGACACCATCCAGAGTCTGGAAAGTAAAGGGAGTGTCAAAACGCTTGATGCGGATTTTCTCTACCTTTCTGGAGTCGAAAGCGTGCATGGGCTGACCAACCTCAAGCATAAGGTAGTTTGTCAGGTCAGCAAGGAAGTTGATGCCTCTCATACCGCAGTAGAAAAGACGGATTCTCATATTCACAGGGCTTACGTTTCTTGTGATATTCTCAACCTGCATACAGGAGTATCTCTGGCACAGAGGATCCTCTATCTTCATATCGATTTTTTGGAGGCTGTCATACTGAGTAAGCTCCTCACACTCTAAGGGCTTGAGCTCTCTGCCTGCTAAAGCCGCAAACTCACGTGCAAAGCCGTAGTGGCTCCAAAGGTCAGGTCTGTTTGTAAGTGACTTGTTGTCAATCTCAAAAACGATATCATCAATAGCATAAAGGTCTTTGATGTCGGTGCCGTTTGCTACATCCTCGGTAATGTCCATAATACCTGAGTGGTCATCGGAGATGCCGATTTCTGCTTCGGAGCAACACATACCGCAGGACATAAATCCTGCAAGGGGTCTGGGTGCAATCTCAATTTCTCCGAGCTTTGCGCCAACCTTTGCAAAAGCGGTCTTCATACCAACTCTTACGTTGGGAGCACCGCAAACAACATCGGTAAGTGCACCGTCGCCTGCATCAACTTTTAAGAGGTGAAGCTTCTTTGACTCAGGGTGGTCCGAAACTTCCATAATCTCAGCTACAACCACGCCTGAAAGGTCTGCACCCTTAAAGAAAATCTCGTTCTCAACCTCAGCAGTTGAGAGTGAAAGCTTATGTATAAGATCGAGTCTGTCAAGACCTGAAAGGTCTACGAAATCCTCAATCCAATTCATTGATAATAACATATTACATACCCTCCTTATTCGTCATCGGTGAACTGCTCGAGAACTTTGAGTTTGCCTGAGTTCAGGTCACGGATATCCTTAACGCCGTACTTCATCATAGCAAGTCTGGTAAGACCAAGACCGAAAGCAAATCCTGTGTACTCCTCTGGGTCAATACCGCCCTCACTCAGCACGTTGGGGTGAATCATACCGCAGGGGCAAAGCTCCAGCCAACCGCTCTGCTTACAAGAGGGACAGCCCTCGCCGCCGCAGATAAGACAGCTTATGTCAAGCTCAAATCCGGGCTCAACGAAGGGGAAGAAGCCGGGACGAAGACGTACCTTGATGTCCTTTCTGAACACCTCGGAAAGCATAGTTTTCATAAAGTAAATAAGGTTGGAGATGGAGATATCCTTGTCAACCATAACACCCTCCATCTGGAAGAAGGTGTTTTCGTGGCAGGCGTCTGTTGCTTCGTTTCTAAAGCATCTGCCGGGGAAGATAGCTTTAATGGGTACACCGTTTTCGATGAGGTTTTTGCCGTACTTTTTAAGAATTGCGTTCTGTGCGGCAGAGGTGTGAGACTTAAGAAGCTGACCATTGTCGAGATAGTAGGTGTCCTGCATATCACGGGCAGGGTGGTGCTTGGGGATGTTGAGAGCCTCAAAGCACTCGTAGTCGGTAACTACCTCGGGGTAGTCGATAACTGCAAAGCCCATAGACTTGAAGATAGTTTCACACTGACGCTGTACCAGTGTAATGGGATGATAAGAACCTCTCTGGAGGTTTGCAGGGGTTGTAATGTCAAATACGGGCATGGAAGCCAGCTCTTTCTCAATTTCCTGCTCTTTAAGCTCCTGTGCTCTTTTGTCAATCTGTGCTGTTGCAAATTCTTTCAGCTCGTTTACCTTTGCACCAAAGGACTTTTTCTCCTCAGGAGAAAGGTCCTTCATACCTTTTAAGAGGGCTGTAACACTACCCTTTTTGCCAAGGTACTCAACTCTGATTGGATCAAGCTCTGAAGTGTTCTGAGCAGATGAGACCTTGTCAGTGATTTCATTTCTTAATATCAAGATTTTCTCGTCCATAAATTTCCTCCGTAAAAAATAAAACGCCCTGCGTGTGTGAAAAACACGCAGGGACGAATAATATCCGTGGTACCACCCTGATTTTTGCATCATAAAAGAAGCAAACACTCCTGTGACCTTTAACGGTGTCTGCCGTTGAAGCCTACTGTGTAATAAGTTCAGCCTCACCGCTCAGAAGGGAACTTCACTGCATCTGCCGTGGCGGTTGCTTTCAGCCTGTGGGAACCGCTCTCTTTACACTTCGTTGATATAGTTACTTTCTTCGTCATCGCGTTTATAAATATTAAAACTAATATTATCACTAAATTGTTAATTTGGCAAGTGTTTTGTTGAAAAAAACGAATTGATGTGTTATACTTACTAATATACTTAAATCAGGACAGGTGAATTTTATGGATGCATTTTGCGAACAGGTTGTAAAACGTCAGTCAGGTGCAAAGCAGAAACTGATTTCCGGACTGCTCATTGGCTTTTTTGCTTTGATAGAATTATTTTTTATTTTTGTGTATCTTGTTGCTCCTGACCCATTTTGGCTTATGTTCACGCTTATTATTGCAATTGCGGCGGTTATTGTGCTGACTTTGGCACTGCCTCGTATCAATAAGGTTGAGTTTGACTACTCCGTTATGGGTAACAACTTTTACATCGACAAGGTTATTGATAAGAAAAAACGTAAGAAAACCCTTAAGATGGAGATTAACTCTATTGAGGATATGGGCAAAATTGAGGGGGACAATATCCCATCCGACAGATATGCCCGCACAAAGGATTGCTCCAGCGGTAATATGGAGGAGAGCTACTACTGTGTATACAGAGAAAGCGGTAAGGGCAAGTGCCTGCTTATCTTTTCTCCCAATCAGAAAATCATAGATGGTATGCGTCCTCATATGACCCGTGAAATGGTTGTAAAGTTTTTCTACAATAAAAAATAAGGTGATAGTATGACAGTTACAGATAAAAGAATTGTCAAGGATATATTGCCCCAAAGACCAGCCTACGCAAATAAATACAGCGTGGGCTCTTTGCTTTGTGTGTGCGGCAGTTACTCTATGGCAGGGGCGGCGGTTCTGTGTGCAAGAGCGGCACTGAGAATGGGTGCAGGGCTTGTGCGTATGGCGGTGCCTGAGAGTATTTATTCTATTGTGTCTGCTTCCGTTCCTGAAGCTGTGTTTCTGGTACTGCCTGAGTCTGAGTCGGGAGTAATAAGCAAGAAAGCAACAGGGCAGATAATAAAGTACGCAAATAAGTCAGATGCTGTGCTTGCAGGTTGCGGCTCAAAAATGTGTGAAGACACAAAGAGCGTTGTGCTTTCTCTTCTTTATGAGTGCAAAACTCCTCTTATTCTTGATGCTGACGGAATAAACGCAGTTGCAAAGCATATAAATGTTCTGAGGGACAGAGTTTATCCTACGGTGCTCACACCCCACGAAGGAGAATTGTCACGTCTTACAGGATTAACCTCTGCTTACATCCGAGAAAACAGGCAGGAGGTCGCTCAGTCCTTTGCTGATGAATACGGAGTCACCCTTGTGTTAAAGGGCAAGGATACCTTGATAACTGCTAAAAATGCAGAGTGTTATGTTAATCCCACGGGAAATGCAGGTATGGCAGTTGCAGGCTCAGGAGACGTGCTTGCAGGAATGATTGCTTCACTGGCTTCACAGGGGGCAGAGGTGACTTTGAGTGCTGTGGCAGGTGTGTACCTGCATGGGCTTGCAGGAGATATTGCAAAGGATGAGCTTACCGAGTTTGCCCTTTTGCCTTCTGATATTATTGAGAGAATTCCAAAGGCGATTAAGGAATGTATTTTGTAAATTAGTTTTGCTATAGGATTTTAAAAGTATCTTTTATTCCAGAGGTTTTCTGTGAAAAGAACTTTAACTTTTTTTATTGTCATTATTGTTATGTTTCTTTCTGCCTGCAGTGCAAATCCTCCCTCTCAGCCTGTGCTTGATTTTCAGGCAAAACTGAGCATTGAGGACAAAGCTTTTGACGGGTTGTTTTCTTTGCAGGCGGAGATAACCTCCACAATGCAAGGGGCGGTAGCTATGAAGGTTACAACTCCTGATGAGCTGTGGGGGCTTACCTATAAGTGGACAGACGGTTTTGAGATGATATACGAAGGACTTCATACAAAGACTCAGAAAGGCTATCTGCCCAAGGACTCCTTTGCTCAGGCGTTGTATAATGTACTGTGTGCTTTGTCACGGGAAGAACAGTGCGACTCCTTTGAAAAGGGTATAGCTGTGTTTACAGGAGAGTGTGCAAGCGGAGCTTACAAGGTAACAACAGATAGCAAAGGGTATATACAGAATATTTCTGTTGAAGAAATAAATTTGACTATAGATTTTACATATGAATAGCAGACAAACAACAAACCCCACCTGGCATAAAGCGGAGTCAGGTGGGGTTGTTGCATATGTTATAAGTTTTATTGGTCAAAGTCTGCCCAGAAATCTTTCATTGCATTTTCATAGCCCTTTGTGTCCACAAGGTAGCTCATTCCGTGGTCAGCACCGGGGACTACAAGGAGTCGCTTGTGAGCTTTGCATGACTTGTAATTTTCAAAGGTCATCTCTACAGGTACAAAGTTGTCGTCAGTGCCGTGGATAAACAGCACCGGTGTTGCAGAATGCTCAAGAGCCTGTGCACAGGAGTAATCCTTTGAACCTACCTGAATTTTTCTTCTGCAGAGCTCGTCAGCAACGGCACTGTAAATACCAAAGGGGATTTTCAGATTGTTTTGTACAACGTGCTTCCAGATTGCGTGGGGAGAGGTAAATCCGCAGTCAGCCATAATTCCGTGAATTCGCTCAGACAGCTCAAAGCCTGAGGTCATAAGTACAGTGGTTGCTCCCATTGAAACTCCTGCAAGGTATATGGGAAGCTCAGCAGGCGTATTGTCCTGCACCCATTTTATCCACCGGAGGCAGTCATATCTTTCAAGGAGACCGAATCCCATATAGTCTCCGCCGCTGTCGCCTTGACCTCTCTGCTCAGCATAAAGTACACTGCAACCGTTTTTATGCCAGAAGTCAGAGATAATGCCGAAGTCTCTTGACCAGTCACTTCGCCAGCCGTGCATAGCAACGATAACGCGTTTTGCGTTTTCACAGGGATACCAGTGAGCAACAAGCTTTACTTCGTCATCGGCAGTGATTTCAATTGTTTTGTGTTCCTGACTCTCAAGCTTTTCAGAGGCATCCATCAGTTTGCCCATAATAGCAGACAGCTCCTCAGAACCCATAAGTCTTTCTCTGCTTTTGTTCATAATCATAGGTTCTTTTCTGTCAAGAGCAAGCTTCATCATACTCTTGACAGTAAGGTGATATATTCCTCCAATTGCAGCAACGCTCAGAGCGGTAACACCTGCTGCAATGAGTATGCTCTTTGTGTTTTTATTCATAGCCATAGCTTCAGCCTCCTATGAATTTATGAAATCTTTTTCTAATTATAAACAAAAGTCCGATATATTTCAATCGGACTTTTGAAAATTAATTGTTAACTTGTAGAAGCCTCAATGAACTTCTCCTGCATATAGTTGTAAATATCTGCAGGTGTGTTTGAGTACATATAGCACTTATCAAGGTATTCCTTTGAAGGATAAATAAGCTGATTATTTCTCAGTTCTTCCGGGAGAAGTGCAATTGTCTCCTTGTTGGGAGATGCATAGCCGATGTACTCACTGTTGGAAACACCAACCTCAGGCTCAAGCATAAAGTTTATGAACAGCTCTGCAAGCTCAGGGCTTTCTGCGTTCTTTGGTATACACATAGCGTCAACAAAGAAGTTTGTACCTTCCTCAGGCAGGCAGTAGTTGAGAGCTGAGTTATTATCCATCATATAGTAGATGTCGCCTGCATAGTAGGGTGCAATTGCAGACTGGTCGCACTCCATAAGGTCGTAAACCTGATCCATTACATAATTCTGAACAAGAGGTTTCTGCTTTTTCAGAAGCTCGCAAGCCTTGTCAATGTCCGCCTTTGAGGGGTTTGAGGGGTCAAGGTCCAGCCTTTGCATTGCAATGGCAAGTGCGTCACGGCTGTTGTTGAACATCAGAATTTGTCCCTTGTTAGCTTCATTCCACAGGGCATCAAAGCCTGTAACCTCGCCCTCAACCATATCCTCGTTGTAGCACAGTGCCACAACACCCCATGTGTAGGGAACAGAATACTCGTTGTTAGGGTCATAGGGCAGATTTTTATATTCATCTGCAATGTTCTTGTAGTTGGGAATGTTGTCAAAATCCAGAGGCAGAAGCATATCCTCTGCAATGAGCTTTCCAATCATATAATCCGAGGGGATAATGACATCGTAGCTTTCGTTCTGGAGCTTTGCATACATTTCCTCGTTTGACTCATATTCGTTATAGTTGACCTTGACGTTGTATTTCTTTTCAAACTCAGCTATAACATCAAGGGTTCCGTCTTCACCATTTGCAATATTTTCGCCCCAGTTGAAAACATTGAGCACCTGAGTTTGGTTTGAACATCTTGAGTATCCCACCAGACCGCCTAAAAGGATAATCAGTGCAAGTGCAAGACACAGCATACGCTTGCCGTTTTTGCCGTTGCTTTCCTTTTGAGTTTTCTCTTTGTTTGCACCTGAAATATTGGTGATGATAAGCACTGCAAAAATAACAACAAAGAGAATAGTGGACAGGGCGTTTATCTTTGGAGAAACCCTCTTTTTGAGCATTGTGTATATCTCAATGGGGAGGGTCTGGAACTTACCGCTTGTGAAAAAGGAGATAATGAAATCATCCAAAGAGTAAGTAAAGCTTATGAGAAATCCCGAAACAATGCCGGGCAGAAGCTCGTGAATAACAACACGGAAAAAAGCCTGCAACTGTGTACAGCCTAAGTCTTGTGCGGCTTCAAACAGATGATTGTCCATCTGTCTGAGTTTGGGTGTTACCGACAGAATAACATATGGAGTACAGAAGCCTATGTGTGACAGCAGTAAGGTCACAAAGCCGTTTTCAAAGTGGAGAATCTGACCGAGAAATACGAACAGAAGCATTAGGGACATACCTGTTACTATTTCAGGGTTGATAATGGGAATATTTGAAACAGTCTGTATAATTTTTCTTCTTGCACCTTTAAAGTTGTACATACCTAAAGAGGCAACGGTGCCGAGAATTGTAGAGAAAGCCGCCGCAAGCACTGCCACAAGCAGAGTGTTACCCAGAGCGGACATAATAGCCTGGTCCTGAAACAGCTTTATGTACCAGTCAAAGGTAAAACCGCTCCATACAGAGGATTTGCTGTCATTGAAGGAGTAGGCTATAAGCACCGCGATAGGGGCATACAGAAATAAAAAGACAAGTCCGATGTAGAACTTCTTGCCGAGAAAAGCTTTTTTCATACGCCTACCGCCTCCTCATCGCCGAAGCGGTTCATAATAATCATAAATACAAGGATAACAACCATCAGCACCAGTGCTATTGCAGAGGCGGTGTGTTTGTCGCTCTTGTAAAGCATCTCAATAACGTCACCAATCATTCTGTTGTTTGGTCCGCCTAAATACTGAGACACAAGGAATGTGCTGGCAGAGGGAACAAATACCATTGTTACACCTGAGATGATGCCCGGCACAGAAAGGGGGAAAACAACTTTTCTGATAACGTTCAGCTTACTGCAACCCAAATCCTGAGCTGCTTCAATAAGGTTCTTGTCAATTTTGCTCATTACCGTGCACAGGGGCAAAATCATAAAGGGCAGGAACTCATACACCATACCCAACACAACAGCACCTGTGTTATACATCAGAGGAATGTTAATTCCTATCATATTAAGGAAGGAATCAATAGGTCCGTTTGTCTGCAGAAGCAATACCCAGGCACGAATGCGAAGCAGAAAGTTCATCCACATTGGTACCATAATCAGCATAGTGTATGTGCTTTGGGCACGTTCGGAGCTTTGGGATATAAAGTAGCTCAGAGGATATGCCAGCACTAAGCAGATAGATGTGCTCAGAAAAGCAACCCAAAGTGAGTACAGGAATTCGTCTTTGTAGTTCATTGCTTTTTGCAGAAACATAAGAGTAAAGTTTCCGGTATCATCTCTGAAAGCGTTGCTTATAATAAGCACAAGGGGAATAAGTGTGAACACAAACATCCAGATAAGGTAGGGGATTATCAGCTTTTTAGTTTTCATTGCCGTCCTCCTGTGTAGTTACAGGTGAAACGATAGCACTTGAAAAGTCAAAGCAAATGGGCACATAGGTGGCAACCTGCTCGTCCTGAGCACTGTGCATAATCCACTTACGCTCGTCTGACTCAAGGATGATTTCGTTGTAAGCACCCTTCCAGATTACAGACTCGATGAAAACATCAGTAAGCTGACCAACACCCTCACCGTCTACATAAAGACCATCGGGGGGGAGCTGGATGTTAAGGATTGTTCCCTTGGGATAATATCCGTTCTCCAGTTCTATTTCTTTACCCTCTACAGATATGGTAACCACAGGAGAGTCCTCTGAGGAGTCTACAACCTCTGCGGTGAACTCGTTGTAAGGAGTGGGGAAGAGCTTGTTCATAATATGTATATTGTCAGGGGAAACACGCATACCGATACGGCTTCCTGCAGGGCTTGAAACGGTAGAGTGGATAAGCAGGGTGCATCTGCCTACCTTTACTTCCATTTCATAGTGAACACCCTTGAATACAACACCTGTAACATCACCGACAATTGTGCCGTCCTCAGGAGAAGTCACCTCAACATCCTCAGGACGGATAACTATATCCACAGGTGTGTTCTCGCCAAAGCCCTTGTCAACACACTTGAAGTCACTGCCCAGAATACGAACTCTGTAGTCGCTGAGCATAATTCCGTCAAGAATGTTCGCCTCGCCGATAAAGTCAGCAACAAAGGCGTTTGCAGGCTCGTTGTAAATATCGATAGGAGTACCTATCTGTTCAATCTTACCGTTGTTCATTACAACCACGCGGTCGCTCATTGTCAGAGCTTCCTCCTGGTCGTGAGTAACGTATACAAAGGTTTTCTTGGTCATCTTCTGAATACGCTTAAGCTCAATCTGCATATCCTTACGGAGTTTAAGGTCAAGTGCACCCAGAGGCTCGTCAAGAAGCAACACGTCAGGGTCGCACACAAGAGCACGTGCAATGGCAACTCTCTGCTGCTGTCCGCCTGAAAGCTTTGAAACAGCTCGTTTTTCGTAGCCCTTAAGGTCTACAATAGCAAGCATTTTTGTAACCTTTTTCTTGATTTCATCCTTGGGAAGCTTCTTCAGCTTCAGACCGAAAGCAACATTTTCAAATACATTCAGATGAGGAAAGAGTGCATACTTCTGAAAAACAGTATTTATGTTGCGTTTGTTGGGAGGAGTGCCGTTGATGCGCTTGCCGTCATAGAACACATCTCCGCTGTCAGGCTCCAAAAATCCGCCTATAATCCTCAGTGTGGTGGTCTTGCCACAGCCTGAAGGACCTAAAAGCGTAATGAACTCTTTGTCCATTATATCTAAATCTATATTGTTGAGTATAACTTCACCATCAAATTTTACGTTGATATTCCTAAGTGAAACAATTGGTTTCTGTTCCAAAAAACAACACCCCCGAAAGTTTTTTCAATTACTGTTGTATAAGTTTTTTTTACAAAATGTACTATTTTGTAGATTTGTACAGTATAGAATTATATATATAATCTGTCAATTTGTCAATTTATTTTGAAGGGTGGAGAACAAAGAATTTTTATTGCAGTAGCGTGCGAAAGTTTTAGGAGTTTAAAAGCATAAGAATTGCGGCTTTTTTGTATGCATTTATATGTAAATAAAAGTAAGTGATTTAAGCAGAAATTTTATTAAAATTCTCAGAATATACAAAATAATGAAATTTGGATAAAAATTTACCATATTCTCGTTTATTTAGCACCTTGTTATTATGCGCTTTAGTTTGCTATAATGTTATATGTAAGGATTTTGGCTTTACAAGAAATTTATGTGAAAGGAATGTTATCTATGAAAAGAGTAAAAAGACTTATGTGTCTCCTGCTCGCAATGCTGACAATTGTTTCTCTTTGTGCAGTAGGCTTCACAGCACAGGCTGCTGTAGTGGATACAGCAGAGACTGCAGTAGCTTATCCCACAGCTGCTGACGATTTTACTTGGGATAACGCAACGGTCTACTTCCTTCTGACAGACCGTTTCAACAACGGCAACAAATCAAACGACCACAGCTACAACCGCGGTCTCAACCGTGACGGTTCTGTTGCATCCATCAACAACGTTGCAGCTTTCCAGGGCGGTGACTTCAAGGGTATTACCCAGAAGATTAACGATGGTTACTTTGATGACCTTGGTATTAACGCAATCTGGGTTGCAGGTTGGTTTGAGCAGTATCACGGTTATGCAGTAGGCGGTGACGGTAAGAAGAGCTTCCCTCATTATGCATACCACGGCTATTATGGTATTGACTTTACAGAGCTTGACAAGAACTACGGTACAGAGGCTGAGTTCAAAGAGATGATTGACACAGCTCACAAGCATGGCATACGTATCGTTCTTGACGTAGTTCTCAACCATCCCGGTTACAACACAATCTATGATATGAACGAGTACAACTTCGGTACTCTTTATGACGGCTGGCAGGATGTTTACTATAACTACAGCGGTATTAATCAGACAAACTACCACGGAAAAATCGGTTACTGGGATAATGCCAACAACTGGGCAAGATGGTGGGGCAAGGATTGGCTCCGTGCAGGCATTGCAGGTTATGATAACTTAGGCAACGACGACCTGACAGGTACCGCAGGTGCTTCTCTTCCTGACTTTAAAACAGAGTCCGGAGCTACAGTAGGTATTCCTGAGCTTCTCAAGACAAAGTGGAACAAAGAAGGTACATACAATTCAAAGGTTAGTGAAATCGACCAGACCTTCAAGACTTATAACCTTGGTAACAAGACAGTTTCCAACTACCTTATTTCCTGGTACGCAAAGTGGGTTGAGGAGTACGGTATTGACGGCTTCCGTTGCGATACTGCAAAGCACGTTGGCCAGGATGTTTGGAAGAGACTTTCCAACGCTTGTACCTCAGCTCTCCAGAACTGGAGAAAAGCTAACCCCTCTGCTACAGGTGCAAATTGGGACGAAGAGTTCTGGATGACAGGTGAAAACTTCGGTCAGGGTGTAAGCAATAACCAGTATTATCAGAACGGCTTTGACTCAATGATTAACTTCTCCTTCTCTGCCGACAACAAAGGCGGCGGTGCAAACGGTATGAAGAAGACAGGTAACCTTAATCAGACTTATGCTGATTATGCAAATCAGATTAACAACAATCCTAACTTCAACGTTCTCACATACATCTCCTCTCACGATACAGGTCTGTGCCGTGATGATCTCTACTATCAGGGTTCAGCACTTCTGCTTCTTCCCGGCGGCGTTCAGATTTACTACGGTGATGAAACAAACCGTACAAGAGTTGATTGTACTATCCACGACCATACAGTAAGAAGCTTTATGAACTGGTCAAGCATTGCAAATGCATCTTCAAATGATGCAAAGATTCTTGCTCACTGGCAGAAGGTTGGACAGTTCAGAAACAACCACGTTGCAGTCGGTGCAGGTTCACACACAAACCTTTCTGCTTCTTCAGGTACTGCTTTTGCACGTACATATAATAAGAACAGCGTTACAGATAAGGTTGCTTGCGTAGTTGGTGCAAATGCAAACTCCAACATCACAATCACACTGAACAATACATTTGCTAACGGCACAGTTGTACGCAATGCTTATGATGGTAAGACAGCAACTGTTGCAAACGGCAAGGTTACATTTAACTCCGGTGCACACGGCACAATCCTTGTTGAGCTTGCTGAGGATGTTACACCTACACAGCCTACAACAGCAAAGCCCACAGAAGCTCCTACAATTAAGCCCACAGAGGCACCTACTGCTAAGCCTACAAACCCTGTAGAGCCTGCAGTTTATGTAATACTTGGCGATGCTGACCTTTCTGAGATTGTAAACATCAAGGACGCTACCCTCATTCAGAAGGTAGTTGCTGAGCTTGAAAAAGTTGAGGGCAAAGCAGCAATTGCCGCTGACGCAGACGAAAGCGAAATTGTAAACATCAAGGACGCAACTGCAATTCAGAAGTATGCTGCAGAGCTTGATGCAGGTTGCAGAGTAGGTGAAAAGATTAAGGTTTCCGGTTCTGACGAGCCTGTTCCCACACCTTCAAATCCTGATGATGACCCTGTAGAGCCTACACAGGAGCCTACTCAGGAACCTACACAGGGCTCCGATGATAACACAATTGACCTTACACAGATTGAGGGTCAGATTATTATTCTTGCAAACAATACCTATGCAACACCTTACCAGCACAACTGGACAGACGGCGGTAACCCCCATAACACATGGCCCGGTGAGCCTCTTATGCAGGTTGGCCCCTACTATGTTGCAATTGTTCACGATGAAGCTAATATGATTATCTTCAATAACGGCAATGATCAGGAAAAGACAGGTGACCTGACAATCCCCGGTGAGTTTGCTATTTACGATATGTCCACAAATTCTTGGGCAGGTAACCTTGCAGACTATTTTGATGTAACAAAGTTCCCCACAGAGGGCTTTGATGTTCCTGTTAATCCCAATCCTAATCCCAATCCTGATCCTGACCCCGATCCTGACCCCTCAGGCAACTACATCTACCTCAGAGATGCAGCAGGCTGGGGCACAGCATACTGCCACTACTGGTCTGACAACAGCGGTTCTGTATGGCCCGGTGACCAGATGGAAAACGTAGGCGGAAATCTTTACAGATTTGCTCTTCCTAACGACTCAACAGGTGCTATGTACCAAAAGGTTGTATTTAGTATTGGTAATGACCAGAATAAGACAGTCGACCTTGAGGTACAGCTTGGCAAAGCCTTCAATAACCAGTCAAACCAGTGGGAAGATAAATAATCTTACTACTTGTTAAAGCAAAATAAATACTAAAAAGAACAGCCTCTTCCAATTTCGGAAGAGGCTGTTTTGCTGTGTTTAAGTTGTTACTTTTTTAATTTTTTATATTCGTCTTTCCTGAACCAGTCAAGGACAGGAGCAAGTATCTTGTCCCAGTGCATACAGGGATAAAGTACATAGTCAAAGCATTTCATTGACAGGAAGACTGTCAAAACAAAGGCATAAACCAGAAGAATGGGGAGTAGAAATCTGGGCAGGGTATCCGCAAACATTTCGTTGAAAAATGTGAAGCCGATGATGTACTGAATAGGTCTGTGCAAAGCGTAAACTGTCAGTGTGCGTGAACCTAACCAGGTTACCAGAGGCAATCTTCTGTTTGGAATAATCGCTAGCACCATAAAACTCACAAGGATGGTTATTATGTATGTAGCCAGTCTGAGCAGACCTCCCAGAGGGTGCCAGAATTCTCCAAACTCATAGTAAGGGTTGTTGCCCGTCAGAAGAGGACGCATTGAGTATGAGATGTCAATTGTTATATAGAATCCTGTGAAAATTATAACCAAAATTATAAGCGAGCATAATCTTATCCAGGGCTTGCTTATAATTTTCAGCAAATCATCAGGATTTAAAACATAGCCTAAGTAGAATATGGGGAAGAAAACAATGATGCGTGATAACACAAATACATTTCCTATTTCATCTACATAACCTATTAGTATTGCAAGTATAAAACCAGCAGTCAGAATTTTCCAGGGCTTGCAGTTACGAAGCAGGTGAGCAAGCATAATGTGCACGGCTGTTACAAAAATATACCAGGAAACACTGTTGTCACTTAAAAGTTCAAACTTTGCATTGCCTGTACAAATCAGAATTACAGTATAGTTGAGAATTTTCATAAAGAAACTCAAAAGCAGGTAAGCAACAACCTTTTCATATTTGAAGGGAACGCCGTCAACCACTTTCTTTGAGAATAATCCGCCTATAAAAATGAACAAGGGCATATGAAAAGAGTAAAGGCATATCTCAACCCATTTCATAGCTTCACCGTTATTTATAAAAATGCCATTCATAGAGTGACTTAAAACAACGCAAAGAATTAGCAGGAATTTTGTGTTGTCCCACTTTGCAATTCGTGCAGACAGACTTGGTAATTTACTCATATAGCCCCCCTCCTTTAAAAAGTAATTATATTGATTTTACAAACTTTTGTCAATTTAAAAAGAAAACCACAGTTCATTAAGTTTGGACTGTGGTTTTTTGTGTGATGTTTAGTTTTAAATGGGATACGCAATGCTCTTAAGCTGACTCTGATTAATCTCTGTGAGAGTATCGCAGATAGCAATTTTGCGGATAATGCTCTTCATAGTACACTCAAGCTCTCCGCCTTCAGTGTAATCAGCAGGGAAGATGAAGTTTACTCTGTCTTTTATTAAGAGTTCTTCAACCTTATGCCTGTCACCATCAGGGTATACTGCAATAGAAGTTCCGCCGTAAGCTTGCATCATCTTCATACAGGGAACATCAGAAAGACCGTCTCCGATGTATATCATATTGGAGAAGGGTACCCGCTTTGAGTCATCAGGCATGGAGCGGTTTAAATCCTCATCGTTTGATACATCAAGAACACCCTTGTTTATACGGTATACAAACTGGGTTTTGTTGGTGTAGTTTACAGCAGTTTTAGGCCACACTGCATCGCCATTTTCGTCAAAGTAGTATTCGCATGCAAAAATCTCTTTGAATTTGCAGGCAATATCTGTGCCTTCAATTATTTCTTTCATTCCTGAGGAGATGATGTAGTGTTCAATTTGAACACCTTGTTCCTTGCCATATTCGTTTATTCGGTCAAACCAGTCTTCAACGCCTTTAAAAAACTCCACTGATTTTCCGTGATTTACAAGGTCTTCACGTCTGAGTGCCTTGCCGAGACGTCTTGCCTCGCGGATGGATGCATACATATAAGCAAGTATACCGTCCATCTTCTGCTCTCTGCCGAAGTCATTGGCTATCTGCCAGAACTGGGCACTTTCCATACCAAGGCTGGGGATAAGTGCAAAGTCCTGCATATCACGGGTACTGAGGGTTTTGTCAAAGTCGTACATTATGGCGATTATTGGCTTTGAGCTCATAATATCACTCCTCACGGAATTACTGAATACGGATCTTTACTGTGCTTTGTAGGTTGTAATTTCTACAGAGATAAGCTTTACATCCTCAAGAGGCTTGTTGTCATCAGCATTTACCTCAACTGCTGCAATTGCGTCAACAACATCCATACCGTCAATAACCTGAGCAAATACTGTGTGACCGCCTTTACTTCTCAGTGCACCGTCAAGGTGGATGTTACCGCCGTTAGCTTTATAAAGATCCATAGTTTCCTCTGAAATTGCATAGCTCAGAGGAGCAATGCCGCCGATGTAATCGTTGATAAAGGAGTCAGCATCCTGATACTGTGCAACAAAGTTTGCACCGTATGCCTGTACCCACTGATTGTAGATGTTTACATACTGCTGATAGGTTGTATCATAATCGATAGATGAAGCATCAAAGGAGTCTGCACCTGCCTGATTAATGAAGAACTGGCTTCCGTTGGTGTTTACACCTGAGTTTGCCATAGCAACTGAACCGCGGATGTTGTACAGAGTGTCACAGAACTCGTCCTCAAAAGCAGAGCCGAAAGCACTTGTGCCGCCTGTGCCGTTGTGATTTTCGTAGTCACCGCCCTGAATCATAAAGTCATTGATTACTCGGTGGAAGATAGTATTGTCATATTTGCCTGATTTTGCAAGTGTGATGAAGTTTTCAACTGTCTTGGGAGCATTCTCGGGGAAGAATCTCCATGTGATGTCACCCATAGATGTGTGAAGAATCGCAATCTCTTCGCCGTCTTTAGGCATCTCAAGCTGATAACCAACCTTATTTACTGTGTCGTGTTTAACGTTTGCATTAACAGCGGGTCTTGAGCCGTTGTCTGAGTCTGCATCGCCTGTTGAGTTTGTTGAGCCTCTGTCACAGCCTGTCAGCATAAAAGTACAACCTGCAGTGAGCAGTGTTGCAAGTGCAATGCAAATAAGTCTTTTAAGTTTCATACGTTTCGTTTCCTTTCAGTTTTAACATTTATATGTTCACCCTTAAGCTCAGGAAAGAGTTTCGTCAAGGGTGATGTTTCCCACAATATTGAAGTTTTCAATGTATGGAGTTCCGCCTATCTCATCCATAAACTCAATGGCGGTAGCAATGGCGGTGTAACCCTCTTTTGCTACGTCAAAGTTAAGGCGGATGAGAGCTTCTTTACCTGTAAAGTCAAAGCCCTCCATAGGCTCTGAAGCGTTAAAGAGGATTGTTCCTGTTACATTGGCGTTATAAATAGTACCGCTGAGCGTTGGGAACATCTCTTTTGAAGATGACTGTCTGAGCCAGAGGACAGAGTCGTCATATGTGAGTGTTGCCTGAATATTTTCAATCTCCTTAGGTGCAGTCAGATAGCAGGTGTAAACGATTCTGTCGCCTACATTGACTGTGTAGTCCTTACCGCCTACGTTTACAGTGGCAGTTTTACCTTTTTCCTCTCGGTCGGCAGGCTTACCCTGCACAGCTTCAGTGTATTCCTCTTTAGCTTCTGTTGCTCTCCCGGCAGTTTCTGAGGACGCAGGCTGTGTTGTACTGTCAGTTACGTCTGTAGTACTTACCTGAGCAGATTGAGTTACGGCTTCGTCAGGGGTGGTACCTTCGGTATTCTTGCAAGCTGTGAAAACACAGGTGCATACAAGCACCAGACAAATACCAATCAGTGACAGCAGTTTCCTTTTCATAATATCCCTCCTTGTATTAAGCATATACACATATTTATATTACAGCATTTACGCAGTTTTTTCAATAGATAAATATGTTTATCTTCATAGGAATATAAGAAAAGCTCAGTTCATAGAAATAACTATGAAAGAAAATTTTGCGGAGGCTGAAAATATGACGGACTTTTTACCTGAAGGATGTCTTATGGAAAATCAGGACAACAATATGTATATGGAGAGCATATCAGCTCTTTGTGAGGCATATCGGGAGCAGAAAATCCTTGAAGCAAGGGCTACTGTGTGTGATGCCAATCATAACCTGACAGTTGACCTTGGGTGTATCAGGGGAGTTATACCCAGAAAGGAGGGTGCTCTTGGAATACGTGAGGGCAGGGTAAGGGATATTGCAGTAATCTCAAGAGTCAACCGACCTGTGAGCTTTGTGATAACAGGCTTTGACAGGGACGAAAGCGGTGCAACAGTTGCTACTCTTTCCCGAGAGCTTGCCCAGAAACGGTGTATGGATGACTATGTAAGCACTCTCAGAGTAGGAGATGTGGTAAATGCAAGGATAACCCACCTTGAGTCTTTTGGTGCCTTTGCAGATATCGGTTGCGGTATAGTGGCACTTATGCCTATAGATACAATATCAGTGTCACGCATTGAGCATCCCTCTGAGCGGTTTACTGTGGGTATGGATATAAAGGCTGTAATCAAATCTATTGAAAACGGTAGAATAAGTCTCAGCCATAAGGAACTTCTGGGAACTTGGCAGGAGAATGCAAACAACTTCAAAGCAGGAGAAACCGTGGCAGGAATAGTCCGCAGTATAGAAAATTACGGAGCTTTTGTAGAGCTGTCTCCAAACCTTGCAGGACTTGCCGAGAGCAAAGACAGTGTTAAGGTGGGGCAGCAGGCAAGTGTTTACATAAAGAGTATTATCCCCGAAAAAATGAAGGTGAAGCTGATTATAGTGGATACCTTTGATTATAAGTACAGCCCACAAAGACCTAAGTATTACTTTGAAGGGGAGCATATGGATGAATTCCTCTATTCTCCTCCTGACTGTGAAAAACGTATTGTTTCTACCTTTACATAAATATGTAGTGTTACGGCAAGGAAGTTCTGTCTGAAGGCGGAACTTCCTTGTTGTCCTATAATCGGGTCTGTGGCTTTATCTGCAGACTTTTTCGGTTGACAGGTATAAGTTACAGATGTTATGATATAAGTGTAAAAAACAGGGAGGTTATATGTATGCTCAGTGATGTTCAGTTTGCTGTGTTGATAGGAGCTTTGGCGGTGGTCTGCATACTCCTCACAGTGATTTTAATAAAGTCATTCAAAGGTAAAGACAGCTCAGAACAGCTTGCACGGCGTATCCGTGAGGAGGCAATGCGTGACAACGCCAGTCTCCGTCAGGAAGTAACTGCAGGAGTTCAGCAGTCTGTAAAGACTATGGGTGATATGATAGCCCTTAATCAGAAGCAATCTGCAGAGGGTAATGCCCGACAGATGGCACAGCTTGAGGAACGCTTCAAGACCTTTTCTTTAGAAAATGAGCAGAAGCTTGAGCTTATACGTACAACCGTTGAAAAACGTCTCCAGTTTATGCAGGAGGACAATAACCGCAAGCTGGACGAAATGCGTCAGACTGTAGATGATAAGCTTCAGAAGACTCTTGAAGAGAAGATGAACAAATCTTTTGCCCTTGTCAATGAAAGATTGGAGCAGGTGTATAAGGGCTTGGGAGAAATGCGAACCCTTGCAGTAGGGGTAGGCGACCTGAAAAAGGTTCTCTCCAATGTGAAAACCCGCGGTATTTTGGGTGAAATTCAACTTGGCTCTATTCTGAAAGAAATCCTGTCTCAATCACAGTACGAAGAAAATGTTGCTACTAAGCCGAGAAGCTCAGAGCGTGTAGAATTTGCTGTGAAGCTTCCTGCAGAGGATGAGGGCTTTATCTACCTGCCCATAGACTCTAAGTTCCCCGGAGACACATACGCCGCATTGCAGGATGCCTACGAGTCAGGCTCTCCTGAAAGAGTGGAGTCTGCTGCAAAGAACCTTATTGCAACCCTTAAAAAGGAAGCAAAGGATATAAGCGAAAAGTACATAAGCACACCCTACACCACAGAATTTGCAATTATGTTCCTGCCCACTGAGGGCCTTTATGCAGAAGCGGTTAACCGCGGTATGGTAGAGGTGCTGCAGAGAGATTACAAGGTAAACATTGCCGGTCCCAGCACTATGGCGGCTCTGCTTAATTCTCTGCAGATGGGATTCAAAACCTTAGCTGTGCAGAAGCGTTCTGCTGAGGTTTGGCAGATTTTGGGCTCTGTAAAGACTGAGTTTGACAAGTTCAACGATGTGCTCTTGCTTACTCAGCAACGCCTTGACCAGGCTAATGCAGAGCTTGATAAGCTTGTGGGTGTGCGTACCCGCCAGATATGCCGCAAGCTCTCAGGTGTTCAGGCAAACGACACACCTTTGGACGCTTATAAGACACAGGAGCTTCCTGAGGAGTCCTCAGACAGCAAATAAACATTAAAACAGAAAGAGCAGTAAGAGTGGAAATTCTTACTGCTCTTTTTTTAGTTAGTTTCTTTATTTTTTTGTTTCCGTTTAGGTATTTTGATTTTGTTCTGACTTGGATATTTGAGCCTTGACCAGAGAATGATTATAACCTGACCGGGGATGCCGAGTATATAAAGGAGCCAGAAGTTAAGTCCGAAAGGCAGGAAGGATACGTGCATTGCTACAAGTACACTCCACATAAGCAGAGAGATGATTATGTAGTTTCTGCGTTTGTTAAACCACACTGAGTTGAACACAAGCCATACTATTATAGAAATTGGCAGTGCATATAAAAATGAAAGTGCATGCAGAAACCTCATATCGACAGGCACCATATCAAGTACCACAAAGGCGATTGTAGCAATCAGCCACACCAGAAGGATACACATACCTGTAATGAAAATGTGGTTTTTCTTTTTGTTTGCATCTCTTTGCTTCATTCCCGAGTCGTCAACATCCCTGTGTGGTGTTACAAGGTAGTCAAGACTGACTCCGAATATCTCTGCAATGTGCATAAGCACAGTTACATCTGGGATAGACTCGCCGCGTTCCCATTTGGACACAGCCTTGTCAGAGTAGTTAAGTTCCCCTGCAAGGTCAATCTGTGTGAGTCCCTTTGCAAGTCTGAGCTGTGTAATGTTTTTTGCGATAACGGATTTGATTTCGTCCATAATTTCCTCCTCCTGAGGGTTAGATTTGTAATATATTACGGATAAGCAGGATAGAAAGTTTTGAATGTTCTGTGTTGTTTTTTACAGGTTGATATCTGCTTTGCTTTCACCGCAAAGAGTATATTCTGCAGTAGAATTGCAACTCTACCGAAATTTATTACATATATATCTTATCATACTTTACTTGTCAAATCAATGCCTAAAAATGTGATTTTTACTGGGGATTCTACTATGAGTAGAGTGGAAGTTTGCTCTCTCTACAGCGGTGCACTGTATTGGTATAGAGACTAAAAGCAACAGTAGGTTGAGTATCCGGCAAGGGATTATTATAATACAGATGTTGAGATTGAGCGGAATATTGCTATGCATATACGCCAATAAAAAACAGATAACTAATGAAATTCCTGAATTTGACAAACCACAATAATGTGATATAATTGTCACATTATTGTGGTTTGTCCTGACTTGAAATTTTATACTGTTAAGCTTATGAATAAAAGGAAGGTATCCAAAATGACAAACGTAAGAAAACCCAGAACGAAACTGAAAGACAGACTTCTTCCTGACTACACTCGCTCAGAGGAAATCTTCAATATGGTGTCCCATATCGTAGCAGGAGCGTTCGGCGTGGTGGCACTTGTGCTGTGTGTAGTATACTCAGCTCTCAAAGGTGACGTATGGGCAGTAGTCAGCAGCGCAATCTACGGTGCCTCTCTCATAATCCTTTACACAATGTCCAGTGTATATCACGGACTTGTGCCTGAGACTGCTAAGAAGGTTATGCAGGTTCTTGACCACTGTACTATTTACTTTTTGATAGGCGGTACGTACACACCTATTGTACTGTGCGGAATTCGTGACGTTTCACCTGCTTGGGCATGGACGCTGTTTGGCATAGTGTGGGGACTTGCTGTAGTAGGAATTGTTTTTGCCGCTATAGACCACAAGAAATACTCAAAGTTTTCTATGGCTTGCTACATCGGTATGGGCTGGTGTGTTGTAATTGCCGCCAAGGCTACACTTCAGGCGGTGCCTCTTATGGGGCTTTTCTGGCTTCTTATGGGCGGTATTGCTTATACTATCGGTGCGGTTATCTATGTAATCGGCAAGAAAAAGAGATATATGCACTCTGTGTTCCACGTTTTCTGTTTTCTTGGCAGTGTGTTCCAGTTTATCTGCATTTTCTTTTATGTAATCTGAGCATAGAAAAGAAGGTTGTGTTCTATGAATATTCTTTTTTGCGGAGATAAAAACATAGCCGACGGCTTGATGATGTCCTTGCTATCTTTAACAGAGCATAACACTGTACCTCTTAATGTGTATGTCCTCACTATGAATTATCAGGACGGCGACAGAGTATGTGAGCCCTTGCCTGAGTCTTTTGGGGATTATCTTGATAAATTTCTCAAAGAGAAAAATAAAGAAAGTTCCTTTACCCTCATTGATGTTACCGAGCATTTTATAGCAGAGACTCCAGTTGCTAATATCAAAACCCGATTTACCCCCGGCTGTATGCTCAGGCTTTATGCGGATTTGATAGGTGAGTTGCCCTCAAAAATTCTCTATCTTGACAATGATGTTATTTGCCGAAAGAGCATAGAGGATTTATACAGCACAGATATGACTGACCTTGAAATGTCAGGTGTGCTTGATTACTACGGCAGATGGTTTTTCAGAAAAAACTTGTTCAGGCTTGATTATCTCAATTCTGGAGTTTTGCTTTTGAATATGGATAAAATCAGACAGACAGGATTGTTTACTAAATGCCGTAAAATGTGTATGGAAAAACAGATGTTTATGCCTGACCAGTCGGCACTCAACAAGATTTCCTTTAAAAAGGGAATCCTGCCACGATGCTTCAACGAGCAAAGAAAACTCAGACAGGACACAGTGCTTCAGCATTTTACCACAAGTTTTCGGTTCTTTCCGTATATACATACAGTAACAGTAAAGCCTTGGAATATAGATAAGGTGCATTCAGTGCTGAAGCTTCATTGTTATGATGACCTGTATGAAAGGTTTATCAGATTGAAGACCCAGTACACAGAATATAAGGTAAAGGAGATTTCAGTATGAGAAATATAATTCCTGTATTTTTTACAATTGATGACGGCTACGCTCCTTTTTTGAGTGTGGCGCTTGATTCTGCAATTAAAAATTCTTCAAAAGAAAATACATATAAAGCAATCATCCTCCATGAGGACTTAAGCAAGGAGAATAAAACAAAGCTTCAGAGCCTTGCTACTGACCATTTTCAGGTTGAGTTTGTACAGATGAGGAAGGAGCTTGAGTCTATCACAGACCGTATGTCAAACCGCCTTCGCTGTGATTATTTCACCTTAACCATATATTTCAGACTTTTTATTCCTGCAATGTTCCCTCAGTACGATAAGGGTATCTACATTGACAGTGACGTAGTAGTTACAGGGGATTTGGCAGAGCTTTTTAACATTGACCTTGGAGATAACTATATCGGTGCTTGTGCAGATAAATCTGTTGTGGATGTACCGCCTTTGGCACAGTATATGGAGGAGGCAGTGGGCGTTGACCGCCACAGCTACATTAATTCAGGTGTCCTTCTTATGAATCTTAAGAAGCTTCGTGAGGCTGAGCTTGATACACACTTCTTAAGTCTCCTCAATACATATCACTTCGATTGCATTGCACCTGACCAGGATTACCTCAATGCTATGTGCTCAGGCAAAATCCACTATCTTTCAGATGCTTGGGATGCAATGCCTGCTGAGGATAAGCCCGAGATTGAGGATGTTAAGATTATCCACTATAATCTTTTCTCAAAGCCTTGGTGCTATGATAATATTCAGTACGGTGACGTGTTCTGGAGTTATGCTCAGGATTCAGCATATTATGAAGAAATCAAAGCATATAAGGACAACTATTCTGATGAGCAGAAGGAATCCGACAGCAAGTGCCTTGGACTTCTTGTGGACAGAGGCGTGCAGATAGCAAGCTCTGAGGTAACATTCAAAAAAGTTTTCGAAAGCGGAGAGAAGGTCAGATTATGATTATCGGAGATAAAAGAGAGCAGGTAATTGATAATATCAGCACTGCCGCAGAAAACGGAGATTTTCACATAAAGGTAGAGGTCAACGACCCTGTGCTCACACACGAGGAGAGCACCCGTATCATTGAGGGCTACCTTGATAAATCAGATACACTTTCTTTCAAGGCGAAGTCCTACGTAGCAAGGAAGATTGCAAACCTCCTTACACGGTCCCTTAATAAAAACACTGAGATTACAGGCCTTGAGAATATAGAAGGCCTCACAGGGGGAGCTATAATTACAAGCAACCACTTCAGTCCCCTTGATAATACAGCTGTCAGATACCTGACACGTAAGCTGGGTAAAAAGCGAATAAATATAGTAAGTCAGGAAACAAACCTTGCTATGCCGGGACTTGTAGGTTTCCTGATGAATTATGCAGATATTATCCCCATTGCAGATAATAAGCATTATATGCATAGAGATTTTATGTCCATACTGTCCGATTTGCTTCAAAGGGACGAGTATGTGCTCATTTACCCTGAGCAGGAGATGTGGTTTAACTACCGCAAGCCAAGACCACTCAAACGCGGTGCATATTACTATGCGGCAAAGCTTCAGGTACCTGTGGTGTCCTGCTTTGTAGAGATGCAGAATCTTCCTGAGGTGGATACAGAGGGCTTCTATAAGGTGAAATTTATTGTGCATATCCTGCCCACAATCTATCCCGATAAGAATAAAACCGTCAAGGAAAACAGCATAGAGATGTGCCGTCTTGACTATGAGCAGAAGAAGCAGGCATACGAAAAAGCCTACGGCAAGCCCCTTGTCTATACCTTTGAGGAGGATGACATTGCAGGCTGGATGGGTACTGATGGCAAAAGGCACACAGCATAATGAATAAAGATAAAGTAAGATATTATAAAGAGTACACCGATGATTTTGAGGTGGCAAGAGAGCAGGATTTGAAGCTTCCTGAGGATTACCCGTACATAAGAAACAAGCTTCTTTCAGGGCTTATCTATGCTCTTGCGATTATTTTCGGCTATCCTTTCTGCAAGTTGTTCCTGCACACAAGGTACAAAAACAGAAAAGCCTTCAAAGCTGTCAGAAAGGGTGAGGGAGCTTTCATTTACGGCAATCATACTCAGCCTGTGGGTGATGTTTTCCTCCCGGCACTTGCCTGTTTTCCGCGCAGGATATACACAGTTGTCAGTCCTGCTAATCATTCAATCCCTGTACTTGGCAAGATACTTCCTTTTCTGGGGGCATTGCCTCTGGCTTCAACTATTAAGGGAATGAAGAGTTTTAACAGTGCCCTTGAGCAGAGAATCAACGAGGGCAGGATAGTCACAATCTATCCCGAGGCACATGTTTGGGAATACTGCACACAGATTCGTCCTTATTCCGATGTGTCGTTTAAATATCCTGTAAAACTCAAAAAGCCTGTTTTTGCAATGACGGTGACTTATCAGAAACGGAAATTCGGCAAAAAGCCTCGCACCACTGTGTATATTGACGGACCTTTTTATGCTGATGAATCCTTAAGTCCGCGTCAGCAGAACGCAGATTTGCATAGCAGAGTTTACGATTGTATGCAAAAGAGAAGTCAGAATAGCAATTATGAATATATAAGGTACGAAAAAATGCCTTGATAAAATCCCTTACAATGTGTAAGGGATTTTCCTTTGCAATCTATTGCTCAAAAAATCAGAATGTGGTATATTAAATGTGTATTTGACATTTTAAGGAGATATAGAATGATAATCCGAAAAGCCGAGCACAGGGATATTGAAGCCCTGCTTGATATTTATAACTTTGAGGTGGAGCATACTACAGCCACCTTTGACCTTAACAAAAAGACCGCAGATCAGTGGACACGGTGGTTTGAGTGCCACAATGTTAGCAACCATCCTCTCATAGTGGCAGAGGTTGAGGGAACTGTTGCAGGTTATGCTTCCCTTTCTGACTATAGAGAGAAAGAGGCATACAAATCTACTGTGGAGCTTTCTGTTTACGTGTCGGTAGATTTTCGCAGACAGGGAGTTGCCACTGCACTTATGGAGGAGATACTCCGCCTTGCTAAAGAGGACAGTGTTACCCATACAGTAGTGTCTGTCATTACAAGTGAGAACAAGGAAAGCGTCAGACTTCACGAAAAATTCGGATTTAATTATTGCGGAACTATCCATGAGGTTGGTGTAAAATTCGGCAGATACCTTAGCATCAGTAATTACGAGTTACAGGTATAATCTGACTTTTGCACATAACAATAGAATAAAGGAGATTTTATTGTGAGAAATATTCTTGTAGTAGTTGATATGCAGAAAGACTTTGTTGACGGCTCTCTGGGAACTCCGGAGGCGCAGGCAATCGTCAAAAATGTTGTAAAGAAGATAGAGGAATTTCAGGGTGATATCTTTGTAACCTTTGACACCCACTTTGAAGACTACCTTGAAACTGCAGAGGGTAAAAGGCTCCCTGTAAAGCATTGCATCAAGGGAACTGAAGGCTTCGAGCTTGATAAAAACATAGCTGATGCCCTGAATACAAAAGACCATACTGATGTTGAGAAGCTCACCTTTGGTTCTACAGATTTGCCTGAGCTTATAAAGAGCACAGTAGGGGACGAGGACTTTACAGTTGAGCTTGTAGGACTTTGCACAGATATATGCGTGGTTTCTAATGCACTGATTTTAAAAGCTAATTTTCCTGAAAAGAAAATTACAGTGGATGCATCCTGCTGTGCAGGTGTAACCCCTGATACTCACAGCCAAGCTCTAAGTGTCATGGAGATGTGTCAGATTGAGATAATGGGATAATAATTCTATATTAGAAATAAGGTGACAAGATGTTTGATGTTAAGAAGGTAACTGAGCAGTGTGTTCAGTGGATAAGAGATTTTTTTGAGGCAAACGGCAAGGATTGCAACGCAGTTGTAGGTGTTTCAGGCGGTAAGGATAGTTCTGTTGCGGCGGCTCTTTGTGTTGAGGCACTGGGTAAGGACAGAGTGATAGGTGTGCTTATGCCTTGCGGTGAACAGCACGATATTGATGCCGCCTACAGCCTTGTAAACCACCTTGGCATAAAGCACTACGAGGTGAACATCAAGGATGCAGTAGAGGGTGTAAAGAACGCTATTCCTGAGGAACTCACGCTGACATCCCAGAGTCTTACAAATCTTCCTGCACGAATTCGTATGACCACGCTCTATGCAGTGTCCCAGAGTGTAAACGGCAGAGTTGTAAACACCTGTAACCTCAGTGAGGATTGGGTGGGCTACTCAACACGCTACGGTGATGCGGCAGGAGATTTCAGTCCTATGTGTCATCTGACTGTTACTGAGGTTAAGGAAATCGGCAGATACTTGGGACTTCCTGCATTTTTGGTTGACAAAACTCCCATTGACGGGCTCAGTGGTAAAACAGACGAGGACAATCTTGGATTTGCTTACGCTGTCCTTGACCGCTACATCCGCACAGGCGAGATAGACGATGAAAAAACAAAGGAGCTTATTGACAGACGCCACAAGGCAAACCTGTTCAAGCTTGAGCTTATGCCTCAGTTCAGACCTGAATTCTGATAATATATTAATATGATATACTTATTGTTAGCAATTTTAAGCAGTGCGTTAATTTCTGTAATTATGAGGCTCAGTACAAACAGGGTAAGTAATAACATTGGAATGCTTTCCATGAATTATCTGACTTGTCTTATAATTGCCGCTGCTTTTTCAGGGATAACGACTTTATTCCCACAGAATGCACATCTGCCACAGGCACTGGGGCTTGGTACAATTAACGGAGCACTGTATCTGTTAAGCTTTGTGCTTTTTCAGAAGAGCGTAAAGAACAACGGTGTGGTTCTTTCGTCTGTCTTTATGAAGCTTGGGTTGTTGGTGCCCTTGGTGTTATCAATTCTAGTATTTGGCGAAATCCCCACAGTTCTGCAGATAATCGGTTTCTGCATTGCTATCGGTGCAATTATTCTTATAAATCTGCAAACAGACTCATCAAATACCCGTATGGGGTTGGGATTGGTATTTTTGTTGCTTATGGGCGGTTCTGCAGATGCTATGAGCAAGGTGTATGAGGAGGTAGGACCTGTGTCCCTTTCCTCGCAGTTTTTGTTTTATACCTTTTTAGTTGCCTTTGTTCTGTGTATAATTCTTATGCATATAAAAAGGCAACGTATAGGCGGTAAAGAAATTCTTTACGGTTGCCTTATCGGTGTTCCCAACTTTTTTTCCGCAAAGTTTTTGCTTTTGTCCCTGAACACAGTACCTGCTGTTGTAGCATATCCTACCTTCAGTGTTGGAACTATACTGGTTGTAACACTGGTAGGCATGGCAGTGTTTAAGGAAAAGCTTACAGTGAGACAGATAATAGCAGTCTGTGCAATACTCGTAGCACTTGTTATGCTCAATATCTGAACTGCAAACTAACTTAATATATAAACTATAAATAACCACCCGAAGTTTTTCTAGAGCTTCGGGTGGTTATTTTTTGTATTGTATTTTGCTCAGGAATTATCGTTTCTTCCAAATAAAGGGATTGAGTCCCAGTATCAGTGGGAAAATCTCAAGTCTGCCCATAAGCATTGCAAGGCTTAGAAGTAATTTGGAGAAGCCTGAGTATTCTGCATAGCTTGCAGTAGGACCTACTGTCGCAAATCCCGGTCCTATATTGTTGAAGCAGGCAAGGGTTGCACTCAGGTTAGTTTCAATGGTAAAAGGCTCTATGCTTAGCAGAATAAATATGCCGATAACCATCATAACATAGATAACAAAGTAGGAGGCTGTACCGCTGAGAGTTTGCTCGTCCACACGTTTGCCATCAAGCTTTACAATTCTGACAGAACGAGGGTGGAGGAGTTTTTTCAGTTCTCTCAGTACGGATTTAATAAGCAGAATTACTCTGGAAACCTTCAGACCGCCTGCTGTTGAGCCTGCACATCCGCCGATTACCATCAGAAGCATCAGCACAGCCTTGGAAAGTCCGGGCCATAAATCAAAGTCTGTGGTGGCATAGCCTGTGGTGGATATAATTGATGACACCTGAAAGGTAGTCATTCTCAGCACTTCTTCAATACCGTCGTACATCTTGTAGATATTTATCGCAATAATGCCTATACTCAGTAATACTATTATAACAAAGCACCACAGCTCAGTGCTTTTGAGCACCGCCTTGATTTTGCCTACAAGTACAAGATAGAAAAGATTAAAGTTCAGTGCAAATACAAGCATAAATATTGCAATAACCCACTGCAGATAGGGGCTGTAGCCTGCAATACTGTCGCCCTTTACACCAAATCCGCCTGTACCTGCTGTGCCAAATGCGTGTACAACGCTGTCAAAGAGGGGCATGCCTCCTGCAAGGAGCAATACAATCTCCACGGCGGTCAGAACAATGTAGATAAGATAAAGAATTTTTGCAGTATCTCTGGCTTTAGGCAGGAGCTTGCCAACCTCAGGACCGGGCATTTCTGCACGCATAATGTGAATAGAGCGGTCAGAAATATTGGGGATAAGTGCCATTACAAACACAAGCACGCCCATACCGCCAATCCAGTGAGTGAAGCTTCGCCAGAACAAAAGCCCCTTACTCATAGCCTCAACATCAGTGAGAATTGAAGCACCTGTAGTAGTAAATCCGCTGACAGTTTCAAAAAAAGCGTCTATATAAGAAGGTATCTCTCCGCTTATTACAAAGGGAAGAGCACCAAAGCCTGCCATCATAAGCCAAGCGTAGGTAACAATAGCAAAGCTTTCTTTTGCGTAAATTACCTTAGTACCGGGTCGTGAAGTGAACTTAAGCAGTAGTCCTACCCCAAGGCAGATTCCTATGGTTATAAGGAAACTCCATACACAGGCTTCCTTGTAAATGAAAGACACTATTAAAGGCAGTGCAAGGAGTGCCGCTTCTGCAAGTGCAATATGCCCCAATGTGTTCAGTACCATTCTTCTGTTCATAAAGATACCTCGTTATGCAATGATATCTGCAAGGTCGTAGAGTATGTGACCTGTGCCGATAACAATAACCTTGTCACCCGGGAGGATAACATCGTCACCTGTGGGGACAATGGCTTTGCGGTTACGCAGTATACCTGCAATAAGGATGTTCTTTTTGAACTTGATTTCCTTCAGAGGAATGTTGATATATTTAAATTCAGCCTGAACGTTAAACTTCAGTGCTTCTGCGTTGCCGTCCATAATCTTGTATAGCTTTTCAACGTTGCTTCCAACAGAATTCTGCAGGGCTCTTGCATATCTCACAATAACATCAGAGATTGTGCGTCTGGGGGATACAATGGTATCGAGTCCCAGTTTAGTAGCAAGGGTTACAAATTCCTGACGGTTTACCTTGGTAATAACCTTGGGCACGTTATTGGCGGCGGCGTAGTAGGAGAGAAGGATGTTTTCTTCATCAATACCTGTCAGAGATATAAAGGCATCCATATTAGAAAGTCCCTCTTCGTTGAGAAGCTCCTGCTGTGCACCGTCACCAAGGATTATGTTAGCACCGGGCAGGGCATCCTCAAGCTCGTGGCATCTTACGGGGTCTTTATCTATTATAGTAACTGCACTGCCTGAGGCAAGGAGCATCTTCGAAAGATAGTAGGCAGTACGGCTGCCGCCTAAAATCATAACATTCTTAGCTTGCTTTCTGGTGATTTTGAGGCTTCTCAGAAGCTTGAGTATTTCTGTTGGGGCGGCTGTAAGAGCAATTTTGTCTCCGCCCTTAAGCTCAAAGTTACCGTCAGGGATGAATAAGTCATCACCACGCTGAACAGCACAAATAAGGAATTTTGCACTTTGATGCTTTCTTAAATCCATAATCTTGAAGCCTGAAAGAGGAGAATCCTCCTTGAGTACCAGCTCAATAATCTCAAAATTACGGGTTGAAAAGGTCTCAATATGAACTGCTGAGGGCAGCTTCAAAACATTGTATATATCATAAGCTGAAAATCTTTCAGGGTTAATAGACATAGAAAGTCCCAGCTCGTGCTGGAGAAAGCCCAAGTTCTTTTCGTTGTAAGCACGGTCACGTATTCTTGCAATGGTGTTCTGAGCACCCAGTGTCTTTGCAATGTAGCAGGCGAGCATATTCATTTCGTCAGAGCCTGTAACAGCAACGAACATATCCGCCTTGTCCACTCCTGCTGAGCTGAGAACCTCGCAGTCTGTTCCGATGCCGTGAACACCCATAACATCGTATATATTATTGATTTCGGAAATTTTCTTTTCATTCTTATCAACGGCAACAACCTCGTGGTCCTCTTTGACAAGGCTTGAAATAAGCGCTTCTCCCACCTTGCCGCAACCGACAATGATAATCTTCATAGCAATCTCCTTTGTTTTTTATACATATTAATCCATTATATAAACTGTGTCTATATTACAACTTTTCTATGGAAAATACAATGATTATTTTTCTTTTTTTCTCTTTTTTACAAACATTTAACCTGTTAATATATAATATTCAAAAAGAAAAGCTAAACAAACTCAGGTATATATTTCCGTCAATAAGTTAAAGCTGTCTGTAAATAATATTATTGCCAAATAAAAGAGTAAAAAGGTGATAATATGAAAGAAGATAAAAGACCTTCTCGTTTTCCTGAAGAAGTACCTGCGGGAGAGAACAAGAAGTTTGACCACGGTATGATTGTAGACGTGGTGCAAAGCGAGGTTTGTCCGCCCAGTGCAACAAATCCTGTAAAGCCTGCAGATACAGACTCCCTGAACACAGAGTTTGCAAAGCAGGCACAGCAAAACAATATGTAATTTATAGCATAGCAAGTAATAACAAATCTTACTTGCTGTGCTGTCCTTTTGCATAGACCTGTTATTGACAAAAGAGCTCTTAAATTGTATCATAAAAAATATATAGTATTATGTGAGTTTTTTTAGAAAAGGAGATGCAAAATGAAAACGCTGAAAGATAAGACGTTTTTCTCAAAGCTTCAGAAAATTCTTAATATGTGCGGATTACCTCAGATGCTTTTGCTTAGAATTTTCACGGCATTTTTTATGGTGTCGGGAGTAGTGATTGCGGTTCTTAAAAAGGATGGTTTTAATCCTCTTGGAGATGCCAAGGATTACATAGCACAGGTGGATTTTACTTTTGTGGTACTGTCTGTGTTGGGCATAATTCTTGCGCTTACTCTTGTTCATCTGCTCTTGCCTGAGAAGCTTCGGGTAATTGACCCGATTTGTACTGTTGCTTCGGTTTTGTTTTTTGACTGGAAGCTGCTTTATATGCAGAACAATGTTTACGCAACTATCGGCACGGCACTTGTTTCTCTTGTGATTGTGGCTTATGCTCTGAGCAAGTTTAAAGCTCACGGCTTTTTTGAGAAAAGACCTTGGTGGGTGTATGGTGTTGGAGGTTTGATTGCGGCACTGATAATGACGGTGTACATAGCTGTGTGTTCAATCTGTCACCACTATTTGTTTATGACAGGTGCGGTGGATTTCGGCTTGTTTGTGCAGAGCTTTAATTCTCTTGCTGAGAACCTGACTGCTGTAAATAGCTGTGAGAGAGATGTGCTTATGTCACATTTCAAAGTCCATTCATCTTACATCTTCTATCTCTTTGTTCCTATCTTCAAAATTTTCCCCTATGAAGAAACCCTCCTTGTGCTTCAGGCGGTATTCTCAATGGGCGGAATTGTTCCCTTGATGCTAATTCTTAAAAACCGTAATTTCAAGGGTCTTGCAATGCTTGCTTTAGGGCTTTCCTATGTGTTCAGTATTGTACTCATTGCACCTTGCTTCTATGATTTCCACGAGAACGCTTTTCTGCCTACTCTCCTTATGTGGACTCTGTGGGCTATGGATACCAAGCGTTACATTCCATTTTACGTTTTCTCGGTTCTTACCTGCCTTGTTAAAGAGGATGCACCTTTGTTTATAATCTGCATTGGTCTCTATGCTTTCTTTGAGAATAAAGGCGATAAAAAGCGTTTCCACGGCCTCGTTCTCACAGTTCTCAGCGGAGCTTATATGTTGTTTATTACCAAGTGGCTTACAGAAAACGGTGACGGTCAGAATATGACCTATTGGAGATTTGGACATCTGATGCTCGAAAGAAACGAAGGTATGGTAGATGTTCTGATTAACTCCCTGAGAAATCCCGGTTATCTTTTCAGTACCCTTGTAACAGAAGCTACTTTGCCTTTCCTTGTACAGGTTATGCTTCCTCTTCTCTTCCTGCCTTTCTTTACAAAGAAGATACACCGCTTTTTGCTGATGGTTCCTTTCATAGTAACAAATCTTGTTGTAGGTGCTTATTATCAGTACGCAGGTCAGATTGGTTACCAGTATATCTTTGGCCCGGCAACACTGCTCATATTTATGACAGTAATTAACATAGATGATATGAGTCAGAATCTGCGTAGGAATATTCCTATCCTTGTTTTTGTGGCATCCTTTGTGTTCTTTGCCGGTATAGAGACGTATAACACCTTCTACTATAATTATTACACGGAGCACAAGGCTCATTACACACAGATAGAGGACACCCTTGATACTATCCCTGAAACTGCAGTGGTAGGTGGTGACTCAGTCTTTGTGTCTCACCTTTGTGACCGAAAGGAAATTTATATCTTCGATAAAAACGATATTAACGCAGACAAAACAGCTCTCCTTGAGCCTGACCGCTATGACTTCGTAGTCCTGCGTATAAATTCGGAGGTTTATAACGATGCAGTTCCATTGCTTGAAAAAGAGGGATATACCCTCTGGAAAACCGCAAGCAACACAATTGCAATCTACAAAAGCCCCTCTTACAGATAAGTAAATATTATTAAAACAGCCTCAGAGGAAACTATCCCCTGAGGCTGTTTTTTTATTGTGTTAATGCACAAACAAATATTAGAAAAATTGTAATATAAATGAATTGACAGTATAGAAAACAGATTATATTATTGGAGTAGACAAGTGTGGTATTAAATGTATCTTTAAGGAGAAGTTTGCTATGAAAAAGTTAGGTAGTGTTTTGTTAGTTTTGGTGTTGATGCTCAGCCTTTTTGCCTGTGGTGGTGATACAACAGAAACCACAAATTATACAGAGCATGATATTAATAAAAACTTATCTTCCAGAGATGAGTTTTATCGTGACCATCAGGAGCTTATATCATCAGAAAGTGAATTCAATGCCGATACTATGCTTCGGATTGATATTCCCGAGTTGGGACTTGAAAATGTATACATAAGACAGGTTAGCGAAAGAATGCTCCTTGATACCGAAACAATAGGTGCTGTTTATCTTATTGCAGATGACAGATATGGCGGCAATAGAAGTACATCTGATTATTATATGCTTGTTACAGTTGATGATAAAATATATGCAAAAGACCTGACTCCTGAGGAATATAACAGTCCTGCCTCAATGGGTGCAATTCTCTATTTTGCTGACATTGACGGAGATAAGGACAAAGAGATACTTCTGCAGGAAACAAAAGGAATGTCCGGTGGTGCAGGACAGTATTTGTCTCGTGTGTATGATTTTACAGATAGTGAAATCAAAGAGATTTTTACATCCTACGATAAGGAAAGCAAGTATTTTAACACAGGCTTTGATTGCACTTTACTTGAAAATCATATGCTTAGAATTGATAATGCTTTTACAGGATATACCACAACCTTTGAGGTTATTCGTGAGAATGAAGCATATTTCACACAGTGGTGGTATAACGATGACGGCGACTTAAGGAATGCTTCTTTGTGGGTAGATAGTTTCAATCGGTTTGAGCCTGAGGATATGGACAATGACGGAATAAGCGAAATTGTATGCAGACAGTACACCTGTATTAACGGACATGCAGACTATGTAGGCAGTGCAATTACAGTTCTTAAATATAACAGCGAAACTAAGGAGTTCTATGTTTATGATGCTTGGTTTGAGCCTGCCGAGAATTAAAATAAATATTTATAATTTATTAACAGCAGAAAAAGAGCAGTATCGGAGATAACCTTTGGTACTGCTTGATTCTTGTCAATTTTCTTTTGATTTCTTTGTTCTGGGGTAGGGCTTTTTTTCATCAGTAAGTCCTGCAAGGTAGTCCATGCTTGTACCGAGAGCGGTGGCGATTTTTACACACTGCTCGAAGGTGTAATATCTTTTTCCTGTTTCTATTTTAGAGTAATCGCTTTGGTCTATACCTGTAAGCATCTGCATTTTTATTTGTGTAAATCCACGTTCTTGTCTGAGTTCTTTTAGTCTGTTCACAAAATCACCTCTATTGATATTATGTCAAACTGACCTATTGACAATAGGGTGAAACTGACCTATAATTATATGTATAACAGACTTTGAATATATCTTGTGAATAGTACACATGCGGAGCTCTGATTTTTTGGAATAATAAATAATTGACATTATTTGCAATGGAGAGTACTATTAAAATAGACAGTATCAGTGATGATACTTGCTGATAAAATATAAAAGGAGAGATGAATGTGAAAACTTGGAAGAGTATGTTAAGTATGATGCTGGTGCTTCTGCTTCTTATAGGCTCTGTCTGTGTTATGCCTCTGAGTGTGAGTGCCGCACAGAATCAGCTTATAAAGTTTGAAAACTACGAGTATATTCTATGGGGTGATGGTACCGCCTCAATATACTCCTGCTCAACCGACGAGGCAGATGTTGTTGTCCCTGCTACCATTGATGGCAAAAAGGTAATTTCAGTTATGAGCGGAGCATACAGCGGCAACCCTGCAATAGAATCCGTTGTTGTTGAAGAAGGCGTAAGATTAATTGAACATAAGTCTTTTATGAATTGTAAAAATCTTGAGAAAGTAGTCCTGCCCTCAACTCTTGAAACAATCGGTTATGGTGCTTTTTCGGAGTGTTCAAGTCTTATTGATATTGAAATTCCTACAGGCGTTACTCTGATTGATGATAATGCTTTTTTAGGCTGTAAGGCTCTCGGCGGTATTGTAATTCCCGACACAGTTGAAACAATCGGTGAAAGTGCGTTTGCTGCGTGCGAATCTTTTACAGAGATTACAATTCCTGCAAGTGTAAAAGCAATCAAAGAGTATGCTTTCCGCGGATGCACTTCTCTTGATGAAATTAACCTGTCTGAAGACGGTGAACTGGACATAGAAGGTAAAGGAACATTCGATTTTACAGCCTGGTATGAGGCTCAGCCCGAGGGTATTATGTACATTGACAGCTATGTTATCGGCTACAAAGGCAAAATAAATTATGGCACAGAGCTTGTATTTAAAGAGGGAGCAGAGAGAATCGGCTCTAACACCTTTGAAGATTCCGAAAGAATAGCAAGCGTTGTGTTCCCTGATACAATGAAGTATATAGGTAGTTATACATTCGCAAATTGCGAGAATCTTACTTCTGTTAAGTTCTCAGATTCAATTACACACATCGGATTTGGAGCTTTTGAGGATTGTAAAAATCTCAAAAACATAACTCTGCCTAAAAATATTGAAACTATGGACTATTCTTTTAGATCTACAGGTGTTGAGAGTATAGAGATTCCTCTCTCTGTAAAGAATATGGAAGGTGCTTTTTCATCCTGTAGGAATCTTACTTCTGTTATTATTCCTAAGGGAATGGCAAAAATTGGAATTGACACATTCTCTTATTGCTCTGCTCTGGAATCGGTTGTTATTCCCGATAGCATTACAGTAATCGATGGCAGTGCTTTCAGTGAATGCTCTAAGCTTAAGGATGTAACCTATAACGGAACTCTTGACGAAATCGGAAGCGAAGTTTTTAAAGATACTCCTTGGTATGAATCCAGCCCTGATAGTATGGTATATCTTAACAATGCGTTGCTTGGATATAACGGACCGAATTCTGATTTGAGTGAAGTTGTAATCAAAGACGGTACAACTGTTATTGCAGACGGTGCATTTGAGTATATCGAAAACATTACCGATGTGGTTTTCCCTGAGGGTATAAAAGTAATAGGTGACTATTCCTTCTTTGCTTGCAGTATTGATAAATTGGTTATTCCCGAAACAGTAGAGTACGTAGGTAACTTTGCTTTCTGTGCAAGTAAACTCACTTCTTTAGTTATCGAAGGTAATGCAGAAATCGGCACAAGAGCATTCATCAGTTGTCCTAACCTCAAAACTGTTACACTTTCTGCAAGCATTGACGAAATCGGCTCTGAGGCATTCGGTACATATTTCGGTATGGAAGCACCTGTAGAAAAATACGATGGGTTCACAATCTACGGTTGTGAGGGCACATTTTCAGAGAAGTACGCACAGGAGATGGGCTTTAAGTTTGTTAATCTTGATGATGGTATTGTCGGAGATGCGGACGCAGATGGTATTATTACCATCAAGGATGCTACACTAATTCAGAAGTATACAGCAGAACTTGAGGAAATGAGTCATACTGCACTTGATTTTTCAGATGTTGACGGAGATACAGATGTTAATATAAAGGATGCAACCATGATTCAGAAGTACATCGCAGGACTTGCTGACAGATTCAATATAGGCTTCTGATAAGAAAAAGTAAATAGCACAAACAGCCGACCGAGAAAGTCGGCTGCTTTTCTCTGTAAAATTATCAGAGCACAAAAAGAGCCGATACCTAAGTGGTATCGGCTCTGTGTTGTTTATGAGTTAACCTTTGTTCTGAGCTTCAGTAAATTAATACTTCTTTCTCTCAACGTAGGTTGTATGAAGCAGCTCATGTGCCTTGTGGCCGCCGGGCTCGCCAAGGTAATCCTCGTAGAGTTTCTTAACTACAGGGCTCTCATGAGATTTTCTTAAGGGGAGACCTGCATCCTCAGCATAGAGAACCTTTGCACGCTCTGCACGGATGTCTGTGTAGTTTCTAACCTCAGCAGGAACGATGGGCTGACCGCCGCCGTTTACGCAACCGCCGGGACAGCACATAATCTCAACAAACTGATAGTCTGCCTTGCCTGCACGGATGTCATCAAGAAGCTTTGCAGCATTGGAAAGACCGGATGTAACAGCAACCTTAACTTCCATACCTGCAACGTTGTATGTTGCATACTTGATGGGCTCAGTGCCTCTTACCTCTGTGTAGTCAATCTGCTCAAGCTCTTCACCTGTGAGGATATCAGCAACTGAACGCAGAGCAGCTTCCATAACGCCGCCTGTTGCACCGAAGATAACAGCAGCACCAGTAAAGAGACCCAGAGCGGGATCGTACTCTTCATCAGGAAGAGCTGTGAACTGGAGACCTGCACGCTTTATCATATCAGCAAGCTCTCTTGTTGTGATTACGATATCTACATCCTGAATACCGTCTCTGCCTTCGTCGTCACGCTTGTGCTCGAACTTCTTAGCAGTACAGGGCATTACAGAAACGCTTACGATGTTCTTGGGATCGATGCCTTCCTTCTCAGCATAGTAGCTCTTGATGATAGCACCTGTCATCTGCTGGGGAGACTTACAGGTGGAGAGGTTGGGCAGAAGGTCGGGATAGTAGTGCTCGCAGAACTTAACCCAACCGGGTGAGCAGGAAGTAATCATGGGGAGAACACCGCCGTTCTTTACACGGTGGATGAACTCTGTGCCTTCCTCAACGATTGTAAGGTCTGCACCGAAGTTAGTATCGAATACCTTATCAAAGCCGAGGCGTCTGAGAGCGGCAACCATCTTGCCCTCTACGTTTGTGCCCATAGGCAGACCGAACTCCTCGCCAAGGGCAGCTCTTACTGCAGGAGCAGTCTGAACGATAACAACCTTCTCGGGGTCTGCAATAGCCTCGAATACCTTAGTTGTCTCATCCTTAACAACCAGAGCACCTGTGGGACAAACTACAGTACACTGACCGCAGGATACACAGGGTACATCAGCAAGATTCTGGTCAAATGCACAGCCGATTGTTGAGTCAAAGCCTCTGTGGTTAGCACCGATAACGCCAACGTGTTGTTCCTTACAAGCTGCTACGCAACGGCGGCAGAGGATACACTTGTTGTTGTTACGTACAAGGTGAGCTGTAGAAGTGTCGATAGGCAGAACAGGATTATCACCTGCAAAGCGGTCTTCGTCCTCAATACCGTATTCCTTACAAAGAGCCTGAAGCTCACAGTTGTTGCTTCGAGGACAGCTAAGACACTTTTTGTCGTGGTTAGAGAGGATAAGCTCAAGAGTAGTTTTTCTTGCTTCCTGAACTTTGGGAGTGTTTGTGAAGATTTCTGTGCCTTCTCTGTCAATGGGGAATACACAAGCAGCAACAAGGCTTCTTGCACCCTTAACCTCAACTACGCACATACGGCAAGCGCCGATTTCGTTGATTTCACGCAGATAGCACAGTGTGGGAATTCTGATGCCGAACTGACGGCATGCATCAAGAATGGTTGTGTTCTTCTCAACAGAGAAAGGCATACCATTGATTTTAATGTTGATCATTTCCATAGTAGTTTCTCCTTTCTCTTATTCTTTAACAATTGCACCGAACTTGCACTTCTCCATACAAGCTCCGCACTTGATACACTTGGACTGGTCAATTACATGAGGCTCCTTAACCTTGCCGGAGATTGCACCAACAGGACAAACTCTTGCACAGGCTGTACAGCCCTTACACTTGTCAGCAACAACGTTGTAGGATGTGAGTGACTTACATACGCCTGCAGGACACTTCTTATCAACAACGTGAGCGATGTACTCGTCACGGAAGAAGTTCAGAGTAGAGAGAACGGGGTTGGGAGCTGTCTGTCCCAGACCGCACAGAGCGTTGTCCTTGATGTAGTAGCAGAGCTTCTCCATCTCGTCAATAAGCTCCAGAGTACCGTTACCTGATACAATTTGGTTGAGCATCTCAAGGAGTCTCTTTGTACCAATACGGCAGGGAGTACACTTACCGCAGGACTCGTCAACTGTGAACTCAAGGAAGAACTTAGCCATATCAACCATACAGGTGTCCTCATCCATAACGATAAGACCGCCTGAACCCATCATACAGCCGATAGCTGTCAGGTTATCGTAGTCAACGGGAGTGTCAATAAGACGTGCAGGGATACATCCGCCGGAAGGACCGCCTGTCTGAGCTGCCTTGAACTGCTTGCCGCCGGGAATACCGCCGCCGATTTCGTAAACGATATCACGAACAGTAGTACCCATGGGGATTTCAACAAGACCTGTGTGCTCAATCTTCCCGCCAAGAGCGAATACCATAGTACCCTTGGACTTCTCAGTACCCATAGATGCAAACCAATCTGCACCCTTAAGGATAATCTGAGGAATATTTGCAAATGTCTCTACGTTGTTTTCAACTGTGGGACAGCCGTAAAGACCCTTAACTGCAGGATAGGGGGGACGGGGACGGGGCTCACCGCGGTTACCCTCGATGGAAGTCATCAGAGCAGTTTCCTCACCGCAAACGAAAGCACCTGCACCAAGACGGATGTCAAGGTCAAAGTCAAAGCCTGAGCCAAAGATGTCCTTACCCAGAAGACCCAGCTCTCTTGCTTGATCAATAGCGATCTGGAGACGCTTAACAGCGATGGGGTACTCTGCACGAACGTAAACATAACCCTGAGTTGCACCGATAGCATAACCTGCAATAGCCATAGCCTCGATGATACAGTGGGGGTCGCCCTCAAGAACGGAACGGTCCATGAATGCACCGGGGTCGCCTTCGTCAGCGTTACATACAACGTATTTCTGAGGAGCCTTGTTGGGAGCAGTCAGTGCCCACTTTCTGCCTGTGGGGAAGCCGCCGCCGCCACGGCCGCGAAGACCTGAGTCAAGAACAACCTGAATAACCTCGTCAGGAGTCATCTCTGTAAGTACCTTACCAAGAGCCTGATAACCATCCATGGCAATGTATTCATTGATGTCCTCGGGGTCGATAACACCGCAGTTACGGAGAACTACACGCTGCTGTGTCTTGTAGAAAGCTGTGTCATTAAGAGAAACATTAGCAATAGCCTCTGCTGCTTCTTCGCCTGTGTCAGCGTATACAAGACGCTCAACAACTCTACCCTTGAGAAGATGCTCAGAAACGATTTCTGCTACATCCTCAGGTGTAACACGGCTGTAGAATGTGCCCTCGGGATGAATGATAACAACAGGACCCAGTGCGCAAAGACCGAAGCAACCGGTCATTACGATTTTAACCTCATCGGTGAGTCCGTTTGCCTCAAGGGCTTTTACGAATTCATCCTGAATTTTCAGGCTACCTGAGGAAGTACAACCTGTACCGCCGCAGATAAGAACATGTGAACGAATCATAAATCAAACCTCCGATTATGCGTTTTCGCTGGCGAAGGTGTACTCTGCAACAACCTTGCCGCCTTTGATATGTTCCTCGACTACCCTCTTTGCTTTTTCGGGAGTCATTTTTACATAAGTAACCTTCTCCTTGTCAGCCTCAAAAACCTCAACAACGGGCTCGAACTGACAGATACCGATACAACCGGTCTGAGAAACTGTAACCTTGCCTGTAAGGTCAGCTGCTGCTACCTCCTCAACAAAGGTGGAGAGTACAGGGCGTGCACCTGCTGCGATACCGCAGGTAGCCATACCTACAACAACTCTCATTTCTCCTGAGCCTTCACGCAGAGCAACTTTGTTCTGCATTTTTTCTTTGATTGCCTGGAGTTCTGCTAATGACTTCATATTTATTTTCCTTTCTGATATAGAATATAAATTAATTATATAATAATGTATTAATTAATTCCTGTATAAAGTTATGGAAACCAAAAATTACAGAGCATTTATTTCTGCATACTGCTCGTTTAAGTTTTCGGTAATCCACATTATTACCTCAAAGGTATCAAGGGGAACATCCCCCAGAACTTCTCTGAGCTCTCTTGTGTCCAGACTAACTTCTCCTTTTGGCATTGTGTGCGTAAAGAGGAAGTCAACCTGTGGGTCGCCCTGAATCAGAGTGACAATCGAGCCTGTCACATCACCCAGAGGAGTGAAGTCGATGTGTTTTTTATTGAATATGGCAGTTACCACAGTGCCGTGATTGTCTGGGAACTTGTTCTGAGGTTTTGATTTTATCTCAAAGCTTCCGCCTGTCTGCTCTGCAGAGAGTTTGAGAAGCGGAATTCCCATTCCCACCTTTCTGGTGGTTCTTGTGGTATAGAAGGGGTCACTGACATTTCTCACAGTTTCCTCATCCATACCGCAGCCGTCATCACTTATAATGAGTGTGAGAATGTCCTCAGTTTCATTAATGGTAATGGTGGTAAGTGTTGCTTTCGCCTTGGTGGAGTTTTTTGCTATATCCAGAATGTTCAGTGAAATTTCTTTCATAGCCTCACCCTAAGAGTTCAAAAATCTTTTTCCTTACAAGCTCAGAGCTGTAAGGCTCGTCATCAATAAGAAAAAAATCATTTTCATCCCGCATATCCCACAGGTAGTGGGCATCAGAGGAAACAAGAATCTTTTTTTCTCTGATTAAGGGGAACTTTTCTGCGTATTCTTCTATCTTGTCCTTGTCGTGAAATTCACAGCAGTTAAAACCTTTGATGTCAGGGAAGATACCCAAGGTGGCAATAATGCCGTTTGCCTGCCTATCCACATGTGCGGGGTAGCAGATACCTGAGAATTTCTCTGCAAGTGCAGGACACTCCTCAACTGTGACTGTAGTTGCATTGGAGAGAAGATGTTTTTCTGTACCGATGACCTCATCTTCTGAGTTCATAATGTATTGCTCGCCGTAGATATCCACTCTGTTTTCAAAGAGAATACGCCGTGTGGCAATTTCTTTGTCAAACTCCATTGCGTCCTCTAATTTTTCAAAGAGGAAGACAATGTGTATATCCTCAGCTGTAGTCAGCTCCATACCTGCTATGGGGATGATACCGTGCCGTTTTGCCGCACCGAAGAAGCCGGGGCAATTGCGGCAGGTGTTGTGGTCAGTAAGTGCCACAACATTCAGCCCGTTCAGCGTAGCCATTCCTGCGATTGAGTTTGGTGTGCTTTCGTCATCTCCGCAGGGGCTTAGACAGGAGTGAACGTGAAAATCGTAATAATATTTGTTCATATCAAAGGGCTTTGCTCAGAGCTACCGCTATATCATAAGCAGACATTTCTGTAGAAATAACGTTAATGCCTTTCTGTTCTGCGGCGTTTTTTACATCTTCATCAAGCTTTACGCCTTCGGCAAGAATAATGCACGCAACATCAGAGAGCGTTGCAACTGCAAGAATGTTGATGTTTGACATAATGGTTATCCATGCTTCATTCTCGCTTGCTCTGCCCATAACCCAGCTTAATAAATCTCCTATGTATACGCCTTCAATAGGGGTGTCGCCGTTACATATAACAACAGGAGAAAAACCTTCGGTAGCACACAGTTCATCAACTGTCACTTTCATCACCCTTTGAGTCAAGGTATTGAAGCAGTTCGCTTCTGTACATAATTGTGCAGTCCTTTATGTTTGCAGTACCCTTTACCACATCTTCCGCAAAGGCTCTGCAGGTAGGAGCACCGCAGGCACCGCAGTCAATGCCGGGAAGCTCACCCCTGAGCTTCTGGATTTCTGACATCATCCGCATACTTTCAGTCATGCTGGAGCTGAGTCTGGAGATAGGGTAATAAGTGGGAAGCTCATTGAAGAGATAGTAGTCGGGGATGTCCTGACTTTTGTCTTTGGGAAGACTTGCCTGAGAAACAGGCAGATATCTTCTCAATGTCTGAAGCTTCGCTTTTGCAATAAAAGGATTCTGCATAGTAAGCACTCCGCCCACGCAACCGCCTGTGCAGGCGTTGAGTTCAATGAACTCAAGGGGAGGAATGGTGTCGTTTTCAATTTCATCAAGAATGCGGTTTACATTCTCAATACCGTCAGCGGCAAGATACGCATCGTTTAAAAGTGCTGTTGCTTCACCGCCTGAGGATGCCCAGCCGATACCGATTCTTCCTGAATTGGATATAGGCATAACATTCTCGGAGTGTTTCATTGCGTTTATAAGCTGGAAGTAAATGTCGCTTATGGATACCACAGCATCAACCTGACTTTTATATTCGCCGAAACCGTTCTTTACATAGCTTGCCTTAGCAGGACAAGGAGAGATGAAGCACACGCCGATTTCTTCGTCATTAAGCTCGGGGTGTTCTTCCTTTGCTTTGTTCCTTGCCATTAGTGCCGCAATCTCCATAGGAGGCAGCATAGGCATAATGTTTTCTTTAAGAGATGGGAACCTCAAACAAATAAGTCTGAGTACCACAGGACAGGCTGAGCTGATAACAGGCTTCTTTATGTCCTCACGCTTTAAGTAAAGCCGTGTGTAAGCAGACACAAGCTCTGCGGCAGTAGCTACTTCAAACACATCGTCAAAACCGATATTAAGCAAGCCCTCAAGAATGTAGTTTACGTCCTCAAGATTTTCAAACTGACCGTAGAGTGTAGGTGCAGGCAGTGCAATTCTATACTTGAATTTATCTAAATCCTGTAAGGTGTTGCATACAGCCTTTTTTGCTTTCTTAGGACAGCATTTTATGCACTCTCCGCAGTCAATACAACGTGCCTGATTAATAACAGCGTGACCGTCTTTAATGCGTATTGCCTGAGTAGGGCAGTGACGCAGACAGGTGGTACAACCGATGCATTTGTTTACATCAAGACAAACGGAATGCTCGTAATTGTTCAACTGTCATTCACCTGCCTCTCTCAAAAAAAGTAATTTACATAGGGAGATTAACTCTCATTGTAATGGTTGTGCCGACTCCGACTTCTGACTCAATGTTCATATAGTCAGAGTAGCGTTTCATATTAGGAAGACCCATACCAGCACCGAAGCCCAGTGAACGGACATCGTCAGGTGCTGTGGAGAAGCCTTCCTGCATAGCTTGTTCAATATCTTTGATGCCGGGGCCTTGGTCTTTGAGAATAATCTCAATGAACTCTTCGGTTACTGCAACATCGGCTGTGCCGCCGCCTGCGTGGATAACCATGTTGATTTCGCCCTCGTACATAGCAATTGAAACTCTTTTGATAATATCGGGAGAAATTCCCAGCTGCCTTAAGTTTCTCTTTACCTGAGAGGATGCCTGACCTGCAGAGGTAAAGTCGTCTCCGTCAACATCAAAAGTGAATAATAACTGCTCGCTCATTCTTTCACCTTGTTGCCTACCAGACCGTTGCTGTACAGAATACCGCAGGCATCATACATACGTGTTTTGGTAGTAAGTATAACGATACCGCTTTCCTGTGCAAGTTCAATCATTTCAGGTGTAGGCAGCTTGGAACGCACCAGAACAATACAAACCATATCCATCATCTCGGCAGTGCGGATGACCTGAGAATTTACAAGACCTGTGAGCAGAACTGCCTGGTCTTTTACAAAAGCCAGAACATCGCTCATCATATCGCTGCCGCAAGCAGAGTAAACATGACTGTCAAGGTTTTCCTCACAGCAGGCAACCTCTGCACTTAGCAGTTCTTTTATAGCACTTATTTTCATAGCTGTACTTCCTTCTGATAGTTTGCGGAGTAATCACTCATTATGAAGGAGTGAAAATCAATTCATATACTTTGCGAGAATATCGTCTACATCGTCAACTGTCAGTCTGCCGTAAACTTCCTCATTGATTGTGAGAACAGGAGCCAGACCGCAAGCACCGATGCAACGGCATGCTGTCAGAGAGAACTTACCGTCAGGTGTGCATTCCTCAGAGCCGATGCCAAGACGCTCAGAAAGCTTGTCAAAGATATCGCCTGAGCCCTTAACGTAGCAAGCAGTACCCAGACAAACAGAGATTGTGTACTTGCCCTTGGGAGTAAGTGAGAACTGAGAGTAGAAGGTGGAAACACCGTATACTTCTTCCATAGGAACATTCAGACCTTCAGCAATCATAGCCTGAACTTCAATGGGAAGGTAACCGTAGATGTCCTGAGCCTTCTGGAGCACGGGCATAACTGCACCGGGGTCATCCTTGTGTGCTTTGATTACTTCCATGAGTTTTGCTTCCTGCTCCGGAGTGCCGGAGAAGGGGAGTGTGCTTAATTTCTTTTGCATTATTATATCCTCCCTGTAGTTTGGAATATAGTATTGTGAAATAAAAGGAGATACATATAACATATATGTATACCACTTTACATACAACATAATAATAGCACAAAATACTGTTATTGTCTACAATAAAATGTATAAATTTTTAAGAAATAATCGGATATATTACATAAATCCAGTAAATTACAGCTTTTTGTGTTAAAAAAATAACAAAAGTTTTTTTGAACATAAAAAATGTGTATGCTAAGACAAATGATTTTAGCATACACTTGGGGATTATATTCTGAATTAGAAAAATAAAATGCGGTTTACGAGAGTTTACTGATGTCAGTAACTTTTAGTGTCTTATCTTTTACGGTGAATTTTATCTCAAATCCTGCATATTCGAATCCGTATACACGATCAGGGTTATCTATATAAGATGGTCTGGGGTCTTGTGCTAAAATCTCCATAAGAGGAGTCCTTTTGCTTTCGGGAACAAGACTCATAAGCTCCTCGCAACACTCTACCTGCAGACTGTAATTCTTGTGTTTTTCTGCAAAACTTCCTTGTGCTTCAGGGTGGCAGTCTGCATAGGGAATGTATGGCTTTATGTCATAAATAGGAGTGTTGTCCATCATATCTGCACCCGAGACCAATAGTACCGTTCCCTGTGCAGTCTTTTCTTTTCTTAAAAGCTTTACGCAGGAAAGTCCCACAGGATTAGGTCTAAAGGGTGAGCGTGTGGCAAACACTCCCACACGCTTGTTTCCACCAAGTCTGGGAGGTCTGACAGTAGGTGACCATTGTTTATTTTTTACCTCTGAGAATTCCCAGATAAGCCACAGGTGGCTGTATTCTTCTATGCCTCTGAGACACTCCTCCTGACGGTACTCAGGCTCAAAAACTATCACAGCTTCATTTGTACTCAGTCCGCTTTGTCTTGGTATTCCGAATTTTGTGGGGAAGTCTGTATGTATTTTTGCAATTACTTTCATATATTCCTCCGAAAGGTTTATGAATATATTATAGTAAGAAGCTTTGTTTTTTTCAACTGTTTAGTGTTGTTAAAGTGTGTATGTTATGTTATGATTATAGTGTTCAATTTGAATTTCTATATGTTTAACTTTATTTTGCAGCAGGTGAATTATGAACTATCGTCTTGATAAATACGGAAACAAACTGTCTGTTCTTGGCTTTGGCTGTATGCGTTTTCAGAGTAAAATGGGGAAGTTGGATTTTGAGGAAGCACAGCGAGAGGTTATGGCGGCTATTGAGGGCGGAGTCAACTACTTTGATACAGCCTATATCTATCCCGGCAGTGAGACTCTCATAGGAGAGATTTTTGAGAAAAATAATGTGCGGGATAAAATACATATTGCCACCAAGATGCCTCATTATCTGGTGAAAAACAGAGAGAGTTTTGACAAAATTTTTAACGAGGAGCTCAGACGGCTGAGGACTGATTATGTGGACTATTATTTTATGCATATGCTTACAGATGTTTCTGCGTGGAAGCGTATGTGTGATTTAGGAATCCTTGACTGGATAGAGGAAAAAAAGAAGAGCGGCGCTATCCGTCAGATTGGTTTTTCTTACCACGGTAATACAGATATGTTCTGTACTCTTGTAGACGCATACAATTGGGATTTCTGTATGATTCAGTATAACTATATGGATGAGCATTCTCAGGCAGGCAGAAGAGGACTTCAGTATGCAAACAGCAAGGGCTTGCCTGTTATGATAATGGAGCCTCTCAGAGGCGGTAAGCTTGTAAGCCGATTACCTTCTGAGGCTAAAGAGATTTTCTCAGGCTATAAGACTCAATACACTCCTGCTCAGTGGGCTTTCCGTTGGCTGTGGAATCAGCCTGAGGTGACTGTAGTGCTTTCAGGAATGAACAGTATGGAGATGGTGCTGGATAATATAAGCACAGCATCAACAGCTCAGATAGGAGAACTAACTGCAGAAGATGAAGAAATGCTTCAAAGAGTGTTAAGATCTATTAATTCTAAAATGAAGGTGGGATGCACCGGTTGCGGTTACTGTATGCCCTGTCCTAAAAAAGTAGATATTCCAGGTGCCTTTGCTCACTACAACCGCAAGTATGCGGAGGGGTGGTTCCCTGCAATGAAGGAGCATGTTATGTGCACCGCTCTGCGTAAAACTCCCACCTCAATTTCAAACTGTATCGGTTGCGGTAAGTGTGAGAAGCATTGCCCTCAGAATATTCCCATAAGGGAGAAACTGAGAGAAGCAGAAAAAGAACTTGAAACTCCCATATATAAAATTGCAAGAAAGCTTGCTCCTCTTGTTACAAAGTTCTGATAAACAAAAATCCGCCTTGTGGCGGATACACTCATATAAAAGGAAATAACCTATAAAAGCGAAATAACCCTTGACCGTGTTTCTTTACACATCAGTCAAGGGTTATTTCTGTTCACTCTTATTATCTAACATCTTTGGCTACCTCTCATTTCTACAGATTTCGGATTCGACTTTGTCCTTCTTTCTCTGATTTTTCCTTACCACTTCATTTTTCTTTTCTTTCTCGTAAGTGAGATTTACTTGAGTGTGGATTTTCTTTGATAGGGGACATTGTCTTTCCCTTGGTTTAACTTTCAAGTTTTTAGAAGTTTTTGACTTCCCGACTAATTCTTTTTGACTTCTTTCTTTTGTTTAACCTTGAAAAATTAGATTTGTAAATTTCTTTTTGGTTCTGATCTGTTATACTTTACAGATGGTTTTGTACTATTTTATTATTGGTACTTTATTTTTTTGAAGTCTTAAAAGAATTTAATCGTAAACCTTTAAGTTTTACCTTGGGTGCTTACCTCTTCATTGGTATCATCCTTTCTGTCTATAATATACCATAGGATTTAGGGGGTTGCAAGATGGAAAATTGTACAAAGTTAATAGTAGTTTTTAATATAAAACGTAGAATATGTTATATCTGCACTATGAACATGTGGAAAAGTATTGACAATAGAGGGGCTTATCTGATAAAATAATAATGTTGTCGGTCGTTTTTATAGGCGAGGGGTCAAACCCTTTGCCTATTTTTATTGTTTTTAGGGTTATTGAAGGAATTTTGAAAAAAACAATTGACTATATGCCGAAAATAGTTATAATCTGTATATAAACAAAATAGAGGCGCGGTGCTTATCAGTACCATATATAGGGTACGGAAATACCGTATGGGAAAGGAATCACCGCCGAAGCTTGAAAACATTTTCCGATGTTGATAGCTGGGGTAATACAGAATATGTATTACACTGTCACCTTGGGGTGGAGTGCTATTTTGGTTGATTGCTTGACTTTTGACCGTGGCACATAAGCCACGGTTTTTTTGTTTGAAAAATAAATACGGAGGGTCAAACATGACAAAAACAAAGAAGATTGTCCTTGCAGTTGCGGCACTTGTAATTGTTGGTCTGCTGATTTATGCTGCAGTATCCGGCGGTTATCTGGGAACCGTTTCCTGTATGGACTGTCACGGTACAGGTATAGCATCAGAGGCAACCTGTGAAACCTGTGCAGGCGAGGGTGAAGTACAAGGTACAGCGTGGGCACTTGTTCCGCCTGTTATCGCAATCGGTCTTGCACTTATTACAAAAGAGGTTTACTCCTCACTGCTTATCGGTATTGTAACCGGTGCTCTTTTCTACTCAAAGTTCAGCTTCTTAGGTACAATGGACGCTGTTATCAATGACGGACTTATTTCAGCTGTCAGCGACACAGCAGGTATATTTGTGTTCCTTGTAGAGCTTGGCGTTCTTGTTGCTCTTGTAAACAAAGCAGGCGGTTCTGCCGCTTTTGGCAAATGGGCGGCAACTCATATTAAGACAAGAGTTGGTGCTATGCTTGCTACTTTTGTTTTAGGTGTACTCATCTTTATTGATGACTACTTCAACTGTCTCACAGTAGGCTCTGTTATGCGTCCTGTTGCAGACAGCCACAAGATTTCCCGTGCAAAGCTTGCTTTCATCATTGATGCTACAGCAGCACCTGTGTGTATGATTGCACCTATTTCTTCATGGGCAGCGGCAGTTTCTGCTTATGCAGAGGACGGCAAAGGTCTTGATCTTTTCATAACTGCAATTCCTTATAATTTCTATTCACTTCTTACGCTTGTGTTTGTAATAGCAATCTCTGTAATGGGCTTTGATTATGGCTCAATGGCAATGCATGAGTACAAGGCAAAGTATAAGGGTGAGCTTGGTGCACAGGAGCAGGAAACAGCAGAAGATGAGGGTAACCCCAAGGGCAAGGTTATCGACCTTATTCTCCCTGTAGTTGTACTTGTTGCAGTATGCGTATTTGCACTTGTTTATAACGGCGGAATCCTTGACGGCACAAGCTTTGTTGATGCTTTTGCAAACACAGATGCTACCGTAGGACTTCCTTGGGGCGGGCTTATTGCTCTGGTTGTATCTATTGCTTATCTTATTCTCCGCAGAGTTATCTCCTTTAAGGATGCAATGGCCGCAGTGCCCAAGGGATTCATCGCAATGGTGCCGGCAATTCTTATCCTTACCTTTGCAACAGCACTTAAGAATATGACAGGACTTCTGGGTGCAAAGTATTATGTTGCAGACCTTATGACAGGTGCTGCAGCAGGACTCGCAAACTTCCTGCCTGCTATTATCTTTGTTGTTGCTTGTGTTCTTGCTTTTGCAACAGGCACATCCTGGGGTACATTCGGTATCCTTATTCCTATTGTTACATATCTGTATGCAGGTACACCTGATGCAGAGCTTATGGTTATCAGCATGTCTGCTTGTCTTGCAGGTGCAGTATGCGGCGACCACTGCTCTCCCATTTCTGACACAACAATTATGTCATCAGCAGGAGCTCAGTGTGAGCATATTTCTCATGTTTCAACTCAGATTCCCTATGCAGTTACAGTTGCGATTATCTCTTTTGTAACCTACATTATTGCCGGATTTGTACAGAGCTGGTACATTGTACTTCCCATCGGTATTGTTCTTACAATCGGTACGCTGTTTGTTATAAAAGCAATCACCAAGAACAGGAAGTTCGAGGAAGCATAATTTATCCCAAGGTCAATATATAGAAAAGACGGTTGTGTTATTGCAACCGTCTTTTTTGTGCTTATAACTTGTGTCGAAAATAAATGATATTTGTTTTTATGTTTATTGACTTAGACGAGTTATGTGGTATAATTGGTTTATATGAATACTACTGCATTTTACTATGGAGGAATGATTATGTTTAAACGCGTTTTATGTATGATACTTGCAGTTCTTTTGCTTACTGGAGTGTCTTTGATAGGTGTATCTGCCGCAACCTATTATAACATCTGGGTAGCAGGTGTGCAGGTAACAAGCAGTAATGCTTCAGACGTTTTAGGTGACGGTACAGTTAAGTATGCAGCAAGTGAGAAATGTCTCTACCTGAAAAACGCAAACATAAAAGGAGTGGCACTTGTTGAGGATTTGATGTCTGCAGGCATTTATGCGGCAGGTATTGACTTGACTGTTTCCTTTAGCGGAAGTAATAAAATTACAGATAAAGGCGGTAACGACTGGAGTATGGGTATCGGCATGGAGGAAGGTAACCTCACCTTTGTTGAAGGGGAGGCAGGAGCTAATCTTGAAATCACCTCCGGTTACGGTAACGACTACAGTATGGGTATTTATGCAAGTTATGTTTATAACGACATAACAAAAGGCGGAGACCTTTCCTTTAAGAGCGGAGATGTTACTGTTAAGTATAGCGGTAACAAGCTAAAGGAAGGAACCGGTGCCGGAATATATTGCAGTGATATGACTGTAACTGCTGGCAATGTTACATCTATAGGTGCGGCTTCTGCTTCGGGTAACAGCTTCGGTGTGAACGCTTATGGCGATGTAAATGTAGAAGGAGGAAGTCTTACTGCAAAGGGCTCAGAGGGTTTAAGCAGTACAGGTTTGTACGCTGGAGATGCCTCTTACTATGATGAGGATTTTGATGAGTATTTTAGTATAGGCGGAGGATATCTTAACGTGTCAAAGGGAGCTGTTGTTACAGCTGAAGCAGGAGTCGGACAGGTTCACTCCTTCGGTATTTCTCTTGCAAGGGGAATTAACAGCTCAGGTACAATTATCGCGACTTCATCTGATACAACAAAAACTCCCGGACCTGACAGTGCAACTACCAGCTATGGTATTGTAGCTTGGGGGTTGTCTGACCTGAATTTTACAGGCGGTAAAGTAGTAGCAAAAGCAGGCTATGGGTATGATTCATGCGGAATCAATGCACTTTGGGATAAAACCCACGACTACGTAATTGCGGGCAATGTGACTATTTCAGAAAATGCTGATGTAACTGCTGTGTCAAATGGCGGATACTTGTATTCTGACGGTATGTATGTTGGTGCAGACTTAGAAATGAAGTCGGGAAAATTGACGGTGTCAGGCGGTAAAGTGACAACGAAAAACAGTGAGGAACAGCCAGAGTCGGGTGCAATTTACGCAGACGGAAACATCACCGTAACAGGCGGTAAGCTTACAGCTTCCGCAACAGAGGTTACACACAAAAACGGCTCGGATGATACTATCTACTGCTTCGGAAAAATAACTCTGGGAGAGAACATGACCGTTAAAGGCGGAAAGGTAAATGTAGGCGAGGAGGTAAACTCCATAAGACAAACAAGCTTTGATACTCCTCTTGTTATTTCAGAAGCTTTTGGCTTTATTTTAGGTGATGTTAATTCTGACGGAGAAGTTAATATTAAAGATGCTACTGCCATTCAGAAGCATATTGCCCAGCTTGAAATTTTGGAGGAAGGTTTACTTGCGGCGGCAGATTTTGACGGTGATGAAGTTATCACTATAAAGGATGCAACCGCTATCCAGAAATTTGTAGCTGGAATTAAATAAGTGTAAATAAACACAAAACGGCTGTGCCTGAACTTGGCACAGCCGTTTTGTGTTGTTTGTATGTTTTGGGGATTAAGAAAATGTTAAGGTGATATTACTCGTCAGTTTTATTTGTGTTTCCGTATCTGAGGAGTATCTGAGCGGCAGCGTGGCGGTTATGTACATTGAGTTTGCGGTAGATTTTCTTGGTGTAATCGTTTACGGTGTGCTCAGAAATATATAGTTCTTTGGCGATATCGGAGTTGCGGTAGCCCTGTGCAATCAGCTTCAGTACCTCGAACTCACCTTTAGTAAGGATATCGACTGGAGAACAAGGGTGTATAGTTCCTTCGTTGATTTCAGAAATATGTGTGTTTTCGTTGTCTTTGTCGAACATATCTGTATCCTCCTTTTCGGAAGGTGGTTTGATGTTTCGGCTTTTTCAGCGGAAACTTTCCTTGCAGATTAATACCTAAAGGTTCAGGCACAAGAGGCTATTGTCAGTGTAGTTGTTGCGAAATAATCATATAATTGTGCCTGTGTTATCCTGTAATTATCTTGTTTAGATAAATATCTCCGTAAAAACCCCTTGAATTAGGGGTAGAAAAGATTTCTTTAATTTTTTATAATTAACTTGTAAAACCTATGTGTGTACTTAATGTTTTATTTTAATTATATTATAACAAAATTTTTGGTGCTTTTCAATAAAGGAAAAAATAACTATCAACAAAGGTAGTAAAACTACCAAAGGTCTGGAGGTGACAGGGATGAGCAACAAAGAGTCTGATAATATGAATTATTTTGATTATATAGACCTTGCAAGAAAGGAATATAACCTTCTTCTGAAAAAATACCCTGAGCTGTCATCTCTTTCACCAAGAGAATTAGAGGTTTTTTCTTATTTGTTTTCTGACAAAACTTTGGCTGAAATCGCTCAGGAGCTTTATATTACCTATTCTTCAGTGCATTTTCACTGCAAGAATATTTACAGAAAATTAGGTGTCTCAGGCAGACGTCAAATTCTGATTAAGTATAAAGATATATAAATACTGAATACAACTAACACGATATCAAATAACCCCTTCAAAAGCAAAAGACACTTTCCGAGTTTTGGGAAGTGTCTTTTGTTTTTATATGCTTTTGATTTTGTTGCTGAGAAGCTTTAGAAAGTGCCGTATACTGCACACAAATCCTGTGAACAGTCCTGCCGTAAGAAGGCACAGAACTGCTACGGTGTCAAAGGTTTTGCTGTAAAGCACAGGCAGGTAGGTGTTTCCTGTAAGAGCTAAAGAGTTTGTGTGCATTGCATTATTCGCAATACTCTTTATATAACATGATATGTCAAAAAGATAATCCTGAGGAATGTACTTTGAAACTATGTAGATGCTGAAGTCTGCTTTAATAAAAACCAGTATTATAAGCACAGGGATTATAACACCGGCAAGTAAATAAAGCAGATATTTGTGAGGTATGGAAACAAGTGATTTCAGGAAATACTGTGTTCTGAGGTTTTCTTTGATTTCCCTTGTAAGCCTTTGAAGTCCAGCACTTCTCAGATACAGCACGGCCCCGCTTATAATCAGGAAAATAAATAAGAGAAGTAAATGAACAAGACTCTCAATAACTCTTTCTTTTTCATAAAAATTTGTCAGGTGATAATGACTGACACAAATCTGCTCCACAAGGGGAGTTGAGCGAGAGTTGTTATCGTAAATCAAGGTTTGAATTTCTCTTTGCGTGTAGTTTTCATCACAGGTGTAGGGAATATACACTCTTTCTGAAGAATCCTGTGAAAGTGTGTTAAGGGGTGATTTGTTTTCAGGATGATAAACACCGTTTACAATGTAGTCAACGCCGTCTATTGTAATTGTTCTGCCTATACATTCTGCAGTGAAGAAAAGCTTAATGGCTAAATTCTTGCTGATGACTGCCACTTTGTTTTTATTTTCGATGTGCACCTGAGCTATTCCGTCTCCTGAAACTTTAAGATTACTCAGACTGAAAAAACTGTGGTTTGTAAGCACAGGGAGAACTGTGTGTTCTTTGATTTGTGTCTCTTCTCCTTCACAGCAAAAGCTTACAAAATTGTGAGAAATCCTGACACCAAACCGTTCCAGAGAACTGACTTTAAGAGGTGATATGTGTGAGTCGTAATTGTAGTTTGCCTGAGTCACCGAGGAGAACTTTTTGCAGGTGCAGTCGGCAATGTAGAGACAGGAAAAAAGCATACTCAATGTAATTATCAGCAGAACCGCAGAAGTGATAATACGATGTTTCAACGAGCAATTCCCTCCTCAATATACACCCTGCTTCCGTGGGAGATTTCCTTGGAGGTGCTGTATATTACATACTGTCCGTTAAATATTGTGTCCCCGGAGGTTACCTGACAATAAAGCTCATCCTGAGCTTCAATAGTAACATAAACACAGTACACGTACCCTTTACTTTCTGTGTCCTGTTTCACAGCATACAGAATACCTGAGTTGCCGATTACAGAAATAGCAGAGTGAGGCACAATGTAATGATTATTGTTTGGGTTTTCGTCCCTTTCTCCTGTAAGGGTGTCAGCAATTACTTCGGTTACCTTTACCTTTGGCAGAAGCATAGTGTCGATTGTATCTGAAAAATAGGTGAGCAATGCCACGATGATAAGAAATAATACTCCTGCTCGTACAGACCAGGTTTTTAGTTTATCCTTGTTCATATTTTAACCTCCATTATGCTTTGTCTGTTCCTTGAAAAGGAGACTCAATGTCTCTGTGCCCATAGGCAAAAATAAGCAAAGGCGGTATCATAAACATAACACCGCAGGCAAAGATAACAGAATCTGTGCTCCAGCTTATATCGGACATTGAAACAGACAGAGGATACATAGCACTATCATCAAAGTAAATAAGAGGCTGTTCTACTACGTTCCAGTTGTCAATGAAGCACAGAAGTGTAAGGGTGATAAGTCCGCCCTTTATCTGAGGCAGGATTATCTTTGTGAAAATCCTGATGTAGCCTGCACCGTCAACCCTTGCCGCTTCAATGGATGCATCGGGAATGTAACGTATACTTTGCCTCAGAAGACAAATTCCAAAAGCACTGAAAGTACCGGGCAGGATAATTGAAAAAAAGCTGTTTAGTATATCGAGTTTGTCAAGGACTATGTAATTCGGTACTAAGGTAACCTGCAAGGGCAAAATCAGCAGTATTATATATATAAAGAAAATCTTGTCCCTAAGCGGAAACCGAAGCTTTGCAAAGGAGAAGGCGGCAAGTACTGACACAATAACCTGACCTAAAACGGTAGGGAAAGTTGAAACAACTGAATTCCAGAACTTGAGCAGATATTCAGGTCTGCGGAAATACACCTGATAGTGTTGCAAAAAGGTAGCATTCTCAGGGATTATGTTAAGTCCTTTGTACTGACCGCTTGAAAAGTCAAGCATTCTGCTAATCTGGATTTCCTGCATAAAAGAGCAGGCAAGCATATAAATTACAGGAAATAAAAAGATGATTGCTAAAAGACACAGAAGGATGTATTTGATTGTAAGCTTTAGTTTTTTCATAAGAACCTCACTGTGTATAGCTGTGCTTTTTCTCAAATAAATAAAATAAGAGGAGAAGCAGTGTGATGAACAGGGAAAGAACTATGGAGGCTGACGACAGCCGTGAATAGTTCATATTATAGTAATTGTTGTTAATGAAGTTTTGCAGGAAGTAAACGCTCTCATGAGGATAATCTCCGAAGAGAGCAAAAACCTCTCTGAATATTTTAAATGAGTAGATAATCTCCATCAGAAAAACAAAGAAGGCGGTGGGGGTAATCATAGGAACAGTTATCCTTGTGACAAGCTGAAATCTGTTAGCACCGTCAAGCCGTGCACTTTCATAAAGGCTCTGCGGTACACTTGCAAGTCCTGCAGTAAAAAGCACCACACAAAAGCCTGTGTATTTCCACACATAAATCAGAATAATCATCACCATAGAAAAGTCTGAACTAAAAAAGCTTACAGGTGAGAGTCCGATTTTTGCGAGAAGAAAATTTACAGCACCGAAATCCTCAAACAATACCTGCCATACGCTGATAAGAGAAGCAACAGGTATTACAACGGGAATAAGCAGAGAGCTTCTGAATAATATATGAATTCTCTTAAAAGAATTGAGAAACAGAGCAATTAAAAAGGAAGTGAGCATCAACAAGGGAATAGCAATTAGTGTAAAAACACCTGTGTTTTTTAGTGCTAAGAGAAAGGCACTGTTTGTAAACAGCTCACTATAGTTTGCAAATCCCACAAAGCTTTCGCCTATATAAAGACTTTTTATAAAGCAGATTATGTAGGGGATAACGTAGAATATTAAAATGCCTCCAAGAGAGGGGAGTATAAAGAGATATCCCCAGAAGGCTTCCTTGTGCTTTTGTTTCATAGTGCTGTCCTTATTCTGTCATATAGGTTTTTGTGGCACTTTCAAGCTGAGTGATAAACTTTTCTTTTGTAATAGTGCCCTGCAGATAATTGTCTGTTATTTCTCCTACGATGTTTAGGATATAATGATTTTGGTGTGTTTCCCTGCAATAAAAAAGTGTGCATTCCTCAATACTGTCAACAAGTGGACGGAACTCCTCTGACAAAAATTTATTTTTCTTTTCATTGATAATGGGCTGAAGTTTCAGTGCCTCAGGGTCAATATATTCTGTATCGTTTTCACTTCCGTACACATCATCAAGCTCTACCTGAAAAGCTTTGTCCAGTATACTGTTTTTTACAGGCAGAGAACAGGTACTGTATGAATATGTTCTTTCTTTTCTCAGTGCTCCGCAGTGATAAGCTTGAGTGTTGTCAGAAAGCAAAAATTCAATGAAATTCATAACCTTGTCAGTCTTTTGAGTGTTGGCGTTTACGGCAATTCCTGCTTCAACATAAGCAGAGGTTTTGCCGTTTCTGTTGTATGCGGGAAAGACTATCAGGTCTTTTCCTGCTTCCTGCTGCATAATGAACCTTTCTGCAACATCCTGAGGAGATGCACCGTAGTAGCTGTAGGAGTAAGTGGATTTGGTGAGAAAGTTTGTGTTTTGAAAGTAAAAATCCTCATTTTCGCTTTTGCTGATCTCATACAGAACCTCTAAGCTGTCCAATGTGTCTGAGAATTCTTTTGTGTCAAAGTGTGTTTCTTTGCTTTCAAAGTCTGCAAACTGATATATGATATTGTGCAGATGTTTTTCCTTTACGTAGTTATCAATGTTTTCTGCAAAGGTGAAGTTTTTTCCTGTTTCTTTTAAATCTGCAAGTTCCTTTAGTGTTACACTCTCAGGGTTAATTCCCAAGGTATCCACCCTGTCCTGAGTAGAGAAAAGTGTATCAACACAGAAAAATACAGGTAGTATATATCGTTTGCCGTCAAACACCCCTGCGTCCAGAATTACCTTGTTGTATTCATCAAAGTTAATATCCGAGCCTTTCTCTTTGATAAGCTCATTTATATCCATAAGACTTCCGTTGTCACACATTTTTTCAAAAGGCAGGGGAGAATCAATAAAAAACAAATCAGGACCTTTTCCTGTCATAAGCTCAGTTGTAATAGCAGAGTTGAACTGTGAAAGCTCCGGAAACCTTACAACCTCCACCCTGTCGTTGTAGTCTCCGTAAATAGCACAATGCTTGTTGTATTTTTCCACGAGTGCATTTGTCTGCTCAGTGAAGCCGTAGCAATATACAACCAATGGGTCACCCTCCATATTTACGCTGTTGTCAACGTGGGGTTGTCTGACATCATCTGGATTGTTGTCTGATGTTGTGTTAAAGCCGTTGCAGGCTGTCAGTAGTGCACACATAAGTATACTCATAATCAAAGCAATAGCAGTAATCCGTTTCTTCATAATTATCACCTATCCTGAATTTTCATTGACTTCAGTTTATCTGACTAATATGGAGTTTGTATGGATTCTTAGCAAAGGAAAAGAGAACACACCGATTATTAGGCGGTGCGTTAAAGAATAGAGTTATGTTTTATATGGATGAGTTCGGTACACTTCCTCCCAGCAGTTCTGCTGAGATGATGTACTCTGCATCCCGTTCCCGTAGGCTTTCACTTGTGAGCATTATCCAGTCGTATCAGCAATTAGAGAAGAACTACGGCAAAGAAGGTGCGACTATTATTCAGGACAACTGTCAGATTACCATTGCAGGCGGTTTCGCTCCCACATCGGAAACTGCCGAGATTATCTCAAGGGCTCTTGGTACACGCACAGTTATGACAGGTTCTGTATCGAGAAGTAAGAACGACCCGTCACAATCATTGCAGATGTGCTATCTGTGATGGACGATTCAGATACTCCATTTATCTATCATAATCATCTTGTTTTATTAATATCGTTAGCGTTAAGTAAAACAGAACTGGATTCATATAAGCGAGATGAATATTGTGCTTTTTGGCTAGATGGCGTGGAAAGTATAATAAACAATGATACGTTTTCGTTCAAGAATGGTTTATTACTTGTTTTATTCAGACAGATAAATTCAAATGCAAGTAATGGAACAATACAAAGAATTAAAAGACTTATCTTAACGTTAATTACATATCAAGGTAATAATGGGCTTATTCGTAACTTGAAGGGTTTTGCACAAGATTTTTTGAAGACAAACTCTACATTAAGCGAAGCAGTATTTAACACTATAGTTATGTTAGCGAAAGATGAGATTGAACATCAAAAATTTATTTATGATAATGTAGGTGATAGTGAAGAACGTGTGGAGTTTATTCCTAACAAAACGCCAAAATATTGTGGGTACAGTTCTCGGATTAGTGAAATTGAAGAGTGTTACCATAGTGGTAAAGATGAAATATTAGAAAAATATTTATACAATGAAGAAAAATTGGATTTGTCAGGCTTTGATATTTCAAATTACGATGTGGAAACATTATGTAGTATTGTTGGTTGTGGAGCAAAACTTGAGAATCATACTTTTGTTTTAGTGCTACGTGAAGTAGTTAGGTGTGTTATTGATATGTGGAACTCAGTCAAAGAGCACTATCGACATTATGATATAATTAATGTGTATTCTGCGGGGGAGTTATCTGGGTTTTTGGGTAAAGAACTGCTTCAGGATCCTGATTGCGTAATAGATATTTTGTTTTCTGACATAGATTTTACATCGTTTTCAGAAGAAGCAATCAATTTTTACTTGAGGGTATTTGGAGTGTTATTGCCTAAATATGTGGATTCATATAATAATTCTAAACTAAGACATAAGTGTGAAACTGTTTTGCAGCTTTTAGAACAAAAGATAAACGCTATAAAATGTAATGACTATGTACGAAAAGAGTTATACAGATCATTAATTATGTCGGTAAGTGGCTATGAAGGTGATTGGAGTCAGGTCCCAACTAACTATACATATAATGATATACAATTCTTAAATACAATGTATAGCAGGTATGGAAAGTATCATTTTAAATATTTTATGCATACTATCTCGCAGATGAAATTAGAAAAACTATTGCCGGGGATTCTACAATCGGTATGTTCAGTTTTTGAAGCTTTCACATCAAAAGAATTTTTTAGTAATACGGATTATGAAGATGTAAAATATTTAATTAATCGATTGATTGTTTTGTGTTTTGTTAATTTTAATGACGAGATAAAACAAGATGAAGATCTGACTAAATCGTATGAAATAATATTGGAAATTCTTACTGAACTTAACTCGGAAGAAGCTGCTGTATTGTTGGATGAATTCAGAATTCATTAAAGTGTTGTATATATTATTATCTTAATGTATAAATGGCAGGGTAAAATAACCCTGCCATTTTGCTATAATAATATTATTTTTGTATGTGTCAGGCAAATGTCGTATACTTGATTGTGATTTACTTATATTAGAGCCTGTTCTTATGTGTATGCCATAATTATTAAATAAAAAAATGTGTGAATTGGGGCGGAATCGGTGCGTGTCGTCCTTGTAGTAACGTCACATAAGGTGGCGTGTCTGCCAATAAGAGAATAAGGTGGATGTTAATAAAAATCCCCAAAACCTAGATATAATCAGGGTTTTGGGGATTTGGTGCGGGTGACAGGACTTGAACCTGCACGGGGGTGCCACCAGAACCTAAATCTGGCGCGTCTGCCAATTCCGCCACACCCGCAAATATAGATAAGTAAATATTCAATTGTCGCTTGTATTTAAATAATCATAAAAATCATCTTCAGTTTGTGCAAGGGGTAACTTTTTCTTTACTGTTTCTGAAAAATCAGAATTACAAATAATTACCCAGACGTATCCGTCGTAGCAAAGTATCTCAAGTTGAGTGAGCGGAGTCTGAAACTGATAATCAGGTGAGCCAAAGTTTTCTATCTCCCAATAGGGAACATATTTGTTTACTTCCTCAATCTTTGTTCCTAACGGAACAGCAGACAGTACACCGCCTGCTACAAAATGTACATAACTATTTGATAAAGCATCGGTCAGTTCTTGTCCTGAAACTAACAGAGCATTCCAATTCCATCGGTCTTTTATTTTCTGAGGAGTGTCTTTACGTAGTGGATAATAAATATCAGCATCGCTTACTATCCAATCATACTTGTATTGGATATCTTCAAGTGCTGAGAAAATCTCTAATAATCATTTTTTAGATGTTTTCTGTTAAACATCCAAAAATCCATAAAACCCATTCCTTATGGTGAGTATCAACTTTATCAGATACATGATATTATATATCCTGTGGTTGAAAAAATCAAGGGTTAAATTAAGCGTTTCGTTTTTTGTGGTTGTTGTGTCAGTTGGTTTTCTTTATTGATTTTTAGATTTTTCTTTAGTTTGTTAAAATTTTTTTGAAAAAGTTATTGACAAGTCAGATACAGGTGAGTATAATGTATTACAAATTTGAATATCACAAAATGACTATGACGAAGACGGTCGGATTGAATAGCCTTGAGAGAGTTGGCGGTTGCTGCGAGCCAATGGCGAAGCTTTCCAATGACCCATCACTTCTGAGTCGGAGGACCGAAAGGCTTGAGCCCAGTAGACTCCTTCCGTAATGCTGCGTAAAGGCAAAAGACTTGTTAGAGTCTGGAAAGTGGCGGATATTTTTATTCGCAATTTGAGTGGTACCGCGGGTTTATAACTCGTCTCAAAGTTTATCTTTTGAGACGGGTTTTTTTGTTTTATTCAAAGCCGTAATTTAGTATGCTTTTAAAAGCAACGGAACTGAAAGGAGCAAAAAACATGGATTACAATCTGAAAGAAGTAGCAGGCAGAATCAAAGACTTGCGAGAGGCAAAGGGCTTTACTCAGGAGGAACTGGCAAAGCTCACAGGAGTTACCCCGGAGGATTACAAAATTCTTGAGGAGGGCGAAACTGACTTCAGCTTTACATTTATTTACAAATGTGCCAAAGCTTGCGGTGTTGAGGTTGTTGACCTTCTTGAAGGCCGAAGCAGTACCCTTACATCATTTGCAATTACAAGAAAAGGCGAAGGCCTTAAGATAGTTAAGAAAAAAGGATTTGTTTATAATAACCTTGCACCTAAGTTCAAGGATAAGCTGGCTGAGCCTTTCCTTGTAAAGTTTCCTTATCTTCCTGAGGAGCAGGATGCACCTATCAAATTAAGCTCTCATAACGGTCAGGAGTTTGACGTTATCGTCAAGGGTTCACTTAAGGTACAGGTTGGTAACCATATTGAGGTGCTCAACGAGGGTGACTCTATCTTCTACAACAGCCTTATTCCTCACGGTATGATTGCTGTCAGCGAGGGCGGTTGTGAGTTCCACGCAGTTGTGCTCAATCCTCAGAACGGTGAGTACAGCGAGGCTTATCCCGATGTTCCCTATGTTAAGGAGCAGGAGGAAGCTCCTGAGGAGAAGAGCAGAAAAACAGTTGCGGATGATTTTGTTGAGTGTACCCGTGACGAAAACGGCGTATTTAACGGTATCACCTTCAAAAATGAGGATAAGTTCAACTTTGCCTTTGATTGCGTTGATGCTATTGCCAAGAAAGACCCCGACAAGACCGCTATGATGTGGGTTGGCAATGATAAGTCAGAGCGACGCTTTACATTCAACGATATGAGAAGATATTCTGCAAAGACTGCTAACTACTTTGAGTCTCTCGGAATCAAGAGGGGCGACACAGTTATGCTTGTACTCAAGCGTCATTACCAGTTCTGGTTCTGTATGTTAGCCCTTCACAAGATTGGTGCAATCGCTATCCCTGCAACCAATCAGCTTGTAGAGCATGATTTTGAGTACAGATACAAGGCTGCAAGGGTAAAGGCTATTGTCTGCACTGCAGATGGTGAGGTTTCTGATGAAGCTGAGAAGGCTGCAGCCGAATTTCCTGATATGGTTAAAATCCTCGTAGGCGGTCAGAAGGACGGCTGGAACGACTTCAATGTAGAGATGGAGCGATTCAGCACACATTACTTCAGAAACGAGAATTCTCCCTGTGGTAACGACCCTATGCTTATGCTCTTTACATCAGGTACCACAGGATATCCCCGAATTGCAACTCATTCTTATAAGTATGCTCTGGGTCACTATCCCACAGCACGCTTCTGGCACAATGTAAAGCGTGACGGACTCCACTTCACAATCTCCGATACAGGCTGGGGTAAGGCACTTTGGGGCAAGCTCTACGGCCAGTGGCTTTGTGAGGCAGGAGTGTTCACCTACGATTTCGACAGATTCCATCCCGATGATATTCTGCCTCTCTTCAAGAAATACAATATTACTACTTTCTGTGCTCCTCCCACAATGTACCGCTTCTTTATCAAAGAGGATTTGTCCAAGTACGACCTGTCCAGCATAAAGTACGCAACCACTGCAGGTGAAGCGCTGAATCCCGAGGTGTTCAATCAGTTTAAGAAGGCCACAGGTCTCACAATTATGGAAGGCTTCGGTCAGACTGAAACCACTCTTTCCATTGCAAACTTCAAGCACTCTACTCCCAAGATTGGCTCAATGGGCAGACCAAGTCCCCTCTATGATGTTGTTATCCTTGATCCCGATGGCAACGAGTGTAAAACAGGTGACACAGGTGAAATCTGTATCCGCACCAAGGACGGAGCTCCCTGCGGTCTGTTTATCGGCTATTATCTTGATGAGGAAAAGACAAACGAGGTATGGCACGACGGCTACTATCATACAGGCGATCAGGCTACTATGGATGAAGATGGCTACCTTTGGTATGTAGGTCGTATTGATGATGTTATCAAGTCCTCAGGCTACCGTATCGGACCCTTTGAGATTGAAAGCGTTATCATGGAACTTCCTTATGTTCTTGAGTGTGCAATCACTCCTGTTCCTGACGAGGTACGCGGACAGATTGTAAAGGCTACCATTGTGCTCACAAAGGGCACAGTGGGCACAGATGAGCTTAAAAAGGAAATTCAGGATTACGTCAAGACTCACACAGCACCTTACAAATACCCCAGAATTGTAGAGTTTGTTGAGGAGCTTCCCAAGACAATCTCAGGTAAGGTAAGACGTGTAGAAATCCGCAAGAACGACCTTGAAAAAATGAATAAAGGCTGATAAATAACAGCAAAAGATTAAGCGGATGCTCACTCTGAGTATCCGCTTTGTCAATAAATATAAACGGAGGTAAGGGCTTATTCCTTACCTCCGTAATTATGTTGTGTTGATTTGTTATTTTTTAAGTCCCAGAATCTCTACGGATTCGTCACGCATTTTGTATTTGAGAATTTTGCCTGCGGCGTTCATGGGGAACTCCTTGACAAACAGGAAGTATCTGGGTACCTTGTGACGTGCAATAAAGCTGTTACCGAATTCTCTCATTTCTGATTCATCAGCTTCTTCGCCCTTGTGGAGTATTATCCATGCACAGCATTCCTCTCCGTATCTTTCATCAGGAACACCTACAACCTGTACGTCTCTTACCTTGGGATGTGTCAGGTAGAACTCCTCAATCTCACGGGGATAGAGGTTTTCACCGCCACGGATAATCATATCCTTAAGACGTCCTGTAACCTTATAGTAGCCGTCAGGAGTACGGCAGCAGATGTCACCTGAATGAAGCCAGCCGTCTGCGTCAATTGCCTGAGCAGTAGCCTCGGGCATTTTGTAGTAGCCCTTCATAATGTTGAAGCCTCTTGCTACAAACTCACCGCTTTCACCATCGGGGAGCTCCTCGCCTGTTTCAGGGTCAATAACCTTGCACTCAACACCGGGGAAGGGACTGCCTACTGTCTCAACTCTGTGGTCGATATCCTCGTTTACTTCACCCATTGTACATCCGGGAGAAGCTTCTGTCTGACCGTAAACAGAGATGATTTCACGCATATTCATCTCGTCTGCAGCTCTTCTCATAAGGTCTGCAGGACAGTTTGCACCTGCCATAATACCTGTTCTCATATAGGAGAAATCGGTTTTTGCAAAGTCGGGATGATTGAACATTGCGATGAACATTGTGGGAACACCGTTGAAGCAGGTGATGTGTTCATCATTTACACAGGCGAGTGATGATTTGGGTGAGAAATAGGGGATAGGACACAGTGTTCCGCCGTGAGTCATCATAGATGTCATAGAGAGAACCATACCGAAGCAGTGGAACATAGGCACCTGAATCATCATTCTGTCAGCAGTGGATAAATCCATTCTGTCGCCGATAGTCTTGCCGTTGTTTACAATGTTTCTGTGAGTCAGCATAACACCCTTGGGGAAGCCTGTAGTACCTGAGGTGTACTGCATATTACATACATCATCGGGCTTGACAAGGGAAGCACGTCTGCGTACCTCCTCAAGGGGTATAAGGCTTGAGCGAGAGAGCATCTGCTCCCATGTAAGACAGCCGTTCATAGTGAACCCTGCTGTTACAACATTACGCAGGAAGGGGAGTTTTTTGGAGTAGAGAGGTTCACCCGGAGTAAGACTTTCAAGTTCAGGGCAAAGCTCCTGTATAATTTCCTTATAGTTGATATCTTTGCAGTATTCAATCATAACAAGAGTATGAGTGTCTGACTGCTTCAGCAGATATTCAATCTCGTGGATTTTGTAGGCGGTGTTTACCGTAACCAGTACAGCACCGATTTTTGTAGTTGCCCAGAAGGTGATGAACCACTCAGGGATATTGGTAGCCCAAACTGCCACGTGGTCACCAGCCTTTACGCCTAAGGAGATAAGAGCGGCGGCACATTCGTCAACATCGCGTCTGAACTGCTTGTAGGTTCTTGTGTAGTCAAGTGTTGGATATTTGAAGGCATACTGGTCAGGGTAATTTTCAACCATTGTGTCAAGCACCTGAGAGAAGGTGTAGTCAATAACATCGTATTTTTTCCACACAAAGGTACCTGTCTTGTCTCTGTTGTAGTAGGCTTCTCTGTATGACTTTTTCACTCTCTTGAGAGATGAAATGTAGTTTGCAAAATGAGTCAGAACAATGTCTGCATCGTTGATTTCTTCGTTCCATGCACAGCAGATAAAGCCGTCAAAATTCAGTGATGAAAGAGCATTGATGAGCCCCTCAACAGGCAACTCACCCTCACCGATAAGCACGGTTTTGCCGTCCTTCATATCGCCCAGACGTACATATTTGATATATGCACCCAGTGTCTTGATGGTAGTCTCTGCAGTTTCACCTGCTGTGAAGTATGTGCCTCTTACATTCCATGCTACACCGATTGCAGAGGAGGAGAAAAAGTTAATAATGTCAATAACATTCTCTGTGTTTGCAAGGTATCCTGTAGTTTCAAGGAGAATTCCGATATCTGCCTTCTGTGCACGTGTAACTGCTTTCTCCAGCTTTTCTTTTAAAACTTCATTTGAGGTTTCATTTTCAACACGGATTATTACGTTTGCAATGCCTGAGTTTACTGCCATATCCACATACTTTTGGAACATGTCAGATGTAGCATCCATAGAGTCAACAGCGAAGGGACAGGTAATAGCAGGAACGGTCAGACTTCTGTTAATGAGTTTTCTTTTTGCATCTGCAGTTCTGTCGCGTCTTAAAATGCTGTCGTGGTGTTGACTGCGTTCCTTTATAGCATCGTAAATTTCAAAGCCGTCAAAGCCATAGTCGTATGCATAACGGCATAAATCGAGAAAGGAACAGCGAGTTACATTTTTCGTTGAAAAAACGATTTTCATATTATTCCTCCTCGGCTACAATTTTGTTCAGTGCGTTGATATATGCTCTGATGCTTGCGGCAACGATGTCAGTAGAAAGTCCGTTGCCTGAGTAAAGCTTGCCGCCCTCACGGAGCCTTACAACTGCAGAGCCCAGAGCCTCCTTGCCCTCGGTAACAGACATAACCTGAAAATCATCAAGCTCATAGTGGTAACCAATGCACTGCTCAATAGCACGGAAGGCTGAGTCAATAGGACCGTCGCCTGTGCTGACTCCGCTTATGATGTCATCATTGCACTTAAGGGTTACCTGAGTCATAGAGCCTGTCAGGTTACTGCTGTTGGTTGTATAGCTTTCAAGGTGATATGTAGAGGGAGCCTGCATTGCAGAGCTTGCAATGATAGCCTCGAACTCCTTAGCACCTACTGCGTCCTTTTTCTCGCAAACAGTCATAAGTGATTTGTGTACATTTCCACAGTCAGCATCAGTCAGGTCGTATCCTAAAATCTGAGCTGCTTGTGCTACCTGAGCAATAGTGCTGTCGCAGTCAAGGAGAATCTTTTTCTTTTCGCTTACTGTGCTTTCAGTCTCGTAGTTTTCGTGGCTGATGTTCTTAAGCATATCGTCAATGCTTGCGTGGATTTTTGTATTATTGAGTCCTGTTTCAGCTGCAAGCTGAGCACCGCAGAATCTGATTGCGTCTGCAATTTCACCTGTCAGGAGCACATCCTTGCCTGCCATTGCACACTTGATGCCGTCAGCGCCGTTCTTTACAGCACTTACAGCACTGGCAACACCCATGCTGATTTTATCAGACACCTGAACGTATACAGGAATGTTTACTGAAGCCTTAACCTTTTTTGTAAGCTCTGCAATCTCCTCGGGGAGAGAGATGCCTGCGTCATCACATATGGTGATAATGGTAGCACCTGCTGCCTCAGCCTCTTTAGCGGCTGAGATGAGGAAGTCCTCGTCTGCTCTTGTTGCATCCAGTGCAGAGAACTCTACATCCTCGCAAAGTACTTTGGAAGCTTTTACAAGCTCTGCAATTTTTGCAAGCATTTTGTCGGACTTCATATGGTAGGTGTACTCCATCTGAACTGTAGATGTGGGAACCTCTACCTGCAGTCGTGGCTTTTTTGCTTCCTTTACACATTCCCAAGCGGTAGCTACATCCTCTGCAGTAAATCCTACGGGAATAGCAAGACAAGCATTGTTTATATTTTTTGCAATTGTTTTATATATGATAGTATCCTCACGGAGATTCTTCACAGGTGCAAGCTCAACTGTGTCTGCACCCAGAGAATCTGCACAAGCAGCTATAGCTGTTTTCTCACGAAAGAGTAGAGAAATTTCGCGTTCCTGTGCAAGTCTTTTCAGAGTAATGTCGGTGATGTTAATTTTTTTCATAGCTGAAACCTCCAAAAATATAGTGGGTAATACTAACAAAAAAACGCTTTCGTCTCTTTGTCAGATAAAGAGACGAAAACGTCATTATCATTTACGTTTCCGCGGTACCACTCTTCTTCATCCTGTCGGATGCCCTTAGATGCAACCACATCTTAACTCTGTTACGGGAGTTCCCGTCTGCCATTAATTGCACAAATGTACAGCTCACAGCAACCGCTCCGCGGTGAGTTCAGCAAAGTTTTTCTGATGTCTTGCACCAACCGACATCTCTCTGAAAGAAAAATTGTTTGCGTACTAATCCGCATCATTGCGTTTAATGAAGAGTATTTTACTACATCATAGAACCTTTGTCAAGCATTTTTTACACAGAATATATCTTGAAAATAGATGATGTATGACTGCTGTTGCAAAGTTTGTAACAGTAGGGTATAATTTGAATGTTATATATTTATACATTTAAATTACGGAGTGCTGTTATGACAGATTGTAACAACTCTAAAAGAAAATATTTTACCCCTTGGGATTTATTACCCTTGACTATTGTTTTAGTTGCCTTTTTGCTTGGGATTTGTCTGCTGATTTTCAGCCGTTCTGATGGTCAACTCACCGCAGTTATATCTGTCAGAGGAGAGGTGTACTGTGAGATTCCTCTTGCTTCGGTTTCAGAGTCTTATGAGTTGGCAGTGGAGGGTGACGGCACAGCAGTGCTTTCTGTTTCTTCTCAGGGGGTTGCTTTCAAAAGCTCAAACTGCCCGGACAAGCTCTGTGTGAACACAGGCTTGCTTACACAAGCAGGAGACTCTGCGGTTTGCTTGCCGGCACGAGTGTCTGTGAAGCTTGTGACAGATAAAAATACCAGTATAAATGTACCTGATGCGGTTGCGGGGTGAGCGTATGAGCGGAAAAATTATGATGAAACAAAGTGTTCTTGTGCTTTGCCGTACAGGGGTACTTTGTGCAGTGGCACTTGTTTTGTCTGTGTTTGAGGGTATGATTCCTGACCTGCCCTTTGCTTTGCCGGGTATGAAGCTGGGACTTTCAAACTTGGCGGTTATGTTTTCTCTTGAGCTTTGTCCCTTACCCTGTGCTTTTTGTGTGGTAGTTGTAAAAGCTTTGTTTGCACTTGTAAACCGCGGAGCTACTGCATTTATGATGAGCCTTGCAGGGGGAGTTCTTGCAACAGCGGGTATGTGTCTCCTTGTAAGACAAAAGAAGCTTTTTTTCGGGTGCTTTGGCATAGGAGTGTGGGGTGCTTTCCTTCACAACTCAGGTCAGCTTCTTGTGGCACTATTGCTTGTTTCAGACGCAGTGTACGGATATTTCCCTGTGCTTGCCCTCAGTGCGGTAGTTACAGGTGCTTTGACAGGATTGGTATATTATCTTGTTATGCCTTCCCTTAAAAGAGTTCCGCTAATTGGGGATGAGGGTTTGCAAAACCTCTGAAATAATGATAAGATATAAGAAAACATCTGACTTAAGGTGATAGTATGGCAAAGGATACCGTAAAAAAGAATAAAAATAGAAAGAATACAGCGGACTCCAAAATGAAGAAAACAGGCAGGATTATGCTCAGGGCGTTAATACTTGTTGTGGTTTTTTGCATAGTGATTTTCGGCTCAGTTGTTATTTCTGACTTGTTTTCCTCTGATGATGGAGACTCTCCTGCTCCGGAGATAATTGCGGTTACTGTTTCAGGTAAGGATATTATTCTCAACGAAGACAGGATAGTTAGCCTTATGGAGCTAAAGACCTATCTTGCTGATGCACAGGAAAAGGGAGAGCTTTTCACGGTGGCTTTAATTAACGATACAGAACACTCGGCTGACTATGAAGTGTATAATCAGATTGTGGATTTGCTCTCAGAATTTGATATTATCTGTGAAAAGATGACGGTTCCTTCAAGCTTTGATGAATTTTCAGCTTCTTATGACGAGAAACCTACGGCAGGATGAGTTTTTTCAAATTTATAGTTGTTGATGCTTACTTCAGCACATTGTTCCAAACAATTGGGAGCAGTGTGCTTTTTTGTCATAATTCACAAAAAGGACACATTTTCTTTGTTTTGATATGTTGCTTAGAATGTATTGAAAATTTGTCGGATTTAGTCTATAATTAAGTATATATTTTTATGTAGAGGTGATACTGTGCAGCTTCTGAAAGACAGAATTTTAAAGGACGGCCAGTTATTCCCCGGCAATATACTCAAGGTGGACAGTTTCCTTAATCATCAGGTAGACGTTAGTCTTTTGTGTGAAATAGGTAAGGAGTTTAAGCGTGTTTATTCTGATTGTGAGATAAATAAAATTCTTACTATTGAGGCTTCGGGTATAGGCATTGCCTGCATTGCAGCTCAGTTTTTCTCCTGTCCCGTGGTCTTTGCAAAAAAGTCAAAGTCTATTAACATCAGTAATGATTTCTATCAGAGCGACGTCAAGAGCTACACCCATGGCAATGTGAACCATGTTATCGTTTCCAAGGACTTTATCGGCGAGGGTGACAAGGTACTGGTTATTGACGACTTCCTTGCTCACGGCTGTGCACTCAGAGGTCTTATTGACATTATTACAGGTGCAGGTGCGGAGCTTGTAGGCTGCGGTATTGTTATCGAAAAGGGATTTCAGCATGGTGGCGATGAACTGAGAGAAAAGGGTATACGTGTTGAGTCTCTTGCTATTGTTGAATCAATGAATCCGGATACAGGGGAGATTATCTTCAGATAATTGAGGATAGTTGGTATTTTATGATAATTTTAGGACAAGCCATTAAGGTAAGGCCTATTATTATAATTATTTTTTAGGAGGAATTTACAATGAAAAGAATCCTTTGCGCTCTTCTTGCAGTTATGATGCTGTTTGCTTTTGCAGCATGTGCAAACGGAGACACAGACACCACTACAGGTGCAGCAAACAATGACACAACAGAAGTTAAGGTTGGTTTTATCTTCCTTCACGATGAGAACTCCACCTACGACAAGAACTTCATGGATGCAGCAGTTGCAGCTTGTGAGGCTATGGACGTTGAGTATGCTCAGAAAACTCAGATTCCCGAGTCCACAGATTGCTACGATGCAGCAGTTGAGCTTATTGAGGTTGACGGCTGTAACGTAATCTTTGCTGACAGCTTCGGTCACGAGTCTTTCCTTATGCAGGCAGCTGAGGAGTACCCTGAGGTACAGTTCTGCCACGCTACAGGTACACAGGCTCACACAGCAGGTCTTGATAACTTCCACAATGCTTTTGCTTCTATCTACGAGGGCAGATACCTTGCAGGTGTTGCAGCAGGCCTCAAGCTCAACGAGATGATCGCTGATGGTACAATCAAGGCTGAAGAGGCTAAGATGGGCTATGTTGGTGCATTCACATTCGCAGAGGTTATGTCAGGTTACACATCCTTCTACCTCGGTGCAAAGAGCGTTTGCCCCACAGTAACAATGGATGTTAAGTTCACAGGTTCTTGGTACGATGAGACTCTTGAGAAGGAAGCAGCTCTTGCTCTTATCAACGGCGGTTGCGTACTTATTTCTCAGCACGCTGACTCCATGGGTGCTCCTACAGCTTGTGAGAACGCAGGTGTTCCCAACGTTTCCTACAACGGCTCAACAGTTGCAGCTTGCCCCAACACATTCATCGTTTCTTCCAGAATTGACTGGACTCCTTACTTTAAGCACATGATCGAGTGTGTACAGAACGGTACAGCTATTGAGGCTGACTGGACAGGTACAATCGAGACAGGTTCTGTTGTTCTTACAGATGTAAACACAGCAGCTGCAGCAGAGGGTACTGCTGAGAAGCTTGAGGAAGTTAAGGGTCAGATTCTTGAAGGCACACTTAAGGTGTTCGATACAGCTAACTTCACAGTTGGCGGCGAGAAGGTAACAACTTACCTTGCAGACGTTGACACAGACGATGCATTCACACCCGACACAGAGGCAATCGTTGACGGCGTATTTGCAGAGTCTTCACTTAGAAGTGCTCCTTACTTCGACCTCAGAATCGATGGTATCACACTTCTTGACGAGAACTACGGCTAATATTTTATAAGATAACAGAGGCGGGGCTTCTTGCCCCGCTTCGCTCTTATTTTGCATAGTTTTGAACAAAGTCTTATTGTGTTGTAAGATTTTGTTCAGAATTATCGCAAGGAGGTAATACGGTGGCTAAGCAAGCGGCAATTGAACTGAAAAACATAACCAAAACCTTTGGTAAAGTTGTTGCCAACAAAAACGTGAGTCTAACTGCTTACCGTGGGGAGATTCTTTCCATACTTGGTGAGAACGGCTCAGGTAAAACAACTCTTATGAATATGATTTCGGGTATTTATTTTCCCGATGAAGGTCAGATTCTTGTAGACGGCAACGAAGCAGTTATCGCTTCCCCAAAGGATGCTTTTTCCTACAAAATCGGTATGATTCATCAGCACTTCAAGCTTGTTGATGTTTTCACAGCGGCAGAGAATATTGTTCTGGGTATTGAAGACGGCAAATATAACCTGAAAAAATCCACAGAGAAAATCCGTGAAATCTGTGATAAATTCGGATTTGACCTTGACCCTGAGAAGAAGATTTACACCATGTCTGTATCAGAGAAGCAGACAGTTGAAATTGTAAAAGTGCTCTACAGAGGTGCAGATATCCTGATTCTTGACGAGCCTACTGCAGTTCTGACTCCTCAGGAAATTCAGAAGCTTTTTGATGTTTTACGCCGTATGCGTGAGGCAGGCAAGGCTATTATCATCATTACCCATAAGCTCAACGAGGTTATGGCACTGTCTGACAGAGTTGCGGTACTTCGTAAGGGTGAGTACATCGGTTCTGTGAATACTTGTGATACTACAGAGCAGGAGCTTACCGAGATGATGGTAGGCAAGAAGATTTCTCTTAATATCGAGCGAACAGAGCCTAAAGACCCTGTGGACAGACTCATTGTAAAAGACCTTGAGTGCACAGACCGTACAGGAATAAAGCTTTTAAGCAATGTGTCCTTTACACTCAAAGGCGGAGAAATCTTAGGTGTTGCAGGTATTGCAGGAAGCGGACAGAGAGAGCTTCTTGAGTCCATTGCAGGTCTGCAGAAGGTTTCCTCAGGTGAGATAACCTACATTAACCCCAAAACAGGTAATACCGAAAACCTCAGAGATAAAACTCCCAGACAAATTCGTGATTTAGGTGTTCGTCTTTCCTTTGTTCCTGAGGACAGATTGGGTATGGGTCTTGTTGCAAATATGGACATAACCGACAATATGATGTTGAGAAGCTACCGCAAGGGCAAGTCTTTCTTCCTTGAGAGAAAGGCTCCCAAGACTCTGGCTGAAAAGATAGTTGAGGATTTGGAGGTAGTTACTCCCAGTGTTTCAACTCCTGTCAGACAGCTCTCAGGCGGTAATATCCAGAAGGTTCTTGTAGGACGTGAGATTGCTGCTGCTCCCAAGGTTCTTATGGTTGCTTACCCTGTAAGAGGTCTTGATATCAACTCCTCGTATACTATTTACAATCTCCTTAACGAGCAGAAGTCAAAGGGTGTTGCAATTATCTTTGTAGGTGAAGACCTTGATGTTTTAACAGAACTCTGCGACAGAATTATGGTTATCGGCTCAGGCAGAATAACAGGTATTGTTGACGGCAGAACTGCTACTAAGGAAGAACTTGGTATCCTTATGACCAAGACTGTAGATGAAAGCGAGGGAAGCAGTAATGAGTGATATGAAGAAAACAAAACACAGTCACGAGCCTCTGTTTCACCTTGTAAAACGTGATGATATGAAATGGTGGCAGGCATGGCTTGTGCGTATTGCCGCTATTGTGATAGCCCTGCTCCTTGTAGGTGTTATTTCAATGCTCCTTACAAAGGAAAGCTTCGGTGCTATATATGAGACAATGTACCGAGGTGTATTCGGTAAGCTGGAGACAGGCTCCACAGTTATGCTGTGGAAATTTCTCCAGAAAACAGCAATCCTCCTTGGTCTTTCCCTTGCAGTAACTCCTGCCTTCAAGATGAAGTTCTGGAACTGCGGTGCAGAGGGACAGGCTCTCATGGGCGGACTTGCTTCTATGATTTGTATGATTGAGCTGGGGGATAAGCTCCCTTATCCTGTGCTTCTCCTTGTAATTCTTGTCACAAGCGTTTTAGCAGGTGCTTTGTGGGGTGTAATTCCTGCAGTGTTCAAGGCTCAGTACAACACAAATGAAACTCTGTTCACACTTATGATGAACTACGTTGCTACTCAGATTATTAAGTATTACCTTTACATCGAGGGCGGCGGTTCCAATAAGATTAATCCTGTGTCAGCTGGTAATCTTCCTACAATCGGTGACAACAAGTATGCACTCAATGTAATTATCATACTTGTTATCACAATCCTTATGTACATCTACCTTAACTACTCAAAGCACGGCTATGAAATCTCAGTAGTAGGCGAGAGCCAGAACACAGCACGTTACATCGGTATCAATGTTAAAAAGGTTGTTATCCGTACAATGGTTGTTTCAGGTGCTTTGTGCGGTATCGTAGGTATGCTTCTGGTTTCAGGTACTAACCACTCTATAGACCCCAACACAGTAGGCGGTCAGGGCTTTACTGCAATTATGGTATCATGGCTTGGTCAGTTCAACCCATTCATTATGGTTGTTATGTCTGCTCTTGTTATTTTCCTTAATCTTGGCTCTGCTAAGGTTGCTGATACTTGCGGACTCAACTCTTCTTTTGCAGATATCACAGTTGGTATTGTTATCCTCTTTGTAGTAGGCTGTGAATTCTTCATCCGCTACTCCGTTAAATTCCGTCATTCAAAAAAGGAGGTTAAGGCATGATAGCTTATATTGTCAGAGCAATCCTCATCGGTGTTCCTATGTTGTACGGTGCTACAGGCGAAATTCTGACAGAAAAGTCAGGTCACCTGAACCTCGGTATTCCCGGTATTATGTACGTAGGTGCAATAAGCGGTGTAACAGGCTCTTTCCTCTATGAAAACGCCTGCGGTAACGACATAGCCAATATGAATGCTTTTTTGGCTGTGTTCATTCCTCTTGTTTGCTGTGTCTTAGGCTCTATGCTTATGGGCCTTGTTTACAGCTTCTTCACCGTAACCCTTAGAGCAAATCAGAACGTTACAGGTCTTGCAATCACCACATTTGGTATCGGTCTTGGTAACTTCTTTGGTGCGTCTCTTATCAAGCTTGTTGACAGCGATATGCCCTCTGTAGCACTTACAAAGACAAGCCTCTTTTTCTGTACAAAGCTTCCTTTTGCAGATGATTTAGGTTGGTTCGGTGAGCTTTTCCTCTCCTTTGACTTCCTCACATACCTTGCAATTATCATTGCTATTGTTGCTTCAATAGTGCTCACAAAGACCAGAGTAGGTCTTAACCTACGAGCAGTAGGCGAGAGCCCTGCAACTGCAGATGCGGCAGGTATCAATGTTACAAGATACAAGTACATTGCAACCTGTATCGGTTCAGGTATTGCAGGACTTGGCGGTATCCAGTACGTTATGGCTTATGCTAACGGTAGCTGGTCAAACGATGCCTTTGGTGACAGAGGCTGGATGGCTATTGCACTGGTTATCTTTGCACTGTGGAAGCCATACATGGCAATCATCGGTGCATTCGTGTTCGGTGCACTGTTTAATGCAAATACCTATGCCGTAGGTCTCGGTGTTGAAACTCAGGAGCTTTTCAAGATGCTTCCTTACGTTGTTACAATCATCGTGCTTGTGTTCACAAGCATGCGTAAAAAGCGTGAGCATCAGCCTCCGGCACACTTAGGCCTGCCTTACTTCCGAGAGGAAAGATAAAACACTTGACATTTTAGATTCGGGTGTTATAATATCAATGTAAAATTTAATAACCGCTTATCAAGAGTGACTGAGGGAACAGGCCCTGTGAAGTCCGGCAACCTGCTTATGTAAGGTGCCAAATCCTGCGGAATTCCGAAAGATGAGTTTTCATACCGCTGTCGGTTTCCGACAGCGGTTTTTTACTGTCGTTATTTGTTGACAGATAGTATTTTTAGGAAATGGAAGGAGTTTTTTTATGGCAAGATATCTTTTTACATCAGAGTCTGTAACAGAGGGACATCCCGACAAACTCTGCGACCAGATTTCTGATGCAGTTCTTGACGCTATTTTTGAGCAGGATAAAAATGCTCACGTTGCTTGTGAGACATCAGCCACTACCGGCTACATCGGCATTATGGGTGAGATTACAACAAATGCAGATGTTGACATTGAGGCTATTGCACGTCAGGTTGCCTGCGACATCGGCTACGACAATGAGGATTGCGGTTTTGACGGTAAGACCTGCACAGTTAACGTACTTATGGACAAGCAGTCTGCTGATATTGCAATGGGCGTTGATAATTCCCTTGAGCTTAAGGATGGCGAGGCTGACACAATGAATCAGCTTGGTGCAGGCGATCAGGGTATGATGTTCGGCTTTGCCTGTGATGAGACTGAGGAACTTATGCCTATGCCCATCTCCCTTGCACAGAAGCTCTCAATGCGACTCACAGAGGTCCGCAAGAACGGCACAGTACCTTATCTCTATCCTGACGGTAAAACTCAGGTTACAGTAGAGTATGATGGTGACAAGGTAGTACGAATTGATACAATCGTTATCTCCACTCAGCACGCAGAGAGTGCAACTCTCGATATGATTCGTGCAGACCTTTTGGAGCACGTTGTAAAGCCCATTGTGTCCGCAGAGCTTCTTGATGAGAACACAAAGTATTTCATCAACCCCACAGGCAGATTTGTTATCGGCGGTCCCTGCGGTGATGCAGGCCTCACAGGCAGAAAGATTATTGTTGGTACATACGGCGGTTATTCCCGTCACGGCGGCGGTGCCTTCAGTGGCAAAGACCCCACAAAGGTTGACCGCAGTGCCGCATACTATTGCCGTTACATTGCAAAGAATATCGTCAAGGCAGGACTTGCACACAAGTGTGAGGTACAGCTTGCTTATGCAATCGGTGTTGCAAAGCCTGTTTCTGTATTTGTTGATACTTTCGGTACTTCTCAGTATAGTGACGAGGTTATCTCAAGGGCTGTGGATATGGTATTTGACGCACGTCCCTCAAGCATTATCCGCGACCTTGACCTGCTTAATACCAAGTACAGACCCCTTGCCGCATACGGCCATATGGGTCGCGAGGACTTACCTGTTAAGTGGGAGGTTACAGACCGCGTTGAAGCTCTGAAATCAGCAGTAGCAGAGCTTGTTTAACTTAATAACATAAAAAACTTAACGGCTGAGGTTTATTCCTCAGCCGTTTCTTCATATTCGCTGTATTCTGTTCAGTAAGCACCCAGTCCCAGAGATATGGATATCGCCTGGTCAATCTGATTCATAGCATTTCTGTCCACACAGCCCATTTTCTCCTTGAGTCTTTTTTTATCAATAGTCCGTACCTGCTCCAAAAGCACAACGCTGTTTTTTGCAAGACCGCTTGACTCACAGCCTATGTGAATGTGTGTGGGGATGTTTGCCTTTGTCTGCTGACTTGTAATGGCGGCGGCTATCACAGTAGGACTATATTTATTGCCTACATCGTTTTGAACAATGAGCACAGGCCTCACGCCTCCTTGCTCAGAACCCACTACAGGACTTAAATCTGCATAATATATATCTCCGCGTTTTATGTTCATACTTCACACTCCGAAGTTCATTTGCTAATATTTTTGCCACAGTAAAAAGTCTTTATACCGTAACAATACATTTTATTTCACAAACAACTCTTGTGTGAAAAACAGTCAGGGAAAATAAAAACCGCAGAGAGAAAACTGCGGTTAAAATTTTTATCTGTATATGATTTCTAAATCTTTGTAATTTTCTGCAAGCTCAAGCCTACCCTCAAGTTCTTTGGAAGCATACACTTTATTGTTATCAGTGAGAATTACATATTCAAAGCCGTGCGTTTTGTGATATAGCTTGTCTGCATATTCACTACCGCCAATGAAAACCGCCGTAGAAAGTCCATCGCATAATGCACCGTCACTGCCGATTATAGTTACAGATACTGCGTCAGACTGTGACGGCTTGCCTGTTGTGGGGTCGATTATGTGGTGATAGGTGATACCATCTTGAGTGAAGTTTCTCTGATATGCACCGGAGGTTATTACAGAGCCTTCCTGAGTGCTTACTGTAAGAAAGTAGCTGTTTCCCTCAGGATGCCGTATGCCTACATGCCACTTTTCGCCTGTGGGCTTTTCACCAAAGGTGCGGATGTTTCCTCCAAGAGAGATAAGTCCGTACTGAGCACCGGCATTTTTCATAGCCTCCACCGCCTTGTCGGCAATGTATCCCTTTGCAATTCCGCCCAAGTCAAGTGCTGTGCCTTGTAAAACAGTAATGCAGTTGTCACTCTCTAAAGTGATTTTATCAGTGCCTGTGCATGCAAGAGCATCAGCTATTTCACTTTCATCAGGCACTTTGTATTCACCTGTAGTAAATCCCCAGAGTTTAATGACATTATACATAGTAATATCAAAATTACCATCTGTTGTGTCGCACATTTCCAAGGACTTCTCAATAAGTTCACAGACTTTATCGCTTATCTGTACAGCATTTCCCTGTGATGCATTTATCCTGTAGATATCACTATTCTTGTCAGTGACAGACAAAAGTCCCTCCAGAGCATAAATTTCAGTCTTTGCGGCAGATACAGCTTCCTCTGCATTCTCTCCGTAAGCGGTAATATCAATCACCGTATCAAGGGCGAATATTTGTGATGTTGTCTTATCATCAGCATCCCTGCAACCAAACAAGAGAGAGATGCACAGAAGAAACACAAACAATAACAATATTTTGCTTTTTAGTGTTTTCATATTATCACATCTGTTTTTTAGTATTGGGAATAATTTATCATGATATAAATGAAAAAGAGACATCAACAGTCGTTGATGTCTCTTTGGTGCGAGTGACGGGACTTGAAGGAGCCAAAAACCGCATTGTAGTGCGTTTTTAACGATTGCTTACTCCCAAGACTTTCATAGCCATTCGTCAAATAAATATTACCCAAAATCAGATACCAACTCAGGTTTATTCCCACTTTATTTCCAATGGGAAATCCCAATCTTTATCCAAGTATACTACACTTAAATCAGTTTAGCAAGACATAAGTGAACTGTGTGGGATTCTGTCATATATGATTCAGTTAATAACGGATAGAGAGTAGAAAAAGTTTACTATATGTGATAAGATTAATTCGATTGATTATGTTATGTAAGGGAATGAGAATAATGAATCTTGATTTTAAGCTAATTAAATTTACAAATCATGCAGAGGAACTATTAAAAGGTAACTTGTATCTTAATTCTTTAGAGTATTACAGAGGAATAGAAAAAGTTATAGCTGGTGAAATAGTAGATCGAAACACAGCAATTAACGATTACTTAGAAGGTTCCGTTGCGAGTATAAATAAAGAAGATTTAGAAAAATTGGCATGGGCGATTTTTATAATGCTGTTGGAGATGCATTGGTTGGAAATGTTCATTTGTTATCCGAAGGAGCAAAGTTTCTAAAAGTATTCTGTTTATATGCTTTTATCTTTGATGATGAAAACAAAATAGCATTCACTCCAAGCCCAAAATTGTTTCAATTCGGTTCGAAATATGCAGTTATTATTAATGATGTTGAAGAATTTATGAAACGCATTATTAATGGCTTGGAATTGCAGAAAGATACTTTTAATATAACAAGTATGCAGAGCGGATTTGTTGAGTATTATGATAACGATGAAAAAACTAAAGTTTTGGGACCACTACATAAAGTAGCTAACTTTTGGTGGCAACATGAATTTAGAATGATTTTTACTCAAGGTAATCCAGACCTTGAACCAGTAACTTTGCAAATAGGCGATATTTCAGACATTGCTTTTCGAGTTGATGCAGAAACACTAATTAATAGTCCTAATGTTGTATTCAATGAATTTGAGTTTATTCCTGAAGCTGACAACTGATAATAATCAACAATTAACCGTACAGTAAACGCTGTGCGGTTTTTGTCATATATTGGGGAATTTTACAAGGAACTGTTCCTGTGACCTGTGCCACTACGAAGTTCCGAAATGATGAATTATAATTAAGAAAGGAGATTTTGATATGAGAGGGCTGATTGCTATTAACACTAACAAAATCAAAGGCGAATATTTGAATGGTGCTTACAGCGAACTTGCGGCAATCCTTGGAATTGATGCTGTGCTGAAGCTACACGGAAAATATCGTGGAACACAGCTTTTCTTTCCTGTAGAACTTTTTAGCCGAGATTTCATAATAATGCAGATTATTGATGAATATAACGGTCATAACATTAAGGAACTGGCTACAAAGTATGGTTACACAGAGAAATGGGTTCGTAAAATACTCAAGGACAATATAGATAATAAGAAATAATTAACTATTAAAGGAGTTTTGTGTTATGGACAGAACAGAAAGGCATGACCAAATTTCAAAAGAAATGGATGGAATTTTGAAGATGCAATCAGCAATTCACGAACGTCAAGGAATTCTTGACTAAAAAAAGTGAAGAGTAATATGAACTCCGTGGTATTACAATTTAAGAATTGCTAAAAAGTTAAATAATGAATAGAACGATTAAGTATTTGTAAAATCTAATGAAAGGAGAACAACAATATGGGTTTTTTAGATTTTTTGTATAAAGTTGCAGAAGAAATTGTATATGAAGATGCGACATACCAAAGGCGTATTCTTACAGATGCAAAAATTAAAGCTCACAGTTCTGGTAATGACGAGTTGGAATCCATAATATCTGAAAAAAGAGATGAAGTTCAAGAGAAAATCAATCAAATTGAAAGTAATCGAAAATAAGTTGTTGTTTTTATCTTTAGTGAACTATTATCAGTTATTAGCTGATAGAAAAGTATTCTTAATTTAAAAGCAAAGAGGTGATTGCCATGCCAATAGGTAATAAGAATGACAGAAAGTGTTACACTTGTCGTTATTGGACAGGTTGCAGTGTTAGGGTTACAGGCGTGAATTTTGTAGAATATAATCAATCAGAACAAGCTACTTGTAATCTAACAGGTCATAAACGTTCAGCTTGGACAAGTTGTAGTAACCACGAAAAAAGACTTGATTTCTAAAGTAGAAAGGTTATAGAAATGATTGAGAAAAAACCGACACAAGCAACTTGGCAATGCAGTTGTTGTCGCCAAAGGACAACCATTCCAATTTCTAAAGGGATACCACACGGAGGAAGTTGTGGAAAACAGCCAAGAGATGCTAAGGGCAAATATATGCCGCATCTATGGATTAAGATTGGCGAACATTAACAGCAAAATACATAAACACCCATCATTCATAACTGAGTGATGGGTGTTTTACTGTGTAATTAGCTATTAACTATGTTTTTGTTTTGATTTTGCTCAACATTATACAAATAAAAATCATCGTTGATTTTTATTGCTAGTATTATGAGGATGCGTAATATAGCATAGAAGTTCTGCTTGTGTGCTTCTTCGTTGGTGTTGGCTTGTTGAATACCATGAATATAGGTGTTGCGAAGTTCTAATCCATTATCATATTCAGCTCTGTTAAGAATATAGTTAAAATAGTTTATTTCAGGGGTTGACAAGAGCGTGTCTTTGATTTCACCATAACCATTGTCTACAAAATCCTTAATGGTAGAATTAAAATCGCTAGAGTAGCACTTAACACACGCAACTTCGTTTTTATGCAAATCGTAAAAGAGTGTAACCTTTTTAATATCTTTAAAAGATATTAAACCATCATCTCCAATGGATATAATATCATGATTACATAGGTATTCTAATGTTGGATGCTCTATTTCGATGTAATCATTTTTATATACTTTTTCATGCTTAATATGGTCATAAAAAGATGTATAACCATTGGGTAGTCTTTTTACATAAGCTAATAAGCTTTGGTCAGAAAATAGATGATGGGTAATTGCTTTATAGTTATCTCCAAGTCCATACAAATATTTGCCTTTAATAAGACTTTTGATATTCTCAAAAAGGACAGGTTTAGTAGACATTGAAAGTAATTCGAAATCGATTTCTTTATGCTTGCTATATAATTCAAATTGTCTTAGTATGCTTTCTAATGCTATTAAGAGAGCGTAACATTTTTCGGCATATGTATGATTATTAGTTGGAAAAGAAACACGTAATTCAGGACATCCATATTCCTCTTGCAGATACTCTGTAAATAACCATTTAACAACATTAACTAAATCAATTCCGTTACTTTCAAGAAAACTGTAGTATGAGTGTATCTGCATAAGTGATAATGTGTTGCGAAAATTAAAGCTATGATTTATCGGATATATTCGAGATGATTTATTGCGATTAATTAACTCGAAAATCCCTGCATCATATTCGTGACTTACTAATGAGCATCTCATACATATATCACAGTATTCAAATACATATATAAAGTTATTTAGTATGCTAGGATAATCTAAAGTGTCTAATAGCCATTTGGTGCTATAAGTTATACTATAATTTCTTCCTTCCGATGTGTTGAGTTTAACTTCCTTTTGTTCTGATGAAAAAGCAATTCCTATTCCGTATGATATGCTAACCCCTCGTTGTTGAATGTGTCTTAATTCAGAATTGTGTTTTCGCTTTGCTTTTAAGCGGAGTTCGTCAGTGATCGGAAAGATTTTGCTCGGTTGCATTTGTATGATTTTTTCCAAATAATTAATATTTGGATGTTCAGAATTAATGAATTTATCTATACATGAGCACAAGTCTTCTCCAGAAAATTCACTAGGTAAATATAAAGTGGTGTTATCAGTATATGGTAACTCATAAATATGCAGTAGAAGGGGAACTGCGTTATTGCTTTGAATGATGGAGTTTCTTATTGAATCACCGTAAGTGTTAACAATATTTCTATATTTTAAAAAATCATATGGAGATGAAAACTTAGATGATATTAATTGCGAGAACAAGTCTTCTGTAATTGTTTTGAACAATTTGCATTTGTCAAACAGTTCCCAAAACTCAGGATGATAGTTCCTATCTAATTCGCTATGGAGATTTAAAATGTTATCAGTATTAATATTATTAAAGAAACGCAGGGAAAGACTATATAACTTGTTACTTTTATCTTTGTATTGGTTATGATTTTCTTCTGTCCAGTATTTAGAACGAGCTCCTGAAGAAAAATACTTGTGAATACTAAAATATTCTATAGCATCGTTGATTGTAACTGATTCATACTCTGGAATTTCGTAAGTTTCTATTTTCTCAAGATTTCTGCCAAATAAGAAATCGTTAGATGCATAGTATTTAACTCTTTTCATTAATATCCTCCATGTGTTTATTCGATTTACTGTTTATCCAAGTTGTTTTATATAACATAATTATATCACGATGATATTCTTAAAACAATATAACTTACAAGGTTAAAATGCCTTATATTATTACAAATTTATTATTGAAAGTAGGTGATTAATATACGCTGTGTAAGTCCAAACTTAGCTAATCGTATTCCCGAAGAAACTCAGCTTATGATGTGGTATATGGTTGATATGATGGATGAGGACAAAGATTGGTTGCAGATATTTAGTCTTACTGTCAAAAACGGAGTTCAGCATATCAAACATCATCAGGAAGAACCAGAATTTAGAGAGGAGTGTATGCTACTTACAAATAACCCAGTAGAAGAAAAAGTCTATATTATTTTAGAGCCAGGATTATCAACAATGATACTTGCAGAGGATTATTGAGAAAGGATGATTATTATCAAATATTTTATGATTGGATTTTTCGGCACATTAGGCATATTGTGTTTACTCAACAGAGTAAAAAAGGAGGCTAAAGAATGATTATGGCATTAACTGTTTCAACAGTATCGGTGACTTGTTTGTTGGAAGGAGCTATGTGTGCAATAGCTTTATTTTGTACAGGCAAAAAGCCACATAAGGGGTTACTGAAATGATTAGGATTACTTGTAAAGATGATCTGGATTTAATTGCAGATGTTTGTATCAAAAAGCACATTGAGAATCAACTAAATTATCTGCTTAATACATATAAAGAAGAATGCTCCGAAGGTTCTATTGAATCAATCGGAGCTGTTTTTTATGTAGAAAACTCATCTGATTTTTATGATTATACTCAGTTTGGATTATCGTCACCTATAAATGAAGAAAGATTTGAGTATATTGAGCAAATAGCAGGTGGTTATTGCAGAGGTTTTATAGTTTTAAATAATGAAAATGTTATTGAGATTATAGGCAAAAAAGATATTTTCGACTCAATAATGAAAGGAGAAATTTAATTGAAAAATTGTAAATCTATCGTAGAAACCGAGATTGTAACATCTGATGACGGATTACATACATATGAGCTAATAAAAAGATTAGTGGGTTGCGAGGGTGAGTGCGGATATCTAATTTCACTTTACCCGACACGAACAGCGGAAAATATTTTTTCTAACGACTCCACCCTCAACCACCTTGTTTCTCATATGCAGGAGTTAGGATTTAGCGAGCTTCATATTGTTAATCTGTTTTCAAAAGCTGTAACAAGTCAACGAGGATTAACTGTTGATGAAGAAAATATGCAGTATATTGAAAAACTAATGAGCAGTAAAGAGTTTGCAGATTCAAAATTTGTTATAGCCTGGGGAAATTCAATGCAGAATTCTCATGCTGTTTCAGATTCCAAAGTTCGAATCCTAAATGTTTTTCTAAAACATTGTCCCAAAAACAAACTCTATCAGCTAACAACAATTGATAGAAAAATTGATTCTACAATTGCTCCCCATCCGCTTTATATCGGAATCAGGGCTAATGATGCTACATGGGGATTACAGGAATTCAAAATTAAGAAGCCAAGTCAACAAGCACCAACAACTAAAGCAAAGGCACCAAGCATAGCAATGAAATCATAACATAAAGATAAAGATACCGACAACATTCTCTTAACAGGGAATGTTGTCGGCATCACATTGATTGTTATTTTTCGTTTATAATCTTAGTGTTGTTTTTAAAATATTTCTTGAATAACTTGTTTCTTCTTTTCTCTGAAGCCATATATTTCCAGAATTCATTGACTAGCTTTATCAAAGAAGCAAGTGAGATTTGAAAAACATAAAATAATACACTAAAAACTTTGTCGCTAATTTTGCCTTCAGTAAAAAGATCCATAGCAAGATTTCTAAATGGACCGATGTTAAGACATGCTAATACTATAGGTGTTGAAAATGCAACACCAATAATTACTCGAATGAGAATTAGAACGTTCTCGTGTTCTTCGAACCATTCAACTTTATGCTTGGCTAATTTATTAGCCAAATCTCTGCTATATTCTTCAGAGGTTTTAGTTTGTGCTAAGCGTTTTTCATATTCGTCATAGAGTGCTTGATTTTTCTTCTTTTCTTCTAAAGCCTCTTTTTCCAACTCCTCTCGTACTGCATCTTTTTCTTTTGATAATACAACATCGAAAGCTTTATCTACAGAGGCATTATAATCTTCATCGGTTTCAAACGAATATGTATTTCTGTTGGATATGATTTCTCTAATAATGTTTTCTTTTAGCTGTACGTCTATTGTTTTTTCAGATATACGGGCTAAAAGTTCAAGAGGGTTAATGTTAATTTTATCCTCTTCGCTATGATGATGGCGTAATGTCATAAACATGCAGAATGATTTGTAATCATCACTTGATGCTCTACCAGATACTTTTAGTATTAATGATAACCACAGACTAGGGATAACTACTACAGGGATTCCAGTGAATTGAGAGTTAGACCACGAAACAAAAAGCTGGTCAGCAGAAACTAGGTATTCGTTCATTTCCCATAAGTTTTTAGCTTGATTCGGTCGAATAGATTCTAAATGCAACACTTGATTAATATCTGTTTTTACAGATTCAGTTGTTGTCCTTCTGTATGTTCTTCTTTCTGTTTTGTATAATTTTAGGCTATTAACAAGCTCAGTAAATCTATTTTTATTGCTTAGATTGTAATTAGGTGCGTTTATATATTCAAATTCCGATACAGCTGTATCAATAGCGTTACATAAATAATTTCTAAATGATAAGAAATCGTAATATTTGTTTTGTGGTTCTTTGCACCAATTATAATATATAACATAGAAGTCATTTGGTTCATAATTTGATGATATAGAACCGATTATTTTATCGTCAATAGGTGGTTGACCATTGGTAATAGATTTACGAATAAACTCAATTTCTTTATCTATAACTCGATATAATTCTTCTAAAACATAACTGGTATAGCAAAGAGAAATGCCAACCTCGTTACATTTGTCAACAAATGTTTTGATTACCATTTGTCGTTCATCTTTATTAATGCCAGCCATTCTAAAGATAATATTAGTATCAAGGAAGAACTTCTTTCCTCTAAATATTGACTTGGATATACTGGGGTTCTTATTTGCGGTTATTAAACAGTATTCATAACAAGAAGCAACTATATTATAGAATAATTCATCTTTGCCTTCGTTATCCCAGGCGAGAAAATCATTGATTTTTTGTGTTTCATCAGGTGATAACTTGTATTCATTAATTATAGTTTCGTCAATATGTTTGTTAGAAATACACCCTATTATAGAAGTAAAGTTTTTTGCATTTGAATTAAAGCAATAATATAAGTGCTTTTGAATCAAAGAAAGAAGATAATCTTTGTCATCTTTAACATTTTTTTGATTGATATATGTAGCAATATAATTGATTAACTTTTCCTCAAAAGAAACTACAGTAGATAATTGATTTGCAACCTTTGCATCAATTTTATATTTATTTCCGTTCAAGGAAACTCTCCCTTTTCCTTTTGATTTTAGAGCAGATTGTATTTCTAACACATCAAACACGAGCTGAAACCTGCTTTGAATTTGTGTGCAGATCTCTGTTGCCGTTAATTCTTCCTTTTCTGAATCAAAAATAACACACTCAGCTAATTTGCAAATATATTTGTTACGAGTCGTGTTGCCTTGATTTTCTAGTATCATCGACAGTCTTAACAGATCGCTCTCTTTCATCATGCTCATTAACGAATTCCTCCTTGAAAGGCTCATAGCAACAATCTATAATATCATCTAAACTAGCAAATACCCATTCATAATAATCTTTGTTAAGCATTTTGTCACCTCAATACTAAATCTATGATATTAAGTATTGGAAAACAACAAAAGTATTAATCAAAATAATAGTATATATTTTAGATTGCTTTGATTTTTATTTTATCACTGTTTTTATTAAAACTCAAGATAATATGTATTTAAAGCTGTAGTATTGCTATACCGACAACATTCTCTTAAAAAGGAATGTTGTCGGTTTAATTGTTTTTTGTGAATACAATTGGAATTTAATGTATATGATAGAAAATGGAAAGAGTCGAAACATCAACATAGATGTCAATTTTTAGTTCTATTCATTAATAAAGGGGTCAATACGACGATATAAATATAATAAATAACTAATTTTTTATTTTTTTAGTTTTATTTAAAATATATTGGCGATATCGTCGAGATAATCAAGCAAAATCGATCTCGATTAGAAGCTAAACAAGACAACTGTAATATTTTGTCTTGTTTTGTATAAACTAAATTTGCAGTTGGAAAAAATTACAAAAATTATAAGGAGGTAGTATCTATGAAGATGCAATCTAGTCAAACTATTAGAACCACTGCGGATTGGTTACTCAATCTGGTATTCGATTATTATTCTATATACAAACCACCCAATTCAAAATCCGTGTTTGTTAATGATTCTACAAAAGAGTGGGTATATATAGGAAAAGATTCTGTGTGTGCTATTTTAAGAAATCTATTTTATACAGTTGAAAAAAGAACTATTACTAAAATCACTATAAATACGGTTTACGAAATGATTGATGCTCTAGGCTCAGAATGCAAAGATGAAATATTAATTATAGACAGTCTGTATCAAGATAAAGAGAAAATAATATACGATATACAGGGATCCGACAAATATGTTGAAATTAATAAAGAGGAAATAAAAATATTACAGAAGAAAGATTCCGTGTATTTATTCAATAGTATAAATCGTAAGAATTATGTGTTACCTAATACAAACACAAAAGTCGATTATTTTGAGATTATCGGTAAGCTGTTTAATGTTTCTGAAAAAGAAAGTGTTTTGCTTGGAGTATATATAGCATGTCTGTTCGTAAAAAGCGTTCAGCATCCATTACTGATATTATCAGGTGACTATGGGGCATCTAAAACTACAACACAGAGAAAAATAGCATCTATAATTTCTCCATTTGATATTGACGTAATTTCCTTGCCTAACAACACAGATGATATTGCAACTATACTTAATAAAAATTATTATGTAGCTTTTGACAATGTCGCATCTATATCCAGAGAAATTTCAGACTTGTTTTGTATCGCAGTTACAGGTGGTAGTTACCAGAAAAGAAAACTGTATACAAACGATACGATTAACTCTATTAAACTGTCAAATCCCATATCAGTCACTGGTTTAGATTTACAATTAGAATACACCGATCTGCTCGATAGATCGATTGTTTTGTCCCTTGAACGCATATCTGATAATCAGAGAAAAACTGAAGAAAAAGTATGGCAAGAATTTTACAAGCTTTTACCTGACTTACAAGGTTGTATATGTCAATTGTTAAGAAAAGCATTAAATATGTATGATAATGTTATTTTGAACAATTCACCAAGACTTGCAGATTTCGCCAAATGGGGCTACACCATAGCAGAAAGTTATAAGATAGGCTATGGAAACATTTTTCTTAGCCAATATAACGATAACATTATTTTCACAAACAAATACGCAATTAACAGTAGTCCGTTGCTTAATACAATTGAATATTTAATGGAAGATTTAATGTTTTGGGAAGGTTCATCTAGCGAGCTACTGTTTCTGTTAAAGAATGCCTATATGGAAATGAATTCAACTGAAACATTACCCAAAGGCTTGCCAACAACAGCTAATAGTTTATCCAGAAAACTAAATTCATCAAAAAACGATTTAAAAAACATGGGTATTCATCTAGAAATAGGAAGAAATACAAATCGATATATCAAATTAACACATCAATTCGTTGGCGATGAAGTAAAAGATGTGAATAAATTCATAAAAACTAAAGGAGGTTATTTAGATGAAAAGATTATCTAAAAGACAAATGAAGAAGTTTGAATACTTCGGTGGATACGAAAAGTTTAAAGGTTTATACGAGAGTCTATATGTTTCAGAAACAACAACTATTGAATCTGACAACCATTATGCAGAAAGATTTTCTAATATTACAATAGAAGGAACATCGTTGGCATTAACAAACAGAATAATTCCATTTGAAGGTTCCGAAGATTATGATTTTATTGACTTGTGGATTGATAAACAAAGATTTACTTTTATGATTACAAAGAATGAGTTCCATAAGTTGAGTAAGGAAGCAAGAACTCAGTATGTTAGACAATGTAGACGTGATATGAGTGATTTAAGAGTATGCAAAAATCGAAATATATTCGTTGAAATTAAAAATGGTTTTTGTCTTAATGTGCGAGTGTGCGATCAAAAGAAATATAAGTCAGCAGAAAAAGCTTTAACAAAATCAGGCTGGAAATGTGATTTGTTTGATCTGATTCCATTGAATTGCGAAGAGGGAAAGATAATTACGTATGTGCCCAAATTAAAAGCTGATAAGATTAATTTGCCAATAAATAAACTTGAATATTTTGGTGGTTATGAAAAACTAATTGGCTTATATAAAAGCTATCGTAAATTTATGAAAGATAAATTATGTATGTTTAATACTGAAAAAAACAATTGTGGTCAATTAACAGATGTAACAATTGACGGAACATCGTTAGCTGTTATCATCACAGCAACTATGAGCAATGATTTGTGTTATGTTGATGTTATTATCAACGAAGAAAGATATTTACTTAAACTTTCCAATGAGGAATTAGAGAGTGCTTTGACAGGCTTGGTAGAGCCAATAGGTGATTTTGACGAAGCCCTGAAATTGATTTACGGTCAACCGTATTTTATGTCTGTTGAAAATGGATATGCAAAAGATTTAAGATTAATCGATTATGAGATATACAAAGAAGCACTCGAACTAATACCCGAATTTATCCAAAATATTAAGGAGGAGCAATAATCATGACAATTTCTGAAGATGTAAACTCAAGCAAAGTAAACACATTAAATAATGAATCTGAAAACACGGATATTGTAGAGAGTTCGAGCAATGTATCTGTATCCGAAACTAAAGTGGAAACAAAACCGCCGATAAAATATCCTGAAACACGTGATGGAATGGATATTTCTTGGATACCACATGAAAGTGTACGTGGTTTGCTCAGATGGTTTATAAAAGATAATTTTTTGAATTGGTTTAAGGCTAGACGATTGATGCTCAAACATGAGGCACAAAGTAGAGAAGGTCGCTACGTTAAAGTGATTTCAGGTGATTATCTATTTAATGAGTGTCTGAATGATATCTATTTGGGATACATTCTTGATATTAGAACACGTGTGTATAATTTTGTTGAGTCGATGTACTTGGATATAGCAATTGATGGTTCAAAAATTAAAACGGTAAAATGTCAGCTTGGTCTAAAGGAAGATGTTGTTGCTAATAGTATCAAAGAGCATTTCGGTGGTGTGTTTGCAGTTGAAGACTTGCTATATGCTCCTGTAGTTTTACAAGTACACAATAAAACAGATGCAGAAGGCAATGTGGTGTTCTCAAAAATACAGCAGTTCTATTTCATAAGTAACGGATATGTGAAATTCATAGATAAGGTGACTAGAGAAATAACAGGAAATCGTTTGGGTTAAGTATAAGCTGAAGCCGTAGTTTACTGCGGCTTCAAATATATATTATTTCTTTGAAAGGAGATGATTGGCTATTGGCTAGTATTCAGAAGAGAAAAAACAAAACAGGGACACATTACTATGTCAGCTTTGAGTTACCCAAGTATTTAGACGGCAAACGAAGAAGAACTACAAAAACTTTTCCAGATGGAACGACTTTAGCGGAAGTGAAACAGTTCCTTGCAGAAAAGGAGCTGGAACGCTCAAGAGGTTCAGCGTTGAGCCATGATTACAATTTGACCTTTGGAGAATTTGCAGATGTGTATTTTTCTACCTATACACAATTCCTTAGTCCGACAACACTCAAAGGATACAAGTCAGCATATTACAACAAGAAGCCATATGGTTTGAAGAATTATTTTGCAGAAGCAAAACTACGAAATATCAAACCAAGAAACATACAGGAGTATGTTAATTTTCTGTGTTCCAATGTTAGTCCTAAATCAACTAAAAATTACTTAATGCTTCTCAATGTAATTTTTAATCTTGCAGTTCAGGAAAATATCATCCAAAGAGAAGCTAATCCTATGTTATACAAAATTCAAAAACCTCGTCAACACAAGAAACCTGTCGAAGCATACAATTTGGATGAATTCAACTTGATGTTAAAACTTGCTGGTGAGGATGAAAACCCTGATATAAAACTTATAATATATCTTGGATTGCTGTCAGGCATCAGACGTGGAGAGATGGCAGGATTACAATGGTCTGACGTGAATTTTGAGGAAGGATATATTTATATCTCTAAAAGTCGTGTTGTTGTAGAGAAGGAAGAATATATAAAAGAACCTAAAACCGAATCGGGTATCCGTAAAATCTTCATTCCAGAAAAATTATTGAATGTACTTAAAGAATACAAACACAGATACTTATTGAATAAGCTAAAGTACGGCAAAGACTTTGTTGATAGTAATTATGTTATAAGTAAAGAAAACGGTGAGGCTTTTAGTCCAAGCGGAATATCAAATAGCTATCAGCGATTTATGAAAAGGCATAAAGATAAGATTCGTTACCTGAAATTCCACGGGCTTCGCCATACCTATGCAAGCATACTGATAGAAAACGGAGAGAACCCGAAGACAGTACAGCATAACCTAGGTCATGCGGATGTAGCACTCACGTTGCAGATCTATTCGCATTCATACGAATCAGCTCAGCGTAATGCCGCCAAAAAACTCGATGAAACTATTAACTTGACTTCAAAAATAGGATGATAATTATTTTAACACTCAAATAAAACCACACTTATCTTATATGCATAGGTGTGGTTTTATCATGTGTAAGAAAAAGAGAAAATAATTAATATTTAATACTAAGGTTGATAGAATATAACTAAATAAAAAATAATTATAACGTTTATCATTTGATTAAAAGATTATTTCGGTTGAAGTTTTTTATTTTGCTATATATTTCAGTGATTTCATAAATGCTTTTTTGCTCTTCAGCATCTTCTTTATAGAAAGCGTTTAAGCTTTTAGATAAACCATCTAATAAATGTTGACAGATTAGTTCGCTGCCAAACAGCTTTTCGTACTCATTAAACTTACCCAAGTTACGAGCGTGATTTCTAATGATGGTTTCCTTGTCTATCAAAGTGTTAATGTATTTGATAGCTATCGAAAAATTATCGGAGTCAAATCCACGAAATTTTCTTTTACTTATAGGGCGTATAGAATTGTCCATCCAAATATCATCCATATACATTTCCATTAGTACACTGTTTTTGCCGAGCAAATCCCAGATATCAACTGCCGCATTTGAAATATAGACTCTATTTATTTCACCTACATTTGTTTCGTTAACTGGCATAGCATTTGCTTGTAATTGATCTATGCTTCTCAATAGTAATCTGTTAATTATTAGATATTCGGTGGCAACTTTAAAATAATGAATATGTGAATTCTCTTCATTGCCAAAAATGTATTCTAGTTTATTATAAAATGTTGTTAGGCTGATAGTGTCGTTCCAATTAGCATACTTTTTGTTTGTACAGTTCAAACAATATTTCAATACCAATAGTGGATATAAATCAGTATCGTTCTCGTTATACATCACATTGGGAATGTCAGATATATTAGAACAGTATACCAATGATTCTCTCATTCCAATAGCACGAATTAATGTGGCAGGAGTAATATCATAGTCTTTAACAGAGTCTATTGTAAAAGCTCCTGCAGAGTCTTCAGTATAATCTCTTTGGATCCACTGTTTGTTGTAAACTATGCGTTTTGTTACTGATAATGCTTTTCTAATGTTTCGGATTTTGAGATTGAGAATGAATTCACCGATAGATGAATCAATACCTACAAGAATTGCCATTACGGTATCTAATGCTGTTTTCCATTTTTCACTTTTATCTTTTTTACTAATGGCTTGATATCGCTTATTTACAATGGCAGCAATAGTAGGAGATTTCTCTAAATGAAAGTCTTCTGATTCTGTATATGTTTCTATTTGTTGACGCTCGGCAGTAAAACTATTGTCCATAATTAGTCTATAAACATAATTCCTGCAACTTATTATTAGATGTACTGACCAATGTTTAGATTTAGGCGTGTTTTCAAGACATGTTATTATCCTATATGCTAATTTAATTGGAATAAGCTCTTGACTTTCTCCAACTCCCTCTATATCGTCGATTAATAATACAATATTATTAATCGGACAATTATTTTGATTTAAATAGTATTTAAGCATGGCCGTATGGAATGGTATAGGATGTTTTTTCATAAAATACATCATTCTATCATTCGAATTAGGCCTCGGCCAGACATAAGGTACTTGTGTGAAATCGCCTCTGCTTGTATTTACAGTTCTTAAAAAATCATCTTCATTTCCAGTTATTAGCTTTAAATGAGGATATGTATTCTCTATTAACTCACAAGCACTATTAAGCATATTTACATACACATTTTCGATACCATTATCATTTTCGTCAGTATTATTTCTGTTACTAGAAAAATTATCAAAAGAAAAAGGAATTACTAAAGTTTGGTATTTAATTTCTGGAGACATACCATGGTATTGAAAAACATTTCGTAGAATCATGCTTTTCCCCGAGCCAGTTAATCCAGTTAAATAAAAAACTTTATCTGCAAGTGAGCATGACATAGCCGAGGATAAGAAGTTTTCTGCGAGTGGTACAGGTATATATATATCATTATACTCAACACTGTTAAGCTGGTCTGCAGAGGGAGCTAAGAGAAAATCTATTTCTTTCTTTAAGTACTTCTCAATATTACTATTGCCATATTGAGAATTTGCAGGGGTATTAAAATTCTCATTATATCTTGTTTCACTCATATTATCACCTCTATATTTGTTAGTCTGCAGATGAGATCAATAATGTTCTAATGATTAATAAAATAGTACTAAGATCAGATATCCATTTAAAACTTGTCATAAGAATGAAAGGGAGTTTGTGTAGTAGTTTGATTTGTTCGATTGTATATTCAGAAGTTCTATAACCGACACATTTTTCTTTGTTACATTTCTCATCTTTGAAGTATTTCTTTTTGCATTTCTGAAGTTTGCAGTCATGTGTTTTTCCAGATACTAAATATATGCATTGTTTACTATATGTCTTATCTGTATTGAAATTTTTGCATATAGCTCGACACACAATTTCGCCAACTCCTTTAAATAATAAAGACAATATTAAAATGATAAGTAGTATTTTGTCTAATAAATCTATCTGCATAAAAGACTCTAAAATATCGTTAATTGACATTATTTTACCTCCCACATTACATGTCTTTGTGAAATTATATCACAATTTGTAATAAAATGGAAGATGTTATGCGAATTTAAATGAAAATTTTGCTGTTATAATTACTTTTAATATTTCTTAGCACTTTAACAAATTAAATAAAGAATTTATAGTCATAAAAGATTGTGTTAAATGCATAACGTATGATTCTGATACCGTATTGTTGCAAGGAGATCTGAAAACATAGATATAATGTTACTTTTGGGGATTTTGTAAAGTTCCCGAGAGTACCGGTTTTATTCCCAAATGCAGAATAATCGTTTGAGCAGGGAAGTGCTGGCGAAAAGCTGAAAGTGAATAAAACGGAATATATAAAAATACCGCAACCTGAGTTTAACACTAGGGTTGCGGTATGCTTTTACCTTGGTAAGTCCTGCTGAAAAATAAAAAAGGTACCAACCGAAGTTGATACCTTTTGGTGCGAGTGACGGGACTTGAACCCGTACGCGTTGCCACACACGCCCCTCAAACGTGCCTGTCTGCCTATTCCAGCACACTCGCATCTCTTTTCAAGTGCTCAGCTATTATAACATTTGAGTTTGGATTTGTCAACCATATTTTTTGAAATTTTGCAGAAAAATCTGTTTGTGTTCTTTAAACTCCCATTTTTACTCACTTTTTTGCAACGAAAAATTATGTCTGCTTTCTGTATAGTGGTAAAGTCATTATTACTGGATAGGATAATTTTTGGAGTTTTTTTACTTTTAGGGTAAATTTTATTTGGATTTCTATTGACATCAGCGATTTACTGTGTTAAAATAAGTAAAAATTTTTCAGGAGACCACAAGTTATGAGCAGAAATTACTTTGCAGCATATTACTTTTACTTTTACTTTTTTAGCCAGGACTAAAATAGTAGAAGTGATTTGAGCTGCAAATTTTCTGAAAATGACTTTTTCGGATACCGATGATATCACCGCAGTGAACAATCACTGCGGTGTTTTTGTTTTTATCCGCGGCCTTTCTATTGGAGGTAATTTATTATGATCGCAGTACTTAAAAACGGTGTTGAAAAGCTTCAGCAGGAAAATCTTATTAATTGGCTTGAGGGTATGGGACTTAAGGTTCATATCTCAGAGGGTGAGTATCACACTGTATTAGGACTTATCGGCGATACAAGCATTGTTGATATGGACTTGCTTGAAGGACTTGAGATTGTTGAGTCTGTACGCCGTATCAGCGAGCCCTACAAGAAGGCAAACCGTAAATTCTTTGATGACGATACTGTTGTTGATGTTTCAGGTGTTAAAATCGGCAAGGGTCATTTTGCAATGATTGCAGGTCCTTGCTCAATCGAAAGTGAAGAGCAGATTATTCTGGTTGCTCAGCGTGTTAAGGCGGCAGGTGCTAACATCTTACGCGGCGGTGCTTTCAAGCCTCGTACATCACCCTATGACTTCCAAGGTCTCAAGGCTGACGGTATTGAGCTTCTGCTTAAGGCTAAAGAGGCGACAGGTCTTCCTATTGTAAGTGAGATTATGAACGCAAACCACCTGCCTCTCTTTGAGGGTGTTGATATGATTCAGGTTGGTGCACGTAATATGCAGAACTTTGAACTTCTTAAGGAGCTTGGTAAGACAAACAAGCCTATCCTTCTCAAAAGAGGTCTTGCAAACACTCTTAAGGAGCTCCTTATGAGTGCTGAGTACATTATGGCAGGAGGTAACGAGAATGTTATCCTCTGTGAACGAGGAATCCGCACCTTTGAGACATATACCAGAAATACTCTGGATATTTCTGCTGTTCCTTCTCTCAAGGAGATGACACACCTGCCTGTTATCATTGACCCTTCTCATGCCTGCGGTCACTCCCGAATGGTGCCCTCTCTTGCTTATGCAGCTACAGCCTGCGGTGCTGACGGTCTTATCATTGAGGTTCACAATGACCCCAAGAACGCAATGTGTGACGGTGCGCAGTCTTTGACCTTTGACCAGTACGAGGAGGTAACAGCAAAGGTACAGGAAATCCGCAAGGTAATCGGTTAATTATAAATTGTTAAGTTATATTTCCCACAGGAGTGATACATAATGCATACCATAGGTATAGTCGGCTTGGGACTTATCGGAGCTTCAATGGCAAAGTCCGCAAAAAAACGCACAGATGTTAAGATATACGGCTACGACATTGACCGAAGCGTAACAGAATACGCAGTACTCTCGGGTATTATTGACGGCAAATTAAACTCAGACACAATAGGGGAGTGCGATACAGTGTTTGTGTGCCTGTATCCCTCAGCCTGTGTTGAATATATTAAGGACAATGCATCACTCTTTGCAAAGGATGCTTTAGTTATTGACTGTGCAGGTGTTAAAAGAAGTGTCTGTTCACCCTGCTTCGAGCTTGCACAGGAGCATGGATTTCACTTTGTGGGCGGACATCCTATGGCAGGTACACAGTACAGCGGAATTAAAAATTCTAAAGATACTATGTTTCACAATGCTTGCTTTGTGCTTGTTCCCAGACATGGAGAGGATGTGGAGCTGATTGCAAAAGCAAGGGAAGCTGTAATTTCTGTGGGCTTTTCAAGAGTTTCAGTAATGACACCACAGCGTCACGATGAACTTATTGCTTATACCTCACAGCTTGCACACGTTGTATCTAATGCTTTTGTTAAGAGTCCCAGTGCAAAATCCCACAAGGGTATTTCTGCAGGCAGTTACAGGGATTTAACCCGAGTTGCATACCTTAATGAGAATATGTGGACAGAGCTTTTTATGGATAATAAGGATAATCTTCTTCGTGAGATTAACGGACTTGTAGACAGCCTCAAGGAATACGCAAAAGCACTGGAAAACGAAGACAGCGAAAAGCTCAGAGAGCTTCTGATTGAGGGCAAAACTGCAAAGGAGATGGCAGAGCAGTGAGAAAGGTGAATATTGACCTGCACGGAGGATACACCGTTTATATTGAGCAGGGACTTGTGGATAACTGCGGTAAGCTTGTAAAATCAATATGTACAGGAAGAAGTGCCGTGATTATCAGCGATTCCAATGTTGCACCGCTATATGCACAGAGAGTTTCTGACAGTCTGCATAAAAGCGGTTTTGAGACCTCTGTTTTTGTGGTAGGAGCAGGTGAGGAGTCCAAAAATCCTGAAAATCTCATTAAAGCTGCTGATTTCTGTGTTGAAAAGGGGCTGACCAGAGCAGATGTAATAATTGCTTTGGGCGGCGGTGTTATCACCGATATGGCGGGACTCTGCGGTGCGCTTTATCAACGTGGAATTGCTGTGTGCCAGATTCCTACTTCTCTGCTTGCAATGGTGGATTCTTCTGTAGGAGGCAAGACAGCAGTAAACCTGAGCAAAGGCAAGAATATGTTCGGTGCTTTTTATCAGCCCTCTATGGTACTTTGCGACAGCGAGGTGCTTTCTACCCTGCCTGAGTGTGAATTCTCCAACGGTATGGCTGAGGTTATTAAGTACGCTGTACTTAAAGGCGGCAGAGTCAGAGAGCTTTTAGATGCAGATAATATAGAGGATAACCTTGACGAGCTTATAGAAGAATGTGTTAAGATAAAAAAGGAATATGTGTGCGAGGATGAGTTTGACACAGGAGCACGTCAGTTCCTGAATTTAGGTCATACCGTAGGACACGCTATTGAACGCCTGAGTAACTTTGAGATTGCTCACGGCAGTGCTGTGTCAGCAGGTATGTGCATTGTTGCAAGAGCCTGCAAGGAGCTTGGTATCTGTACTCAGACTACCGCTGAATACATTGAAGAACTGTGCAGAAAATTCAGCCTTCCTACAGCTGTAGATATGAACACAGAAGATTTGTATGAAGCCTCTCTTTCAGATAAAAAACGCATGGGACAGAAGGTAACTCTTGTGCTTGTGCGGGATATAGGCGAGTGTTATCTTGAAAAAACAGAGGTGGAAAGTACAAGAAATATCATTCAAAAGGGATTGAAGTAAACATATGAAAGTAACGGTATACCCATCACCACTTTCAGGTGAGGTAAGGGCGATTCCATCTAAGTCTATGGCACACAGACTTCTTATCTGTGCCGCTATGTCAGAAGGAACAACTCGTGTAAGATGTAATACCTCCTCTGAAGATATAGATGCCACTATTACTTGTCTCAAAGCCATGGGAAGTAACATAGTGAGAATCGGAAATACATATTTAGTTCCCAAGGTCACTGTTCATGCAGGTCAAAGTGTTGAGCTTGATTGTAACGAGAGCGGTACCACACTTCGCTTTATGATGTGTATTGCCGCAGGTTTGGGTCTTTGTGCACGGTTTAAAGGTTCAGACAGACTTTTTGAGAGACCTCTTTCTCCTCTTGACGAAATTCTCACAGACCACGGAATTGTAATCAGCCGCGACAACGGAAACCGCATTATCCAGAGTGGCAGAGCTTTCCCCGGTGAATACAAAATCAGAGGCGATGTAAGCTCTCAGTTTATAAGCGGACTTCTCCTTATGCTTCCTTTATGCGGTGGCGGTAGTGTGGAGGTTACAGGCGAATTTGAGTCAAAACCCTATGTGAATCTTACTGCTTCTGCTATACAGCAGTCAGACGTAAAACTTCAGTGTGAGGACAGACTCTACAAGGTTTTCGGCAGATATGATTTGCGTGACTGTGCAGTGGAGGGGGATTGGTCTAATTCCGCTTTCTGGCTTTGTGCAGGAGCACTTGGCAGTGACGTGACAGTTTCAGATGTTGATATGGAGTCTTTGCAAGGCGATATAGGAATAACAGATGCCCTGAGCAAATTCGGAGCACACATTAATGTTAATAGGAATAAAATTTGCTGTAAGGGAGAAGTACTTACAGCAACTGAAATAGATGTAAGGGATATTCCCGATTTAGTACCTGTTCTTGCAGTAGTTGCCGCTTTTGCAAAGGGTACAACTAAAATTACAGGTGCCGCCAGACTCAGACTCAAAGAGAGTGACAGACTGGTTACTGTATCTGATATGATTAACAACTTAGGCGGAAAAGCTTTGATTGATGAGGACTCTCTTATTATTAAGGGAGGCAAACTAAAAGGTGGTCAGGTGGATGCCTGCCGTGACCACAGAATTGCAATGGCTTCGGCAATAGCCGCTACAGTGTGCGAGTCTGAGGTTGTGATTTCAGACGCAGGTGCTGTCAGTAAATCATACCCTCGGTTTTTTGAGGATATGAAGCTTTTAGGAGCAAAGATAGAGGTGGAGGAATAATTATGTCGGCTACCTTCGGAAATAAAATCAAGGTTACACTTTTCGGTCAGTCTCATGCACAGGCAATCGGTGCAATAATTGACGGTGTGCCTGCAGGAATGTACATAGACAGCGAGAAACTCAGAACTTTTATGGACAGACGCCGTGCAAAGGATGAACTTGCAACTGCGCGTCATGAAGCTGACGAAGTTATATTCAAATCAGGTATTGTTGACGGGGTAACCTGCGGAGCACCTATATGTCTGATGATAGAGAACAAAGATACCCGTTCTAAGGATTATGGCAATGTATCAGTAGTTCCAAGACCTAACCACTCAGATTTTGCTGCCTTCGTAAAATACGGCGGTCACAATGATATCAGAGGAGGCGGTCAGTTTTCAGGCAGGCTTACAGCGGCAATGTGTGCCGCAGGCTTTATATGTCTTGAGCTTCTGAGGCAAAAGGGAATCACCGTAGTATCTCACGTGAGCAGAATCGGCAGTGTAACTGATATGAAGCTTAATCCTCTAAAGGCTGATGAGGAGCTTAACAACAAGCTTCTTGCTTCTTCTTTCCCTGTAATAAGCGAAGAAGCAAAAGAAAAAATGCACAACGAGGTTATTGAGGCAAAGCAAGAGGGTGATTCTGTAGGCGGTGAGATTGAGTGTGCAGTTTACAACCTGCCTGCAGGACTTGGCAGTGACTTCTTCGGCGGACTTGAAGCACTCATTGCACAGACAGTTTTCTCAGTTCCTGCTGTGAAAGGCCTTGAGTTTGGTGCAGGATTTGAGTTCGCTAAGATGTTCGGCAGTGTTGCCAACGATACATTTAGTCTTGATGATGAAGGGAATGTTGTTACCAACACCAACAACTGTGGCGGAATATTGGGCGGTATATCCTCAGGTATGCCTCTTACATTTAATGTTACATTCAAGCCCACACCATCAATTGCAAAGGCACAGAGAAGTGTAGATTTGAAAGAAAACAAAGAAACCGAGCTTGTTATCAAGGGCAGACACGATCCCTGTATCGTGTCCAGAGCCGCCGCAGTAGTTGAATCTGCCGCCGCAATAGCTCTTGTCAATGCAGACGGATTTATAGTATAATTGCCATTATAAAATTTTTGTATTCTATATAGTCAGGAGATAATAACTATGAGTATGGAACAGTACAGACAGGAAATCGACAAAATTGACGAGGAACTTGTCAAGCTTTTTAACAAACGTATGGATATCATCAAGGGCGTGGCAGAGTTCAAGGCAGAGTCAGGGACACCTCTTTATGACGGCGAGCGTGAGCGTCAGCTTATCGGCAGAGCCGCTGAACGTTCCACAGAGGACACAGAGCTGTATACAAGAGTTCTTTTCTCAACCCTTACAAATGTAAGCCGTGCTTATCAGAGCAGAATTATGAACAAGGACAAGAAGCTTGCTGACACAATCACCACAGCACTGGATAATACTCCTCAGCTTTTCCCTGAGCGTGCAATTGTTGCTTGTCAGGGTACAGAGGGTGCATATTCCCAGCACGCTTGCGAGAAGATTTTCAAGCTTCCTCAGATTATGTATATGGGTAGCTTTGAGGCTGTGTTCAAGGCAGTTGACTCAGGACTTTGCCGTTACGGAATACTGCCTCTTGAGAATAGCACAGCAGGCTCTGTCAATATGGTGTATGATCTGATGTCTCAGTATAACTTCTATATTGTACGCAGTGTTCGTTGCCGTATCAACCACGCACTTCTCTCTAAGGCTACAAGTCTCTCTCAGGTTAAGGAAATCTGGTCTCATGAGCAGGCAATCGACCAGTGCTCACAGTTCCTTGCTTCTCATAAGGAAATAAAGGTTGTACCCTATGCAAACACTGCCGCTGCCGCAAAAGCGGTAGCAGAAAGCGGCAGAAAGGATGTAGCCGTTATCGCTTCTCCCGATTGTGCCGCACTTTACGGACTCAACGCCTTAAAGCACAACATCCGTGACAACGCTTCCAATGATACAAGATTTATCTGCATCTCTAAGAATTTAGAGGTTTATCCCGGTGCAGACCGCACAAGCATCAAGCTTACACTGCCTCACAGACCCGGTTCGCTTTATCATATTCTTGCAAGATTCTTTGCATCAGGCATTAATCTTGTTAAACTTGAGAGCCGTCCTTTGCCGGGTTCTGACTTTGAGTTTATGTTCTACTTTGATGTTTCAGAGTCTGTATATTCACCTGTACTTTCAACCCTCCTTTGCGAGCTTGAAGCAGAGACCGAGGACTTTGAGTATATGGGTAGTTACACCGAGCTTGTTTGATGATTATGATGGATTATATAAAAGGATTTTCAGATAAAAAGTACGGACTTCTGGGAGAACATCTTTCTCACAGCTTTTCTCCTCAGATACATTCCCTTCTTGTAGATTATCCGTATGAGCTTTATGAAGTAGCACGTGAGGGTTTAGGCGAATGGGCACAGAGCAATGGACTTGCTGGCTTCAATGTAACCATTCCCTACAAGCAGGACATAATGCAGTATTGTGCTGAGATTTCTCCCCAGGCTCAAATTATCGGTGCTGTGAATACAGTAGTAAGACGCCCTGACGGTACACTCTATGGCGACAACACCGACTATTACGGATTTATGTATATGCTCAGTACCCTTAATGTAGATATTAAGGGTAAGAAGGCTGTCATACTTGGTGGAGGAGGGGCCTCCAAAACTGTACAGGCTGTTCTCAGAGAGAAGGGTGCAGACTTTGTTGTAGTGGACTTGAATCTTGAGAACAATTATTCAAACCTGCATCTTCACTATGATGCTTCTCTCATAGTCAATGCAACTCCTGTGGGTATGTATCCCAAAACAGGCGTATCCCTTGTAGACCTTAAGGACTTTCCTAAGTGTGAGGGAGTGTGTGACGTTATCTACAACCCTGCACATACAGCTCTTCTTTTGCAAGCTGAGAAATTAGGAATTCCCTGTGTGAACGGACTTTCTATGCTTGTTGCTCAGGCAAAGAAAGCCTGTGAGATTTTCACTGACAGAGTAATTGCTGACGAAGTTATAGAGAAAATCCGTGCATCAGTTGCTAAAGAGACTATAAATGTTATACTTGTAGGTATGCCGGGATGCGGTAAGTCCACAGTAGGTAAGCTTGTGGCAGAAAGTTTACACCGTCCCTTTTATGATGCTGACGAGGAGATTTTCAATGCTACAGGCAGAACACCCTCAGAGATTATCACCGAGGATGGAGAGCGTGCTTTCCGCCTTGTTGAGACAGAGGTGCTTACAAGTCTTTGCAAAGAAAGCGGTACTGTTATTGCTACAGGCGGCGGAGCTGTTACAATCCCTGAGAATAAAGATATCATCCGCCAGAATTCTGCTGTTATCTTCCTTGAGCGTGATATCGCCATTCTGCCTAAGGACGGCAGACCTCTCTCTACAGATTTGAAGGCAATGTATGAAAAACGTATGCCTATGTATCTGGAGTTTTCTCACAAGACTGTAGACGGCAATGCTGATGCAAAGGTTGTTGCGGATAGAGTCCTCAGAGCTTTCACGGAGGTAGTAAATGAAAATTAAAATTATCAACGGCCCTAACCTTAATATGTTAGGCATTCGTGAGCCTGATGTTTACGGAAAACTTACATACAAAGATTTGGTTGAGTTTGTAACCTGCGTGTGTGCAGAAAAGGGTGCGGATTGCAGTGTATATCAGAGCAATCATGAGGGCGATATAGTTACAGAAATTCAGAATTGCTACGGTGAATATGACGCAATTGTTATTAACCCTGCGGCATATACCCACACAAGCGTTGCAATTCTTGATGCACTTAAAGCAGTTTCTATCCCTACTGCAGAGGTGCACCTGTCAGAAGTGTCCGAAAGAGAAGAATTCAGACATTTTTCCTATGTTTCTCTGTATGCAGAGAAGGTAATTACAGGTAAAGGTTTTGAAGGCTACAAAGAAGCTATTGAATATCTTGTAAATAAATACAATAAATGATTAAGAGCGGTTTGCGATATAAAAATTTGCAAACCGCTTTATTAATTTTGTTTTAACAATCTGTTTGCTTGCTTGACTTTGATAAATCATAGGACTAAAATAGTAATATTGTTTTAGCAATGATTTACATTTACGGAGGTATAAATATGGCTAAGAAACAGTTTAAAACCGAGTCCAGAAAGATGCTGGATATGATGATTAATTCCGTTTATACAAATAAGGAAATATTTCTCAGAGAACTTATTTCAAACGCAAGCGACGCAATCGACAAGCGTTACTTCCGTTCTCTTACAGACTCAAGCTTTGCACTCCCACGTGAGGAGTACGCAATCACCATTGCTGTGGATAAAGAGGCACGCACAATTACCGTAACAGATAACGGTTGTGGTATGACCGACAAGGATTTGGAGCAGAACTTGGGCACAATTGCACACTCTGATTCGGGTGAGTTCAAGTCTGACAACAAGGATGACAGCATCAGCATTATCGGTCAGTTCGGTGTAGGCTTCTACTCTGCATTTATGGTGTCCTCTCGCATTGTAGTTACAACCCGTGCCATAGGCTCAGACACAGCTTACCGCTGGGAGTCTTCAGGAGTTGACGGATACACCGTTACAGAAACAGAAAAGGAGACTTTCGGTACAGAAATCGTTATGTACCTGAAAGAAGATGCAGAGAACGAAACCTACTCCGAGTTTATGGATGCATACCGCATTCAGGGACTTATCAGAAAATATTCTGACTATATCCGTTATCCTATCCGTATGGACGTTGAAACCTCAAGACCTGTTGAAAAAGCAGACGGAGAGGAGGGAGCACCTGAGTTTGAAACAGTGGTAGAGAACCGCACCCTCAACAGTATGGTACCTATCTGGCACCGCAAAGCGTCTGATGTTTCTGAGGAGGAATATGCAGAGTTCTACAAGGCTCATTTTTACGATACACAAGCCCCCTTGCGTACAATTCACGCCCGTATGGAGGGTAGTGTTGAGTATGAGATGCTCCTGTTCATTCCTGCAAATGCACCCTATGATTACTACTCCAAGGATTATGTAAAGGGTATTCAGCTTTACAGTGACGGTGTAATGATTATGGAGAAGTGTGCAGACCTGCTTCCTGATTATTTCAACTTTGTACGCGGCGTTGTTGACAGCTCTGACCTTACTCTCAACATCTCCCGAGAAACCCTCCAGCAGAATTATCAGGTCAAGACCATTGCAAAGAGCATTGAAAAGAAAATTAAGTCTGAGCTTTTGAAAATGCAGAAGGAAGATAGAGAAAAGTACGAAGCATTCTTCAAGGCATTCGGCAATCAGCTCAAATATGGTGTTTACAGTGACTACGGTATACATAAGGACGTACTGCAGGATTTACTTGTATTCCGTTCAACATCTTCTGACAGGTATATCACTCTCAAGGAGTATGTAGAGGCTATGCCTGAAAGCCAGAAGTCTATCTATTATGCTTTTGCAGATACACCTGAGCTTGCCGCTCAGCTTCCCCGTACACAGGCAGTTGTAGACAAGGGCTTTGATGTACTGCTTCTCAGTGATGATATTGACGAGTTTGCACTGGGTGCAATTAATATTTACTCAGAAAAAGGTTTCAAGAACGTTACCTCAGGTGACCTTGACCTGTCAAGCGATGAAGAGAAAGATACTCTGAAAAAAGCAAACGAGGAATGTGCAGATATGTTTACTGCAATGCAGGAGGCACTGGACGGCAAGGTTAAGGCAGTTCGCTTCAGTACTTCTCTTGGTGAGCATCCCGTCAGCCTTTCAAGCGAGGGTTACATCTCTGCAGAGATGGCACGAATTCTCAGCAAGATGCCCGGCAACGAAATGTTTGCAAATGCTGAGATGGCACTGGAAATCAATATGAGCCACAAGCTTTCCGAAACTCTCAAGACTCTTTTTGCAGAGGATAAAGACAAGCTCACCCTCTACACAAAGATTCTCTATGCTCAGGCTCGTCAGATAAGCGGTCTGGAAATTGAAAATCCTGTGGAGCTTTCCAATATGATTTGTGAGCTTATGGTGTAAACCGATTTTTAGAAAAATAAAGAAAATAAACGAAAACTAAAGAAAATTAAAGAAAAATAAAGAAAACTCCGCCAAGGTTCAGATGCTTTGGCGGAGTTTGACTTTCTCTGACTTTGACTTTCTCTGACTTATAGTGTAGTATTTAATCAAGGTCAGAAAAGGTCAAACTAATCTGATAATAACTCACAGATAATGAGGTGATGATATGCGTCTCAGCGATGTGCTGACTCAGTATATTATGGAAATGATAGAGGAAGACGGCAACGCAGAAATACGCAGAAATGAGCTTGCAGACCGTTTCGGCTGTGTACCCAGTCAGATTAACTATGTGCTTACATCACGTTTTACTCCGGAACAGGGATATATAGTTGAGAGCAGGCGAGGCGGCGGCGGTTATATCCGCATTACCCGAATCCGTGCGGATAAGTCTACTACTCTTATGCATATAATTAACTCCATAGGAGAGGAGCTTGACAACATTACTGCACAGATTATGATTAACAACCTGAAATCCGCGTCAATAATAAGTGAAGAGGTTGCTCGTCTTATGCTCTGTGCTGGTTCAGATCGTACGCTTTCTGCTGTTTCACCGCTGTTGCGTGACAGGGTCAGAGCTTCAATTTTCAAGAATATGCTTTTGTCTATTATATAAGGAGGAAAGGCTTATGAAATGTCAGAAATGTAAAGTAAAAAACGCTACAACTCAGGTTAAACGTGTGGTAAACGGTGAGTATGAGGAGTATATGCTTTGTGCAGATTGTGCTCATGAAATGGGCTTTGACAATGTGTTTGACACTGCAATGCCTGATATGTTCGGCGGACTTATAAAGAGTCTTTTCGGCACAGCACTGCCTGCCCGTTCACAGGCAACACGATGCCCTGTATGCGGCAGTACCTTTGGCGATATCAGCAACACAGGTAAGGTAGGCTGTGCTAAATGTTATGAGGTTTTCTTCTCGGAGCTTCTGCCTTCAATAAGACGTATCCACGGCAATACTGTTCACTGCGGAAAATCTCCCGAGACTCCTGCCATTGCTGAAAAGTCAGAGGCAGACAGAACCTCTGCTCCTACAGTAAAGGACTTAAAAGAGGAACTTGAAAATGCCATAAAAGAGCAAAACTTTGAGTATGCCGCACAGCTTCGTGACAGAATAAAAGAAATGGAGGAGAACACCAATGAGTGAGCCTGTTGTAATTTCTTCAAGAGTGAGACTTGCCAGAAATCTTGCTGACTATCCTTTTCCCTGCAGAATGGATGATTCTCAGCGTGCTGAGGTTGCTGAGAAAGTACGTCTTGCAGTGAAAAACTTGCCTGAGGATTTTATGTTTGTGTCTATGGAGGATATCTCTGAGCTTGATACAGTGGCTATGGTAGAACGCCACCTTATAAGCCCTGATTTTGCAGACTCCTGTAAGGGCAGAGCTTTGGCGGTTACTAAGGATGAAAGCATCAGCATTATGATAAACGAGGAAGACCACCTGAGAATTCAGGTTATAAAGCCGGGACTTTCACTTAACGAGGCATATGAAATTGCAGACCGCATTGACACAGCCCTCCAGAGAGAACTTAATTTTGCATTTGACAGAAAGCTTGGCTACCTTACTCAGTGCCCTACAAATCTGGGCACAGGAATGCGTGCCTCTGTAATGATGCACCTTTGTGCTATGGGCGAAAGCCACGCGGTATCTCGCATTGCAGGCAATCTTGCAAAGTTTGGCTTTGTAATCCGCGGTTCTTACGGCGAAGGTACTGATGCTTCCAGTGCTCTGTATCAGCTTAGCAATCAGGTTACACTGGGTATATCAGAGAAATCTGCCATAGAAAACCTCTCAAATATATGCAATCAATTAGCTCAGTCAGAGCTTTCAACCCGTGCAAGACTTATGGAGAGTATGGAGTATCAGGACAAAATAAGCCGCAGTATGGGCATTTTACTTACAGCTCGTCTTATATCTCACGCAGAGGCAGTAAAATTGCTTAGTAATGTCAGAATGGGTATTACTGAGGGAATTATAGATGATATCAGTCTTGAAACTGTAGACAGACTGATGCTGTCAATTCAGCCTGCAAGCCTTATGCGTGCAAAGGGTGAGAAGCTTTCTCCCTCTGAGCGAGACAAAGCTCGTGCTCAGCTTATCAGGGACACCCTGAGATAACAGAATATAGCGGATTTGTGGTCTTTAAACAAGGTATATAACGGGTTATTTGGAAGGTAACCTTTTAGATTATGAAAGGATGAAAAATATGTATCATTTCAAAGGATTCACAAAGAAAGCAAACGATGCACTCAATATTGCTATTGAGGAAGCAGGGAATATGGGTCATACCTACATCGGTACAGAACATCTGCTTTTGTCACTTGTAGAGGAAGGTACAGGAGTGGCTGCAACGGTACTCAGAGAGTGCGGACTCGACCCGAAAATTCTCAAAGAGAAAATTGAAGAAACCATCGGAGTAGGAGGCAGAATGTCTCTTTCGCCTGATGATTTTACTCCCAGAACAAAACGTGTTATGCAGACAGCAGTCCTTGCATCAGCACGTATAGGCCACAATTTTGTAGGCACAGAGCATCTCCTTGTAGCAATCCTCTCTGAAAAGGACAGCTTTGCTGTGAAGTTTTTGGAGGAAGCAGGGGTGAACCCGACTTCCGTTATGACAGCACTGAAAGCAAGTCTCGGAGAGCCACAGCAGGAGCACGGATTTTCAGGGGAAGTTGCCTCTCCTGACTCTGTATCTTCAAAATCAAAGAGCAGTACACCTACCCTTGACAAATACGGCAGAGACCTGACTCAGTCTGCCAAATCAGGTGAGATTGACCCTGTAGTAGGCAGAGAGCAAGAGATACAGCGTGTTATTCAGATACTCTCCAGACGTACAAAGAATAACCCTGTGCTTATTGGTGAGCCAGGTGTAGGCAAAACTGCAGTAGCAGAGGGTCTTGCTCTGAAAATATCAGAAGGTGAGGTGCCTGAGCTTCTGCGTGATAAACGTGTTGTAAGCCTGAACCTCACAGGCATGATTGCAGGTACAAAGTACAGAGGTGACTTTGAGGAGCGTATTAAAGGTGTTATTGATGAGCTAAAAGCATCAAAAGATGTTATTCTGTTTATTGATGAGCTTCATACCATAGTTGGTGCAGGTTCTGCAGAGGGTTCTGCCGATGCGGCTAATATTCTGAAGCCTTCTCTTGCAAAGGGAGATTTTCAGATTATCGGTGCAACGACTCTGGAGGAGTACAGAAAATACATTGAAAAGGACTCTGCTTTAGAAAGAAGGTTTCAGCCTGTTAAGGTGGAAGAACCAAGTTCAGAGGATGCTATGCTGATTCTCAAGGGACTTCGTGACCGCTACGAAGCACATCATAAGGTAAGCATTACAGATGAAGCCATAGTGGCGGCAGTAGAGCTGTCTGTGCGTTACATTGCAGACCGTTATCTCCCTGATAAGGCAATAGACCTTATTGATGAGTCCGCTTCAAGAGTAAGGCTTTCACAGCAGACTGAACCGCTTGAACTGAAGGGTTTGGAGGAACGTGTGGCGCAGCTTGAAAAGGATAAGTCAGAAGCTGTGAACAGTCAGGATTTTGAGCGTGCAGCTAAGCTTCGGGATGAGCAGAAAAAGCTTTCTCAGGAGCTTACAGAGAGTAAAAAGCAGTGGGAAGAGGGTACTAAAGTAAGTCGTGCTCAGGTAACCCGTGAGGATATTGCACTTACAGTATCCGAGTGGTCAGGAGTGCCTGTGAGAGAACTCAAGGTAGAAGAGTCTCAGAGACTTCTTAATCTTGAGTCGGAACTTCATGAGCGTGTAATAGGTCAGGAGGAAGCAGTTGTTGCTGTTGCAAAAGCGGTCAGAAGAAGCCGTTCAGGTCTAAAAGACCCTAACCGTCCTATCGGCTCGTTTATCTTCTTAGGCCCCACCGGTGTAGGTAAGACCGAGCTGTGCAAAGCTCTTGCAGCATCAATGTTTGGAGATGAAAATGCAATGCTCCGCCTTGATATGAGCGAGTATATGGAGAAACACACAGTGGCTAAGCTTATCGGTTCCCCTCCGGGTTATGTAGGTTATGACGAGGGCGGTCAGCTTACTGAGCGTGTCAGACGCAAACCATACTCCGTTATACTGTTTGACGAGATAGAGAAAGCTCACCCCGATGTATTTAATATGCTTTTACAGGTGCTTGAGGATGGCAGACTCACAGATTCTCAAGGCAGAACGGTGAATTTCAAGAATACAGTAATCATTATGACATCAAACGTAGGTGCAAGGCTCATTACAGATAAAAAGACTTCCTTGGGTTTTGCAAATGCAAACGAAAAGGAGCATGAGGATATAAAGTCTTTGGTAATGGGAGAGCTTAAGCAGGTTTTCAGACCTGAATTCTTAAATCGTGTAGATGATATCATAGTGTTTTCGAAGCTTACAGAGGAAGAGACAAAGCGTATTGCTTCCCTGATGCTTAAAAACTTAGGTAAGCGTCTGAGTGCTCTCGGAACAGAGCTTAAGGTAACTGATGAAGCACTTACTGCAATTGCAAGGGAGGGCTTTGACGAGTCTTTCGGTGCAAGACCCTTAAGAAGAGCAATAACCACATTCATTGAAGACCCTCTTTCAGAGAAGCTTCTCAGCGGAGAACTTAAAAATACAAATGCAATAGTATGTGACTATAAGGACTCACAGTTCTGTTTTATTCCCCAATAACTGGAATTTTAATAATATAAGGAGGCAGGAATGAAAAATCCTGCCTCCTTTTTAAATTACCTATTGCAAATTATGACAAAACATAGTAAAATAAAATCTGTATTCAATCAATAAGATTTATGGAGATGTTTATTATGAAAAAAATTCTTGCTTTCATTTTGGCAGTAATGTGTGTTGCTTCACTTGCAGCCTGCAATGTGACAGGTTCTGCTACATACGATATCGGCAACACTGACAGAGCTAACTACTTCTACAATACCTACAATAAATACGTTGAGCAGTATGGTGAAGCAAAGCTTGAGAACGGTGCACTTACAGGTGTAGCTGTTGTAAGACTTCTCGACTTTACAGGTGACGGTGTGTATGAGCTTTATATGGCTTATGCAGACGGTACTGAAGATTATGTAAACAGACAGATGGTTGTCGGCTTCGATTTTGGTTCAGCAATTCTTATTGGTGATACTCCCAGGGGTAAGACAACAGGTGATGAAATAACCTATAAAGAAATCACCACAAAAACTTCTGCTGATGCACAGTCTCCTTCTATCTGGTTCTATAAGGACAGCGTAAACCGCGCATATATTGCAGTGGGTGAAGACCTTTCCAAGTCTGCTGACTACATCACATACGTTCAGACCCGCGGTGATGAGAAAATCTACGCATTCCGCACAGAATTCACAGAGCTTGACGGCAACGAGCCTCAGGGTGAATTTGAGAAAATCGACCTTACAGGTTTGACAGAAGATGATGCAAAAGTTATCTTTGCAGAAAATGATAAGGTTGTAAAGAGCATTAAGGCTCAGACAAAAAATCCTTAATCAACAACTCTAAACAAAGCAAAGTCCGTGAACTATCAAAGTTCACGGACTTTTTTATATTTTTGTGAATTTTACTTCTCCCTGAGAAATATATGCTACACGGCTGAAACCACACTTTTTCGCAAGGGCTGCTGCTTCTTCAAACCAATAGTCTAGATATTGTTTGTCGTGGCAATCGGAGCTTATGATTACATCTCCCTTAAGACTTGCAATGAGTCTTAGCAAATCCTCAGAGGGGTAGGGGGTTGTTCTCAGTCCCCGTGCCATAGCACCTGTGTTAATCTCAAAGATAGCAGAGGTTTCACATAGCTTTCTCAAAGCTTCCTCTGAGGCTTTTTTGTATCGCTCAGATGAGGAGTTAAAGATATTTACTTGCTCAGAAAACTTCTGCAATAAATCAAAGTGACCGATTATATCAGCCTTTGTTTTGTTCACAACGTCAGCTACGGTTTTAAAGTATTCCTCTGCAAAAGCATCTGAATCTCCGTCAAAGTATTCGTCAATTGCATCAATAACGATTTGTGCGGTATCATCAACTGATATCAGCTTATCTCTGACTTTAATGCAGTGCACCGAGCCGATAATATAGTCAAAGCCCTTTGCAGGCTCGCTGTAATAATCCTGCTCAAGACCGCAGAGAATTTCGATTTTATCCTTGTATTTTTCCTTAAGCTCTGCGATGGTTTCCCTGTATTCCTTTTCATCAGGTACAAGACACCAGCCTTCTCCCGCAAGGGGACTGTGAGCAGAAAAACCCAGAGTAGTAAAGCCTCTGTTTATCGCTTCAAGGACTAATTCCTCTGCAGTGTCCTTGCCGTCACACAGTACTGTATGGGTGTGGTAGTTGCGTTTTATCATACCATTTTTTCCTGTTTGACCTTGTGGTCAATAACGTGACGTGATGCAAGCTCTTTTTTGATATCCTCAACAGTGATACCCATTTCAACCATAAGAACCATTACGTGGTAAGCAAGGTCTGCAATCTCGTAAACAGTCTCGGCCTTATCGCCTGCTTTGCCGCCGATGATAACCTCTGTGCACTCCTCACCGACTTTTTTGAGGATTTTATCAATGCCTTTCTCAAAGAGATAGGTAGTGTATGAACCTTCAGGCAGGTTTTCTTTTCTACCCATAAGAAGCTCATACAGGCCTTCAATTGAGAAGCCCTCAGGCTCCTCACCTTCAAAGAGAAGCTTTGTAAAACATGAGTCTGTACCTGTGTGGCAGGCAGGGCCGTCCTTCCTGACCTTTACAACCAGAGCATCGTTGTCGCAGTCAGCAGTGATGGAAACAATGTGCTGAAAATTACCGCTTGTTTCGCCCTTAAGCCACAGCTCCTGTCTTGAACGGCTAAAGAAGCAGGTGAGTCCCTTTTCCATAGAAATCTGCAGACTCTCTTTGTTCATATATGCAAGAGTCAGTACCTTGCCTGTGTCAGCATCGGTAACAATTGCAGGGATAAGTCCCTTGTCGTCAAATTTAAGTGTTTCAATATCTATCATTTCTTATAACCTCACGTTAATATTGTTTTCTCTGAGAACTTTCTTAAGCTGTGGAATTTCAACCTCACCAAAGTGGAAGATAGAAGCCGCAAGACCTGCATCAACCTTAGGCAGAGTGTTAAAGAGTTTTACAAAGTCGTCAATACAGCCTGCACCGCCTGAGGCGATAACAGGCACATTTACAACATTTGATACAGCCTCTAACATCTCAAGGTCAAATCCGCCCTTTACTCCGTCAGTGTCAATGGAGTTCAGAACAACCTCACCTGCACCGCGGTCAACACAGGATTTAATCCAGCTTATAGCCTCCATACCTGTGTTCTCTCTGCCACCCTTTGCAAATACTCTGAATACACCGTCAACACGTTTTACATCAGCAGATATAACCACGCACTGGTCGCCATATTTCTGAGCCGCCTGAGTGATAAGCTCAGGGTTGCGGATTGCACCTGAATTTACGCTTACCTTGTCCGCACCGCATTTGAGTACTCGGTCAAAATCCTCTAGTGTGTTTATTCCTCCGCCAACTGTCAGGGGGATGAAGATCGTGCTTGCAACTTCACGGAGAATATCCGTAAAAAGTGCCCTGCCCTCAGCAGAGGCAGTAATATCATAGAACACAAGCTCGTCGGCACCATTGTCACTGTAGTATTTGCCAAGCTCTACAGGAGAGGAAACATCAGAAAGTCCCTCAAAGTTTACACCCTTTACCACTCGTCCGTTTCTTACGTCCAGACAGGGGATAATTCTTTTAGTAATCACTGTGCCACCTCAATTGCTTCTTTCAAATCAATAGCACCTATGTAGTATGCCTTGCCGATGATTGCACCGTAAAGACCCATTTCGGTGAGTGTCTTAATATCGCCTATATCGGACACACCGCCTGAGGCAATAAGGTCAATGCTGTACTGTTCTGAAAGCTCTTTGTAAAGCTCGTTGTTACTGCCCTGCATAGCTCCGTCACGGGAAATATCAGTGCAGATAACAGTTTTAACTCCCAAGGTTTCCATTTTACTCAGGAAAGCCTGTGCAGAAAGAGCTGATTTCTCTGTCCAGCCCTTAATGGCTACAAAGCCGTCCTTAAGGTCAACACCTACAGCAACCTTGTCACCGAAAAGTGCAATTGCTTCTTTCAGGAAATCCTCATTTTCAACTGCGGCGGTGCCCAGAATGATTCTGTTCACACCGCTTTCAATGTATGCCTTTGCAGTTTCAATTGTACGGATACCTCCGCCTACTTCTGTGAAGAGGTGGGTTTCCTCTACAATTTTTCTTATTGTCTCGAGGTTACCGGGGTAGCCGTTCTTGGCACCCTCTAAGTCTACAAGGTGCAGATGTGTAGCACCTAAGGACTCAAACTCCTTTGCAACATCCAAGGGCTCATTGCTGTATACGGTCATCTGGTTGTAGTCGCCCTTGTAGAGTCTTACAGCTTTGCCGTTATATAAATCAATAGCAGGAAAAATTTTCATATTACCCTCGCTCTGTGTTTTGTTATTTACATATATTGCTGAATGCACGCAGTATCTTCATGCCTACTGCACCGCTTTTTTCAGGATGGAACTGACAGCCGAACACATTGTCCTTTGCAACCGCCGCAGTGAGTTCTTTGCTGTATTCAGTAGTAGCTGTCAGCGAGTCTTCACAATTCTCAGCGTAATAGGAGTGCACAAAGTAAACACAATCACCCTCATTTACATCTTTAAACAGGGGACAATCCGTATTTTTAATGTGCAGTGCATTCCAGCCGATGTGGGGGATTTTAAGCTCCTCGGGAATTGTGCCCAGCATAGGCACAACCTGACCCTTTAAAAGTCCAAGTCCCTCATGCTCGCCGTATTCATAGCTTTTCTCAAAAAGAAGCTGCATACCAAGGCAGATACCCATAAGAGGTTTACCATTTTTTGCTTCTTCTCTTACAAATTCATCAAGACCGCTTTCGCGAAGCTTCTGTGCTGCATCCGCAAATGCACCAACACCGGGCAGAATAAGTCCTGTTGCTTTCTTAAGCTCTTCTTTATCACCCGATACAAAAACCTCTTCACCAATAGCCTCAAAGGAGGATTTGAGAGAGAACAGGTTTCCTACACCGTAGTCAATAATACCTATCATCAGAGCACACCCTTTGTAGATGGAATTGCGTCACCTAAAGCAGGGTCAACAGCTACAGCAATTTTTAAAGTTCTTGCCATAGACTTAAATACACCCTCAGCAATGTGGTGAGAATTACTGCCTGCAAGCTTTTTAACGTGGAGACTCATAGGGCAGTTCCTAACAAAAGCCAAGAGGAATTCTTCCACAAGCTCTGCGTCAAAGGTGCCGATCTTTTCAGTGGGGAAGTCTACATCAAAGCACAGACAAGCTCTTCCTGAAATATCAGCCGCAGTGAGAATAAGAGCTTCATCCATAGGCAACATCATATTGCCGTATCTTGTGATGCCCTTCTTTTCACCTAAAGCTTCCTCAAAAGCCTTACCAAGGCAGATGCCGATATCCTCTGCAGAGTGGTGGTCGTCAACCATGGTGTCACCCTTGCAGTTAATTGTCAGGTCAAATCTGCCGTGAGAGGCAAACAGTGTCAGCATATGGTCAAGGAAGCCCACACCTGTGTTAATCTCTGACTTGCCTTCGCCGTCAAGGTTTATGCTCAATTGAATGTCTGTCTCCGCAGTTTTGCGGTTAATAACACTTGTTCTCATTTTGCGTCTCCTTTCAGGATTTCTTCCACAGCACGCAGAAGCTTATCCATCTGCTCTTTAGTGCCTACGGTAATTCTGTTAAACTGATTTATTTTTGCATTTGTAAAGTGCCTTACAAGAATATGTCTTGCTTTAAGCTCTTTATAGAGCTTTTCACCGTCAAATTCGCTGTGTCTTGCAAAGAGAAAGTTAGCCTTTGAGGGGAGCACTTCAAAGCCTAAGCCCTCAAGTTTTTCCTTGGTGTACTCACGGACTCTTATAATTTCCTGACATTTCTCTTTGTAATACTCCTCGGCATCTACAGTAGCCTCACCCAGTGTTGCGGTCAGGCGGTTTATGTTGTAGGGGTTGGTGGAGTATTTGATCTTTTCAAGGTCGGAGATAATCCCCTTTGAAGCAATGGCATATCCAAGCCTTGCTCCTGCCATACAGCGGGATTTTGAGAATGTGCGTACCACCAGCAGGTTGTCGTATTTATCTATAAGAGGATAAGCACTCTCCCCGCCGAAGTCCACATAAGCCTCGTCAATTACAACAACCGAGTCGGGATTTGACTTAATAATCTCCTCAACCTCCCACAATGGTCTTAAGTTTCCTGTAGGTGCATTGGGGTTTGCAATTACAACGAGCTTGTTTTTATTAAGGTAATCCCTATAGTCAACTGTGAAGTCATCTTTTAAGGGAATTGCTTCGTATTCTATACCGTGAAGCTCAGCAAATACTGAGTAAAATCCGTATGTGATTTCAGGGAATACAGCACCCTTGAATCCAAACGCCATAAAGGCAAAGTTCAGTATATCGTCAGAGCCGTTGGAAAGATAGATGTTTTCACTCTCAACGCCGTAAAGTTCTGCAAGCTTACCTTTAAGCACTGACATTGTAGGGTCAGAGTAAAGTCTTAAGTTTTCAATGTCCTTTCTGCCTAAGATTTCTATAACCTCAGGAGCAGGAGGAAAAGGGGACTCGTTTGTGTTGAGTTTTATGTATTCTCCGTCCTTGGGCTGTTCGCCCGGTGTGTATTCACTCAGAGCCCTAAAACTTTCTTTTAAGTATCTGCTCATATATTAGTCCTCGGTTCTGATTGTAACACTCTTTGCGTGTGCTGTAAGGCCCTCTTTCTCAGCAAAGAAAGCAACCTCTTCTGCTACTTTGTCAAGAGCTTCCTTGGTGTAGTAGGTATACTGTGTTTTCTTTACAAAGTCATCTACGGACAGAGGGCTTGAAAACCTTGCAGTACCGCTTGTGGGGAGTGTGTGGTTGGGGCCTGCATAGTAGTCACCCAGAGCCTCAGGGCAGTTTCTGCCCATAAAGATTGAGCCTGCATTGTCAATAGCATCAAGGTAATCAAAGGGGTTGTCAACCATAAGCTCTAAGTGCTCGGGAGCAATTTCGTTGGAAATTGCAATAACGTCTCTAAGATTTTCAGCAATAATAATCTTGCCGTTGTTGTCAATGCTTTCTCTTGCAATCTCAGAGCGTGAGAGCAGAGGAATCTGACGCTCAAGCTCCTGAGATACAGCAGTTGCCAGCTCCTCGCTGTCTGTTACAAGCACGGCAGATGCCATTTTGTCGTGCTCTGCCTGAGACAGCAGATCAGCCGCCGCGTGAGCAGGGTTGCTGTTTTTGTCAGCAACTACAAGTATCTCACTGGGACCTGCAATCATATCAATAGATACAAGGCCGAAAACCTGTCTTTTTGCTTCTGCAACAAAGGCGTTGCCGGGGCCTACAATCTTGTCAACCTTGGGAATACTTTCAGTTCCATAAGCAAGAGCGGCAACAGCCTGAGCTCCGCCTACCTTGAATATTCTGTCAATGCCTGCAATCTTTGCAGCCGCAAGAATAACAGGATTAACCTTGCCGTTCTTTGAAGGGGGAGTAACCATTACGATTTCCTTACAGCCTGCAATTTTTGCAGGTATACTGTCCATAAGCACTGTGGAGGGGTAAGCGGCAGTACCGCCGGGTACATAAAGACCCACCTTTTCAATGGGGGTAATCTTCTGACCTGTTACAACGCCTTCTTTTTCGTTAATGATAAAGCTTGTGCGTACCTGCTTACTATGAAAGTTTCTGATGTTTTCTGCAGCATTTGCGAGTATATCAAGGAACTTTGGCTCAACTGCCTCAAAAGCCTCCTGAATTTCTGCCTCTGTAACTTCTAAGGTGTCAAGGTCTGCACTGTCAAATTTAAGGTCATATTCAAATACAGCTTCGTCACCTCTTTTTCTTACATTGTCTATGATATCGGTAACAATGGCTGTAACATCAAATTTCTGTTCTTGTCTTGCGAAAATCTCGTCTTTTGAGATTTCACCGTATTTCATTATCTTAATCATTTGCGATTCCTCACCTGTTCTTCAAGAGCCTGACGAATAGCCAGAATCTCTGCGTTCTTGAATTTATAGCCTGATTTATTAGCAATCAGACGGGCACTGATGGGCACAATAGTGTCCACAACCTCAAGGTCGTTTTCTTTGAGTGTTGTGCCTGTCTCTACAATATCAACGATTACATCGGAGAGACCTAAAATAGGAGCAATTTCAATGGAGCCGTTCAGCTTGATAATGTCAATGTCACGGCACTTTTCATTGTAGAAGGTTTCTGCAATATTGGGGAACTTTGTAGCAACTCTCAGAGTCCTGCCCTTAGGGTCTTTAAAGTCCTTTTTAGCGGCTACTGCCATACGGCACTTGCCCATATCCATATCTAAAAGCTCGTATACATCGGGTTCGTACTCAAGGAGAATATCCTTGCCTGCAACACCGATATCAGCGGCACCGCGTTCTACGTAGATAGCAACGTCAGAGGGCTTTACCCAGAAGTAGCGAACTCCTTTTTCGGGGTTTTCGAAAATTAGCTTTCTGTTAGTTTCTTCAATGGAGGGACACTCAAAACCTGCAGCCTTGAAGTAGCTGTATACTTTTTCACCCAGCCTGCCCTTAGGCAGAGCAACATTAACCATTGTCTTCAAGTGTCTCAATCCTCCCGCCTGTGAGTGTTAAAATTCTGCGGCAGTTAATGCCTTTGGGCTTCTGTGTACATACAAGAACAGAAACCTCTTTTGATATATCCTCTACTGCCTTTGTAAGGGTAAGAGGGTCAGTGTCCTCTGTGTAAAGAAGCACTGTGTCTATGTCGTAATTATTGTCAGCATTGTCCATTCGCTCTAAAAGGTCGAGGTAAAGAGCAAAACCGATAGCACCGCTTGTTCTGCCCATCTTCTTAAGAAGCTTATCATACTGACCGCCGGAGAGAATACTTGTGGGAATTCCCTCAATGTAACCTTTGAACACAACGCCTGAGTAGTATTTCATATCATTGCCAACTGAAAAGTCAATGGTAACAGAAGGAGCGTAACCGCTTTTCTCGATAATGTTGCATAGAGTACGCAGTTCTTCAAAGGCTTCTTTTTCTCTTTCTATTTCAAGCATGGGGGAGATAGCGGCGAGTACAGTTGCAATGTCTCCGCAGTTTTCAACAAGAGCACAGAGTTTGTCTGTGTTTTCTTTTGTAATACCCTCACTCTCACAGATTGCTCTCAATTCGTGGCTGTTCTTCTGATGCAGACAGGCGTGAGCTTTTGCTTTACCATCGTGGGACAGACCGCTGCTTTCAAAGATAGCTGCAATCAGACCCATGTGTGATAAATCTAAAACATATTTGTCGCTTATAAGTGCAAGGCTTTTTACAGCTAACAACACAACCTCTGCAATATCATAGCTGTGCAGGTCTCCTATACATTCAAGACCCGCCTGCATAATCTCTTTAAAGCTGTGAGTACCCTTTGACACTCTGTATACGTTCTCGTTGTAATAAACTTTCTGAACAGTACCTGCCTTGTCAGTTGAATTCTTGATAATAGACAGAGTAACGTCAGGTTTAAGTGCCATAAGCCGACCGCTTTTGTCAGTAAAGGTGATAACCTCATCAGATACAAGAAAGTCCTTATTTTTTACATACAGGTCGTATTCCTCAAATCTGCTCATTTTAAACTGTGAGTAACCGTATCTGCTGTAAAGACTTCTGAGTGTGAATATGGCACGCTCATCGTTTTTTATGATTCTATCGTCATTAATCATTTGTACTGTTTCCTTTCGCCTGAAGTCGTTCAATGGTAGTGCGGTACCCCCCTGAACCGTAGTTTAAGCATTTGTTTACCCTGCAGATGGTAGCAGTGCTTACACTTGTTTGAGTGTTTACCTCCTGATAATTCTGGCCTGCATGCAGAAGTCTTGCAACCTGAAATCTCTGTGCAATCTCCTTGATTTCTTTAATGGTACAGGCATCTTCAAAGAACATATAGCACTCGTCAATATTTTCGAGTGTGAGGATTGCTTCAAAAAGAGCGTCAATTTCGGGATTTCGGAATTTGCTCATAATTATTTGTCCTTTCCGCTTGTAAGTTACAAAAGTACTATAATATATGATTATATACTATCTAATAATATGCTTGCCATTTTACCACTATATCACGCTAAAGTCAAGGCTTAAAATCTACTTTTTGGAAACTTGTATTCTATATAGATACTTGATAATAAACCACAGAAAAATATGTTGATATTACACAAAATACCTGAGTACTCATACATTTTGAGTTTATGTGCAAAGTGTATGAATTCTCAGGCGTAACTTTGTGTAGTATATACTTATAAAACTACAGGGATTTCTTTGTCAATTACTATAGAGTCAGGGGTTACAATACAGTCTATGGCTATGATTTCAACCCCCGAATTCTTTGCTTTTCTCAGAGCATCTCCAAAGTTTTTGTGAGTGCTGTCGTTGGGCTTTAGCTTTTGTATCCCTTTCATCTGAATCACAAAAAGTATGTATGCTTTGTAGCCCTCTTTTGTGCAGGCAATCAGCTCTTCTATGTGCTTTACACCCCGCTGCGTTGGTGCATCAGGAAAGAGAGCGGTGCCTGCGTATTCTTGAGTTACACCCTTGACCTCAAGAAAGATTTTATTTCCGTTGTCCTCAATATAAAAATCAAATCTTGAGTTACCGTATTTTACTTCTCTGCGGATTAGGGCATCCTTTGAAAACAAATTGCTGTTTTTAAGCCATTCCTCTGCCGCATCGTTAGGTACCTGTGAGTCAAGGTTTATCAGCAGCACAGGTAAGTTTTCACGTGATTTTTCAGCCGCTATAAGGTCGTACTTTGTTTTTCTCGCAGGATTATCTGAACAGGAGAGATAAACAGTGCAATGGGGGACAAGAAGCTCTTTGCATCTGCCTGTGTTTTTTACGTGCACTGTTTCAATTTCACCATTAATATTCACTTTTGCTATAAATCTGTTAGGTCTTTCAATAAACTCAGCTTTAATTATTTTTTTATATTTCATATGGTTACCTTGCTTTTCGTTTGTTCAGCTTCAATTACATCTGGTAAATTAATGCGAGAAGATAAAATTTTGTTTTTAAAATTATACATTATTATCTAAAATAAATCAACGAAATGATAGATATTTATGCTTTGTTCTCAAGTTGTTAAAAATTTGACAAAATCCCCTCAGCTCTATTGCACATAAGGCTATATTATGTTATAATAACTACAATTGTGCAAGGTGAAAAGCATTGCTTGTCTGTGCTTTCCTGCAGTATATTTGCAGGGATTCATCAGCAAGCATTGTAAGATAATATACTGACAATATTTTTTATTTTAAAGGAGAACAGTTATGAACAAAATTACAGTTATCGGAGCAGGTAACGTTGGTGCCACATTGGCATACACCTTTACTGTAGCAGGTCTTTGCTCTGAGATAGTCCTCATTGACATCAATAAAGAAAGAGCACTGGGTGAGGCACTGGATATCCGTCAAGGTACACCTTTCTGTCATTCCTGTACAGTGTATGCAGGAAGTTATCAGGATGCCGCAGGCTCTGATATTGTAGTTTTAACCTCAGGAGTGGGCAGGGCACCCGGACAGTCCAGACTTGACCTTGCTCAGACCAACATTGAGATTACAAAGAGCATTATACCTGAAATTACCCGTTATGCTCCCGATGCTATCTACGTTATCGTAAGCAATCCTGTTGACGTGCTTACTTATGCGTTCTGTAAGGTTTCAGGACTTCCACAGGAGAGAGTAATTGGTTCAGGTACAATTCTTGATACATCCAGACTCAGAGCAAGACTCTCTGAGTATTACTTCTTAAATCAGCGTAATGTTCATGCCTATGTTTTGGGTGAGCACGGTAACTCAAGCTTTGTTCCATGGTCTCTGTGTAACATCTCAAATGTTCCCATTGAGGAATACCGCAGAAGCGTTCAGCGTACAGATGTTGTATATCCTGAGCTCAATTATGAAGAGGTAGAGGAGTACGTTAAGAAATCAGGTGGAGAGGTTATCAGCCGTAAGGGTGCTACCTTCTATGCAGTGTCCGTTTCTGTTTGCCATCTTTGCAGATGTATTTTAAGCGGTGTTGATACAACCTTGACAGTTTCTACACTGCTCAACGGTGAGTATGGTATTGACGATGTATGCTTGAGCCTTCTCAATGTAGTAGGCAACAACGGTGCACACAGCAAGGTTCTCCTGCCTCTCACTGACGAAGAGGTTGTGAAACTTCGTGCAAGTGCAGATACCCTCAAGGAAGTTATCAAGAGCGTTGATATCTGATAAGAACAACTTACTAAAAAACGAAACAACTGAAAGGAAGATCCAAATGGAATATCGTATAGAACACGACTCAATGGGAGAAGTTAAAGTTCCCGCAGACAAGCTTTGGGCAGCACAGACACAGCGTTCAAGTCAGAACTTTCCCATCGGTGTAGGTATAGAGACAATGCCCCGTGAGATTACTCATGCTTTTGGTATACTAAAAAAGGCAGCAGCCATTGCAAATGCACAGCTTAAGCCTGAGAAGATGACACAGGCTAAGCTTTCTGCTATTACGCAGGCTTGTGATGAGGTTATCGAGGGTAAGCTTAACGAGAATTTTCCTCTGGTTGTATGGCAGACAGGCTCAGGCACACAGTCAAATATGAACGTAAATGAGGTTGTAGCAAACCGCGGCAACCAGATAGCAGGGGACAAGCTCCTTCATCCCAACGATGATATTAATATGAGCCAGTCCTCTAACGATACATTCCCCACAGCAATGCACATTGCCGCTGTGTTTATGATTGAGGACAGACTCATTCCTGCGGCAGAAACTCTGATTAAGACATTTATCCGTCTTGAAGAAGAAAACGAAGGTATTGTTAAGAGCGGTCGTACACATCTGCAGGATGCAACCCCCATTAAGTTTAGTCAGGAGATAAGCGGATGGCGTTCAAGCCTTGAGCGTGATGTTGAGATGCTCCGCCTTGCTGTAAAGCCTCTGTATGAGTTAGCTCTCGGCGGTACAGCAGTAGGCACAGGCCTTAACACGCCCAAGGGCTTTGCAGAGCTTGTAGCAAAGACAGTTGCAGACCTGACAGGCAAACCCTTTGTAACAGCAGTCAATAAGTTCCACGCACTTACCTCTAAGGACGAGCTTGTGTTTGCACACGGTGCTATTAAGGCTCTTGCTTGTGATATGATGAAGATTGCAAACGATGTCCGCTGGCTGGCAAGCGGTCCCCGTGACGGTCTTGGCGAGATTTTCATTCCCGAGAACGAGCCCGGATCCTCCATTATGCCTGGCAAGGTTAACCCCACTCAGTGCGAGGCTGTGACAATGGTTGCGGTACAGGTTATGGGTAACGATGTAGCTGTAGGCATGGCGGCTTCTCAGGGTAACTTTGAGCTTAACGTGTTTATGCCCGTTTGCATATACAACTTCCTCCAGTCAGGCAGACTCCTTTCTGAGGCTATTCTTTCATTTAACAACAACTGTGCAGTGGGTATTACCGCCAACCGCGAGAAGATGCATCACAACCTGCATAACTCTCTTATGCTTGTGACAGCCCTCAACCCTTACATAGGTTATGAGAATGCGGCAAAAACAGCAAAGAAGGCATATAAGGACAACATATCTCTCAAAGAAGCTTGCGTTGAGCTTGGCTTCCTTACTGCTGAGAGATTTGACGAGGTATTCCATCCTGAAGAGATGGTATAAGAGGTGTATAGAATGAAGGTAAGTTATTTTCCCGGATGTACACTCAAGACCAAGGCAAAAGACCTTGATATGTATGCACGCAAGTGTGCAGAAGTTTTAGGTGTAACTCTGGAAGAAATTGACAATTGGCAGTGCTGCGGCGGTGTGTTCACAACCTCCCGTGATGAGGTTGCTACCAAGCTTTCTTCTGTCCGTGCACTCAAATGGGCACAGAACAAGGAACAGCCTTTAGTATCTGTCTGTTCTGCCTGTCACAATGTGCTTAAGCAGACAAACCATGCAATGCAGACAGACAGTGAGTTTGCAAGAAAAGTAAACCTTTATATGGCAGAGGATACTCCCTATGATGGAAGCACAGTAGTTTATCACTACCTTGAACTTCTTCGTGATGTTGTAGGCTTTGATACAATCAAAGAAAAGGTAGTTAATCCCTTAAAGGGTAAGAAGATTGCCGCATATTACGGCTGTCTGCTTCTGCGACCCAACACTGTAATGCAGATGGACGACCCTGAGAATCCTCAGATTTTTGAGGATTTAATCCGTGCTTTAGGCGGAGAGCCTGTTATTTACGGAATGCGTAACGAGTGTTGCGGCGGTTACGTTACAATGGAAAGCCCTGAGTTTGCACAGAAAAAGAGCAAGGCTATCACAGATAATGCAACCTCCTTTGGTGCTGATATGATTGTTACAGCTTGTCCTCTTTGTAAATATAATCTTGAAAAGAACGGTAATTCCATTCCCGTTGTTTACTTTACAGAGCTTCTTGCTGAGGCTCTGGGTGTAAAGGAGGATACTGCTAATGCATAAGGATAACGAAAAGCTCAGACAGGAGATTGTAGGCAGAAGCGGAGTTAATCCCAGAAAATGCATGAAGTGCGGTAAGTGTTCAGCTACCTGCCCTGCATATGACGAGATGGAGTATCATCCCCATGAGTTTGTATATATGGTAGAGTCAGGGGACATAGAACCTCTGATGAATTCACAGTCACTGTATAAGTGCCTCACTTGCTTTGCCTGTGTTGACCGTTGTCCCAGAGGTGTTGAGCCTGCAAAGCTTGTAGAAGCTGTCAGACTCTCAGTAATCCGTCAGCAGGGCAAAAACCATATGACACCTGACGATGTACCTGCAAAGCTCGACCCTGAGCTTCCTCAGCAAGCAATTGTCAGTGCATTCAGAAAATACACAAAGTAAGGAGGAAAAAACATAATGCAGAGAATTGGCGTATTTGTATGCTGGTGCGGAAGCAACATTGCAGGTACAGTTGACGTACAGGCTGTGTCCGAAGCTCTGAAGAACGAGCCCGGTGTTGTTTTTTCCACCAACTATCAGTATATGTGCTCTCAGGCAGGACAGGACATTATCAAGGATGCGGTTAGGGAACATAACCTGACAGGTATTGTTGTGTGCTCCTGCTCACCCCGTATGCATGAGGCTACATTCCGTAAAACTGCGGCGGCAGCAGGCCTTAACCCTTATATGGTTGAGATTGCAAATATCCGTGAGCAGTGCTCTTGGGTACATAAGGATATGCAGACAGGTACCGAAAAGGCAATTATCCTCGGTAAAGCTGCTGTTGCAAAGGTTAATCTTAACACACCTCTTACCCCCGGTGAGACTCCTGTTACAAAGCGAGCACTGGTTATCGGCGGCGGTATCGCAGGTATCCAGACAGCACTTGATATTGCCGATGCAGGCTTCCCTGTTGATATTGTGGAGACAAAACCCACAATCGGCGGTAAGATGGCTCAGCTTGATAAAACTTTCCCAACCCTTGACTGTGCCGCTTGTATATTAACGCCTAAGATGGTTGACGTTGCTCAGAACGAGAACATCCGTATCTTCTCCTACAGCGAGGTGCAGGACATCAAGGGCTTTGTTGGTAATTTTGATGTTACTATCAAGAAGAAGGCTCGTTTTGTCAAGGAAGATATCTGCACAGGCTGCGGTGCTTGTGTTGAGAAATGTCCTATGAAGAAAATTCCTAACGAGTTCAATCTTGGTATGGATAACCGCCGTGCAATCTACATTCCCTTTGCACAGGCTGTTCCCAAGGTTGCAACTATTGACCCCAATGCTTGTAATATGCTGAAAAACGGCAAATGCGGTGTATGCTCCAAGGTTTGTACCGCAGGTGCTATTGATTATACACAGAAGGACGAGCTTATTTCTGAGAAGTACGGTGCTATCGTTGTAGCAACAGGCTTCAACCCCATCAGTATGGATAAGTTTGACGAGTTTGCTTATAACCAGTCCAAGGATGTTATCACATCTCTGGAGTTTGAGCGTCTCACAAATGCCGCAGGTCCTACTGCAGGAAAACTCCTCAGACCCTCAGATTTAAAGCATCCTCACACTATAGTTTTTGTTCAGTGCGTAGGCTCACGTTGTTCTGCTTGTGCAGAGAAGGGCAAGGAGTATTGCTCCAAAATCTGCTGTATGTATACAGCAAAGCACGCAATGCTTGTCCGTGATAAGTACCCTGATACAGAGGTTTATGTATTCTATATTGATGTCCGTACTCCCGGTAAGAATTTTGATGAGTTCTACCGACGTGCAGTTGAGGAGTATGGTGTTAAATACATTAAGGGTATGGTAGGTAAGGTAACACCTGAGGGTGATAAGCTTAAGGTTCAGGCATCTGACCTTATTGCAAACAAACAGCTTCACATTGATGCTGATTTGGTTGTTCTTGCCGCCGCTATCGAGCCCGATAAGTCGGCACGTCCTCTTGCCACAATGCTTACAGCAAGTATGGATACAAACGACTTCTTCACAGAGGCTCATCCTAAACTTCGTCCCGTAGAAAGCCCCACAGCAGGCGTGTTCCTCTCTGGTGCTTGTCAGGGGCCCAAGGACATCCCCGAAACAGTTTCTCAGGCTTCTGCCGCCGCCTCAAAGGTAATCGGACTCCTTTGTAAGGATAAGCTCACAGGCAATCCCTGTATTGCAAGTCCTAACGAGCTTATGTGTAACGGTTGCTCTACTTGTGAGCGTGTATGTCCCTACGGTGCTATCACTTACGAAGATAAAGAGTTTATTATGCCCGACAGGTCAAAGGCTGTACGCCGTGTTGCTCAGGTTAACCCTGCAGTATGTCAGGGTTGCGGTGCCTGTACAGTAGCTTGTATGTCAGGTGCTATGGATTTACGCGGCTTTATGGGCGCACAGATTATTGCGGAGGTGGATGCAATATGCAAGTAAACGAATACAGACCCTTGATTGTTGCATTCTGTTGCAACTGGTGCTCCTACGCAGGTGCAGACCTTGCAGGTAATAACCGACTTAACTACCCTGCAGATGTAAAGATTATCCGTGTGCCTTGCTCCTGCCGTGTTAATCCTATGTTTATTCTCCGTGCATTCCAGCGTGGAGCTGATGGAGTAATTATCTGCGGTTGTCATCCCGGCGATTGCCACTATACATCAGGCAACTACTATACCAGACGCCGTATGGCTCTGCTGTTCTCAATGCTTGACTACCTTGGTATCGAGCGTGAGCGTACCCGTCTTGAATGGGTATCTGCCGCAGAGGGTGCAAAGTTTGCCGCTACTATGAACGACTTCGCTGAGAAGGTTGCAGCCCTTGGCGAGAACAAGAGATTGGAGGATCTGCGATGCAAAAGATAACACGTGACGTACTTGTAAGCAAAGCAGTTTCTCTGCTTGAAGAAGGAAAAGTACAGGCAGTTCTTGGCTGGGGAAAAGGTGAGTTTGCATACGATGTAACTCCCACAGTCTTTGAGACTGCTGATGAAATCCGTGAGAATTTTGTTTGGAATGATTTTTGCGGAGCTAATTTCTCAAAGTATTTAGTTTCCAAAACACGTAAAATCGAGGGTAAAATCCTGGTTTTTCTGAAGCCCTGTGATACATACAGCTTCAATCAGCTTCTCACCGAGCACCGATTTGATCGCGAAAAGGTTTATGCAGTTGCTGTGCCTTGTGAGGGTATGGCAGATATTGCTAAGGTAAAGGCAGTAGCAGGTGAGGGTATCTCCGCAATTGATTTTACCGAGGAAGGTCTTTCAGTTACAACTCTTTACGATGATGATATAAAGGTTATTCCTTACGCAGATGTGCTTGCTGAACGTTGTGTAAATTGTAAGAGCAAAAAGCACGTTGCATACGATGAGCTTTTAGGAGAAACAGGTGAGATTTTAGACTCTGCCCGTTTTGACGAGGTAGAGAAAATCGAGGCAATGACACCTGATGAGCGTTTTGCTTTCTGGCAGGGTGAGCTTTCACGCTGTATCCGATGCAACGCTTGCCGTGATGTGTGCCCTGCTTGCACCTGTGAGAAATGCGTATTCGATAATCCCAACTCAGGTGCAGAGAATAAGGCTCCTGCAAACTCCTTTGAGGAGCAGATGTTCCACATTATCCGTGCATTTCACGTAGCAGGCAGATGTACTGACTGCGGTGAGTGCTCCAGAGTATGTCCACAAAACATTCCTCTCCATCTACTTAACCGAAAGTTTATCAAGGATATTGATAATTTCTATGGTGAGTATCAGGCAGGTGCCGAGGTAGGCTCCCGTGCTCCTCTGGTTGATTACAATCTTGACGACTTAGAGGCTTCCGATGTATTCGAGAGGAGGGACAGTGAGTAATGCGTAAATGTTCTTTAAGTTTACTTGATACCCTCTTTGCAGAAATTGCAAAGTCAAATACTCTCTATATCCCTGCAACTGATAATGCAGGCGGAGCAAAGTATACAAAGTGGGGAGAGGGTGTGCAGTACATTGACACTCTCAATACCGTTAAAAGTCCCAAGGACTTCTTCTTTCCTCATACAGAGGATTTGATGGAGTTTAAGGTTACAGGCAAGAATATCGAGCTTTTTGACATAAGAGAAGAGTCCGAGGACTTTGTAGTATTCGGTGTACGTGCCTGTGATGTAAAGAGCTTTGATATTTTAGACAGAGTGTTCCTTACTGACCCTGTGGACAGCTACTATGCAACCCGTAGGGAACATGGTGTGATTATCTCCCTTGCTTGTACACGTCCTGCAGAGACCTGCTTCTGCACAACCTTTGGTATTGACCCTGCAACACCTGCAGGTGATATCAGCGCTTGGAAAACAGAGGACAGTCTCTATCTTCAGGCAAATACAGAAAAGGGCGAGGCACTTCTTGATAAAATAGATGCTCTTACCGAAGATTGTGATAACGAAGCAGTAGAGGCACAGCAGGAGAAAATCCGCAAGATTATGGATAAGCTTCCTCTCAAGGACCTTTCCACGGATTCTTTCGGCTCAGGTAAGACCTTAGAGCTTTTCGACAGTGAAAAATGGGCAGAGCTTTCAGAGTCTTGCCTTGGTTGCGGTACCTGTACCTTTGTTTGTCCCACCTGTCAGTGTTACGATATAAAGGACTTCAACACAGGTAAGGGCGTTATCCGTTACCGCTGTTGGGACTCCTGTATGTTCTCAGAGTTTACTAAGATGGCACACGGCAATTCCCGTCTTACACAGCTTGAGCGTTTTCGTCAAAGATTTATGCACAAGCTTGTGTATTATCCTGAGAATAACGAGGGTGTATTCAGCTGTGTAGGCTGCGGACGTTGTCTTTCAAAGTGTCCGATTTCTATGAATATAGTTAAAGTAATGAAAGCTTTAGGAGGGGAGACAAAATGAATACAAGAGTAGAAACCCTGATTCCTGTTGTGGGTGTTATCACCGATGTACGCATTGATACCCCTGATGTAAAGACTTTCCGCGTTGTTACTCCCGACGGCAAAAAGGCATTCGACCATATGCCCGGACAGTGTGCAATGCTTTCAATCCCCGGTGTAGGTGAAGCAATGTTCTCCATTACCTCATCACCTACAAATACCGAATTTATGGAGTTTTCTATTAAGAAATGCGGTTGCGTTACCGATTGGCTCCATCAGGCAGAGGTTGGTCAACAGCTTACAATCCGCGGACCCTACGGCAGACCTTTCCCTGTAGAGGAAGAGTTTAAGGGAAAAGATTTGCTCTTCATTGCAGGAGGTATCGGTCTTGCACCTCTGCGTTCAGTTATCAACTACTGTCGTCACTATCGCTCAGATTACGGCAAGATAGATATTGTATACGGCTCACGCAGTATGGATGACCTTGTTGATTACAAGGAAATCATTGAGGAGTGGACTAAGGATACAAACGTAGAGGTTCACCTGACAATTGACCGTGAGCAGGAGGGCTGGGACGGCCACGTTGGTTTTGTCCCCAATTATGTTAAGGAACTGGGATTTGATACCAACAAGACCGCCATTATTTGCGGACCTCCAATTATGATTAAGTTTACACTGCAGGCTATGATTGAGCTTGGCTTCAATAAGGAGCAGGTATACACCACAATGGAGCTTCGTATGAAGTGCGGTGTAGGTAAATGCGGCAGATGTAACATCGGCTCCAAGTATGTATGCAAGGACGGCCCCGTGTTCCGTTGTGACGAGCTGGACGAACTGCCCGACGAGTATTGATAGGAGGTAACAACATGGAAAATATGGTAAACGTTTTTCTGTTCGGAAAAAAATATCAGGTTCCCGATAATCTGACTATTATGCGTGCAATGGAGTACGCAGGTTACGAGCTTGTACGCGGTTGCGGTTGCCGTAACGGCTTCTGCGGTGCCTGTGCTACTATCTACAGAATCGCAGGTGACAGAGAGCTTAAGGCTTGTCTTGCTTGCCAGACAAAGGTAGAGGACAATATGTATGTTGCAACTCTTCCTTTCTTCCCCTTGGTAAAGCAGGTTTATGATATTGAGACTGTAAACACCACAGAGCAGGTTATGATGCAGCTTTATCCTGAGATTTACGCATGCGTAGGCTGTAACGCTTGCACAAAGGCTTGTACTCAGGGATTAAATGTTATGCAGTACATAGCATATGCACAGCGCGGTGATTTTGAGGCTTGTGCCGAGGAGTCCTTTGACTGCGTAATGTGCGGTGTGTGCTCTTCACGTTGTCCGGCAGGCATCTCTCATCCTCAGGTTGCAATGCTTGCACGCCGTATTAACGGAAAGTATTTAGCTCCCAAGTGTGACCACCTTGCGGACCGTGTTCAGGAAATCAAGGACGGCACATTCACAGAGCTTATTGAGGCTTTAATGCAGAAGCCTATTGATGAGATGAAAGAACTTTACAATACACGTGAAATTGAGAAATAAGGAGGGCAAAGTTTATGTATGCTGAACAGTTTCAGAAATCATTAAAAGCTGTAGAAGAGGCAAGAGACAATAATATTGCCCTTGAACCTCAGCGTATGACAGCACAGCAGAAGGAAGACCTTCTCTCAGAGTTCCACCCCGACTACAGACAGGGCGAGTTCACAGAGCTTAAGATGGGTCCCAACAAGGGCGATAAAGTTCCTCATGAGCTGGCAGAAACACTTCAGGCACATGCAAGAATCAAAGCAGAGGATGTAGACCTTGAAAATCCTGCTTACGATGTAGACGTGCTTATCATCGGCGGTGGCGGTGCAGGTGCATCTGCCGCAATCGAAGCACACGAAGCCGGTGCTAATGTTATGATTGTTACAAAGCTTCGTATCGGTGACGCAAACACAATGATGGCAGAGGGCGGTATTCAGGCTGCTGATAAGGCAAATGACTCTCCTGCAATTCACTTTGTTGATGCTTTCGGAGGCGGTCACTTTGCCGCAAAGCGTGAGCTTCTCAGAAAGCTCGTTTGTGATGCACCCGAGGCTATCCAGTGGCTCAATGAGCTTGGCGTAGAGTTTGATAAGGACGCAGAGGGTAATATGATAACCACTCACGGCGGCGGCACATCCCGTAAGCGTATGCACGCCGCTAAGGACTACTCAGGTGCTGAGATTATGCGTACACTTCGTGACGAGGTGTTAAACCGACAAATTCCCGTTGTTGATTTCACTGCCGCTGTTGAGCTTATTCTTGACGAGAACGGTAAGGCTGCTGGTGCAGTTCTTATGAATATGGAGACCAAAGAGATTCTTGTAGCAAAGGCTAAGACTGTTATCATTGCAACAGGCGGTGCAGGCAGAATGCACTACCAGGGATTCCCCACATCCAACCACTACGGTGCTACTGCAGACGGTCTTGTACTTGGCTACAGAGTCGGTGCAAAGCTCCTCTATGCAGAGACACTCCAGTATCATCCCACGGGTGCCGCATTCCCCGAGCAGATTTTCGGTGCTCTTGTTACCGAGAAAGTTCGCTCACTTGGTGCAAAACTTGTAAACGTAAACGGTGAAGTATTTATGCATCCTCTTGAAACCCGTGACGTTGCGGCGGCTTCCATTATCCGTGAGTGTAACGCACGCGGTAACGGTATCGAGACAGGCTCAGGCTTAGGCGTTTGGCTTGATACTCCTATGATTGAGAAAATCGGCGGAGAGGGCACAATTATGAAGAGAATCCCCGCCATGTGGAGAATGTTCGATAAATACGGCATTGATATCCGCAAGGAGCCTATCCTCGTTTATCCCACACTTCATTATCAGAACGGCGGTCTTGATATTACCGAGGACGGGGAAACCACGAACGTTGAGAATCTGTTCGTTGCAGGTGAGGCAGTAGGAGGCATCCACGGCAGAAACCGTCTTATGGGAAACTCTCTCCTTGATATTATCGTATTCGGCAGAAGTGCAGGTAAGAATGCTGCACAGAAAGCAAAGAATACTGAGGTTGGTACCCTTACACTTTCTCACATTGCTAAGTTTGAGCAGGAGATTGCAGACGCAGGTATTGTAACAGATACAGTATCTCCCAAGCTTCTCCCAAGCTACGCAAGAAAATAAGGGTTATTATTTAGAAGGAAGGGTATTAAAAATGGAACTTTTCGGTGGAGTAATTCCCATTACAGGAGTTACCTTTCTGATGTTTTCACTGCTTGCTGTTATCGGCATAGGATATCTGCTCGGCAGAATAACCATCAAGGGTGTGTCCCTTGGCACAGCAGGCGTATTCATAGTTGCATTGCTTTACGGTTGCCTTTTTTACGGTACACTTGAGGCTCAGCTCTCTGTAGATGGTGTAAGCTATGTTTCAAATGCTCTCAAGATTGTAGAGAACATGGGATTGATACTGTTTGTTACTTCAGTAGGCTTCATTGCAGGTCCCAAGTTCTTCGGCAATTTTGTCCGCAACTTCAAGTCCTATATTCTGCTGGGTATTGTGATTATTATTTCAGGCGGTATTGCCTGTGTTCTTTGTCTTATGATTGAACGTAATTTCACTCAGCTCAGTCCGGATGAGCTTTCTGCTATGATGGCAGGACTTCTTGCAGGTTCTCTCACCTCAACTCCTGCATTTTCTGCCGCAAAAGAGGCGGCAGTTGCCAAGGGTGGCGAGGCACTGGAGGCATCCGTGTCTGTTGGTTACGGCATTGCGTATCTTTTCGGTGTTATCGGAGTTGTTCTTTTTGTTCAGGTTATTCCTAAACTCCTCAAAGCAGATATGTCAAAGGAGAGGGCAATTATTTCTGACTCGGATGAGGATACAAAGAAAAAGTCATTTACAGGTAAACTTCTGGAGATTGACGACTTCGGTATAATGCCCTTTGCTGTTGCGGCTGTAATCGGTGTGTTTATCGGTTCTGCAAAAGCAGGCAACTTCTCATTAACCACCACAGGCGGTTGTTTGCTCACTGCATTGGTGTTCGGACATTTTTCTCAGCTTACCCTGAGACGACCCAAAGAGGGCAAGCAGGGTGTTGCAATCAGCCTTATGCCACCCGATAAAACCCTCAAGGTTTTCCGTGAGTTTGGACTGGTGTTGTTTTTGATGGGCGCAGGTATTTCAGGCGGAGCAAGATTTGTAGAGCTTTTCCAGCCCATATACTTCCTCTATGGAATTATAATGACTGTTCTGCCTATGATTCTGGGCTTCTTGTTTGCAAAGTACGTTCTCAAGCTGAAGCTTCTTAACAATCTCGGCTCTATCACAGGCGGTATGACAAGCACACCTGCACTGGGTACACTTATCCACGTTGCAGGTACTGAGGATGTAGCCGCTGCTTATGCCTCAACATATCCTATCGCTCTAATAACGGTAGTATTGGTTTCACAGCTTGTAATTCTCATATTCTGATAAAGTTTATATATTAATGTAATGACCCCATCAAAAATGATGGGGTCACTTTTTTCTGTTCCGGTAATGTTCTCTTGTGTAAATAGAGAAACTAATGCGTAGATAAATACTAAGTAATTGTTAACATAAGCAAAAAAGGTCCCGACTCGTTAAAAGTCGGGACCTTAAGCTTGTAAAAAAATTACTTTTCAGGCTTTATAAGTCCTATTGTCTTGCACAACTCCATAAGGATTGTGGGTACAAGGATAAGTCCTAAGGAAATCATATAAAGCTCCCAGGGCAGATAAACAAGACCGAAAGCAATTTGTATAGGTGTAAAGAGTACAAGGAGTACAAGTGCAAGGGAAGCCAGCACAGCAAGGTTTAAGTTCTTGTTTGTGAAGAAGCCTACTTTGAAAAGTGAGTGGTCGGAACGCATATTAAATGCCTGAAGTATCTGAGAAAGGGAGAGAGTCATAAATGCCATTGTCTGTCCGCCTGCCTCAGTTCCTGTCCACTTAAAGCCTATAAAGTAGCCCACAAGTGTCAGTAGTCCAAAGAGCAGACCCTGAAGTATAATTCGTACACCTAAGCCGTTTGCAAAGATTCCTTCGTTCTTAGGCTTTGGTTTTCTGTCCATAACATCCTTTTCAACAGGCTCCATACCAAGTGCAATTGCAGGCAGGGAGTCGGTAACAAGGTTTATCCACAGTAACTGCATAGAGAGCAGGGGAGATTTGTGCCATAAAAGCATTGCAATGAATACGGCAACAACCTCACCGATGTTAGTACCCAACAGGAAGCCTACAACCTTTTTGATGTTTGCGTAGATTCCTCTGCCTTCTTTTACTGCCTCAACAATAGTTGCAAAGTTATCGTCTGTCAGGGTCATATCAGCCGCACCCTTTGCAACGTCTGTGCCTGTTATACCCATAGCACAGCCGATGTCGGCGGCTTTCAGTGCAGGTGCATCATTTACACCATCACCTGTCATAGATACAACCTGACCCTTTCTCTGCCATGCCTTCACAATGCGGATTTTGTTTTCAGGAGAAACTCGGGCATAAACCGAGATTCTCTCAACCTGTTCGTCAAGCTCTCTGTCTGTAAGTGCATCAAGCTGAGCACCTGTGATAGCAAGGTCACCATCAAGGAATATTCCAAGCTCCTTAGCAATTGCTGTTGCAGTAACAACATGGTCGCCTGTAATCATAACAGGTTTGATTCCTGCTTGTTTGCAGGTTGCAACTGCCGTCTTTGCTTCCTCTCGCGGGGGATCGATCATACCCACAAGACCCATAAAGGTGAGACCATTTTCCAAGTCCTCAGAGGTAAGCTCAGAGGGGATAGAGTCAATCGCCTTGTAGCCAACAGCAAGCACTCTCAGAGCGTTTTCGCTCATTTCCTCTGTTATGCGTTTGGCGGTTGAAAGGTCGCCCTCTATACATCTTTCAGCCATCATGTCAAAAGCACCCTTGACGATAACTACATACTTTCCGTCAATCTCATTGATTGTGCTCATCAGTTTTCTGTCAGAGTCAAAGGGAATACCGCCAAGTCTGGGATAAGAGCTGTTCAGCTCATCTTTCGGCATACCGCTTTTGTGTGCGGCGTAAACAATAGCAGTTTCTGTAGGGTCGCCGATATGCTGTTCTTTGCCCTCAGCAAAAACCACAGAGCCATCACAGCACAATGTGCCGTACATAAGTAGCTTCTTAATATCATCTGTGTTATTATCGCTAACATCAACAGGGCTGGTAGCACCATCAACATAAGCCTTTGTGAGTGTCATTCTGTTCTGTGTCAGAGTACCTGTTTTGTCAGAGCAGATAATAGATGCACTGCCCAAGGTTTCAACAGCAGGCAGACGGCGGATAAGAGCATTTCGCTTAACCATTCTCTGCACACCGATGGAGAGAACAATTGTAACAATAGCAGGCAGTCCCTCAGGAATGGCAGATACCGCAAGAGAAACTGCTGTCATGAATATTTCAAGAACGGGAATTTTGTTCAGAACACCTACAATAAAGATAATCGCACAAGCACCCAGTGCTACAAAACCCAAGTATTTGCCAAGGTTTGCAAGCTTCTTCTGCAGAGGTGTCTGTGTATCACTCTCACCAGAGAGCAGATTAGCAATCTTGCCCATTTCTGTGTCCATACCTGTAGCAGTTACAACCGCCTCCGCTGTGCCGTAGGTTACACTACAGCCAGAGAATATCATATTTGAGCGGTCTCCCAGAGGAGCCTTTTCATCAACTATAGCGTTTGCATCTTTTTCAGAGGGAACAGATTCACCTGTCAGCGCTGACTCCTCACATTTAAGGCTGGTACTTTCAATAAGTCTTGCGTCAGCAGGGATGAAATCGCCTGCCTCAAGCTTGATGATATCACCGGGCACGAGCTCTGATGCGTCAATTATTCTTTCTTCTCCGTCTCTTATAACCCTTGCATGAGGAGCCGACATATTCTGCAGAGCGTCCAGTGCTTTCTCTGCCTTGCTCTCCTGCACAACTCCCATTATAGCGTTAAGAATTACAATGAGAACAATTAGTGCAGGCTCAAACAGCTCACCCCAGTTTCTCTCAACACAAACTACCACAAAGGATACAATAGCTGCTGCAATGAGTATAAGTATCATTACGTCCTTGAACTGGTCAAGGAATCTTTGCATTGTAGTTTTCTTTTTCTTTTCTTTGAGCTTATTAGGTCCGAACTTTATTGTCCTTTCTTCAATTTGATTTTTACTAAGTCCTGTTGAAGGATTTACTTCAAACTGAGAAAGAACATTTTCTTTTTCTAAATTATGAAATAACAAACAATAACCTCCCTGTGTGTAACAGTAAATATATCTCATAATACTTATTATACCAAAAAAATATAATCTTTCAATCAAATTAATATTAAGGGTTTGTTAAATAAACTGTAAACTTTGTCCAAATGCGTGCATTATGATTTTCAATGTGATATAATACAACCTGTATTTTATTGTGTAAGGGAGATTCTTATGTCTTTAAAGGTTGTATTATTTGATTTGGACGGCACGCTTCTTCCTATGGATCAGGAGGAGTTTGTCAAAACATATTTCGGACTTTTAGCAAAGCGTATGACTCAGTACGGCTTCGAGCCTCAACATCTTATAAAATCTATCTGGCAGGGTACAAAGGCTATGATGAAAAATGACGGTATTAAGCTCAACGAGGAAGTTTTCTGGGAAGTGCTTGTGAGCATCTATGGAGAGCAGTGTCTTGAAAATCAGGCTCACTTTGATGACTTCTATCATAATGAGTTTATGGGTGTCAAGGATATCTGTGGTTTTAATCCTCTTGCAAAAGAAACAGTGGAGAGGATTAAAAAAGCAGGATACCGCGTAGCACTGGCAACTCAGCCTATATTTCCTCGCATAGCTACAGAAAACCGAGTAAGGTGGGCAGGACTTCAGATGTCCGACTTTGAGCTTGTTACTACATACGAAAACATCGGTTTCACAAAGCCTGTGCCCGAGTATTACAAAGAGGTCTGCTCACGCCTGTCGGTTGATCCATCTGAGTGCCTTATGGTAGGCAACTATGTGGACGATGATATGGTAACAGAATCTTTAGGAATGCAAACCTTCCTTGTGACAGATTGTCTTATTAATAACTCAGGCAAGGATATTTCTCACTATCCTCAGGGTACTTTCAGCGACCTTATAAAGTTCCTTAACGTTTAAAAATATAAAGTCAACTCCTGCTGATTATTTCGGCAGGAGTTCTCTTTTTTATCGGTATACGTAATTATAAATATGAAATAATATTAACGAGGTGATTTTAATGGCTAAAAAAGGAATGAAACGCATTGACCGAACCCACACAAAAGAGCGTAACACATCTGCGCCTGTACCCGAGATAGAGGGCAAAGCCAAGAAAAGTAAAGCTTTAGTCCGACCTATAATCGCAGGTACTCACGCACCATATCAGAAGGTTTATCACACAAAGCTTCACAGTCAGGAGAAACCTATTGCATCTGTGTACAGTGCTATAGACACTGACCTTGCAAGGGATAATTTGGAAAACGATATAACCGCCGCAGACCTGCAGGATATGTAGCAGTAATTAGAAACGCCGTCTGAGTTTTATCTTAGACGGCGTTTGAATCATTATATGGTTTCTTCTGTATTTATATCTGTTAATGCTTCTGATTTTGTGACAACAGATTCTTCATTTTCTATTGTCAGTTCAGGTGCTGTATAGGGCAGAGCTTCTGGTGTGGTTTCATCGCTGTCAATTACATCTTCGTTGAGTTTAGAATAAATGAATTTCTGTTTTGAATAAAGACTTGCCTTGCCTGAAAGTAAGAAACTGATAATAGCAGACAACGCAAAGAATATCATACCATCACTGCCAAAAAGCTCAATGCAGATAACCATTGTGCCAAGAGGACAGTTTGTAACACCGCAAAAGAGTGCCGCAATGCCTATAGCTGCACCGAAACCCGGATTAATTCCCAAAAGAACTGCAAGTGAACCGCCGAGTGTACCGCCAATGAACATAGTAGGTACAATCTCTCCGCCTTTGTAGCCTGCACCAACAGTAATAGCGGTGAAGAGGATTTTTAAGGCAAATGCTTCAAAGTGAACTTCTCCATCAGTGAATATATGGTGGATAATATTTACTCCTCCGCCGTTGTAGTCCATACTGCCTACTGCAATTGTCAGTAGGAGAATTATTGTGCCGCCTACTGCAATTCTGAGAAACTCATTCTTAAAGAACTTTCTGAAAAGCTTTTCTGATGTGTGCAGGGCAAAGCAGAAGAGAATACTGACAAGTGCACATACGATTGCAATTACAATTACCTTCCACATTATACCAAACTGCATGTCAGGAACACTTTGCAGAGGAAAGCTTTCAGGTACTACACCCAGTGCAGTTGATATCCAGAAAGCAGTAATGCTTGCTATAATACAGGGGAAGAAAGCAGCTGAGCGTAAATGCCCAACGCTTACAACCTCAATAGCAAATACACATGCTCCCAAGGGTGTACCGAAAAGAGCTGAGAACACAGCACCCATACCGCACATAGTAAGAATATGCCTTGATTTTTCATCAAGTCTTAGTACCTTGCACAGCATGGATGAAACACTTCCGCCAAGCTGCAACGCTGCACCTTCACGGCCTGCAGAACCACCGAATAAATGTGTCAGTGCAGAGCCTATGAATATAGCAGGAAACAACAGGGGTGGAACTTGCTTTTCACTTCTCACACTTTCAAGCACGCGATTTGTGCCTACATCTGACACTCTGCACAGCTTGTATATAGCAACTGATACTATACCTCCCAAGGGGAGTAAAAGCACAAGCCAAGGGTTACTGGTTCTGGTGTCAGTTACAAAGCTGAGCACCCAAGAAAAACCAAAACCAACAGGGCCGCATATTGCTCCTACAGTAATGCCTAACAAAAGCCATTTTAGGAATGCAAGGCAGTAGTCCTTAGCATTTAGTAAAACAGGTTTAGTTTTATCCCACATTTGTGTCACACTTCTTTTACAAATTTCGATTGATTATAGCATATTTCTCTTTATTTATCAACTAAATCTGTCAAGTTGTGTTTTCATAATTTAACTTTTAGATACTTGTTGTTATATCATTATTGTGCTAAAATAAACTTTGTAATCCGAAAGGAAGTGTTTATATGAAAAATATACTTGTAAAAGAATATACTGTACCTATAAGTGCCTGTGATAATAAAGGACAGATCAGCATAGCAGGAATTTTTGACCTGTTTATGGATATGGCTACTGAGCATGGTGCGTCAATTAATCTGGGTATGGATGATTTAGCACAAAAGGGCTGCTTCTGGGTTGCCGCAAAGTCAAGAGTTCAGTTTGCCTGCAGACCGAAGATGCTTCAGTCTGTAACAGTTTCTTCCTGGCCTGAGAAACCCGGAAATATCCGTTACAACAGATATTATACTATTGCCTCAGGTGAGAATGTAATAGTTAAAGGCAAAACCGAATGGACAATTCTTGATATAGAATCAATGAGACCTAAAAAGTCATCAGAGGTGTACCCACAGGGACTTGAACACCTTGAAGAAGTGGTATGCCCTGAGCCTTTCCGAAGAATTGACACAGATTTTACGGATTCCGAGGAATTACTGAAATATACTGTAACTTCCCGTGACATTGACGTTAGTCAGCACATGAATAATGTGGCTTACATAAGAGCTGTGCTCAGCGCATTTACCTGCAAAGAAATAGAAGAGATGAATATATCTGAACTGGAAATCGCCTATAGAGTGCAGTGCTACGAGGGCGAAGTTCTATCTATCCGCAAGCGTATGGCTGAAAACGGTGTGGAAATCGGCATTGTAAAGAAAGATGGTAAAACCGCTGCTGTCCTTAGCCTTATAAGCCGTTAAGAATACAACCTAAAATTTATCAGGAAAGGAGAAGCAAAATGAAAAGGAAAGCCTATCTTGAGATTACAAATATTTGTAATATGTCCTGCGGTTTTTGCCACGGAACATGCCGTGAACCGAAGTTTATTTCTAAAGAAGAATTTAAGATTGCCGCTCAGAGGCTCAGAGCCTTTGCTGATTATTTGTATTTTCATTTACTTGGCGAGCCTTTGCTTCACCCTGATTTAGAAGAATTTCTGAATATTTCACAAGAGCTTGGATTCAAGGTAAACATTACCACCAACGGTACATTGCTGAATAATAAAGCTCAGGTGCTTCTGAGCTCTCCTGCTTTGCATAAGGTGAGCATATCTCTCCACTGCTACGAGGTAAATTCTATTGGCATGACTTTAGACGAGTACCTTACAATGTGCTTTGACTTCTGCCGTCAGGCACAGCAGAGGGGAGTAGTTGCAGTAATGCGTTTGTGGAACAAAGGCGGAGCAGATGCAATGAACACTCAGATTTTAGAGAAGATGCATTCATGTTTCAAAGGAGAGTGGAAAGAGCTTTACTCAGGATATAAATTAGAAGAATATGTGTTCCTTGAGTGGGGAGAGCTTTTTGATTGGCCGGATATGGAAGCCGAGGACTTTGGCAGTAACCACTCCTGCTACGGACTTCGTGACCAGGTGGGTGTGCTGTGTGATGGCACAGTAGTGCCTTGTTGCCTTGATGCAGAGGGGGACATAACCCTCGGAAATATATTTACCTCGTCCCTTGAAGAAATTCTGCACAGTCCCCGTGCCGAAGCTCTTAAAAACTCATTTCAGACACGTAATATTAAAGAGCCTCTCTGCCGCCGTTGCGGTTATGCGGCTACATTTCGTCATTGAATATATAAAGAAACGGCTATGCAACTCACTGCATAGCCGTTATGTTATTTGTCTGATAATTTGAGAATATAGTCAACAGACACTCCATAGAATTTTGCGAGCTTGATAAGTATTTCATCGGTAAGCTGTTGAGTGCCTGTTTCTATACAACTGTATTTTCTTTGGGTAATGCCGATAGCCTCGGCAACCTGTGTCTGAGTGAGGGCTCGGTCTTCTCTTAAGTCTTTGATTCTGTTATCCATTTTTATTTGATTTCTTGTTCTAAGGCTTTGAATGTGTCAGTGTTGAAGAAATCATAAAGAGAAATTTCCAAGCCGTCACAGAGCTTTTTGAGTGTAACCACCCCTGCGTTCTGACTTCCACCATTGATGATATTCTTGAGAGTTGATGGCGGAACAGCAGAAATTCTTGCTAAAGCATTAACGGATAAATTCTTCTCTTCGCAGAGTTCAAGCAATCTATTCGCAACAGCCTTTCTTGTATCCATAAAATCACCTCAAAATGTACTACTATTAGTGTATACATTTTGAAAGTATAATAGCGACCATATATGGTATAGTTATATAAGAGGTGGTGATATGATTATTGATGTTACAGGAATAGAACTTACTCCCGGGAACAATGGGGAAGACTGCAAAGGCAACGGAAAATACTTGGACGAAAACGGCAATCCAATTGAATGCTGTTGCGATGAATGTGATTATTTACTATGCTGTACATCGGATAATGTTGATTGTAATGATTGTTTAGAGACGGATTGTCCAAGAAAAGTGAAGAAGCGATAAAACAAGCCTGTACAAGGAATACACACCTCTGTACAGGCTTATTAATTTTAGTGTGATGCGACTTTCCCTTTTATCGCATGCAAAGAAAAACTCGCAACCGTATATACGATTGCGAGAAGAATGGTGGAGGCGAACCGCTACATCTGAAAGTCGCATCACTTCGATATCTTTTGAAGTAATGCGCTATGCAGGAAAAGCGTGGCCGCGGTATATGTAATAAAAATATCATATTTATAGAGATCAACGGCAGAGCAGCTTTGCACAACAGTCACGACTGTCGAAACACGAATTGATGACACGCTTTTGTAAGCGCACCCATCGTGTTTCTGTGTGCAAAGAAGTTCTGCCGTTTCCTTTTGAGGTAAAATTTATATGATTATTTTTAGAAGCAAAGATAAGAACAGCAAAACGCGGATTATCATTGAGATTTCCACATCAGTATGCTATAATATATTTGTTTAAGAAAACTTTAAATTTTATGTATTGGAAAAATCGATATACGAGGGTTGCTATGAGTGGTATGAATTTAGCAGTACTTGATGAATTGAACTACAGTTTATTCTCAAGAAAAGATAAATGTTGTGTGTTTATCTCTTATAAAAAGGAAGATCAAGAAGCTGCAAAAAATATTGGAACTTATTTGACTGATATCGTCGGAGTAAATATATATCTTGATACTGAAGATTGTATTCTAAAGGAAGCGGTTAGTGAAGAGAATGATCAAAAGATAGTTAAATCTATTCACAAAGGCTTGTCCAGTTCTACTCATATGATTTGCCTCGTATCTGATAAAACAAAACTTTCCTGGTGGGTACCATATGAAATTGGATATGCCGATAAACAAAATATAAATGTTGCTGTACTAAAGCTCAAAAATGTTAATGATATACCCTCTTATGTTAAAATTAAAAAAGTACTTGTTAATATCGAAGATTTTTTAGTATATGTAAGTGGATTGGGTGAATATGGAAGCATTTTTGAAAAAGAAATGTTAGATCGTTTAAATAAGAGTGATAACACTATTCTGTTTAATTACATTGATTAGGAGGATTTACTAATGTATAATTATTATGTCCGTCGTCACAAGGTCTTTATTAGTTTTTATCATAGTGATGATCAAAAATATAAAGACTATATTGACAAGTATTTAAGCAATAATATTATTAATAAATCTGTTATGAATGGTGAGTATGATACACAGAATAGTGATGAATATATTAAGCGCTTAATTAGAGAAGATAAAATTAGTGATTCATCTGTGGTGATTGTGTTAGTCGGACCTAATACAAAAAAGAGAAAACACGTTGATTGGGAGATCTATGCAGGATTGAGATCTAGTATCAATGGAAATTCGGGCCTTATAGGGATATTTTTGCCAACTGTTCGAACGTCAGATAATGGAGGCTATTATTATGCTGATATGCCTGCGCGGTTGGCAGATAATATTAAATCACAATATGCTGATTTTTATAGCTGGGATTATGCAATTAATAATTTTGACGAGATAATTGAAAAGGCATATATTAACAGAGTGTCTCGCCGGAACTTGATTGATAATTCTCGCCCACAAATGCAAAGAAACCAGGGGGTGTAACTATGGAAATATTCGGTATTGAATTTGAAAGCTGGAATACAGTTATTCTTAGGTTGAATTGGTTTGCAATTATAGTTTCGGTTATTATAATTTTTGGTATAATTCTTATAATTAAAAGGTTTTTAGGCAAAAAAGCCATTATGGTCGATGAGATTAATTTAGGAATAGGTGATAGCAGTATAAAATTGAAATATAACAAAAAAGATCAAGAGATAGCATATAAGTTATGGGTTGAATTGAGTACAAGAAAAATCGGATTGTTGTTTGATAAGGAACATGATGTAATTACAGAAGTGTACAATTCTTGGTATGAATTTTTTAAGATTGCAAGAGAACTACTTAAGGAGGTGCCTGTAAGTCGATTACCTTATTCTAACGATCTTATTGAACTAACGGAAAAAGTTTTAAATAAGGGGCTTCGTCCACATTTGACAATGTGGCAAGCGAAATATAGAAAATGGTATGAACTTGAATTAAGTGACAATCTTAAGGATAGTCCACAGGAAATACAGGAAAGATATACATTTTATGATGAACTTATTGAAGACCTTATCAATACAAACAAACGCATGATTGAATACAAAAATCTCATGAAGAGAATCGCTTTTAAATAATAAACGCACAATATGGATACAAAGTAACATATTATGTAATATAACGTTATTTTATGCGATATGTAAGTACACTGACGTGTAAATTTTTATAATTTAATAGGTATAATATTAGACAGATATATAAGCACAACTGATGAGTAAAATCATTGGTTGTGTTTTTTTATATGTAAATAAGCAAGGAGGTGAGTGTCAATGTATAAATATGTTGGGTATGTTTGGTCTGGGATGCTTCGTGTAACAGTTGAAGAAGCAAGACAGCTATTTGCAGAAGGTGTTATAGTATATAGATTACATTTGAATAATACAGAAAGTATGATTTCAGATGTTAATGAGATTGATGATAATGGTGAGTTTGGGGTTGAATGTAAGAAGTTCGATTTTGATAAATATTTTACGGCAAATGCAGATTCATTTGGAGCGGTAACTTTCAGTCATGGAACAGATGATATTGATGATCTGCTTACCTTGATGAAAGAATTCCTTGAATATATTAAGCAATCAATAGATGATGCTTTGAAGTCTAAACTTGAAACGCTTGTTCAAGGAATTGATAATTACATAGATACAAAGGAGACTGATATGAAAAGTAATATTTGGAAAGAAGCTGAAACGTTTCTGAACGATATTATTCCACCTGGATGGAAGTTTGGAGCATTCGCAAATAACGGACTGGATTATGTATTTGTAAAAGAAAATAGAATACAAGATAATTAGCACAACCGATGAGTAAAATCATTGGTTGTGCTTTTCTTTTTAGGAGGCAAAATGAAAATACTTGAAGAACTTTATTACGGGAATGTTTCTCCCAATGAAAGAAGCATTAAACGAGGGAGCCAGTATGATAACTTGCTGAGTTTACTTTGCAGAAATGAAGAAGCGTTAATCAAAACTCTGTCTCAAAACCAAAAAGAACTTTATGACAAAGTTAAGGATTGTCGTGAAGAACTGTCAACGTTAACCGAAAAGGAGATGTATATAGAAGGATTCAGATTAGGCTCGTGTATTGTGATTGACGCTGTTTGCGGTACAAGTGAACAGTTTAGTCACAATTAATTTTTATAAAAGGAGGATGTATCATGAGATATATCACAACAAACGCAAGCAACAGAATTCCATTGGAAGTGCAGTTGATGCTGTGGCATCTGTACGATTCCATGGATCAGAAGGTCAAGGAGAAAGACTACTTCCAGGTCTTTGAGCTGTTCATCAATCCCGATGGCTCGCAGAAGATTGTGCACTTCCAGGAAGATCCCGAGTGGAGAGAGGAATGCAATCTGATTATGAAGCTCGGCACAGCAGTAAATGAGAAAGTCTACATCATCAGGGATGAGATGGAAGACGGTCCCGTTGAAACATTTCTTCTGCCTAAAGACTACTAAGAGAAAGGAGATAACAATGAAAGCAAGTTTAGCATTCATAGGCGGATTCATCCTGAGTTTCGGACTGCTTCTGTGTGCAGATTCATCAATCAGGAAAAAGCAAATCAAAAGCAAAGGAGAAGAAAAATGATATTGTCATTAACTGCATTTACTGCAACAGTTCTTGTTGATGCGTTTCTCTCAGGATGCGTTGCAGGAATCTCGCTTTACACAGGAAAATCAGCACTCAGGAAAGGGAGAAGTAAATGGTAAAAATCAGAAGGTTTTCGGACATCGAAAAAGTCCCTTTGCAGTATCAGTCACACATAAGAAATCTCTTCAATCAAATAGCGTTCGCATATAAAAAAGATAGCACCAAGTTGGATCTTGACTCCATGGGTGCTATCTTTTTTGTTTCATCAGCAAAAGATTTCGAGGAGCATCAGGACTTCGGATTATCTTCTCCCATTGATGAAAGACGCTTTGAAGAGATAACCGTCGAGAACGGAATTGCAACAGGAATTATCGTTTTGTCAAACAGCAAAGCAATCACAATTGTTGGCTCGTTGCCCGCATTTATTAACTACTTGGAGGAAGTGTAAATGGCTAAAAAAGAATTGATAGAAAGAAGAAGCATAATCGAAACCACAGCGGTGTTCAGCGAAAGCGAGATGGACAGATATCTGTTGAGAATGTCATGGGACGATTCAAAGAAATCAGCAGTAATAATTATGGCGTCGCCATCATCAGCAGATGAATACATACTTGATCAGACCACGATGCTATGCCGTAACGGAGCAATAAGAAGCGACTTCGGAAGCATTGCGATTGTCAATCTCACTTCATCTATCGGAGCGGAGAATCCCAAATCAAACAAGCAGAACAGCGCATACATTATCAAAGAGTGTGAGGATGCAGACTGTATTCTTTGCTGTTGGGGTAGGGGAACAAGCATGACCGAGGAGAAAGAGGCGATGCTCGATGCTCTGAAGCCTTACAAAGATAAACTCTACACCCTGTTAGATTCTAAGGGCTTGGAGTTTTCGCATCCTTTGTCACCATACGCCCACGAGTGGAAGATAAAGAAACTGGATCATAGAAAAACATAATTCTCGTCACGAGATGTATTAAAAACAGGAGGTATATATGGCAATATTGTTTTCACAGGTGATGGCTCTTTCAGATGAAGAGAAAGTTGATTTTATGGTTGGAGGAATACCGCGAGAAGTGTCTGATCTTCGAGGATGGAATGTGTTTGAGGACTTCTTAAAAACGTTGAAACCTGATTCTAAAGTAGTCGTATTTGTTACCACATATAAATATGGAGAGGGCGAAGAGTGTGATGCTACACCTTATGAAGTGGCTGATTTTCAGCAGCGACTTAAGATTCGCCCAAATTTTCTTGAATCAAGCTGTATCAAAATATCATACAGCGATTTTAAGTTGGTTAAAGAAAAAACAATTCTTAATAATTTGCAATTCTTAGAACTGTAATATCAAATATTCCCGGAGTATGGTCGCCATACTCCGGGAAAACGGGTTTTCGGGATTTTATTTTTTTCACAGGTTTTTTCAACGTAAAAAGCTCTCCGTTTCCATCCCGATTCATATGTAATAGCGTGCTTTGGATATATTCATTGCCAAGTTAGTTAGATTTAATTTATTGAGAAAACAATTCGTTGCGTTTATTAATCATTTTTCGACAGAATGATTGCTTTTTTGTGTTTGTTATGTTATGATATGTTTTGATATTTTATGATAACTTTTGAGGAGGATTCTCTTATGAAGTTAAAAGAACAAGTGAAGTATGTTAGACGGAAATTGAAACTAACACAATATCAACTTGCACAGAAAAGCGGAATTTCTAATGTAACTATTGCCAGATGGGAAAGCGGTGATATCAAGCCTCATATGGTGTCGTATGGAAAATTCCTTGATTTTTGTGAAAAGAATGGTATAGAATTTAAGGATTAATTTATTATGACCTTTTAGGAGAGAAAATAGATGATAAAATTAGCAACAGTGTTTAGTGGTATTGGCGCGCCGGAACAAGCACTGAAACAATTAAGAAAAGATTATGAAGTGGTTTTTGCCTGTGATAACGGTGAACGTGAACTTAAACTTTCTTATGAAGAGATACTTGACCAAACAAAGAATATGTCATCTAATGAAAGGTTGGAGTTCGTTAATCAATTATATCTTCAAAGTAAAAAAGAAAATTTTGTAAAGCAATCATACTTCGCAAATTACAATATTGATGATGAGCATTGGTATGAGGATGTGCGTTTTATAGATGGTAAAAAATATAGAGGACAAGTTGATGTTTTGGTGGGCGGTAGCCCATGTCAAAGTTTTTCTACATATGGTAAAAAACAGGGGTTCGAAGATACTAGAGGTACACTTTTTTTTCATTATGCTAATCTAATTAAGGAAATGCGACCAAAGGTTTTTATATATGAAAATGTTATAGGTTTAAAAACTCATGATAAAGGCAATACTTGGAAACGCATTAATGAAATATTTAGCGAATTGGATTATGATGTTTTTAGCGCAGAAATGAATGCATGTGATTATGGGTTGCCTCAAATTAGACATAGAATTTTTGTTGTAGGTTTTGACAAGAGACTGAATGTTGATGATTTCCAATTTCCCGAAAAACAAGAGTTAACCACCGCAGCAACTGATTACCTGTCAAAAGAAGTTGGGTTAAGTTATTATTTAGGGCAAAAAGGGTTCGAATGGGTTACAACTAAGGAGAAGCATCAAAATCGTTCTCGAGTAAACAGGGATATCATTGGTTGTCAAACGGCTAATCAACAATTTAATTGGATAGGTGATTTTAGATTGGAAGAGCCTACAGATGAAATGCGTGCAGATTCTCGTATTTATATTGGTGAATATGAGGGTCGTGAGTGTGTAGCAAGAAAGATGACACCACAAGAATGTTTAAAATTGATGGGATTTAAGGATTTTAAAATAGTAGTGTCTGATCAACAAGCATATAGGCAAAGCGGTAATTCTATAGCTGTGCCTGTATTGAAAGCATTGTTTGAAGAAATATTTAAATATGTAAAATTATAATGAGATATAGCGTGCGAATGCACGCTATATTTTTTATATATTGCAATATATTTGCAAAATGTTGCAATATATAAAAATAAAATGCAAAAAACTGTTGACAGATAGTTGTGTATATTGTACAATAATGTTGAAAAAACACAAAAGGAGTGTTATATATGGAAAGTAAACGTGAAAGATTTGTAAGATTAGCGGAGGCAAGAACAAACAAAATCATAGATATGGTAAGACTTCTGGGCAATTGTGCTAATAAGTCTAACTATGATTATACAGAAGCGGACATACAAAAGATATTCACAGCAATTGAGAAGGAGTTAAAAAACACTAAGCTAAAGTTCTCTGTAAGCGAAGTTGAGGACGATAAGTTTAGACTTTAATAATTATGTGGGTGATGATATGGAGAAATATACTTGGAGATTTCCTAAGTTGGATGATGGACCAGAACAAGGAATAAATAATGGTGGCATTACTACTTTTAAAGGCTCAAATTTATATTCATATCTTGCTAGAGAGATTTGTCAAAATTCTCTAGACGCGAAAGCAGAGGGAGAAACTACGGTAATTGTAGAATTTAATAGTTTGTCTCTAAAGAAGGCGGAGTATCCATCATTATCAGCCCTTGACGGTATATTCAAGGATTGTCGAAAATACTGGGAGCAAAGAATGGAGCCTAAGTTAGAGCGTTTTTTAGCAGAAGCTGATAAAAAACTTGAACAAGATGAAGTCGATTTTTTGGTTATTCGAGATTACAACACAACTGGTTTAAGCGGTGCGAAAGCGGGGAGACGTGAAAAATCAAAGTGGCGTGCATTGACGCATTCTGATGGTGTAACAGATAAAGGAAAAGGAAGTCAAGGCTCTTACGGTATTGGCAAAAATGCTCCGTTTGCGTGTTCATCATTTAGAACTGTATTTTACAATTCTTACGCTATAGCTGATAAGGTGAAAGCGTTTCAGGGTGTAGCTCGTTTGATTACACATCTTCAAAACGGAAGTGAAACAATAGGAGTAGGTTTTTATCAAAATACAGAAACTTCAATGCCGATTTTTGAAGAGGATGAGTGTGCTTTACGTGATCTCTTAGATAGAAATGAATATGGCACTGATGTTGTTATTGCTGGTTTTAAGAAAACAGATTCTTGGAGGGCGGATATCGAAAAGGCGGTTTTAAGTAATTTCTTTGTGGCGATAGCAAATAAAACATTAGTGATTAGAATTGATGGCATGGAGGTTAACGAGAAAAACCTAAAAGATAGAATTAGGTATTATGCTGATCTCGAAATGCGTAGCGATGACAAGGATAAAAATATCTCTACAATCCTTGAGTTTTATCATGCCTTTTGTGAATATGATTACATGGAAGTTGGCGATATCATGGAACAAGGTGACGCCATTCTTTATATTAAAAAAGATGATAAATATAGCAAATCTATTGCTGAAATGCGTTCTATAGGAATGGTTGTTAGAACACGACATAATCATATTTTTACTCGTTATGCTGCTGTTGTAGTGGTTCAGCCAGGAAAACTTAATAACTTATTGAAAGATATTGAGCCGCCAGCTCATGATAGCTGGGATCCTGGTTTAATAGAGGATGATGAAAAAGCTCAAAATGACGCTAAAAAATATAGAAGAAAACTTATTGCATGGGTCAATAAAACTATCACAGAAAAGTGTCGAGGAGAAGAAACTGATGAGCTGGATTTGGATGGAATGAGTGCCTATCTGCCATTTGATGAAGATGATAAATCATTGGGAACTGAGGAAAAAACTGATATTACTCCTGATGGCGATACCAGATTGGATTCACCTAAAAAAGTGAAACCAAATGTTAGGAAAGTTAACATCACTGCTAAAAAAGTTAAGGGTGTTAAAAATGAATCTTCTGATCCACACAACGAAGGCGGTGGGGGCAATGCTGGTGGAAGTGCCGGTATAGAAGATCCAAATGGGGAAGATATAGTTACAGCTCCTGTTCCTGGTAATAAATCAGTAAATATTCCTCGAATATTGCAGCAAAGAGTTATAAAAACACCAGGAGACGCTCAATATAGAGCGGTGTTTAAACTTGAAGAGGATTGTCCTGCTGTCACATTAGCATTAAGATCGATTGGCGATGATGGTAAGAAGGAAAAACTTAAGATTTTGGATTATAAAGTAGGTCGAAATAAAAAAGAAATCAATTCTAATCAAATAACAATATCCAACGTAAAGGGAAACGAGCAGTATGAAGTTTTCTTGAACCTTGAATACTCAGAAAGGTTACAGTTAGAATTGCTGATTTACTAAAAGGAGAAAAGATTGTGCGTAATACAAATGTAAATTATCCATATCCAGTTTTGAGTGCTGCAAACGAAGATTATGAGAATTGTAAATTCAACATTTGCTTAAGAAGCGAACCTTCAATACAAGGTGATTTAGTAGTTGTTGATATGACATATGAGTTGTTCTGTGATGGCATGAAACAGTTGATTAGTGAAGGTAACACAAAAGTTGTGCTCTATTTGGAAAGTGTAGAAGCAGAGTATCGAAGACTAATTGAGTTCCCTTTAGACTCTAACGAAATCACTGTTACAGAAAACAAAAATATGTTAAGTAAAGTTTTGCAAATTAGAGGTTACATAATTGCACTCAAAGACATTAGCCCATTTGTTTTGCCCGAACATAACAAAGAGTTGTTTGGTAATATTCCATTTAGCATAAGAAAAGGAGATATACTAGCAATTTCTGAAGACTTCTATAATATTCCTCTTGATAATTACGATCCTCTTGCTGATCGACCATCTATTTTCTCTATTAGAAGACAGACACTTCACCCTAAAGAAGAAATCACTGTTGACTTTATGAGTCATGATAAAATAACTATTTTCTTGAACAATGATGTTTATGAAAAATACAATAATCTTTATGAAGCTCCTGAGTTGAGAATGTTTCTATCATCGTTATTTGCAGCTCCAGTATTGGTAGATGTGCTTTCGTATATGAAGAATGCTGATCAAGATATGATTGATGCTATTTCTAATAAAAAGTGGTATCAAGTGTTGAGTGCTAGATTATTAGAGATGAATATAGACTTAAATACGGTAGAGTCTATGACTAAAGTTGCAAATATTATTATTCCACATCTATTCAAGAGTAATATTGAACAGCTAAAAGATGTATTTAAAAACACAGTATCTTCTACAGAGGTGAATGAAATATGAAAGTGAAGTATTTTGTTGAATCAGCATACAACGATTTATTTGACACAGTGCCTCAAAATATAGAGTTATACTCCGATAGCAATGGCGATTGGGTAGCAAAGAAATTCAAAGATAAGAATTATTATAAAGAATCTCGTATAGATGTATCACTACCTCCTCTAGATGCTAATAATGATGATTTTATGAACGTGTTAGCTATTCACAATGCTTTTAAAGATAAAATTACTCCAAAACAAGCGAGTAACCCATATCTTTGGACTTACCTTGCTCATTGCGAATATTGGGATTATTCATTTAGTAGATGGGCTGAAGAAAAAATGTCTGAAGAAAAGATTAAGCAACGTTTCTTCTGTGGTTCGGAAACGGGTAGCCGCATAGGTTTTTTGAGAAATTCAATTTCAAGGCTTTGGTGGTTTGGGTATTTGTCGTATCAGGAGAATTCCTCTTCGCCATATAAACTCACAAAATTACTTCTGTCGAATTCTGATTTATGTGCAAGTATTCTGGAAAGAAATTTTTCTATGAATAAAGAGATATCTATAGGGATATTGAGTGCTATTCAGGAAATCAATGATGACCCAACAATGAAAGATGTAGGTGCAGTTAGTAACGGTGATCGTTATGAATGGCGTGCTTTGTGCAAATATATTAACCGTTATGGTGGGGTAGCGCTATTAGATGCACTAAGCAGAGACGAGATTAAAGAGTTGTCTTACGAATTTTTAATGGACTACAGAAAGAAATGGGGGATTTAATTATGAGTATTATTGTTTTGTCGCAAAAGAAAGATTTTAAGTCCGAATATAAAGATGTGTTGTTTCGTCTTTATCATTTTCCTGCATCTTATAGAAGTAGAATAAATACTGGAGATACATTTATATATAATCAAGGTAATCAAGGACAAATACCATCAAAGAAGATTAGATATTATTATGGGACCGGAGTAATAGGTGATATTTACAGTCTTGATAACGGTGAAACCTATTTTGCAGAATTGAAACACTGTAAATCTTTTTATAATAATGTACCAATTAAATATGAAGATGGTGAAGATTGTGGTAAATATATTGAGCAACTTGGATATGAAACAAAGAGGAAGCAACCAAACTGGCAAAGCTCGATTCGTAACATCTCAGAAGAAGCTTACAAGACAATTATTAATATGTCTGGTGGATTAATAGATGTTTCAAACAATATGGATGTTGAAGCTATAAAATCCGACTTGAAACTTAGTATCGATCAATTATATCTTGAAGATAACCATCAATCGCTCGTAGATGTGATATCTCTTTCTATGATGTTAATGCAAAAATATGGAGTAATGGTTAATTAACTTGAGTATGAAAAAGAGATAGTTATTAAATATAAAACCGTATGCTTGCAATAAGTGCTTATTTAAGATGGCTGTTTGTATATTATTAAACGAGGTGAAAATATATGTCGCGTAATAAGGCTCCTTCGGAAAATACAATAAGAATATTATGCGGAAGAGCTGCTGGTATGTGCGAGTTTGAGGGATGTAATAAACGGTTGTTTTATGATGATGTAACTCGTTCTGAGTTTAATAATGCTTTTGTAGCTCATATTATTGCATCAAGCGTTAATGGTCCTCGAGGAGATAAGGATTTGTCTGCGAAGCTTTCAGCAGATATTAGTAATCTTATGCTGATGTGTGCAGACCATCACAAATTAATTGATAGGCCCCAAATAGGTCCCCTAGAATATCCGGTTGATAGATTGAAAAGGATGAAAATAGATCATGAAGAAAAGGTAGCAAGGCTTTGTGGGCTGTTTAATGTGCCTGAGACAGAAATTGTTACTTTTACCTCACCAATAAAGGGTATAAATGCTGTCAATATAAATATTGATATGGCAGCACAAGCTGTTTTACCCCAAAAGCAACCTGCATCTAAATATGGTGTAAATATCTCTGTATCTTCTTCATTTTCCTATAAGTCAAAAGAATATTGGGAAGATTGCATGAGACAATTAAATATGCTTTTTACTACAGCTATCTGCAATCCGTACATTCAGTTTAACAGAATGGGTTTTTCAGTATTTCCTCTTGCACCCATACCATTGATAATTAAACTGGGAGAACTATTTGGAGATAAAGTAGAGTGCGATGTGTATCAAAAAACAAGAGTTCCTGATACATGGCAGTGGCAATCCAGTGAAGTAACGAATTCGTTCACGACATCGCAAGATGTTTTTGAAGTTGAGTCGAATGCTGTTGCAATGGTTATTTCACTTACAAATTATATATCCGATGAAAGAATACAAGAGATTGGTTCTTATAAATCGATGTATAGAATTTCAGCAGAGAGAACAGGTGTTGATTGTATAAATAGTCCTCAAGACTTAAGTGAATTTTGGCATAAATATCAAACAACCTGTGATGATATCCTGAATACATATGGAAGAGATGTTGAAATTCATCTGTTTACAGCTATGCCTGTATCAGCGGCGTTTGAAGTGGGTAGAAGATATATGCAGAATACATATCCACACATAACAATATTTGATGAATGTGAAGGTTTTTTTGAGACGTTAGAATTAGGAGGAGAACGTAATGAATGACAAAGAAAGATTAATAAATCAATATTTGATTAGGATAGCTGAAAATCTGGATATTTCTGAGACAATGCGAGAAAAGGCAGAAAGAAGTTATCGTTCTGTTGGCGAGTGGTTAGGTGATTGTGAGGAGAATTCGTCTGTGAAAATTATGCCTCAGGGATCTTTCTACTTAGGCACGGTTATACGTCCTGTGTCAGATGAGGATGAATATGATATAGATTTGGTGTGCTTAATGAAAGATATGCCGTACAAAACTGAATATGATATAAAAAACAGAGTAGGAAATAGATTAAAGGAGCATAAAAAATATCGAGATATGCTTCAAGAAGAAGGAAAGAGATGTTGGACGTTATGTTATGATGAGTTTCATATGGATGTTTTGCCTTGCGTGCCTAATGGTAAATATTATATAGTTCCTTATTTTACAGAAATTAAATTAACACATAAACTTGATGAAGGAATTTATATTCCTAAATACAGTAATCCGTATAAGTACCACGAGTGGTTTGAAGAAAGAATGCAACTACAAGTTCATGAGGCCCGAAAAGCATTTTCAATACAAAATAATATCGAAATTGATAAAATTCCACTGTATAAAATAAAGACTCCATTACAAAGGGCTGTGCAAATTCTTAAAAGACATAGAGATATTATGTTTGCTAATGAAGCGGAGGAAATTAAGAAAAGAGCTCCTATTTCCATAATTATTACAACACTTGCTGCACATGCGTATAACAATGAAGAAAGTGTATATGAGGCGTTGAAAAACATACTTACAAATATGGACAAATACATTGAGAATAATAATGGCGAGTACGTTGTTAAGAATCCTGTGTTGAAAGATGAGAATTTTGCAGAAAAGTGGAACGAAGATCCTGCTAGAGCAGAGTGGTTCTTTGCATGGTTAAGAACGGCAAAAAGAGAAATTTTAGATGATCCAATTAGTTGTATTGGATTGCATAATGTTGCAGAAAAACTTAGCGCTTGCTTTGGTAGTAATATTGTTCGTAGGGCGTTACGCGATGAAGGTGTTGTTATTAGACAGGCGCGAGATGCAAAAGGTTTATATGTAGATGGGTTAAAAGGCGGAGTTACAACCACTCCAACTGACAAAACTAAAAGAGTTGGAGGACATACATTCTTTGGGAAATAGATATGTTAATAAACCTGAATACACATTGTTGCAGCAGAAAGTTGCACTAAAATCTGCTTATCATGATTCAAAATGTGATTATAATAAAAAACATCTAATGTGGAATGGAAAAATCAAGCCAACACCCTTATCTAAAGAATATACAGTAGTAATAACATATGAACTTTGGAAATCCCCAAAGGTTTGGGTAATTGGGGATGAACTGGAAAGACTAGATGATAGTGATTTTCCTCATAAATATGACGTGGATTCTGAAAATAAGATGGCACGAATATGTCTATACCGGTATCAAGAGTTTACGCCGTATAAATTGTTGGCAGATACGATAGTCCCTTGGACGATTGAATGGTTGTATTATTATGAACTTTGGTTAGCTACAGGTGAATGGTTGGGTGGAGGAGAACATCCTCGACTAAATGAGGCAAAAACTGACGAGTAAATTTTAAGCATAAAAACGATTTAGTGATTGTTATTTGAGGGATGACAATCATTAAATCATATTTTTATTGATTCGCAACCCAAAAGGAGTGATAGCAATGGGAAAAGTATCGATTAAGAAGAACAAGAGTGTATATCAGCTTGCAAGAGAGGAATTAGGGCTTAGTCGTGCAGAGGCTACGATGTACAAGCCTAACGATCCTGATTTTCCCGGTATGTCTGGAGTGACAGAACACAGACTCGAGAAGATTGAGAATGGTAAAGTTACTGTACAACCCGATGATGTTGTAGCGATAGCGAAGAGATACAATAAGCCTGAACTGCGAAATCACTATTGCTGTCACGAGTGTGCAATCGGTAAGATTGATGCTCCCGAAGTTACATACAGCGGCAGTATACATGAGATTCTTGTGGATATGGCTGTAGTTCTTAAAAACATAAATCACGATAAAGTTAGACTTATGGAAATACTCAGAGATGGTGTAATAACTGCAGATGAGCAAGAAGATTTTGATAAGATCTATGAGGAGCTCGAAGAAGTCTCTATGACGGTTGAAGCACTACAATTATGGTGCGAAAAAATGAAGTTAAGCGCCAGTGAAAAATAAATCGTTCTTTTTTCAGCGTTTCGCTATAAAGCGAGGCGCTGTTTTATTTTGCTGATTTTGTAAAAAATTCAGTATGTATTTTGCTGAAACTGTTAATGAAAGTGGAAATAAAGTTGTAGTATAATAATAGCGTAGTAAATTACTCACAAATTTTTGTGGAGGTGAGAACATAATGGTCAAATACAGAGTCTTAGCTTTGCGCTACTTGGGGAGACAGAAAAAAAGCTCCCAATTGGCACAAAAACTCGGTGTCAAAATTCAGATGAAAGAAAGGCTGTGATGACTATGTATGTTACAAACTAATAAAGTGATAATAGCAGAATAACTGTTATTATCACTATGTAAATAATATTTCAAATCCTAATAATACAAAAACCTATTATTTTTATTTTAAAGGAGTAATTTATTATGACTAAACTTAATAAAAAAGAGAATCAGTTTATTAATGACAATTTCGGCAGCGAAGAAATCTTCAGATCTTATTGTGAAGATCGCATTCAAATGAATCAGATTGGTATAAATAAAGAAGATCCAAAGAGTGACAACGGTAAGGTAACAACAGGAATTGTACTTGAGAGATATTTCGATCAGGAATCAGGAACGATCTTTTTGCAGTTGCTTGTAAATAACAAAATTAGAGATGTTGTTGCAGATGATCTTACTGAAGCTAATATAGCTCGCGCTATGGAATCTATGTATGATGGTTCATCAGATTATACAAAACAAGAAATCGATGAATTAGAGTTTCTTGTAGACAAGCCTTTTCTTTTATCTATTGATGATGAGGATGTAGTAACACTTATTAAACCTTTACGCTGTGATATATATGATGAGGCATTTGCAATCTATAGAAAAATGATTGCTGCATAAACTTAATTAAACTGATTGCATCCGGAGCATGGTTTCGTGCTCCGGATATTTTTCTTTTTTGCAAAAGATAAAAAACGACAATATTGATATGAATATCCTGAAATTGACAACTTTTAAAATTTTTTTGAGCATTTTTAGGTGCTGTTAAGTTCGACAAAGCAATCGATTTGGATACAAGTCGTCCTCAACACGTTTTTTTATCGCGATTTTGGCCGATTTGGGGTGGTTGACAACTTAAAAAATAGGGATTATACTGGAATTACATCAACAGAAACGACTCACACAAATTCATATCTGATGGTAGATCTGTACCATACTCACGCTTGATTTCAGAGGCGTTTTTTGTTGATGTTAGAAATTGTTTCGTTGATGATAATAGATCAAGCGTTAATAGTATAATGCCATGTTACATGGCGAAGGTAGGTGATTGGACCATCCGATATGGATGGTCCTTTTTATTTTGCCATAATGATGGCGCTAAAGATTATCATGATAAGACAATGTTATTTGATTTAAAAGAATTATAAGAAATTTCAGAATACCTGAGAGTGTTCGTATGCACTCTCAGTGCAAATTAATATGAAAGGAAATTTTACCATGCCTGATATTAAACCAAATCTTATGAGAAAATTAATAAAATCTGACGCACGACACAGAATTGTTAATCGCACAAAAAACACAACAGCACACATAATATTTGAACTTTTTAATCCTTATACCAAGGATTGGTTCCGTGTTGTTGATGGTAGAATGCTGGATGATGACTGGAAATTGTTTGCGATTAACAGTAATCATGAGTGGACTGATATACTCTTGTCTGATTGCTATGACTATTTGATCAGAAAATCTAAGTATAAGAGTGTACATGTATCATTCTAATCAATAATTAATACCCGAGCGTATGTCACAATACGCTTGGGTACAACGAAAGGAGTTTTGTTATGTGGTAAATTTGTTTGATCCTGAGACGCTTGTGAAGGGTTATGGTTCTGTAGCTCTGACCTGCGATCAGAACAACTATTTTGTTGAGAATATTAAGACGTTTCCCTATGTAAGAACCAAGAAGTATCTGTCCAAGGTGACGGACATAAAGGATATCCCGTTTCTGATTACATTCGGCTCAGCAGTATGGGTTAAGGAAAAGCTTATCGATATTGACACCGGCAAGGTATATCTTAAGCTCGGTTACAGATTAGGTGACGATGAGAAAGAGAAGATATTTGATAGCTCTGTTCTAAATCAATGGGGTGTCAAGGAGTTGCTGACGGATGGTATCAGATTCTACGACAGAAATAGTGCTGACGTTGTTAGCTATCTGATTATGGATGAGGAGAATGCTCCTGTAAAGCGCGTGTATTCAAAGCTTGGATGGAACATTACCGATGACTCGATTGTTTTCAAAAGCGGTACAGTTCACGATACCAAGGGTGCCCCTGATGCCTTGTACAGAGGTAATCTTCAATTATCTCCCCATGGCAGTTTGGATAAATGGTTAGAGATGGTTAAGAGAGAAGTGCTCAATAACACAGCTTTAGAATTTGTGATGCTTCTGGGATTTGCTGCTCCGATTCTCTCTTATCTGAACATCAAGTTTGATATCGGTGCTATGATGTTTAATCTTAGTAACAGAACGTCAAAGGGCAAAACCACAGCGGCAATGTTAGCGGCATCAGTATTCTCAAATCCCGTACTTAATAAGGGTACAGCAATTACTTACAATTCCACAGAAAACGCTATAGTGCAGTTTATTTCCGAAGCTATGGGACATCCGATTGTTCTTGATGAAGTTGCCATCAGCACATGTTCTGATTTCACAAAGCTTATGTACACCATTTGCAACGGAAGATCAAAGATGAGGCTAAACGGCGATGCGACTCAAAAACCGGTACACGAATTCAATTCTGTTATAATTTCAACTGCTGAATTCGATTTGCTTAATGACGATTCCCCAGCAGGACTTAAAGCGCGTGTGTTCGAGATAAAGGATCAACTTACAGTAAGTGCTGATAATTCTGATAACATTAAACGCTGTATAATTGAGAACTATGCGGTAGCGGGTGGTCCGTTTATGAGAACTGTACTAAAAGATATCGAAAATGTATCAGAAAAATACGAAACAGAAAAGAAGAACCTGATTTCAAAAATTAAGAACAAAAAAGAATTAACAGAGAGAATATTTTCCAAATTGTCGATAATACTATTAACAAGTCGATATTACAACGAGACTTTTCCCGATGCACAGATTGATATTGACGCTCTTACAGACTACGTTATTAAGCTTGAGGCGTTAATATCAGAAAATATGAGTCCTGAGGATCGTTTTCTGGAAATTCTCAAGATTGAGTACATGCTCAATAGCAATAAATTTCTTCAGAAAAAAGGACGCTCTGATTATACTGTTCCACAGAATTGTGTGGGAGAGATTATTGTCCACAACTGGGAGACTGTGATGATTATCCTTGAGCCTGAATTTGTGCGTATTTGCGAGAAGTATAATATCGGCAATCCCAAGACCTTGCTTAAGAATCTTAAAACCCTTGATATTCTCGAGGGTGAGAAAGACCGCCTCTATAAACGTATGGTTATCTGGAAAGAATTCGGCCGTCAGAAATGTTATTGCTTTAAGATCGATACCAGGGGACTTGAGGATAACAAAAAAGTCTCCAAAGAGAAGAACGTACTTGATATTGAACTTAATTCAAGTTGCGAGCTTGAACTCGATGATCTGTGCATCGATGAATAAACAATTAACCTCATATGAGGTTAAAATAAATTTATTGAAAGGAGAAGTTATTATGTTTAACTTCCGTCCGAAAAAATTCCTAAATTATCTTCCTCAAGGTACTTACCAAGGCTTTATTGATAAGCTCGAGTACTATGAGAAAAAAGGCTACTTTGCCATGAACATTCTCGTTGATAATCAGATTTTTAACACAGCATTTTCAGTCAACAGCATCATTTTTAATAACTATGCCTCGAATTTTGTTGACGAAAACGGCTGTCTCGACGAGACTCAGATTATTGATACTGAGGTTAAGTTTACTGTAGTTGATAATCAGACATCAGGTGAAGAGAAGTCAAGAGTAACAGCATTGGAGCCTGTATACGAAGATTAATTGAATCTTAACAATCGTCCACGTTCTTTAGATTAGTAGCTGAAGGATAGTTACTAAAGTTACCGAAGAAAAAAGAGATATTCGTTTTGAATGGACGTGACAAAGCGGATAGACTTCGGTCTTATGATTATATCATATTGCTCTCTATAAAAAGGAGAGCTCCAATGCTAAGTTTATATGAAATCAGCGTTGAGAGAGACGCATTGGTCCGTAAAAAGGAAGGACATATTGAAAGAAAAATTGTAGAAATAACAGATAAAGAATTAATAGATAGATTTAACCAAGAAGAATATTTTAACCCTATGACAAACTTGCTGACAGAGATACTCAGAGTATCTGATGCGGCATGGGTGTCATAGGGCTCCCGTAAAACGATATGAAACAGTAAACAGACACATATTATTTTATTGAATATTTACGGGAGGTAATTTATATGATTATAGATAAAAACAATAAGCGCAGAGCGGCGTTATACGCCAGATACAGCTCTGACAATCAGCGAGAAGAGAGTATAGAAGCACAGCTCTCTATACTTCACAAATTCTGTGCTGATAATGGTTATACAGTCGTTGCAGAATATTGTGATAGAGCGAAGTCTGCAACGACTTCCAACAGACCCGAATTCCTTAGAATGATTGATGATTCCAAGAACAAGGAATTTGACTTCGTAATAGTTCATAAGCTAGATAGGTTTAGTCGTGACAGATATGATTCAGCGTTCTTCAAGCGAGAACTTAAGAGAAACGATGTTAAGTTAATTTCAGTTCTTGAGAGACTTGATGATAGCCCTGAATCTATTATCCTTGAATCCCTGCTCGAGGCCATGGCGGAGTATTACTCAAGAAATTTGGGCAGGGAGGTTATGAAAGGACTTGGAGTTAACGCAAAGAAGTGTATCTGGAATGGCGGACCTCCGCCACTGGGATATGATGTTGTTGACCAACGACTGGTGGTAAATCCGGAAGAAGCAAAAGCAGTTCAGATTATATTTGAAATGACTGCTGAGGGCTATGGTTATGGTGCTATTGTAGATAGGTTGAACCTACTTGGATTCAAAACTAAGAAAGGAGTGGCATTCGGAAGAAATAGTATTTACGAGATTATCCGTAACGAAAGATACAAAGGAATTTACGTTTTTAACAAACGTGCATCCAAGCATAATAACCATGCGTACAAACCTGATGATGAAGTAATACGAATTGAAGGTGGGGGTCCAGCGATTGTCACAAAAGAATTGTGGGAGAGAGCTAACGCAGTGAGAAGAGCATCCAGAAGCAGTTACAGTAATGCTAAGAGAACATATCTTCTCACAGGACTTCTGTATTGTGAGTGCGGTGGGAAGTTTCATGGTAATGTTCGCAGACATAAGCAACGCGGTTTAGAGTATACAACTTACAGATGCTCCGCTCGTGTTAATAAGCATGAATGCGATACTAAAGAAATCCGTTGCAGTATTCTTGATACCTGGGTGATAGATGAATTTTTCAAAGTATTTTTTACCGAAGACAGTATCAAAATAATAACCCAAGGTTTGAATGATAATCTCAAAGACACGATTGATAATGACGATCAGTATAAACGCGTAAAAGATACCCTCAGCCGCGCTGAGAAGAGTCGAGATAACCTGATTGAGGCAATTTCTCAAACAGGTACAAACGAAGCTATAACGGCAAAAATAAAGGAATGCGAAGAAGTGATAAAGGAAGCCAAGACATTTCTTGAAAGTTACGAGAGAGATTACAGCCGAAATACAATAACTGAAAAAGATGTTAAAGGAAAGATAGACGAACTGAAAGATTACTTACTGAATCCCGAAAATGTACAGCGTTCAAAATTTATTCTGTCACAGTACATTGAGAAAATCGAAATATCCAACGAAAAAATTAAAGCCACCTTCAAGGTGGCTTTTTCTCATAGCGGGGAGGAAGAGGTTGTTATCGCAGAGTATAGGGAAGATAAATCTATCAAACGAAAACTTCTTATAAAGAATTATTCTGATATTGATAAATCATCTGAGATATATCGGATCATAGAAAAACTCAAATCTCGTCACGATAAGTATACATAGGGATATATCCATATTCCGAGGCAGGAGTTCGTAACGCCCTTCCGCTACGGGTTCGCATATGAATTTATCGAAACTTTACTTGGAATCCTTAAATGAAGCTACGGCAAGTGATTTTCGGACAGGAGTTCGATTATCATCACTACCATCAAAATCGCATATTAAGTATATAAAATGGGGTATCGTAATTTGAGTTACGATACCCCTTATGATTATTTGATTTCTTGTTCCAAGGTTTTGAATGTGTCAGTATTGAAGAAATCATAGAGTGAAATCTCCAAGCCGTCACAGAGCTTTTTGAGTGTAACTATTCCTGCGTTGCTGTACGTCGAGTGATGTTGATTGTAATGGGTGCACAGACTACAAGTGTAGTGAAATTGAACTGAAGTTGGTATAATAATTAAATTGGAAGTATATTGAAAAAAAGATTATAAGATATTATAATATTAACAAATGTTTATTTGTAAAGGAGTGTTGCTTTTTGAAACGAGTTAATACTTTGAAATACTTCGTTATCACATTAATTATACTGATGTTAGTAAATACATTATCGATAACTACATCTGCGATAAAAACAGGAACAACATCGGATGGAATTATATATGAGGTTTATAATGATTCCGTTTTTGTTATAGGATATTCAGGTTCAGAAACGGATTTGATTATACCTGATTTTATACGTGGTTATCCGGTTGAATATATCTGTAGAAATGCTTTTTCTTCTTGCACGAATCTTGAAAGTGTTATTATACCTGAAAGTGTTATTAGTATAGGATATAGAGCTTTTTTTGGTTGCCGTTCTTTATCAAGTGTTACACTTTCAAAAGGGTTGGAAGAGGTATGTGAAGAGGCTTTTTTCGGAACGGCAATATATAATGATAGTTGTAATTGGTTTGACAATGTGTTATACATAGGCGATTATCTTATAAAAGCAAAAGAAACTATAACTGAATGTACTATTAAGGAAGGGACAAAACTTATTGCAGAATATGCTTTCGCTGAGTGTGAAGCTCTTCGCAGTGTTATGATTCCTGAGGGAGTAACAATTATTGATGATTATGCTTTTGCTCAGTGTAGTTCTTTGGAAAGTGTCAAAATTCCTGATAGTATCTCAAGTATAGGTGAATATGTTTTTGATGAGACAGCATTATATAGAGATGAGTATAATTGGGATGGCGGATTATTATATGTTGATTCTTGCATAGTATCTGCGAAGGGCTTGTTGTCAAATTATTATGTTAATAACAAAACAAGATTAATAGCAGATGGAGTGCTTTGGGGATTAGAGAGAGTAATTGATGTTTATGTTTGTGGTGATGAAGAATTTTGGAATAGTATAACAATCGGACGTGATAATACAGAGTTAGAAAGAGCAAATATGCATTATCTTGGTTCTGATTTTATTCCTGGGTTAGAATATTCTGTTGAAAATGAAGAAGTTACCATTACCCATTATAAAGGTATGTTGAGTGAAATGGTTATTCCAAAAGTCCTTGATGGTTGTCCCGTAACGCAAATAGGAGAGAACGCATTTAGCGGAAATATAAAACTTAGAAATGTCATAGTATCTGAAGGAATAAAGACAATAAACAGTAACGCTTTTTCTGATTGCATTTCTCTTGAAAGTGTCTCAATTCTAGGAAGTCGAACGAATATAGGACGTGAAGCGTTCTATGGCTGCAAGAGTTTGCAAAATATCATAATGCCTTATGATGTTTCAAGTATTGGATTAAGAGCTTTCTATGATACAGCATACTATAATAATCCTGAAAACTGGGAGGATGGTGTTCTGTATATAGGAAACTCACTTATAGAAGTAAAAGAAGGCGTAAGTGTTTGTCGTATAAAAGATGGTACAACATATATTGCGCAAAAGGCATTTTCATCAATTCCGGAATACGGGGTTTTTGGAGCCGGTATAAGTTACATGGGTTTAAAGTCAATTCGTAGCATCTACATTCCGGAGAGTCTCAAGAAAATAGGTGGTTCTTCGTTCTTTTATTGTGATTATCTTTGTGATGTTTATATTGAGAGTTTAAATGCTTGGTGTGATATCGAGTTTGAGGATGCTTTTGCAAATCCGCTGTTTTTTGGTTTGGGTAATTTGTATCTTAACGGGGAACTGTTGACTAACATTGAGATTCCTCAAAATTCAGATAAGATTAATCCATATGCATTTGCAGGTGCTAAAGCGATTGAGAGTGTCACAATTCCTGATGGTGTTACTACCATAGGAACTCAGGCATTCTGGCGTTGTTATAGTCTTGAGGAATTGGTTGTTCCGGCAAGTGTACAACGGGTCGAAGACGGTGTGTTTTGGGACTGTGGTAGTCTTAGAAATGTATATATATCAGATATGGTAGCGTGGAATAATATTGTCTTTGAAGATGAAACAGAAGGCTTCGAATTTACTGAAAAGAATCTATATTTAAACGGCGTTTTGATTGAAGATTCTGAGAGTACTGTTCCTACTGAGCCATCAGTACCCGGTGATGATGAGCCTGAAGTGCCTTCTGACCCCGGCAACACAAGTACTACAGCACCGATTGAGCCTTCAACAGGTGGTGAAGATAAGCCAACAGACCCCACAGAGCCATCAACAGGAGGACAGGATAACCCGATTGATTCAACAGAACCTGTTGTAACAGGTCTCCTGGGTGATGCAAATGATGATGGCAAGGTTAATGTTAAGGATGCAACCGAGATTCAGAAAGCTGTTGCAGGACTTTTAACTCTTGACGAAGCAGGAGAGAGTGCTGCGGATGCAGACGGAAGCGGTAAAGTGAATGTCAAAGACGCAACGGCAATTCAGAAGTGGGTTGCAGGTATCGAAACAGGATTTCTTATCGGTGAACCCGTAAAGAAACAATAAGGCAACACAATACGTTTTGTTGCAAAAGTGAATAACTAACAAAAGACCTTGATCCTATTACAGAGTCAAGGTCTTTTTGCGTGCGTAAATATTGATTACAAATGCGAATTTCCCCTGCAACGCATGCAAAGAAAAACTCGCAACCGTATATACGATTGCGAGAAGAATGGTGGAGGCGAGGAGAATCGAACTCCTGTCCGAAAATCACTTGCCAAAGCTTTCTACGGGTGTAGTTGTCGTATTAATCTTAGCTTATGCACACTCCCGACAACGGGATTATGCTAAGAGCATCTCCTTGTTGATGACAAAGGTCGGAGAGTCCCTCTGTTCACCTTTACCGCTAATCGACGCCCGAGCCGAGGTCGCGGTACTCCCCGGTCAGACGAGCAGCATTAAGCTGCTAAAGCGACTTTATTGTTGTCGTTTATTTTTAAGTTTGCGTCTTTTAAAGTGGATCCGCGCCACTACCCGCTTACTAAAGTTCGCAATCCCCGTCGAAACCATTGCGCCCCCGTAAGAAGCCTGAGTTTTTACTCAGGCTCAAGTTTTATTGTTTTAATTAATATACAGCGTTTGCAATGCTGTCCAGACTTGTAGTACCTGCACCTGTAGCAACTCCGAATACAAGGAGAAGAACTACAACTACAATGGCAATCACAGCAAAAATTGCGAGTCCGCAGAAGTAGGAACGTGCATAATTTCTTTTGTTGATGTTTCTTGCACCGCCTGTTGCAAAAATTATCAGAAGAATAAGTCCTACAATAGGAATAGAGAAGAGAATAGAATGACCAAAGTAACTCCAAGCTCCCATAGGCTTAAATTTAGCAGGAAGCTGGTCAACTGTTATTTCTGTGTTATCAGGAGCGTAGGTCTGCTGAGCTACGGGTGCCTGTGCAACAGGAGTTTGTGCCGTAGTTACACCTGTTCCGCATTCAGTACAGAAGGTACTGTTGTCTGCAATTTCAGTTCCGCAATTAGTACATTTCATAATCTTTACCTCCATATTTTATGTTTTATTAAAAACATTATACGTAAAAGTTATAAAAATCAAATGTAATTTTATAGCTTTTTAATCGTGTTGTCTTTCTTTCATGGCGCGTTCAATATCTCGCTTTGCTGAGCGTTCAGCGTCTGTTGCACGCTTATCGTGAAGCTTCTTACCCTTGCATAGTCCTATCTCCACCTTAACCTTACTGCCGAGAAAGTATACCGAAAGGGGTATGAGTGAGTAGCCGTCCTGCTTAGTAAGTGAGAAAAGCTTTATAATCTCACGCTTGTGCATAAGGAGTTTTCTCACACGCATTGGGTCGCGGTTAAAGATATTACCCTGCTCATAGGGACTTACGTGCATACCGTTTATGAAGATTTCACCCTCTACTACAGAGCACCAGCTGTCCTTAAGGTTGAGCTTACCCTGACGGATTGACTTAACCTCTGTGCCGAAAAGCTCAATGCCTGCCTCGTAGGTTTCTTCAATGAAATAGTCGTGGTAAGCTTTTTTGTTCTGTGCTACCACACGTTTGTCGGTTTTCACAGTTCACTCCTGCCTTCCAACGCACGGGCAAGGGTTACCTCGTCCGCATATTCAAGGTCTCCGCCTACAGGAATGCCATAGGCAAGCCTTGTTGTTTTAATACCTAAGGGCTTAAGCAGACGGGAAATATACATCGCCGTTGCGTCACCCTCAACAGTGGGGTTTGTTGCCATAATAACCTCAGTCACAGTGCCGTCAGAAAGACGTGCAAGAAGTTCTTTTATGTAGAGCTGATCAGGACCTATGTTGTTAAGAGGCGATATTGCTCCGTGAAGTACGTGGTATGTGCCCTGAAATTCACGTGTGGACTCCATTGCCATTGCATCTCTAGGTGACTCCACAACGCAGATAACAGTTTTGTCCCTTGCCTGATTACGGCAGATAGGACACAACTCCTCATCAGAGAAGTTACAGCACTTGGCACAATATCTTATTTTTTCGTGAGCATCGGTGATTGCTGTGGCAAAGTCTTTAGCCTGCTCCGGAGTCATATGCAGTACGTGATATGCAAGACGCTGTGCGGTCTTACTGCCGATACCCGGCAGACTCTCAAATTTATCAATAAGCTTTGCCAGCGGGGGAATGTTATATCCTGCCATATCAGAACAGTCCGGGAATGCCCATACCGCTCATACCGCCGGAGATGGACTCCATAGTTTTTTCTTTGTCATCGTGAGCGGCACGCAGGGCTTCGTTCACAGCCGCCATAACAAGGTCAGAGAGCATCTCTACGTCTTCAGGGTCTACAACATCCTGAGAAATTTCAATAGAGGAAACCTCCATTTTGCCTGATACTACAACCTTAACAGCACCGCCGCCTGATGTAGCCTCGTACTCTTTTGCCTCAAGCTCTTCTGTAGCAGATTCCATCTGAGCCTGCATCTTCTGTGCCTGACGTGCTAACTGCTGAAGGTTGGATGCTCCGCCTGAGCCGTAACCCTGAGGTAATCTTGCTTTCATATTAATCAAACTCCTTTTTATTGTTTATTATAATAGTTTTCCTTAGTTTAAAGGAACTGTCAGTCGTAAGACTTTTTGGTGGATGGTAATATAAATTATTGCTGTGAATGGTTTAAAAGATAATTATGCCTCTGTAACGTCAATTCCGCTTGACCTAAGGTCACCCAAAAGATTGTCAAGAGGGTCTTGTTTTACCTGTTCTTCATCGGGACGCTTATAGGGACCCAAAGTGTAGCGTTTGCCTGTGATTTCCTGCACAGCTTTTCTCAGGTTGTCACGCTGAGCTGAGCTTTGCAGAAGTTTAAAGGGAATATCAGTGCTTGCGTCTATGAGCAAGTAGTCACCGCTCACGTAAGCAGTAGTTCCCTCAAAGGAGGAAGCAATAACTCTTGAATATTGCTTGAGATTAGCCACTACCTCAGGCCAACTCATTAAGGGTGTAGCTTCCCTCATAATGTTGTCCATATCTACAGGTGATTTCTTTTTAGGGGGCTGGGCAGTCTGAGGGGCAGTATCTGCCTGTACCGTTGTGTGCTGAGTGACGCTTACACTTTCTGTCACAGGTGAAGTGTTATCAACATAATCTGTATCAGCTTCAGTTTTGGGTTTTACAGATTCTGTTTCTTCAGGTACAAGCTCATTTGCAGTTTTCTTTGTTTCTTTTATTTCTGCAGGGGTAGGGGAGTCTGCCTTTTTAGGTGTAGCGGATTCAGTTGCTTTCTCAATCGGTGCCACTGTGGAAGCAGTGGGGATTCCGCATTTTACAGCTTTTTCAAGTGCTGAAATACGGGCGAGCAGAGACTCCATAGAGCTTTCAAGCTCGGGAGCACTGAGCTTAACAAGTGCAATCTCCAGCTCAATTCTATTGTCCGAGCCTTTGCCCATTCTTTCATAGGCACTCTGCAAGACATCCATCGCATAGACAATATCCGCAAGGGAAAGCATCTGAGCCTGAGTGTATGCGGTGTCATATTCCTCATCAGAGAGTATAACAAGGTCTCTGGGATTTCTGACCGTCTTGATGAGCATAAGCGAACGGAAATGGTTTATAAGCTCGTCACAAAGTCGAGCCATATCTTTTGAATCGTTATAAAGCTTGTTGAGAACAGAAATAGCACGCTCACTGTTTTTGTTTACACATGAAGACGCTAAATCCAGCAGATAGTCCTTCTGAGCAAGACCTGCCGCACGGCGTACTGTGTCTGCATCTACCTTGTTTTGCAGTGCAAGGCATCTGTCAAGAAGAGAAAGAGCATCTCTTACAGCACCGTCTGCAATTACAGCAACAAGAAGTGCCGCTTCATCGGTAATCACGGCACCCTCACATTCGGTTACATACTTAACCCTTGCTGCCATATCCTGAGCATTTATGCGGTGAAAGTCAAACCGCTGGCAACGGGAAAGAATTGTGGCAGGAAGCTTGTGAACCTCAGTTGTTGCAAGTATAAACAATACGTGTGCAGGAGGCTCCTCCAAAGTTTTTAGCAGTGCGTTGAAAGCTTCCGTGGTCAGCATGTGCACCTCGTCAATAATGAACACACGGTACTTGCCACGTTCGGGAGTATATGTTACCTTCTCGGAAATTTCTCTTATATCGTCAATTCTTCTGTTTGAAGCGGCGTCCATCTCTACAACATCGAAGATTTCACCTGAGTCGATACCCTTGCAGATTTCACACTCACAGCAGGGTTCGCCGTCTTTGGGGTGCAGACAGTTTACAGCTTTTGAAAGTATTTTTGCACAGGAGGTCTTACCTGTACCTCGGGTACCGGTAAACAGATAGGCGTGATTGATTCTGCCTGCCCTGAGTTCGTTTTTTAGAGTTACAGTTACCTGTGGCTGACCTACAACGTCAGAGAAGGTACGGGGTCTGTATTTACGATAAAGAACCTGATATGCTGACAAAACAATCACCTCAATCTACAGATATAAAAAATGCAAGCATACAGTCATTTACATAAGCGAACGACAGACTGACTATATCGCATCAAGAAAACTGCTTAATGCTGCTCGGTTCCCCGCCTGACATGGTTCACAGGCCTCAATCGTACAGGGCCTGCCGCTCGATTATATAAACGAAAGCAGTATCGCTTGCATTCACGAACCTCATTATACCACAACTTAAATCCAAATGCAATAGAAAAAACAGAGAATATAGGGGAGAACTCCTCGTTTTCTGTAGGTAATGCCTATTTTATTTTTATAGCTTTTATGATATAATCCTATTTAGTTTTGATTTGAGAGGTTAATATGAAATCCAATAGGTTTTTAGGAATTATATGTTTGTTTGTAGCTGCCTTTTTGTGGGGCAGTACCTTTGTTGCACAGGCAGAAACAGGAGTAGGTCCTTTTACATATCTTGCAATGAGGTCTGTAGTTGCTGTTGTTTTCTTGCTCCCAATAATTGTCATTAAGGATTTGCACAGCATTAAGAAAAATAGTATGAAGCCTGCAGATAAGGGTGCGTACAAAACTCTCTTCACAGGGGGACTTGTGTGCGGAGGAACTTTATTTGTTGCTTCAGCACTTCAGCAGATAGGTATTGATAAGGGTACCTCAGCAGGTAAGGCAGGATTTATTACAGCTTTGTATATTCTTGGAGTTCCTATTTTGGGGCTTTTCTTCAAGAAAAAGGTGAGACCTTTGCTGTGGGCTTGCGTAGGTATTGCAGTTGTGGGACTTTTTCTCCTTTGTATGACAGGTAATTTGCAGGAGTTTTCGCTGAGTGCATTATTCAGCAGTGACACATTGTCTCAGCTTTCTCTTAAAACCTGTGATATTTACGTAATAATCTGTGCTGTTTTCTATTCGTTGCAGATAATGGCAGTTGATAAGTATTCACCTAAAGTAGATTGTCTGAAGCTTTCATTCCTGCAGTTTTCTGTTACAGCAGTGCTTTCGCTGATAGTAATGTTTATAGTTGAAAAGCCCGCTATGAGCGATATTCTTTCTTCGTGGGTTTCAATTCTATACGCAGGAATTCTTTCAAGCGGAGTTGCTTATACCCTGCAGATATTCGGTCAGAAGTATACTCCTCCCACAATTGCCTCGATGCTGATGAGCTTGGAGTCCGCTTTTGCAGTGCTTTCAGCTATAGTGTTCAGTTCCATTGTCAGCGGTGTGCCCGAGCTTCCCACAGGCTACGAGTGGATAGGTATAATACTGATGTTCACAGCAATTATGCTTTCACAGCTCCCAGAGAGAAAACTAAATGGGACTAAAACTTAATATATAAATAAACGGTGGCATAGACTAATAATCTCTGCCACCATTATTTTTTACATTTTTTCAAAGGCTACCAGCATACCGCCTTTTTCTGCATAATAACTGCACAGACCTCTGCATTCGGAAATGACAATATCAAGGGAGGGGAAACATCCCAGGATTTTGTCCTTAAGCTTCTGTGCCGCACTTGAAGCTTTGCATTGTGCAATTCTCACTTTACCCTTTGAAAGCCCCATATCCTTTAAGTGAGAGAAAATCATCTCAAGTGATTTTGCCTCACCTCGGCATTTGTTAAGAGGCTCCAATTCTCCCTTGTCACTGGCTTTGCCTACAACACGGATTCCCAAAAAACCTGTGATTTTAGCAACAGCTGGGGAGACTCTGCCGTTAGCGGCAAAGTTGTTGAGGGATTCAAGCATAAACAGAAGTCCTGTTTTCTGTGTGTATTTCTTAAGCTTTTTGCAGATTCCCTCATAGGATTCACTGTTTGAAATAAGTTCCTCAGCTTTTTCAATTATTAACTGTAATTCAGGACCTGCAGACAGAGAGTCAATTACAAAGACTCTTTTGCCCTTGTTCTCTGATTCGTAAATTTCCTTTGCCGCACAGGCAGAGTTGTAACTGCCGGACAGACCGCTTGTGATGGTAATGCATATTATATCGTCAGCATCACCAAAAGCCTCAAGCCAGTCAGTGGAATTGGGACAAGAGGTTTTTGATTTGCTTTTATATCCATCAAAGAATTCTACCATAGCATCCACATCAAGATTTATGTCATCTACAAATTCCTGTTCTGATGTGATAATCTTCATAGGAGCAAATGCAAAGTCTGTGACTTCTGAGCCGATAACATTAGCAGATGAGTCTGCAACAATTTTTATCATTATATAGCCTGCCTTTCAGGATTATGGCTCAATGATATCACCGTACTTGTTTTCGGTCTACCTACTGTCAGAAAAATACATTCTATGTTTGATTTAAAACTGTCTACCTGTTTTCTTTGTTCTCTACTCAGGGTAGAAATGGCTTAAACACTGGCTTTGCGGTGTTGATAGTGTCAACATTGTTATGCGTAAATTAAAAACAGCTCTGACTTAACCTTTGTGTGAAGTCAGAGCTGTGTGTTAGTGATGATGGTGATGATGGTGATGATGACCGCAGGTGCTCTGCTCTGCACAAATACGGCAATCTGTTTCTGAGCATTGCTCTGCAGGTTTTTCAAGCTCTATGGTAACATGATTTATTCCGTGTTCTTTAAGCTCATCTCGCACAAGCCTTTTTATACAAACTGAGTCACCGCTTGTAACAACGTGCATGGTAGCATAGTTGCTTTCTCCGTCCATACTCCACAGATGAACGTGGTGTACATCTTCAACCCCGTCAATTTCCTTCAGGTGCTTCTTGATTTTCTCTACACTGATTCCGTTTGGTGCTTTCTCAAGAAAGAGTGATACCGCTTCCTGCAGGTTCTTCACAGCATTAATCAGTACGAATATAGCAACGCCGATTGACAGTATGGGGTCAATGATACTGAGATCAGTAAATCTCATAACAATTGCACCAATAAGCACCACAATCCAGCCCATAACATCCTCAAGCATATGAAGATTAACAGCTTTCTGATTTAGTGAATTTCCATCTCTTGTAAAGAATGCGGCAACAAGATTTACACAAGCTCCGATAATGGCAAGTATAATCATACCGTCATAGTTGATTTCGGTAGGAGTGATTATTCTTTTTATAGCATTCCAGATAAGAGCAACCGAGCCGAAAAGCAGAATAAGTGTTGTAATAACACTGCCGATTACTGAGTACCTTCTGTATCCGTAGGTGTAGTTATTATCAGGCTGTCTGTTGCTTTTCTTCTCAAGAAAGAATGCAATTCCGATACTTGCCGCGTCCCCCAAATCGTGTAGAGAATCTGACATTATGGCAAAGCTTCCTGTGAACATTCCTCCTGCAAACTCAAATATTGAGAATAACAGATTAAGTAAAAAAGCAATTAAAATATTTTTTTGACTTTTCATATATCCACCTCAGTGTCTGTGGTTTATATGTGCAAGGCTGATTGCAAATATTCCTGCAATGTGTTCGTCATCCAGTGAGTAGTAAACCTCTTTGCCAACACGTTTTGCTTTTACAACTCCTGCATCTTTCATCTTTGCAAGCTGGTGGGAGATAGAGGACTTTGTCATTGACAATACATTGGCAAGGTCACAAACGCACAGCTCGTTGACAGATAGGGCATAAATAATCTTACACCTTGTATCGTTGCCTATGATCTTATAGAACTCAGCTAACCTTAGAAATACGTTGTCCTCAGGCATAGATTTCAGAACACTTTCCACAAGCTCCTTATGCACTGCGTTACAGTCACAGATAAAACTGTTGTTAGACATATATATGCTCCTTTCAATTGAACAAATACTCAACTGTGTTTATTATAGTTGAACAATCACTCAATTGTCAAGGTTTTTTTCAAAAATTTCTAAAAAAATAACTGTGCTCCAATTTTTACCTTGAAGCACAGTTTTTGTTTTAATAATGATTTATAGGGGATTATGCCCAGTTGAGAGTATCCTCGTAAACAACAATGTAGTCGTTGGCACTTCTGTCCCAAGAGTTGTTGCTCATCATAGCTCTCCACATCAGTGAATGCCAGCCGTGGTCATCCTGAATACCCCACAGAGCACGTCTTACAGCGTGAGCCATATCGTCTGCTGTGTAGTTTTTGAATGTAAAGCCGTTACCATAGTTGTCAGCAGAGTCGAACACAGAGTCCTTAAGACCGCCAACCTCGCGTACAACAGGAATGGTACCGTATCTCAGAGCAATCATCTGTGCCAGACCGCAGGGCTCTGACTTGGAGGGCATAAGGAAGATGTCAGCACCTGAGTAAATCTTTCTTGCAAGCTCAGGAATGAAGCCATTTACAAAGCTTACTCTGCCCGGATATCTCCACTGGATATCACGGAAGAAGTTCTCGTATTCCTCATCGCCTGTGCCAAGAACAACAAACTGCATATTCTCAGTGTTAAGCAGGTTTTCAAGAGCGCCTTTGACAAGGTCAAGACCTTTGTGAGATACAAGACGTGTAACCATGGCAACCATAGGAACATCCCATCTCTGCTCAAGACCGAGTCTTTCCTGCAGAGCACGTTTACACTCACCTTTGCCTGACATATCATCCATAGTGTAGTTTCTGTACAGATGGTAGTCGGTAGCAGGGTCCCAATCAAGAGGCTCGATTCCGTTAAGAATACCGCAGAGCTTGTAGTGGTTGTTAATGAGGGGATGATGCAGACCGTGGCTGAACCAAGGGTCTTTAATCTCCAGTGCATAGCTGGGAGAAACGGTTGTAACTCTCACAGCTGTCTGGATAGCACCCTTAACCATATTCAGCTTTCCGTCCATCTCCAGAATCTTCTGCTCAGACTCTGGAATTCCTACACATTCTGTATTTACTTCCCAACCATACTTACCTTGATACTGGATGTTGTGGATAGTAAAGATGTTCTTGATGTTGTAGTACCAAGGATTCTTGGAGTAGAACAGATAGTAGTAGGTAGGCACCAATGCTGTCTGCCAGTCGTTGGTGTGGATAATATCAGGGTGGAAGTCGATGTGGGGTAGCATCTCAAGAATTGCTCTGGAGAAGAAAGCGAATCTCTCTGCATCATCATAGAATCCGTACAGCTTATCACGCTTAAAGTAGTACTCGTTGTCAATGAAGTAGTAGGTGCAGTCGTTCCATCTTGCCCAGAAAAGACCGCAGTACATATTTCTCCATGCAACAGGTACAGTGAAGTTAGTGATAAAGTTCATCTGACATTTCAGCTCGTAGGGGATAGTACCGTAAAGTGGCATAACAATACGGCAGTCCTGACCCTTACGGCATAATGTGTGGGGCAGACTTCCTGCTACATCGGCAAGTCCGCCTGAACCTGCAAAGGGATTAGCCTCTGAGGAACAATAAAGTATTTTCATATATATCCTTCCTTTCGGTTTTATACTGTGGATTGTTTAGCAATGTAAATTGGATAGGTCTTGGCACCTGACATGCTCTGACCCTCAGTAATAATTACATCCTTATCTACTATAACATAATCAAGGGTTGCACCTTCGGCGATTTTTGTGTCCTGCATAATAATACAGTTTTTGACAACAGCATTTTTGCCAATGTGAACACCCTTAGAAATAATGCAGTTTTCAACCTCTCCCTCAATAAGGCAGCCCTGTGCAACAAGCGAATTCTTAACCTTGCTTGTAAGACCGTAACGTGAGGGAGCATCATCACGAACTTTGGTGTATATAGGACGGCTTAAATCAAACAGCTCATCGCGGACTTCCTTGTTCATCAACTTCATATTTTCTTCAAAGTAATCCTCAACAGAGTGAACAAGTGCCATATGTCCCTTGTATTCATATGCGTACATTTTCAGCTTATCGACATTATCCTGAAGAAGATTCTTTCTGAAATTCAAAGCATTTACACTCATACATTCCTGAACTAATTCAAGAAGCAAGTCTTTTTTTATAATCATAGAATAGGTGGAGTTTTTGCACTTACCCTCTATTTTGGGATTGATAAGAAGTTCAGTAATTCTGCCGTCATCATCGGTGTTCAGTATAAGAGGGTCAACAGCATTCTTGGGAATTTCCATCTCTTTATACATAAGTGTTATATCTGCACCTGTGTTCAAGTGTTGCTCAAACATTTTGCTATAATCAATGTTTGCGGCATAGTTGCTGTTTGTCAGGAGTATGTACTCTTCCTTAAGCTGTGTAAAATATCCGTGGAGGTGGTATATAGCTTCAATGCGGTGTCTGAAGGAATGGCCGCGGTAAGGAGAAAGAATAGTTAGTCCAGAACGGCGTTTGGAAAGGTCCCAGGCGGTACCTGAGCCTACGTGGTCCATAAGGGAATGGAAGTTATTTCTTGCAATAATTGCAACGTTGTTTATACCTGAGTTAGACATATTTGAAAGTGGAAAGTCAACAAGACGGTATTTACCGCCAAAGGGTACACTTGCCATAGTACGCTTTGATGTAAGCTCGGAGAGATTGTCTTCTCCGATATTTGCAAATATGAGTCCTGCTAAATTAATTCCCATAACTTCATCACACCTCCACGTCAGTATCAATCATAGCCTTAGGAGCAACAACAGCTCCGTCAGCAATGTTAAGTCTTGCACCGATTACAGCAACACCCCACTGGTCACGGTCGGGATAATCCTCAGGTCTGCTGCCTATAACGGCACCTTTGCCAATATGAGCATTTTCAGCAACAATTGAGTAGAGAACCTTTGCACCCTCCTCAATAACAGCGCCGGGCATAATGATTGAAGAGTTAATTTCAGCGTCCTTTGCAACCTTAACGCCTGAGAAAAGGATAGAAAACTCAAGGTTACCGTCAACCTCACAGCCGTCAGCAATAAGTGAGTTTTGAATCTCTGCATTTTCTCCTAAGTAGTGAGGAGGAAGCATACGGTTTCTGGAGCAAATGTCCTTAAGGTCGAGCTGTACATTTGGATTGAGAATATCCATATTGGCATCCCAGAGACTGTCGATTGTACCTACATCCTTCCAGTATCCCTCAAACTCGTATGCAAACATTCTCTCACCGCTTTCAAGCATAAGTGGCAGAACATTTTTTCCGAAGTCATGGTCTGATTCAGGATTATTTTCATCCTCAATAAGGTACTTTCTCAGCTTATTCCAGCTGAAAACATAAATACCCATAGAAGCCTTTGTACTCTTGGGTACCTTGGGCTTTTCGTCAAATTCATAGATTTCTCCGTTTTCGTATGTGTTCAGAATACCAAAACGGGAAGCTTCCTCAAGTGAAACATCAATAACTGCGATAGTGCAGTCAGCTTTGTTTTTCTTATGGGCAGCAATCATCTTGGAGTAATCCATTTTGTAGATGTGGTCACCAGAGAGGATAACCACATATTCAGGGTTGTATCTGTCAATGTAACTGATGTTCTGATAAATTGCATTTGCTGTGCCTGAGTACCAGTCAGCACCATCTACAGCCTGATAAGGGCTCAAACAGGTAACGCCTGAGTTCATGCCGTCCAAATCCCAGGGCTGACCGTTGCCGATATACTCGTTGAGTACCAGTGGCTGATACTGAGTCAGTACACCCACAGCCTCAATACCTGAGTTGATACAGTTTGAAAGGGGAAAGTCAATGATTCTGTATTTACCGCCGAAAGGTACAGCGGGTTTTGCGATTTTCTTTGTAAGCACGCCGAGGCGGGAACCCTGACCGCCTGCAAGCAGCATAGCTACTACTTCCTTTTTAGGGTACATAGCAAAACCTCCGTTTATAATAAATCTTACGTTTATGTATATTTAAGGCAAGGGGGGAGCCCCTCGCCGTTATTTACAAAATAATAGTGGACAAGAATCTATCTTCAACAGGAATGGTGGTTTTTCAAAACCATAGAGATATGTGCAACAGGGCGAAGTATATAAATACACTCCGCCCGTATTGTACATTTAATTTGTTTTATTTTTTGTCGGAAGCGGTTGACTTCTTAGTAGTTTTCTTAGCAGGAGCTTTCTTTGCTTCTGCTTCTTTTGCAGGTTCATCTGCCTTCTTAGTTGCTGTCTTTTTAGCAGGAGCCTTTTTAGCAGGAGCTTTCTCCTCGGCGGGCTTCTCTGTTACAGCATCTGCTTTCTTTGCGGTTGTTTTCTTAGCAGGTGCCTTCTTTGCAGGAGCTTTCTCCTCGGCGGGCTTCTCCGCTACAGCTTCTGCTTTCTTTGCAGTTGTCTTCTTAGCAGGGGCCTTCTTTGCAGGAGCATCTTCCTTCTTTTCTGCTGTCTTCTTGGTTGTGGCCTTCTTTGTAGTAGTCTTCTTGGTTGTCTTCTTCTTGGGCTTCTCTTCTACTACAGGTGCAGGCTTCTCCATAGGCTTAGTGCACTTAAAGAACATTGCACTCATAGGAGGAATGTTGATAACAATTGACTGGTCAAGATTATGGCAGGGGTCAGTTGTTGTCATAATGTCAGCAGGATTGTTTGCACAGCCGTAACCGCCGTACTGGTCATCATCAGTATTGAATACTGTGTTATAGATACCGTACTGGGGAACACCGATTCTGTAGTCGTGTCTGAACATAGGCTGGAAGTTGCATACTACAACGATGTCATTGCCGTCCTTATCCTTACGGCGGAAAGCAATGATGCTTTGAGTGTAGTCATCGTGATGAATCCAATCAAAGCCCTCCCAGTTAAAGTCAACCTGATGCATACAGGAGTTTTCCTTGTAGAACTTATTGATATCAGCAAAGAAGTGATTAAGCTTCTGGTGCTTCTCATACTGGAGAAGACCCCACTGGAGCTCTTCGTTGCAGTTCCACTCGTCAAACTGACCCAGCTCTGTGCCCATGAATGTGAGCTTCTTGCCGGGATGAGCCATCATATAGGAGTAGAATACACGAACGCCTGCAAACTTGGTGTCGTAGTCGCCGGGCATCTTGTTAATAAGGGAACCCTTGCCATAAACTACCTCGTCGTGGGAGATAGGAAGCAGGAACTTCTCAGAGAAAGCATACAGGAAGCTGAAAGTAAGGTTATCGTGGTGGAAGGGTCTCCACAACGGATCAAGCTTCATATAGTGGAGCATATCGTTCATCCATCCCATGTTCCACTTGTAGTCAAAGCCGAGACCGCCGTCATAAACAGGACGTGTAACCATAGGCCATGATGTGCTTTCCTCAGCAATCATCATAACTGTGGGATGATACAGGTGCACAGCAGTGTTGAGTCTCTTCAGGAACTCAACTGCTTCCCAGTGCTCTCTTCCGCCTGAAGAGTTAGCAACCCACTCGCCGTCCTTACGGTTGTAGTCAAGGTAAAGCATAGAAGCAACAGCATCAACGCGGATACCGTCAACGTGGTACTTGTCAATCCAGAACATAGCAGAAGAGATAAGGAAGGAAACAACTTCGTTACGAGCGTAGTCAAATACATATGTACCCCATTCCTTGTGCTCGCCCTTTCTGGAGTCCTCGTACTCGTAGCAGTGAATACCGTCAAATCTGCCCAGACCGTGTGCATCCTTGGGGAAGTGAGCAGGTACCCAGTCGATGATAACACCGATGCCCTCCTGATGGCAACGGTCAATAAATGCCATAAGCTCGTCAGGATTACCGTAACGGGAGGTAGGAGCAAAGTAACCTGTTACCTGATAACCCCAAGAGCCGTCAAAGGGATACTCAGTGATAGGCATAAACTCAAGGTGAGTGTAACCCATCTCCTTGATGTAGGGGATAAGCTCGTCAGCAAGCTTCTCATAGGAGAATGTATTGCCGTCAGAATATTTACGCCAAGAACCTGCATGCATCTCATAGATATTCAGAGGCTCTTCAAAGTGGTTAATACTGTTCTTGTGCTCATACCAAGCAGCATCCTGCCACTGATGATTACCCAGAGAGAAAACTCTGGAAGCGTTCTCAGGTCTTGTCTGGCAGTGGAATGCATAGGGGTCAGTCTTGAGGAGCTTTTCACCCCAGGGAGTCTCAACGCAGTACTTGTAGATTGCGTACTCACCAACGCCCTCAATGAAAACTTCCCAGATACCGCCATCGTCAATTTTGTACATATGGTTGGCATCCTGTTCCCAACCGTTGAAGTCACCTACAACAGAAACTGATTTTGCGTTAGGTGCCCATACTCTGAACACAACACCCTGCTTGCCGTCCCAGTTTTCTACGTGAGAACCGAAGAAATCGTAAGCACGGATAGCATCACCGTCATAGTACAGTTGGATGTGTGATCTTTCGTCATTGAATGAATAATTCATATATTTTCCTCCTGTTGGAATATGATATACATACTTGTACACCTATCTGTACTTCTATATTATATCAAATACTATCTGTTATTTCAATAAAAAAGAAAATAATGATACACAAACTTTCTCTTTTTTGTTTGGTTATATTGACGAAAAATGATATAAATTTTAGTTATAATTTATTATTTGTGCTATTGTTCGTGTAGTTGACAAACTCTGACAGGAGAATATAATAATTTGTATCAAATTGATTGTTGTTAGTACTGAGGTATTGTAAAATACTATGGAATATGAAAATCTGAAAGGAGAGGAAGATTTTGCAGAATTCAAAAGAATATATGCTAACGGGTTCAATTTCAAAGAGTATCATAAAATTCGCAGTCCCTCTGTTTTTCGGTAATCTGTTCCAACAGTTGTACAACACGGCAGATTCGCTTATTGTAGGCAATAAATTGGGAAATACCGCTTTGGCAGCAGTAAGCTCCACGGGCATGCTTATTTTTCTTCTTGTAGGCTTCTTTCAGGGAATAGGTCTGGGAGCAGGTGTGGTGGTTTCTCAGTTTTACGGAGCAAAGGATAGAAAAAATCTTCGTCTTTCAATACATACGTATCTTACTGTTTCAGTTGTAATCGGTATAATTTTAACTGTGTCGGCAACCCTGCTTGCACCGCAGATACTGGTTTGGATGGACACTCCTACAGAGGTTATGCCTGATGCAGTGGAATACATAAGAGTGTATTTTCTCGGCAGCTTAGGACTTGTAATGTATAACGCCTGTATGGGTGTTATGCAGGCGGTGGGAGACAGTAAGCATCCGCTGTATTATCTGATTATTTCATCGCTTATCAATATTGTTCTTGACCTTATACTCATTGTGGGTTTTGGTTTTGGTGTATGGGCGGCAGCTCTCGCAACAATAGTTTCACAATTTGTAAGTGTCTTCTTGTGTCTTTTCAGACTTATGAGGTCTGACGAGGAGTATTCTGTCAGAATTAAAGAGCTCTGCTTTGACAAGAGAATGATAAAAATGATTCTCCGCATTGGATTGCCGTCAGGTGTACAAAATTCAATCATCGCCTTTGCAAATGTAATTGTACAGTCAAACATCAACTACTTTGGTGAAATGGCAATGGCAGGCTGCGGAGCTTACTCTAAAATCGAGGGGTTTGCCTTTTTGCCTATTACAAGCTTTACAGCGGCACTTACCACTTTCGTAGGTCAGAACTTAGGTGCAGGAAATACTGAGAGAGTTAAAAAAGGTGCACGTTTTGGAATTTGGTGCTCTCTTATAATTGCAGAGGTTATAGGAGTGCTGTTCTATCTGTCTGCAACCTTGCTAATTTCAGCATTTACCCGTGAGCCTGATGCAGTAGCCTATGGTGTGCAGAAGGCACAGACCTGTGCTTTATTTTACTTTCTGCTTGCGGCAACTCACAGTTTTTCGGCAGTTCTCCGCGGTGCAGGCAAAAGCTTGTTTCCAATGCTCACAATGCTAGTGTGCTGGTGTGTGATACGTGTCAGCTTTATTTCAGTAATGGTGCCTATAACTCAGACAATAGATGCAGTCAACTGGGTGTATCCTCTCACATGGAGCTTAAGCACCATCACACTCTTCATCTACTACCTCAAATCCGACTGGACCCACAGCAGTATAATAAACGGATAAATAATTTTGAAAAGCCTCATTTAACTGGGGCTTTTTTGTATCTGTACTAAAAGTATTGAATAGCATCAATTAAATTTATATAATTAAAGAAACTGATTTTAAGGAGAATAGGTATGAGTCTTAATGGTGATTGGAGTATTGCGACAAAAGAAAACCTCAGTAAATTGAGTGGAATCAGCTATTATCCCTCAGAAGGAAAAATTGATTATAAAATTACAGCTACAGATAGAGCAAGACTTAATTCTGTTTATGAAAATAATGCTGTTTTGAGAAAGAAGCTTTCAGACTATTGCCAGATTAAGTGTGCTGAGTCGGGTTTGGGTTACAATCCTTTTTTCTATACAGCCATAGAATGTGAATTGTCAGAAACATACGTGAGGAAGATTATAAGAGGTGACAAGCCTGTTACACGTAATTTTTTAGGTGCATTTTGTGTGGGGATGGGACTTACACCTGAAGAAAGTGAAGAATTGTTTGAACTGACAGGCAATAAGCTAACTTTTGGATTTTCATATTTTGACTCCATTACTATGTGTGCTATCAGGGATGGTGATAATATAGAGGATTATTTGGCAGACCTTGAAAAATACACAGACGATTCTATCGGGTGATTGTACTTTTAGTACCGAGGTTAATTAGTTACCTGTGATAATATTGAGACAACGAAAAAACACAGAAATCTTTAAGGTATTAGATTGTGTTTTTAGTTAAAATATTATCTTTATAAGGAGATACATAATATGAAAAACTTTAACTGGACTAATTTCGATTCAAGCTTCCTTAAATCTGTTATTTACAGCAAGAATACAGAAGAGCAGTTGCGTCCTGTATATGAAACAGACGACTCTGATGTGCTTTTTACATCAATGCAGTCAATTTGCATTTCCCCTGACCGTGAATTTGTGGAAAAATATAGAGCTGAAATAGAAGAACACTTTTTGTCAAGAAACCCTGATGTTGTTATCAAGGTGGCAGGGGATGATGATTCGGATAACTATCGAACTATCCTGTATAATTGGCAGAGAAGTAAAATGACAGCATCGCTTGTTGATCTATATATCAAGGCACTCTATATGGTTGGCTACAGTGAATATGCAGCAAACTATTATTCAGCCTTTACAAATATCAGAACGGTAGATCTTGAGGGTACACAGCAAATCAACGAGATACCTCTGGAAAGTTTTCAGGAGGATGCGGTGAAAGCACTGAAAACTCATTTTATCAGCCGACATTGCAAGTCGGGTTTGTTGGTTATGCCTACAGGTAGCGGAAAAACCCGTACAAGTGTTGCTTTTCTTTTGCAATATATGATACCTAAAGGTTATCAGATTGTGTGGCTTACACACAGACACGAGCTTATTGATCAATCTGCTTCAGCTTTTTATAAATTTTCTCCTGTAATAAGCAATTTCAGCAAGGAAATAAAGAGTTTCAAGATGGTATGTGTCTCAGGTAAGCATCAGACAATGAAAGCTACAGAGAAGGAAGACAACCTGATGATTCTTTCTGTTCAGTCTGTGTGCAGAAATCTGGACTTCCTTGATGGAGCGATTGCCGACAAGGTTATTATTGTTGTGGATGAAGCTCACCATACTGTGGCTCCGTCTTACAGAAAGGTTATAGATCGTATACGAAGAATAACACCTGATGCCAAGCTGCTTGGCTTGACAGCAACCCCTGTGCGTAGCACAGAAAGCGAGAGCAAGTTTCTTTTCGAATTATACGATAATAAGCTAATTTACGAAGTTTATATGGACGAGCTTATAACAAAAGGGTTTCTTGCCAAACCAATCTTTGATTCTGTAGATACAGGTCAGAATTTTGAACCTACAATCAGCATTGATGAAGAGAAGCATATAAAGAAATGGGGAGAACTTCCTCCCAGCCTTGTAGACAGAGTTGCCCGTTCTTCAATGCGTAATGAAGTTATCGTGAAAAAATATCTGGAAAACAAGGAACTTTACGGAAAAACAATTATTTTTGCCCTGAACGGATTTCATGCCTTTACCTTATGTGAGACTTTGAAGAAGTCAGGCGTCAAGTGTGATTTTGTTTATACAAGCAAATCAAGTAAAGAGAACGAGTCTGTGATTAACCGATTCAAGAATAATGAAATAGATGTTTTAATAAATATCAATATTCTTACAGAGGGAACTGATATCCCTGATATTGAAACTGTATTTCTCACAAGACCAACTTCAAGCGAAGTTTTACTTATGCAGATGATAGGCAGAGGAATGAGAGGAGTTGAGTCTGGTGGCACGAAAGATGTAACTATTGTGGATTTCTGTGATAAATGGGATGTGTTTAATAAATGGTTGCACCCTGAGTTAGTACTTTCTGCTCAGTCGTCAGCACCTTTAGATGGACGCAGATGTGTATCTGCAGAAATCACTATGATACCCTGGGGAGTTATCCGCGATATTTATAATTCCATTTCTTTTAATTCTAATGAAGGTATCTCATACCGCTCTGTACCTTTTGGATGGTACGAACTTCTTGATGGTGAAGAAGAATATAAGCTTATTGTTCTTGAAGATCAGTATGAATGTTATGAAAGAATTGTTGATAATAGAGACGAACTCAGACAAAGCGGTAATTTGTCAGTAAAAGGACTTAAGAAGTTTTATTTCAGTAACTTTGTGTTCTGTCCGTCTGACAGGGAACTTCAGGTGTTTGTTGATAATCTTCTGGACGGTAACGATTTGCCGGTGTTCTTCCGTTTTGACCAGAGAGAGCAAATAGAGCCGTACTTTGTTGCTCAGAAAATATTGGATGAAAAATTAGATACAATGGAGTTCGCAACAACGGTTTATAACAATTATCCCGTTGCACAGGGGATTTTCGGGTCTGTAGAAAAATACAGACAGGCTGTTTTTAACTGCATTAATTATGGCATGAAAAAGCCTGACGGTTTCGCTGTAAAAGAAATACCTCTTGAACGAATCCCCTTTAGAATTGACAAGCCATACGATATTAATGTTCTGAGTAAAGAAGTGGTTGACGAAATGTTCGGAGGTGTATATGAAGGAATTAACAGTATTGCATGGACAGAGAAACCTTTGAGCTCATATTATGGAAAACATTATCCTAATAATGATATCAGAATCAACGTCATTCTTAATTCAACCAAGGTTCCCAGAGAAGCTGTTAAGTATGTTATCTATCATGAGATGCTCCACAGAGATTATCATGACCACGGAAGAGCTTTTAAGGTTGCAGAGCACAGATATCCTAACTATACGGAATGGGAACGTTTCTTGGATTATAAGTTCGGAGAGTTTGAATTTGTAAGATAATTTATTATAAATAAGACGCTTACTATTGATATTTACCAGTTTTTATACACTCACTTTCTAAAAAGAAGTTCCGCTGATTTCTGCAATATTACAGAATTACTCAGCGGAACTTCTTTATGTGTGGTTGTTTCATCAATATGAAAAGTGAAAACGGGCAGCCAAACGACTGCCCGTAATTTTATTCGTTAAGTTTAACGGATTTAGGGATTAGCCCTTGAGAGACTCGTCAAGCTCTGCGAAGTACTTGATAGTTCTTACCATCTGTGATGTGTAAGAGTTCTCGTTGTCATACCAGGAAACAACCTGAACCTGAGTTGTATCTGTCTCAGGCATATAAGTTGCCATTGTCTGAGTAGCATCGAAGAGTGAGCCGTATCTCATACCAACGATATCGGAAGAAACGATCTCATCCTCGTTGTAGCCGAAGCTCTCGCTTGCAGCAGCCTTCATAGCAGCGTTGATGTCGTCCTTTGTAACATTACCCTTAACAACTGCAAAGAGGAGAGTTGTGGAGCCTGTGGGAACAGGAACTCTCTGAGCAGCACCGATGAGCTTGCCGTTGAGCTCGGGGATAACAAGACCGATAGCCTTAGCAGCACCTGTGGAGTTGGGAACAATGTTAACTGCGCCAGCACGTGCACGTCTGAGGTCGCCCTTTCTGTGAGGACCGTCAAGGATCATCTGATCGCCTGTGTAAGCATGGATAGTAGCCATGATACCGCTCTGGATAGGAGCAAGGTCATTCAGAGTCTTTGCCATAGGAGCAAGACAGTTAGTTGTGCAGGAAGCAGCAGAAATGATCTGATCATCAGCTGTAAGTGTATTCTCGTTAACAGAGAATACAATTGTCTTCAGGTCGTTGCCTGCAGGAGCAGAGATAACAACCTTCTTAGCACCAGCATTGATGTGAGCCATGGACTTCTCCTTGGAGCAGTAGAAGCCTGTGCACTCGAGAACAACCTCAACGCCGAGCTCGCCCCAAGGAATGTTGTTAGCGTCCTTCTCTGCGTAGATTGTGATCTCCTTGCCATCAACTGTGATGGAGTTGTCTGTGCTTGTTACTGTGTCTGCAAGAGCATACTTACCCTGAGCAGAATCGTACTTGAGCAGGTGAGCGAGCATCTTGGGGCTTGTGAGGTCATTGATTGCAACTACCTCGTAACCCTCTGCACCGAACATCTGTCTGAATGCAAGACGGCCGATACGACCGAAACCGTTAATACCAACTTTTACTGACATATTGATACATCCTCCTGTATTTTATTGGTAAGTAGATTATATCCTGTTTTTTCTATAAATTCAATAGTTTGTGAAGATTTTAACTGATTTTGTATAAAGTTTGGCTATTCGAGAGTGTATGTGGTGATTTTTTATGCAAAAATACACCTGAAAATTGGCAGTATATACTTGTTTTTGTTTGTAGTGATTTCTGTTGCTTTTATGAAATTAATCTACTTTCATTGGCTGATACATTAATAATATAGATAAAAATAAACAAAATATTCTTGACAAACACCTCTATATCATTTAATATATTATAAGACGTAGTATTCAATGAAGTATGCGTCTGTGCTGGGGTCATGGCACTGACTTCGGTACACTTATTTTTTAATTGGACTCTTAGATGAGCCGTTACTTATAGATATCCTTATTATTCCTTTACCATTTACCGTTAAATTACAATATCACATTATTATATATTTTATAATTTTTTATATGATTTTACGGGCGGATATCTTACTTTTTACCGCGATAAAGGTAGTTTTACTATACCTTTTCTGTGCATATGTCGCAGTTTATCGCTTTTTTATATCCGACCCGCTTTTTGTTTTTAGCGGTAACTTATAATAGCATATCTACTTTTTAACGGCACCGTGAGTTGAATCTGAAAAAAATTCAAATCAAGGAGGTGTCACACTATGGATTTATGGCTTGCACTTGTTCTTGTGGCTGTAGCTGTTGTAGTCGGTATTGCTGTTGGTTTTGTCATCGGTGGACTTCACAGAAAGAAAGTCGCAGAGAACGAAATCGGCAGTGCCGAGCAGGAGGCTAAACGTATTATCTCCGATGCAATGAAGACTGCCGAAGCAAAGAAAAAGGAAGCCATAATCGAGGGCAAGGACGAGCTCCATCGCCTGAGAAATGAATCTGAAAAAGAAATTACAGAACGCCGCAAAGAAGTACAGCGGCAGGAGAGAAGACTTCAGCAGAAAGAGGAAACTCTGGACAAAAAGCTGGATAATCTCGAAAAGAAAGAAGAAAACGTGGCAAGAAAGCTTAAGGAATCAGAGAAGAAGCTGGAAGAAGTTGAAACAATCAAGAAAAGCCAGTTTGAGATGCTGGAGCGTATTTCCGGCTACTCTGTGGAGCAGGCTAAGGCATATCTGCTTGAGCAGCTTGACGGCGAGCTTGCACACGAAAAGTCACTCAAAATTATGGACTATGAGCAGCAGCTTAAGGATGAGGCTGACAAAAAGGCAAGAAACATTATTTCTCTTGCAATTCAGCGTCTTGCTGCTGACCATGTAACAGAAGCAACGGTTTCTGTTGTTGCACTGCCCAATGACGAAATGAAGGGCAGAATTATCGGCAGAGAGGGTAGAAATATCCGTGCTATTGAAACACTCACAGGTGTTGACCTGATTATTGACGACACACCTGAGGCAATCACACTCAGCTGCTTCGAGCCTGTAAGACGTGAGATTGCAAGAGTTGCACTTGAAAAGCTTATTTCTGACGGCAGAATCCATCCCACAAAAATTGAGGAAATGGTTGATAAGGCACGCCGTGAGGTTGAGGCAACAATCAAGAGTGCAGGTGAGCACGCCGTTATTGATGCAGGCATCGGTAACCTTCACCCCGAGCTTATCAAGCTTCTGGGAAGACTTCGCTACCGTACAAGTTACGGTCAGAATGTGCTTAATCATTCTCTTGAGGTTTCATACATTGCAGGTATGATGGCTACAGAGCTTGGAATGGACCCTGCTGTTGCAAAGCGTGCAGGTCTTCTGCATGATATCGGTAAGGCACTCGACCACGAAATGGACGGAAGCCACATCGAGCTTGGTGTAGATGTTGCCAGAAAGTACAAGGAAAGCGATGCAGTTATTCACGCAATCCACGCACACCATGGTGATATCGAAGCAAAAACAATCGTTGCCTGTCTTGTTCAGGCAGCAGATGCAATCTCTGCAGCACGTCCCGGTGCCCGCAGAGAAAACCTTGAAAACTACATCAAACGTCTTGAAAAACTGGAGAGCGTTGCTTCTTCCTTTGAGGGCGTTGATACTACATTTGCTATTCAGGCAGGCCGCGAAATCCGCATTATGGTTAAGCCTGAGGTAGTAAGTGATGACAAGATGGCGGTTCTTGCCCGCGATATCTGTCAGAAGATTGAAGCAGAGCTTGAATATCCCGGTCACATCAAGGTACACATTATCCGCGAGTCCAGAGCAATCGACTTCGCAAAGTAATAAATCAATATTACGAACCATACAACCCCACGGAACATATCCCGTGGGGTTTGTTGTGTTTGTTACAAGGGTAAATGGTAGGGGACGGCACCTTCGAAGTCCCGTTGATAAAATTAATAAGTGACCAATAATTTTTTTGCACAAAAATCTTAACCTTAGTTGTATTACTTAATGAGAGGAGGTAAACAGGTTGCAACCCCATACCGAACTTAATAATAACCGTAATAAGCTTATAGAGCGAATTGTAAGAGAATACGCAGATATGGTTTTCCGTATTGCATACAACAATCTTGGAAATTATTCTGACGCAGAGGATATTCTGCAGGAGGTCTCTGTGGCACTTGTAACCTCTGATGCACCTCTTGAAGATGAAAAACACCTTCGTCACTGGCTTTGCCGTGTGACAATTAATAAGTGCAGAAACTTTCGCAAAGCATCTGTTTTGCATATCACAGAACCTCTGACAGCGGATATTCCTGCTGTTTACACTGAAACTTCAGGGGTTTTTGATGAGATGCAGAAGCTTCCGGTAAACTATAGAAACGTATTATATCTGTATTATTATGAAGGCTTCTCTATTGAAGAAATTGGAAGAATTCTCAAAAAGAGCAGTAATACAATTGGCTCTCAGCTCAGACGCGGAAGAGAAAATCTCAGAAAAATTCTTATAAACGGAGGCTATGATGAATATGTATGATAAGTTGTATAAAAATTTTGATAAGTTAAAACCAACGGAAGAAGCTGTAAGCAGAGCCGTGGAATCAGCTATAAAATCAGATTGTTCAAAAGAAGAAATTAAACTTTATAATTTATCTAAAAGAAATTTAACGCTTAGCATAACAGCGGCTTGTCTGGTGTTTGTCTTTGTAGCTGCTTTTGTGTTTTCACTTGCAGGCGGAGCAACAGTAAGTCCCCAAGTAAGCAGTAATTATAACTTTGTTATAACGGCTAATGCAAGTCAGGCAGAAGCCTTGAAGATTAAGGAAAGCAGTACAATTGCCGCCTATGCAGGAATTCTTTCTGGCGGCTGGGCTATGTATCCTAATCTTGAGAGATATGAAGATTTTTCGCCTAACTTCTTTCAAAGCTATGCTTTTACAAATTTTAGCATTGAAGGCAAGGGGATAGAGTCTGTAACCTTTAAATCAAAGGCTGTGGGCACATACTTTGCAATTTCTCCTGCAGGATATTTTGTAAATGCTGACGAAGACACTGCAGAGCAAATCACCGAGGAGGCTATGAGTGAATATTCTGATATGAGTTTGCAGAATTCACAGTATACAGCTTCACAGCTAAGGGATTATTCTGACGGACTTTCCTACGGCAAAATTTACTGTGACACCTTTACCTACACAAATACTCAAAGCAATGATGTAATAAATCTCAGTAATAAACTTGAGTTTATTGTTGAGAGTAATAACAGCAATAAGGTAATATCCGAGAAACTTGACGCTATGTGGCAATGTGAGCAGAAGATTATAGAGAGTAAATCTCAGGATTCCTCTGAGGGAGGAGAAATCTCTCAGGAAGAAGAAAAGCTCTATCAGGAGCTTGACCGCCTTTCACTGGAAATCCGTCAGCTTGTGCTTTCTGACTCAACTGTTGATGTAACAGTAAGATTTACAGACGGGTCAGTTCAAACAAAGAGTCTCAGAATGGGGCTTGCCCAAGCAGATGATGAAACCTACTGGCTGACAGTAACCGAAGAATAAACACAACCCCGACAGGATGTAACTTGTCGGGGTTAATTCATTATGTAGAAAATCAATCGTTTTTATAATTCCACAAAGGAATAAAACTGTCGTCAGCAGACTGAAGCTCCTGAGCAAAGCCGTCATGTTCAAGGTCTATCAGATGGTCAAGTACCTTCTGATATTCTCGTTTTGTAATCTTTCTTGAAAGCTTTGGATGGTTTACTGCTTTTCCGTGGGGGATATACTGTCCCATCAGACTCACGGTTACATCGTCACCAAATTTCTCTTTGAGAATATTTAATACACCGATGCTATTCTTTGTGTGATTAGGTAGCACCAGATGCCTTACTAAAACACCTTTTTGAGCAATGCCATCAGAGTCAAGAGTAAGTCTGCCTGTCTGCCTGAGCATTTCTTCAATTGCTTTCTCTGCAGTTTCTCTGTAGTTTTCAACTCCCGAGTATTCTAATCCCAAGTCATCGTCAGCATACTTGAAGTCAGGCAGGTATATGTCCACAATTCCGTCTAACGCCCTGAGAGTTTCAACCCTCTCATATCCACCGCAGTTGTATACAATGGGAACTTTTGGCATATATATGTCAAAGCTTCTCAAAATCTCAGGCAGAAACTGAGTAGCACTGATAAGGTCAATATTATGTACACCTGTTTCCTCAAGCTTTTTGTATTCCTGTGCAAGGGTGTGTGCGTCAATCTCTGCACCGTAGTTGTCTGCAGAGATTTCTGCATTCTGGCAGTAGATGCATTTCATAGTGCATCCGCTGAAGAACACAGCACCGGAGCCTTTCTCTCCGCTTATGGGGGGTTCTTCCCAGAAGTGTGGTGCAATCCTTGCTACCTTTGGTGCTGTTGTAATATTACATTTTCCGCCTGCAGTAGTTTTATCTCTGTAAGCAGAGCATTTGTTGGGGCATAACCTACAATTCATATAATCACCGATGAAATTATATCATAGCTGTTCCTGTTTGAAAAGATGTTAAGCCTATTGGAAAATTATTGTATTTTAAAAAATATTTTCAGAATTTTGCCTTTATGGAGGGTTTTTGTTGACACGCTCAAACAACAGTTCTATAATCAGACTATGCTGATTCACGAGGAAGGTATCAGTAAACAGCACAAGGCTTCAGTCCCCTTGTGTACTGTTTTATTCACGAGGGCAGAGTACCTCAGCAGACGTATATATTCATTTGCATACTACTGATTTATGCGTTCCACGGTGCTGTGCTGCTGATAATACAGGATTGGCTGATTTTTAATCAGCAGGGATGTTGTGCGGTACATCCCTAATGTGTACTTATACTGTTGTATAAGGAGGGTGTAATTTGAACAACGATGTAATGATTCAGGTAAGAAACCTGAAAAAAGAATTCAGAAAGGCTATAAAGGAGCCCGGACTCAAAGGCAGCTTCAAGGCTCTTTTTAAGCCCGAGTACGAAACAGTCAAGGCGGTTGATGATATCAGCTTTGACGTGAAAAGAGGCGAGATAATCGGTTTTATCGGTCCTAACGGTGCTGGTAAATCCACAGTTATCAAGATGCTTACAGGTATTCTGACACCTACCTCAGGTGAGTGTCGCATAGACGGAAAAATACCCACAGAAAACCGCAAGGATTATGTAAAGGAAATCGGTGTGGTTTTTGGACAGAGAACACAGCTTTGGTGGGATTTGGCTCTGAGAGAAACTTACATGGTTCTCAAGGAGATTTACGAAATCCCCGAGGAGGATTATAAAGAGAGAATGGCATTTCTCAACGAGGTGCTGGAGCTTGATGATTTTATTACAAGCCCTGTGCGCACTCTGTCGCTGGGTCAGCGTATGCGTGCGGACATTGCCGCTTCGCTTCTCCATAATCCCAAGGTGCTGTTCCTTGATGAGCCTACCATCGGACTTGATGTAGTGGTAAAGGATAATATCAGAAAGGCTATTCAGAAGATTAGCGAGGAGAGCGGTACAACCGTAATTCTCACAACCCACGACCTGGAGGATATTGAGCTTCTGTGCAAGCGTATTGTTATGATTGACAAGGGCAAGAAGGTATTTGACGGAGAGCTGTCTGAGCTTAGGAGGCGTTACGGTCAGATGCGTGAGCTTGGCTTTGAGCTGAAAAGTACAGATGATTTCTCAAAGCTTTCCTATAAAGAGCAATTTGCTCTGTCTGATGACGACCTTATTATTGACGTGAGCGGAAGTAATGTAAAGGTTCGTTTCAACAGTGATGTGGTTTCTGTAGAGAAAATGCTTTCTTATACATTGTCAAAGGTTCACGTTAAAGACATTAACGTAAAAGATGCCGATATTGAGGAGATTATCCGCAGGCTGTATTTAGGAGGAGGCGAAGCAGATGAAGAGACTTCTTCGCATCTATAAGCCCTTTACAAGAGCAGGTCTCCTTGAGATGGTAGCATACAGGGTTAATTTTATTTTCTTCCTGTTGGGCGAGATAATGAAGTGTTTTGTAATGTTCTTTGTGTGGAAGGCTGTTTTTGACAGCTCTGCTGAGCCTACACTCCACGGCTTTACCTATGATAATATGGTGGTGTACCTTTTTATCACCTTTCTCAGCGGATATATTACATACTCAGACGGTTCATACGTAGTTGGCAAGGAGATACTTGACGGCTCTATCGCTATGCGTATGATAAAGCCTGTAGACTTTGATATGTGCTTTCTATTTCAGGAGCTTGGAGGTAAGGTGCTCCAGCTTTTAATTGTATTCCTGCCAATAACAGTTGGTGTTGAGGCATATAGATGGATTGCAAACGGAGCGTTTATGCTGAATGTTCCAATGTTTTTTCTGTATATAGTAAGTCTGCTCTTGGCATACGGAATCAATTTCTTCTTCAATGTTATCTATGGTTTCCTCGCTTTCTATCTTAAGAATCTTTGGGGTACAGATATCATCAAAGGTGTTATCGTAGGCTTCCTGTCAGGAGCAACCATACCTCTGGCATTTATGGGTGCATTCGGTGAAGTTCTGGGCTTTCTGCCCTTTGCCTCCCTTTCCTATACTCCCGTTATGATTTATATGGGAATGTACAGTGCATGGGAAATCCTTTTCTATATGGGACTTCAGCTTCTATGGCTTACAATTTTTGTGGTCACTTCAAAGCTTGTGCTCAGAAGTGCTATGAAACGCCTTGTGGTACACGGAGGTTGATGCTATGCTTAGATACTTAAGATTACATAAAATATTCATTAAGCAAGATTTAAAAAAGCTTATGGAGTATAAGGTGGATTTTCTTTTAGGAGCTGTGGGCTTCCTTCTTGAGCAGGCAGTGCAGATTTTGTGTCTTGGCATAATCTTTGCAAGCATACCGGCTCTGTGCTATACAAAGGACGGAGTAGTGCTTGACTCATGGAGCTTTAATGAAGTGCTGTTTATCTACGGCTTTTCCCTTATCCCCAAGGGTATAGACCATTTGTTTTTTGACAACCTTTGGGGTCTTGGCTACTGGATTGTGGATAAAGGTGATTTTGATAAGTACCTGACCCGTCCTATAAACTCTTGGTTTTACGTTCTCTGCGAGAAATTCTGCGTAGATGCCTTAGGCGAAATCGTTGTAGGTGTGGCTTTAATAATCTACAGCACACTTTCAATGCCTGCAGATATAGCAGGTGCAATCAATTGGTGGAGGGTACTGCCTGTTATAGCTGTAATGCCTTTTGCCATTATGATTTTCACATCTGTCAAAACTGCTACCGCCGCTATATCTTTCTGGACAAAGCGAAGCGGTCACATTACCCATATGTGTTATATGACAAATGACTTTGCAAAATATCCCACAAAGATATATAATGTATTTGTAAAGACAGCAATAACATACATTCTTCCCTTTGCACTTACAGCGTACTATCCTGCAATATTCATCCTCAGAGGTGAAGCTGTGTGGAGTATTCCTGTAACTGTGGGAATATCTGTAGTTTTGTTTGTTATTTCTCAGTTAATATGGAATAAAGGCATCAGCTCCTACGAGTCAGCAGGAAGCTGAGTAAGGAGGATATATATGAATAACCCCTTCCTGTTTTATTCAGAAGAAGAAAAAACCGAATACGTAACTGCTCTGTGCTCGGTAAACAGAGGGGTTATTGCATATATCCCCGTCAGAGGAATTGCTGATGATATTATTGGCAAAAGTGTCAATGATATCTTCTCTGCAGGAATTATAACTCAGGAGATAAAGACACTTGCAAAAAAACGCGGGGTAGATTTATCTGCTTATACAGACAAGGATATACCTAAATTTCTTGATGATGCTACATACTCAAACGATATTATACAGAAAAATCTTGCAGATACCGTAGTGCGTAAATACGGAAACCGTTTGGGTGTAATCCTTCTTACTCTCAAACAAGGGCATAAGCTTAACAGAGAAGCACGTGCAGACTGGGAGAATGCCCACTGGGAATACTGGGCTAATATCAAGACGGTAATCCTCACAGGAGGTCTTGCAAGCGGACTTCTGGGCAGACGGTTCAAGGAGCAGATTCTCTATGTTTTCGATATGGCAGGGGAGAAGCCCTATAACATCAATCTTTATGACAACGGTTCCCACTTGGGAGTTATGGGCTGTGCAAAACTCTTGCCTGAGGATTGCTCAGGTGCCGCCGTTCTTGACTTTGGACAGACAAATCTCAAGAGGTCGGTTATCAGAAAACGCAGAGGTGATATATCTGAGTTTATCCAGCTTCGTACACGTCCGTCATTGCATATGGAGCTTGATACTTCGGATTCACCTGAGAATCACGCCAAAGCCTTAGATCTTCACAAGTACCTTGTAAAGGTGGTGGCAGACACCTGCAGAGAAGCAATGGGCTCAGGAGAGCTGTGCAACAATGTTGTTATCAGTATTGCCAACTATACAGTAGGTAACAGACTTTTTAAGGGCAGAGGCGGCTATGCCAAGCTTTTTAACCTTAGCGAGGAATACGGAAGTCTGCTTGCTCATGATGTATCTTCTGCACTGCATCAGCAAATCAATGTAAGACTTATCCACGATGGTACTGCTATTGCTCTGAATTTTGCTGACAGGGAAGATACTGTCTGTCTTTCAATGGGTACAGCTTTTGGTGTAGGATTTACAGATATTAATCTTCCGGGTTGTCCATGTAATACTTGATTTACTGAGATTTGATGTTATAATTAAATTAAATGTTAAAGGAAAGAGGTTATGAATATGGCATTTTGTATTGAGTGCGGAACAAAACTTCCCGAGGATGCTCGTTTTTGCAATAACTGCGGAAAGGCTGTTGCTCAGGCTGTTCCTGCAGTTGAGGTTGCTTCTGAGGTAGAGTCTGTAGTCGAAGCTGTTGCTGAAGTTGAAGCTACAGTAGCTCCTGTTGCTGAGGTTGTTGCAGAACCAGAAGTAACAGAGCTTGTTACAGATGAAAGTGTTATTGAAGAAAATGTATATGCAGAAGTAGTTTCAGAACCTGAAACAGAGAATGAGCCTGTGGCTGTTGCTGAGTCAGCGGCTGTTACGGCTGAGGAAGAACCTGTGAATGTTTACGCAGAGGCTGTGCAGACTCCTGTATATGTACCGGCTGTACCAACATCAACAGAGGAAAGCTCAAGCACTAAGGAAGAACAGCAGGCTTTGCTTGATAATATCTATGCAAGACTCAAAAACGAACGTCTTTGCTGGAAGATTTTCGGCTTTGTCTGGATTGGTTATATTGCCTTGTTTACAATTTTAGGTTTTATTGTACCTGAAATGTTTGTTTACGTTGTTCTGTTCGCTCCTCTTATTATTATAAACTTTAAAATGATAGGTAAAGTTGATTATTATATGAATACACTGTATACCGATTGCGAGCCTGTTGTTAAAAGATGCTCAAGCGTGGGTATGATAGTATTTGGTGCTTTATTCAACACTGTTGCAATGATTTTCATTATTATTAACTTTGTTAATGTAAAGTCCAACGAAAAAACTCTCAAGGATATTAAACAAAATCAAGATACATACAATAACCGTATTTGATAGCTCTTCTGTAATATAGCTAATATTTATCCGTAACACTGCAGTCCGACCTTTGTCGGACTGCTTTTTTCTATGTCAAATTTGTGCCAATTGCTGAGAAGACATCTGTTTTTTCATTTGTCAAACATCAATATCAACAAATATATCAAGGAAAGATTGTGCAATTCGTGAGCAAAAAATAACATTAAAACTGTTTATTTTTTGGAGAGTCTGTGGTATAATCAATGATGAATTAAAGTGCAGTATAATGCACTAAGAAGGAGAGGATTTTTTTGAAATTCAGAAGACTGGTTTCTCTCGTGTTAACAGTTCTGATGATTGCTGGTATTTCCACAATCAGCCTGAGCGCTAACGCTGCAGAGACCGAAATCGCAGATAGCGGTGCAAAGCTCGGTGACTACTATAACGTAGACTACCTTGAGACAGAAGCACAGGCTTATCTGAAGACACAGGCAGACAAGTCCAAGACTGACCTGGGCGCTAACTACACACCTGAAAAGACAACTTGGAAGGTTTGGGCACCCAGTGCTTCCAGAGTTCAGCTCAAGCTTTACTCCACAGGTTCCGACATGGAGAGTGGTGCAAGGACTATCGGCAAGTACGATATGAACTTTGATAAAGCAACAAGTGTTTGGTCTTACACACTCACTGGTGATCAGAAGAATGTATACTATACATATATCATCACCACATCCGCAGGCACAAAGGAAACCTACGACATCTATGCTAAGGCAGCCGGTGTTAACGGCGACCGCTCAATGGTAGTTGACCTTGACTCCACTGATCCTGACGGTTGGGATAAGGACGAGCATGTATTCCTTGATACTCAGACAGAGGCTGGCCTCTGGGAGGTTCACATTGCTGACCTTACTTCTTCTGACACATCAGGCGTTGATAAGAACTATCAGGGTAAATACCTCGGTTTCATGGAAGGCGGTCTCACCATCAACGGTAAAGATGGTGCAAAGAGAGTCGGTATTGACTATCTTGTAGAGCAGGGTATCAACGCTGTTCATATTCAGTGTCCCTTCGACTTCGCTTCCGGTGACGAGACTAACCCCGAGTCCTACAACTGGGGCTACGATCCCAAGAACTACAACCTTCCCGAAGGTATGTACTCCACAAACCCCTATGACGGTAACGTAAGAATTAACGAGTTCAAGCAGTTAATTCAGGCTCTCCACGACAGAGGCATCACTGTTATCATGGGTGTTGTTTACAACCACACATATGTAACTGAGCAGTCTGCATTCACATACACTGTTCCCGGTTACTACTACAGAATGTCCAGCTCAACCTTCTACATCAACGGTACAGGTTGCGGTAACACTCTGGCTTCTGATAAGGCTATGTTCAACAGCTACATGCTCAACTCTCTCAGATACTGGGTAGAGGAGTATCACATTGACGGTTTCCGTTTTGACCTGATGGCAGCACATGACTACATCACAATGAACGAAATCAGAGCAATGTTTGATAATATGTATGATGGCGAAGGTAAGAAGATTATCATGTACGGTGAGCCTTGGACCGCAGGTGCTTCCTCAGGACTTGCAGGCTCTAACGAGACTTCTACCTCCAACATGAACAAGCTCAGCTCCAATGTTGCAGCATTCAACGCTTCCACAAGACAGGCTCTCCACGGTGCAGAGTCCGGTACAATGAAGGGTTGGATTCAGGGTGCTCCCACTGCTGCATATGCAAACACTCTTAAGACAGGCGTTACTGGTGTTATCAACAATGCAAGATATCCCAACCAGTCAATCAACTATGCTGACTGTCATGACGGTTTGTCACTGTGGGATAACATCCTTACAGCACAGAAGGCTGCTTCTACATCTAACGTAGCAGGTTATGATACAACTAACGCTACTTACAGAGCACAGCTCAGAACTTTCTACACATATCTCTTTACAGCACAGGGTATTCCCTTTACACTTGCAGGTACAGAGTTTGCTCGTTCCAAGTATGGTAACGCTAACTCCTACAATGCAGGCAAGACAAACGCATTTGATTGGACAAGAATTGAAACATACGCAACTGAGGTTGCTTATGCTAAGGGTATGAGAGAGATCCGTGCAGCATTCAGTCCTTTCACAAAGTCTGAGACAAGAAATACACCTACATGGCTCACAACTTCCAGCAAGAACGGTATCCTCGCATACTCTCTTGACAATACAAAGGCTGGCGAGTGGTCAAAGGTTATCGTAGCAGTTAACAACGGTGCAGCAGGCACAGTTACACTTCCCGCAGGCACATGGACAATTGTTGCTAACGGTGAGAAGGCTGGCCTTACATCTCTTGGTACAGCTTCAGGCACATACAACATCGGTGCTAACAGCTCCGCTGTTCTTGTACAGGGTGAAACAACCGACAAGACTGCTGAGTTCGAGACAATCACAGTTAACCACTATGCAGGCGACAAGCTCATCAAATCCTCTGAGGTTCTTTACGAAGTAGGCACAACTTGGAGAGCAACTCCCGATGCATACACAATCTTCGACCATAACATCACAAAGATTGAGAAGACCGCTGGTACACAGGACGGTGACAGTGTTTACGGTACTGTAGAGAAGGGTCAGGATGTTGTTGTTAGCTACTACTATGAGCAGTTCAACACAAGCGGCTACCTGACAATCAAGTACGTTGACGAGGCAGGCGAGAGCATCGTTTCCGATGTTAACTACAGAATGCTTGATGGTACAGAGTTCAATGTTCCCTTTGAGAACAAGGCTGGCTTTGAGCTTATCTCTGACAAGTATCCCTCAAACTTCAAGGGTACATTCGATGCAGAGAATCCCACAACTATCACATTTGTTTACAGAGCACTTGCTTCTGATAAGATTACAGTTTACTACTACAACGCACTCGGTCAGGGTACTCTGAGAATGTATGCATATACAGAGGAAGAGGAGAAGCCTCTCGGACCTTGGGATAACGCACTCCAGAACATGGAGAAGGTTACTGATGTTTCAGAGCTTCCCGAGGGTGAAGAAGTTGGTAACTGGTACAAGAAGGTTATTGACGAGTCCAACAACCAGCTGGATTACTTCCCTGCAAGCTGTAAGATTATGTTCCTTCTGTCCGGTCAGGGCAAGCAGGAGCCTCTCAACGGTGAGGCAGGTTACGATGCAGCAGGTACAATCTACGTTAAGAACAAGATTGTTACCTTCGATGCAAAGGTTATCACATCCCACGTTGATGCAGAGACCGGTAAGAAACTTGCTGACGATGTAGTTATAGAGTACCCCGGTGTTACAAGCAACGACATCTACGTTACATCTGCAAACTCCAAGCTCGGCACTCCAATCGCTCCTTCTAACGCTTCCGGTAACCTGGTTGCAGGTTCTACTTGCGTAGTTTATATGTACGGGCACGATGTTCTGCCTCCCGGTCCTGGCCCTGATGACGGCGTAATTCTGGGTGACGCAGACCTTGATGAGAAGGTTAACATCAAGGATGCTACAGTTGTTCAGAAGTTTGCTGCTAAGCTTGTAACTCTTGAGGGTAACGCATTCCTCGCAGCAGATGCTGACCAGTCTGAGAAGGTTAACATCAAGGATGCTACTGTTATCCAGAAGTACGTTGCAGGTATCGCTGTAGACACACCTGTTGGTGAGGTTATCCCCGGCACAGGCACAACCGATAAGGGCCTTATCGATGAGCTTATCGAGCTTTACAATACAGCAAGCACACTCCTTAAGGAAAAGGCTGACTGGGTTACTGAGGCAGCTCTCAAGGCAGACAGCGAAGAGCTTGCTCAGAAAGCTGACTACGGCTTTGACATTTCCAAGGAAGATACCACAAAGAACGAGTACAAGAAGTTTGAGGCAGTTATCAATTCTGCAGGTTACTTCGTAGTTCAGGGCGGTACAGACGAGGAAATCCAGAACGCTCTTGATGAGCTCCAGAAGGCTTATGAGTGGTTTGAGTTCTTTGTTACAGAGCTTCACACTGAGCCCGTTACAACTACAGCTGGCGCAAAGGTTGTTTACTTCTCCAGCAACAAGGGTTGGGCAAACGTTAACGCATACTGCTGGTCTACAAGCAACAATCAGAACAACGCTGGCTGGCCTGGTGTTGCAATGACTTACGTTGAGACCAACGATATGGGCGAGAAGATTTTCTCCTATGAAGTTCCCGAGGGAATGAATATGATTATCTTCAACAACGGTTCTCAGCAGACAGAAGACCTTAGCCTTGAAGTATATACACAGAATGGTTTCTATCTTGATTCCAATGCTTCAGGTAAGTGGACAGTAGGTCAGTACGAGCGCTGATAAAATTTAATCAGTCTATATCTGAATAGCATAGGGCACACAGCTTCTGCTGTGTGCCCTTTTTTTGTGTAAAATAACGCTACGATATTTTTACTTCGTAGCGTTGTGTTATATGTTATTCTATTTAAAATAGTCATATATTAGCAGGTAGGTAACAATTACAGCAACAAAGACGGTTAGAGCTACCTTTCCAATAATCTAATATAGTATAAAACTAATATAATCGCAGATACCGAGACGCAATATAGCCCCTGATTTCTTCACTCATATAAAGAGTCCCTGCCCTCTATACTTAGTTTTGTTTACGTACAATCTTATACTCATCATCAGGTTCATAGTAGTGACAGTTTGTATTGCTGCCGCTTAAGAACTTTTCCATTTCATCTTCGTCTAAGTTAATCTCGCACACATAGCATTGGTAGTAGTGGTCAAATACATAGTGTGCACACATTTCGCAGTTATCTTTCGCCATAGCATATCATCTCCATAATTAACTCTTTAGATTATATAATAATATTTAGTAAATTTCAACTGTATGTATAATAGACAACAACAATAAAAATTAAGCCTCCCTTGTAAATAATAAGGGAGGCTTAGCTATGATTATTAATTATAATGCTTCATCGTCAAGGTTAGTAATGAGCTCATTGGTTTCCTGCTCAATGGTGCTTGCAAAGTTTTCATTGTAAACAGGAGCTGCAGCTGTTTTTGGAACTTCAGGGTCTTCATCTTCATCCTTGTTACGGAGAATGCTTACAAGGTTGATAATTTCAGAGCTGAAAGCTATAAGCAGTAATGCGGCAAAAGCAGCGAGTCCATACCATTGTGTAAAGAAATCATAGATTGTTCCTACAATCGGAATCTTGCATTGCACCTTACCAAGGATCTGGCTCTCATCAATCTCAGGGTCATCCAGAGCGCCGGGTTTAATTCCTCTTGTTGTAAAGTAGAAGATGCCGTCTTTTTCATAGGGTTCAGAAACAATCTGGTGGGTGATAAGCTTACCCGCTACAGAGCCTTCCTTGCCATGATAAGTGATAACGTCTCCCTTATTAAGAGTTTCAGCATCAACATCTTTAACAAGGATTATATCACCTACATTCAGTTCAGGTTCCATACTCTCAGAAGAAACTCTGAGCATAGAAAAGCCGAACATAGAGGGAATTTCACCGGATATGCGTGAAGTTAAAGTATAAATCAGAACAAGTATCAATATAACAATTAGAACAACTCCGATTATGCGTTTGATTTTTTCGAACAAAAGGCATCACCCCTGAAAGAATTGATACCCTGTATATAATTACAGGGTATCATTTAATAATAGAATATCAGATTTTTTAGTTATTTGCAAGTACTATTGAATCGATTTGGAAATCGCCTTCACCTTCAAATTCAATAAACCATTCGATATATGCATTTACACTGTCATTACCGCCTGGAATTACTTCATATTGAGCAACCACAGGAATCCACTTAACAGTATTTGTAGTACCCGAGGTGCTTTCTGCAGAGTAGGTAATACGGTCAACAGTAGGTTCAGAAGCACCCACAAAATACTTACCCTCCAACGTATTGTCATAAGAAATGTTAATGAATAGGGAAGTGTTGGTTGCTACATCGTCAGCATTTGTAATTGCTGTTCTGAAGTAAAGTACCGTTTTCGCTGTAACTCCTCTGCTTGGAACTGAGGTTATCGCTTCCGTACCGTAGATAACTTCACCGGACGCGGATACAGTCCCTTCATATGTAGCGCCTGTGCAATCGCTTCCGTTGATAACAGAATCATAGCTGAGTACCATAGGAGTAGTGAGGTATCCGCCTTTAACACTAGGACGCAGAGACCATGAATAGGTACTGCACACAAGTGCCAACCCAAGCATCAGCACAATAATCAGTTGTAAGCTAATAAATCTTTTTGTTTTCACGGTCTCACCGTCCTTTAAATAAGTTAATTAATTGAGTAAGTAGATAAGAATGAGGAGTCAACGTCCCAAGTTCCGACTGTATATTTACCACCGGACTCTCCTGAAATGTAGAAGCCTGTCATATCAGTCATATTTGATTTGATATCTACAGTCTGCTTACTATTGTTGTTAAAGATTATACCGGTTAATCCTGATGCAGGAATAAGAGCTACGTATACATCCTGAGATTGGTTGTTTTGCGCAATCTTGGTCATAGCTGTTCCTGGCCAGCTGTTACTTTCGTTACCCCAATAGTAATTATAAAGTGTGTTATTCCATGAATAGTTGTTTGTAAAGTAAACTCTTGCACGGTTAGATGCACCCCACAAACCCTTCTTTGCACTTACTGCATAATAGTAGTTATTAGTAGTGCTTCTGCTCGAGGTACTCCATGTGTTTGTTCCGTCACTGAAGGTAATTGATGTTACACTGTTAGGAATAGCTGTAGTAGTCCAAGTAAGGTTATCACTACCCTGAGTAAGCTTAACAGCATATTTGAAGGTCTTAGTGGTGGTTCCACTTGTATCCTCATAGGTAAATGTTGCTGTTACAGATTCAGCTGTTGTATCATAATGCTTGAAGTTAACAGCTGTACCGCTGGGAAGTGTTGGCTTACCCCAACAACCTGCCTGCTGTTTAGGTTGCTCTATTTCTGTACCGCCGGTGTCTCCGCTATAAGTACTCCATCTATAATTATTGAAAATATAGTTGTTAGTAAACTGATTGTCAGTTAGCTTTGTTGCAGGGGACAACAGTGTTATTCTGTTACAGTCTGCGTCATAGGGAATACAAGGTGCAAAACTAACATCGTTGTCAATGTTGTTGTGATTGTTACTCTGTGAACGGTTCCAGAACGTCAGTAGAGTGCCGTCAGGTAGTTCTTCATCAAAGTGGAAAGAATACAAAGTGTCACTAATCTTTGTCATGTTTCCTCCGGTTCCCGGCCAAGTGTCACCGTCAGGAGGTGCTGTCATAACGTATTCTTCTTTTCCGAGACTGCCGGCATCACGTTGACCTTTGTCAACAGCATCTCTATACATATTGATATTAGTTTGGTTTGCACTGGATGTCAGTGAAACTGCCGGTAAAGTAGTGTTACTATAAACGAAGAATTGAGATGCAACTGAAGTGGGGATATTAAGGTAAATTGTTGTGCCTGTAGATTCGACTAAATCTCCGCTTTCAAGTGCATAGTAAATTGTTTCTTCTCCTCTGCCCGGACCAATCCAGTAGTTGTAGATGTTTGTTTCATTATCTCTTTCACAGCGATTGAATCTGACTTCATCTACAGCTTTAGGAATATAAGCAAACCATGTATTTGCTCCGTCATAGGTAGTGTATGTATCTGTCATACTGTAGTCAAGAGTATAACCGCTGTAATTAATTACGACTCTCATCTTAGGATCGTTATTTTTGAGCCACTCGGTGTCAGTGTTATCGCTCAGACCAATCCTTACAACATCACCGCTATACCAAAGTCCGGCACTTGAGCCGAAGGCAGTAAATGTGGTGTTGGTGCCTCTTGTGACAGGAGTCCAAGATTTTTCGTCAGAGGCTGAACCAACAGGCTGCCAGATAAACTTTACATTTTGCACAGCTCTTGGAATATCACCTGTCCAGCATTTAGTGTTTGTATCATATTTAAAGTTTCCATACCAATACTTGTTAGTTAAATTGGAGTCAAGATTTACAATACCAAATTGCTGTGCCGAATTGTTATTGTTTTCGTCAGTTGTATCTATCCACTGGTCAGAAGTATAATCTCTGAATGTGATAGTATCTGTTACGTCCCATGAGGAGCAGAATTTCATATTGATATTAACATTTGCTCCGGGGGGGATAAGAGTCTCAGAATAGCTTTGGTCAAGAGCTTCAAGCCAAATTGCTATAGTAATTGTCTTAGTTGTATCTTTAGGAACAGTAAAGAGAATCTCTGCACCGTTTTTATTCAGTGTTGAGGTTTTGCTGAATATTTTGTAGTTTGCACGGTTACAAAGAGGGTTTGCGGCTAGCTTTAGTTCGCCCGTGTCGTCAGCCTTAAGACTCTTAATGGCAAGCATATTGTTTCGGCTTGCACTTGTTGAGTAATAACCTGTTGGCCAAGTTTCTTTCGTAGTAAGGATAAGGTTGCCCTCTCCGCTCGCAGTGTCTCCGTCACCGTCATCAATACGGATTCTGAAGGGGTTATTAGCATTTGTCAGTGTTGTATCGCCGACTTTAACAGTTGGCATTTCCTTTAGCCAGAAGGTTGCATCTGCATCCTTTGCAGTAACATTAAATTGGAAGTATACAATATTTGAGTTTTTGTCCTCTTCTGAAAGTTTTCTAAACTTAAGAGAACCGTTATTGATGCCGTTAAGGTATTCGGTGTAACTACTTGCGTTGCCTTCATAAAGCGCATAGAAATTCTCGCCGTCATAGCTTGAAACGGGGGAGAACTTTGCACTTGCCTGAGCATCAAAGAATGTTTCAAGTTCTGCTGTGGCATTTTGGTAGTCTTTTCCCTCTCCAACAATGAACTCTGAATTAAGCCCGGAGTATGTGGGAATATTCTCACCCTTCATTTCAAGAGAGGTAAGCCCCTCAAACCAAGCAAAAGTCATAGTTGTAAGAAGCAGGATAATCTCAATAAGAGCAACTGCAGAGAGTATAATACTTCTGGATTTTCTGGATCTAATTACAATATCTTCTCTGAAATGCTTTCCTTTCATATTACACTCTCCTTTCTTTAGCTTATATTAAAATTAAGGTTTTTTCTCTGATGACCATGTACCATCAAGCTGTGAATTGTTATCTCCGGTCCAGCCGGTGATGGTAAACAGATTATTTGTACCAAAGTTTTCAAGATTATTTGGGGTCTGGTTGTATACATTGGAACCCCAAGCAAACTCAGTTGCTGAGGAGTTATATCGCATAAGAACTACGCCTGTTGAACCGGAGGGTACGGCAGCAACATATCTGCCGTTATCTGTTGTTGAACGCATTGCTGTCCATACCGTGTTGTTTCCATAGAAGTATGAGACAAAAGTTGCACCGGATTTGTATCCTTCTCCGTCAAGATACAACAGTTTATTACTCCAGTAACCGGTTCCGCTTGCTGTAGCTGTGTAATAGAGGTTATCTCCTCTTACAGTGTTTTCCCACTTGTTATACTGAGTCTTTTCAGTAATGTCATAACGATAGAAGGAAATTTCGTTAACAACAGATGGTATAACAATTTGCCATCTAAACTTTTCGTATTGATAACTGAGTTTGTAGTCAAATTCTTGTGTTACATCATTTCCGTCTGTAACACTGAAAGCTACATGCATTACAGTATCATTACCATTATCGTCCTTATTAGTTAAGAATCCTGAAGCGGTACCATCGAACAAGGTGATAGTGGTGCCCTGGAAATTCTCACTCCACATACCTGCACTGTGACCGAATGCTACATAAGTTGTGCACTTTCCAAGTGTACCGGCTTCCCAGTAGTTCCACTCTTTCTCGTCAGTGTCTGTAGCAGTGGGGTTATAACGAACAAAGCGTATTTTTTCTGTACCTTCTGAGAGGCCAACAGACCAAGTATGGTCAGTTTCATAGTTAGCTGACATTTGCATACGATGGTGATAGCCGCTGTCATCAATAGCAAATACGTAGCAATTATCATTTGCTACCCATTTTTCAAGAGTCTGGTCAATGAAGTAGATTGTACGTACTTCTTCGTAGGAAGTGGTGAACTTAAGAAGAATCTGAAGGTCACTAAGGTTAAGAACACTGGAAGTACAATCCTTATCAGTGCCTTCAAGCCAGATGTTCATAGTAACATTCAGTGTTTCTCCTGCTTCAATATCAAAAAGAGTGTTCTGGTCTGCATTATCATAAGTAAATTCGTTGAAAGAACGTACATTGCAGGTTTCTAAGCAGGTTTCTGATGGGTTTACCTCACCGCTTTGTGAGACTGCTTTTACAGCAGAATTTTTCTCAGCGTATTCAATAGATGTAGAGTTATCAAAAATTGTTGTCTTACCGCCGATTTTGTTTTCTACAAAAGCAATACGGATAGCATTAGCTGTCTTGCTGGTTGTGGGTGTATTTGTTTCTGTATTTCTGCATTCGATTCTACTATCAGTTGAAAGCCATACGCTGGTATCGTTTTGTGAAGACAGTGTGAAATCTACTGAAATATACTTTTTGTTAATGTCGTTTGCTGTACCTTCACGAAAAACAAGGTCCTTCGTATTAACGCTACTTGCAAATTCGCCGTCACCTATTGAAGCGTAGTCAGAAGTGGGGAAGAAGAAGTTTCTTCCGTCTACACTGGAGCATTCGGTGAGCTGTACATTTTCAATATTGATAGTTCCCTGATTGTTGTCCTTATCGCCGTAGTTCATCTCAAGACCTGCATCAGCAGAAATCTGTATGTAATCATTACTCTTAACGTTGGAGGTGAAGTTGCTCATAACCCAAGAGAAAGATGTAGCAATAAGAAGCACAACTGTAAGCACAAGTGCGACAACAGAGTAAATAAGCTTATTCAATTTTACAGATTTATTCATATGTAGTCACACCTCACTTAATCAGTTTTAAATTCATAATGTTATTCTGTGGTAGTTTATTCAGTTGCAGAAGCAATTTCAAAAGCAACAAAATCAAGCACTATGTTGTACTTTCCGCCTGAAAGAGCGCGTCGGGTTTCAGGGTCACAACCCTCAAGCCATACATTCACAGTGGCAACACCCTCGTAGTAGTCCTTTTCAGTGTTATACACTGTTTCTGTAAGTTTTGTTGTGCTTGCAGAGGGTTTGCTATCAGATGTAGCTGTAAAGGCAAGTAAAGGATTATCATTAGTAGTTGTATCTTGCTTTGTCAGATAATCTGATGCAAAGTATGTATGTTTTTTTGCGTTTTCAGAAACATTGTCTCCTGTAACTACTGAATACTCATCATTATCAACTATAAGCTCAATGTCACTTCGTGGAATCATAGTGAAGCAAAGATTTCCCTTATTATCAACAGCGGAGATTCTGAGGGCTCCTACAATACAGTCAGTAGAGAAGTCGCCATAGGTGCTTTTGTTTCCTGCATTGATTCCAACTAAATCAAGTTCATTTTTTTCACAATAGGTAGTGATTGTTGTTCCTGCACCCATATAAATTTCAGCGGGGAAGGAAGTTTTAAAATGAACAGTCTGAGAAATATAGGCGGAGTTTTTATTAGCAGGAGACCAGGTCTGGTTTACATCAGGCATACGGTTATTATCAGTCTGAGTGAAAACAGGTCTGAGAAATGTTTTTCCATCTGATGTAATATCAAGCATATTGAGCTTATCTTTGATTTTGTTACTCTCTCCGATAAACTCCTGGTCAGAATCACTGAGAAGGTCAAGTCCGTAATGATAAGTACTACCGCCGTCAAGAGAAATTTCAAGGTTTTTACTTGAAGCCATAGTGACATTAAGTCCGTCAGCATCAGCGTTTTGATTCGCAGCAAACCAAGCCCACACCGCAACAGTAAGAAGTATTACGGAGGCGAGCAGGAGAGAAATATGCTTGAGCAAGGGTTTCTCTTTATTCAATTTTAGCTTTTTAATGATAAAACTAAAATTTTTCATTTGTTATCTCACTTTTTCTTGAAATAGAAACCAAATCGGTTTGAACCGATGTGACGGGACTGAGCCTCTCTTGTTTCGTCAGCCTCAGCACGGGCGATAGCCTTAGCCTCAGCATCTTTAATCTGAGCTTGAGCCTTAAGCTCAGCCTGACGGCGAGCTCTGTCAATTTCAGCTTTTGCCTCTCGGCGGATTTTTTCTATTTCAGCCTGAGCTTCGCGGCGGACTTTTTCAAGTGCCTTGTCATACTCACGCTGTTTTTTATCAAGCCCTTTATCAACGCGAGCACGCTCAGAGGCTATTGCCTTATCATGTCGTGTACGCTCATTTTCAAGGGCTTTCTTTGAAGCTTCAATTTGTTTATCCAGTGCTTCCTGGTGTCTCTGCTCAGAAAGTGCAGTCTGTGCTTCGAAAGCAGCTGCAGCGGAAGCAAGCTTTGACTTGTTCTCTGCATCCTGTGACTGGAGTCTTGACTCATAGTCAGAACGCAGCTCTGCAACCTCACTGGTGTGGCGTTCTGCTTCTGCATCATATTTTGCCTCAGCTTCTGCTTTTAATGTTGAAATCTCCTCATTATGTGAGGCTGTGAGAGCTTCAGTCTCAGCTTTGAATTTAGATGTCATATCTGCTATTTCAGTAGCGTGTGACTGTTTCATCTGTTCTGTAGACTGAGCAAACTGTGCCTTTGCTTTGTCAAAATCATTTGAAACTGTATCAAGCTTAGAAGATAGGGAAGAGATTTCTTCATTCTTCTCAGTAATGGTTGCCTCTTTTTCAGCAACTGTTTTCTGAAGAAGTCCGATTTCTTCAGCGTTCTTGTATACGGTATCACGTAACTCTTCAATTTCCTTGTTGAGGTTTGCGATAGTAGCAACATGAGCCGCAACGGTAGCAGTAAGAGTAGTATTTTCTGCAGTCAGACGTTCGCACTCAGCTTTGAGTTTTTCTACAGCTTCTTTAGCTGCGGCAATTGTTTCAAGATGCTTTGCAATCTCTGCATCCTTAGCTTCAATAGTTGCCTTGAGCTCAGTAATCTCTTTAGCCTGAGCGTTGATTGTAGAAGCCTGAGCCTCAACCTGAGCAGTAAGCTCTTCAACCTTGTCAGAAAGAACCTTTTTCTCTTTTTCAATTTCGAAAATCTGATCCTTTAACTGCTGGATAGTATTTTCATGAAGGTTAATAAGGCCTTTCATTTCCGTCATCTTTGTTTCATACTGACGGAGAGTGAACTTTGCATGGTTAAGCTGAGAGTTCAGGTCGTTAATCTGCTTCTCTCTGTCGCGGATTTCATCAAGACGAATCTGAGCCTCCTCAGCACGTACCTGTGCAATTCGCTTTTCGGTTTCAGCAATAATCTGCTCCTCAGGACGCAGGGACTCAGTTTCAAGTCTTGCGTTTTCTTCCAGATACTTCTCGTGAAGCATTCGTCTGAGTGCAGGGTTAGTAGCAATGCTTATAACAAAATGCTCATAAGACATTACATTGTACATAGCAAGCTGAACTTCTTCGTCCATCTTACCTGTGTAATCTTTGCCAACAATTTCAAAACCGGTCTTCTTGTAGGAAGTAATGAAGAGGTAAAGGTCAAGACACTTTTTGAAATTTGGGTTTTTAGTCATAAGGTTGGTACGCTGAATAGGAGGACGTACCATTTCTGTATTAGTTAGAGCACGAATAAGGGGAGAGGCAGAGAAGTCTGCAAGTACACGGCGAAGACGTCTTACACGCTGGAAGTCAGTAAGTGTAGAAACATCTGCGTTGATATCGAACTCTTTTTGTTCGTGGCTCTCGTTAGCGTATGTCAGTTCAAAGTCAAGGACCTGATGATTAAGCACGAGGTGTCTTGCCATATGAATTTTCTGATAAGAGTCATTGGGAGCGTGCTTCATCTCCTTGTATCTGTCATCAACAAAACGTGATGCATGTACAAGCAGAGTTCTGAGGAAGCGGTTCTCGTAAATAGCAAAGCTTTCCTCACGCTGAATATCCAGAATTCTTTCAGGTGTTACGTCATCGCCCTCAACACGAGCAATGAGGTTTGTGTGCTGTGCAAGATGACGTACAGACTCTGAGGTGATTTTACGTGCTTTCTCAATAGGCACAATATCCTCATTCTGAATAATGAATCGGCGTTGTTCACGGATAGCCTTGTCAATATAGGGAATAGCGTCTTCAATGGCTTCAACCCAGTCCATGTCAATAACACGGCTGTAGTTTTTACCCGAAAGCTCATCCTTACCTGTGTCAGCATCGGCTAAGTTACTCTCAATATAACTATGAGTGAAATCCCCTTTTAGCGTTTCCTGCATGAGGACAAACGCACGGTAATATTTATTAAAATCTGCCATTTAGGATTTCCTCACCTCTTTCAAAAAAACTTTTATAATAGAATATTCAACGTACTGCAAATACAATGCAGAAGAAATTAAACAAGCTTTTGAAGTCTTCTTAGATATTCCTTACACTCCAGCATATTCTCTTCACCGAAGAGGAAATCGAGATAGTCAACAAGACCGTCAATTTCATCACGGATGAAGGAAAGGTTAAGAGACTCAAACTTTCTGAGAACTTTTCTTGCAAGAACATAATCAAGACCGTCAAGCTCAGTACCGCCGCAGCCTACGAATGCAGGAACATACTCACGAAGCTGTTTTACAATACGGTTACCAAAAGCAAGTCTGAAGTGCTCAATAACATAGTCATCAAGAAGCTCAATCTTGTGCAGGTTTTCTTCGGATACCTTGTTGTGCTCTTTGCAGTAATCAAGCATTTCCTCAAGGTGTTTGTAAGAAAGGTTAAGAGGCTCTGTGAAAGGAGCATCAAAGGGAACACCCTTAGTATTAATGTCGATGGGCATTGCACGGTCATAAACCTTATCAGTAATAGCAAAGGTAGAGTCATCGTTGTTAGCTGTACCAATGTACCACATGTTCTGGGGAAGATGGAGTTTACCTGAGTCAAGATGCTTGGGGTCTGACTCCCATACGTTGGGAACAAGGTCAACAATCCACTCATCTCTGGAGGGCATTTCAAGGATAGAGAGCATCTCAGCAAAGTAGTACTCAACACGGGCGATGTTCATCTCGTCCAGAATTGTCAGGTAGATATTCTCATTATAAGTAGCCTCATACATAGCACGGAGAAGCTCAGTCTCGTTGTAACGCTTTGTAAATTCGTTGAAGTAACCGAACAGCTCAGAACGGTCACGCCATGAAGGCTGAATAGATGTGATAATAGCATCATTCTGAATAAACTTACCGAAAGCATAGGGGAGAGATGTTTTACCTGTACCGGAAATACCCTGAAGGATGATAAGTCTTGTTGATGCAAAGGATGCAAGGAACAGACGGATAATCTTAATATCGTAGTAAAGACCCAGTCTGGAACAAGCGAAGTTTCTGAATCTTTCGCAGATTTCGGGAAGAGTAATCTCGTTGTCGTATACAGGGGGAACATAGTCAGCCCAAAGTGCGTCAACCTGAGACAGCTTAAAGAATCTGCTTTCGCCTTCCTCAAGGGGCTTGTCGTTATTGCCGTTGAGAGTATCAATCTCGTCACCTGTAAGCTCTGCAATCTCGTTGGGGTTGAGACCAATCTGAGAAACCTTCATGGAGAGAATCTTATCCTTTTCAAGGTTAAGTCTCATAACCTCACGGTTAAGTGCCTGAACCTCTTCAACAAGGTCGTTGGTGTCATTAACTTTCTTTCTGAAACGGATGAACTTCTTTAAGCCCATGATTACAAGGAATACAACAAGCACTAAAACGGCAATGATAAGAAGCATACCGATTACTGCATAAAGCCAGGCAACACCGCCAAGCTCTGATGTGTGAGCATTAACAATATCCACATACTTGGGGAAATTGAACATGTCACCGATTCCTTTGAAGATATTGGAAATAGCAGTCCAGAGTCCTCCTAAAAACTGTCCGAAGAACTCAAAGAAAAAGTTTAAAATGCCATCCATAATTTTATTCTCCTTTACAAGAACTTAAAAAAGATTTACCCGCAGGCAATCTGAAGAATACACAAAAGCGAAGCACATGGTAATATCAGCATCAAGGCTCCCTTGCCTAAAGGGAGCTGTCAGCCTTTGGCTGACTGAGGGATTGTATAAATCCAATTGATGTGTTTTGTAATATGATGGTCTTTTGTATATTATTCAAACTGTCACGGACATCAATAGTTACTCAATACTCTGCTGACGTATTGAGTAACTATCGAACGTCAGTAAAATTCATAATAAATAAGCTTCCTCGCTTCTTTATTATTTACTCGCCTTCAGCAGGCGCTTCGCCCGTCGAGGGCTGAGCATTGTTTGAAGCCAACTGCTTCATATACTCTTCGGCTATGCGTCTCTTTTCTTCCTCAGTAAGCTCGCCTGTAGAGGGTGTTCCCTCGGTTGCCAGCTTCTGAGCCTTGTAAGCAATGAAGTTTTTGATAACTCTGATTGCTTGAATGATTACGAAAATCAGAATAGGAAGAATGATACAAACCAAGAAACCAAGAGGTGACTGTACAAAGTCGATAGCCTTACCAACACCGGGTAACTTTACTCCGTTATAAACAGCAATAATTTCATTTGCTGTTTTTAGGTTTTTATCTGCTATAGGGTTATTTAAACCTTTTGTTCGATAATAAGTAACACCTTGGTTTTCGACAACCTCAACTATGTTATGAGTAACAAGAATTACTTCTTCACCTACATTAGGATGGTCAGATTCAACAAATGTTCCATCGTCATTCATAATGACAGGCATAGAAAACATTACTGTTTCACCGACTTCATAGGAATCCCTATCTGACAATTTCATGACTATCAAATCGCCTACAAAGAAAGCCCCATCTGCAGGTGTGCCGTCCTCGTTGTATTTTTCCATTGATTCAGTTTGTACGCTTTTTATGGTATAACCGAAGATATGGGAGACGTTTCCGGTTTTCTGTGTTAACGAAATAATAAGTACAAACACAGTAAAAATCAGAAACAATACAATAAATATATCCAAAAGGATATTAAACACATTTTTGATTTTTTCTTTCAAAGGGGAACGCCTCCCAAAACTTTAGGTATTAGTTAAATTAAGCTACTTGTTGTGTTTTAAAACAAATTAGCCAGCAACTGGAGTTTCAGTAGCTGTGAACTTGAGGCTAAGACCGAGGTCTGCTGCAGAGTTGATGTTCTTACAATCAGTATCCTGACCCTCGAACCAGCAGTATACATAGAAGCAAGTACCTGCACTGAGGTCACCGGAAGCTACAACTGTACCGTTTGTGAATGCTGCACAATTAACTGTTTCTTCGGTTGCGTTTTTGTCAACAAAAGCATCAGCGGAGTCTGTTGCAGAGGATGCGAGCATGCAAACGATGTCGCCATCACCGTCAACGATTGCACATCTCTCATAGCCCTTGCTTGCAGTTGTGAATGTTACGTCAAGCTTAACATCCATGCTTGTTGTTGTACCAGTCTTAACCCAAATCTGCTCTGCGAAGAAGTCAGTGCCCTTGATTGCCTCATCAATATTTGCAGAAGCATCGTATGTACCGTCTTCAGTTTTTACAGTTGTCTTGAAGAAAGATGTAGCTGCATTGGGAAGTGTCTGGAATGCACAAGTTGTAGGAACGAACTGACCGGTATTAGCTGTAAGTGTAATGTCGTTATCCCAGCCTTCGTTCTTTGTTGTAGTCTCACCGTAAGTATCAGCTTTCTTGATAAAAAGACCGGAAGCGGAAGATGCTTTCATCTGAAGACCTGTTGCATTTGCAACGTTGTTAGCTGAGAACCATGCGAATGTTGCGCCGCTCAGTGCTACGATAGCAACAAGAAGAAGTGCTACGGAAGAAATGAGGGAGCTTTTTCTGAAAGTTGAACGTTTCATAGAGAAATCCTCCAAAATAAAATATTTTTCGGCTGATTGCCCCTCAGCCAAGGGGTTAATGTATAATCCAAATGGATCATGATACCAAGGGTAGTAGGGGGACTTACTGAGTTTCAAGTTCAGCAGCCTCGAACATCATTGTAAGTCTCATGTGTCCGCCCATGATATCGTTGATACATTCTGAATCCTCACCTTCAAACCAGATAACTACTGTGTATTTATCCACATCACCGGGAGCAAAATCCTCATAAAGGTGTGAAAATACGGTATCGTTATCATAAAAAGCTACGGCATTGTCGGTGCTTGCACCTGCGATTTTTTCAGGTGTGTCCGTGCCAAGCTTTGGTTTGGCATAAATGGTAGGCTCGCCGTTTTTGTAAACCATAATTCTGCAAGCCTCGTCACAGCTCTTTGCTACACCTGTTACTTCAAGAGAAGCATTGTAGTCAAAGGTTTCTTTGCCGTTATTCTGCAGATAGAATGTATAAGCAAAATAATCGTCACCGTTGTGAGAACCGTCAATGTTGTCAAGGTCTTTGAGCACTCCACGGGACTCAAACCAATCATATGTAAAGTGATAAACCTCTTCTGCACTCTTACCGCTGAGCATTATTGTGGGTTCTGCAAAGTCTGCGGTTTCAGAGAGGAGAACACCTCTTGTTTCCAAGTCGCGATCCATTTTAACAACCAAGTCACCCCACTGGGTAGCCATACAGGACAGAAGCCAAAGAATAATGATAATGAGAATGAGAACCAAAGTCAGCCACCGGGCTGTTTTCTTTCTCTTTTCTTCTTTAGTCACCTTTTCGGCATCACGCTTGACCCCTCGGTGGTTAAACCAGTTGCCCTTTCGAAGAGAGTCAAGGTCACGCGGGGTAAAGGGTTCTTTGGTTTTATTCTTTTTATTGAATGCCAATTAAGTTCCCTCCGTTTCGTTTTAACAGTCTACATAGGCTTTGCAATTTTAATGTGCCGAAAGACTGAGGGATTATATATTATTAATAGTATATATTATATAACTATCAGTTTACAGGGATGTTGTTGTCGTCAGTACCCTCGAAGTTGAGCTGAACCTGAAGGTTTGCAAGCTGAACATCATCATCACATTGGGGGTCTTCGCCTTCAATCCACACTCTTACTGTAATCATCTTGGGGGTAAGTGCTTCGAGGTGGAAGAGTCTTGTGCTGTTTGTATAAGCCATAGGAGAGGGTAGGTCAAAGGTTGACTGTCCGCCAACTGCTGAACCCTGATTAGGCTCGTAAATAACGGTTGTGCCTGCTTGTTCATCAGTGAAGCTTACTCTTGTGCAGTTTACAATGTCCGCCTGAGCACCTGTGCTTGATGTTGAAACCTTTGTGCCGTTGTCAGCACCTGATTCACTCTCATCAGAAGAAAGGTGAACCCACATATCCTCAGTACCGATGAAGAAAAGCTTGAACTCAAGGAAGCTGTCGTTATTAGCAGATCTTTGTATTCCTTTTTCTGTGTAAAGTCTTACACCGTCAGAAGAAGTGAGAGGGTCAATTTCCATTTCTGCAAGAGATGTGTTGTAAGAGGAAAGCTGTTTGTTGATTTCAACCTCTGTAATCTCATTGGTATACTCTGAAAGTGTATTTCCGTGGTCCTCATCAGAAATAAGAAGCTGAACACCTGTACCAATGGTGATTTCCATATTATGAACTGAAGAAATGCTGGAAATAGTAAACCATGCAAAGGTGGTAGTTACCATAGAAATTAACAACAAAACAAGCAGAAGCACAGACAGTTTCACACGGATGCTCTTAATCTGCTTGCGTTCTGCTCTCAGTAATTCAATTTCTCTTTTCAGCTGTTCGTTCTGGTTCTGAAGCTCCGCATTGTAGTCCATAAACGAACCTCCTTTTCTGAGATGTTATAAAATACAAAAATGTATTAGAAGACATAAACATTATTATACAAAATATTATATTATAAATTGATGAATAAAGCAACAAAATTTGACATATTTGTTACAAAAATTATACACAAATATTTAGAGTGAAATTCGTCAGGTTCGTGAATTGAAATGGAGGATATTGGTTGTTTTAGACAACAAGTGGTTTTGAATGTTGTTGAAAATAGACAAGCTTATATTTGATTATATTATTGGCTGAGCTGATTTATGATTACAAGCAAAAATATGCGATTTGTTAATAAAAAAACAAAATGGTAACAAAGTTTGGTTTGCTACCGTTTTGTGAATAAATATTCAGTTTTGGGAATTATCAGTATGCTGCCATGAGGGGATTTACATTAGATGCACCGTTTGATTCAACATCAGCAATATACTCAATTGCACTACCGCAACCCTTAACAACACAGTCAGAGGGGTTATCAGCAAGATGAACATTAAGGTTTGTATAATGAGAGATAAGTTCACAGAAGCCGTCAAGTTGAGAAAGTGCACCTGAAAGTGTAATGCCGTCTGTGTATATATCACCGATAAGCTCAGGAGGCGTTTTTTCCAGTACTTCCATAATACCTTTTACAACACCCATTGCGGTTTCTGAAATTGCTTCATAAATCTCAGATGATTTCATATCTACATATCGAGGGAGACCTCTCATAGAGTCTCTGCCTTTAACACGGTATATTTTCTCTTCAAGAGGAGGCATAACACAGCCTATGGCGTTTTTGCACTGTTCAGCTGTTGTACTGCCTATTATGAGTGAATACTTACGGCGGACATACTTTATTATCTCTTCATCCATCTGCTTGCCTACCTCTTTGATAGTACGGCTCACAGATACACCGCCTAAGGAGAGCACGGCAATATCTGCAGTACCCCCGCCTATGTCAACTATCATACAGCCGTGTGGGCTTGTAATGTCAAGTCCTGCACCCATTGCGGCCGCTTTGGCAGATTCGATAAGATAAACTCTTCTTACACCGAAACTGGATATAGCGTTTACAACAGCACGCTTTTCAACCTCGGTAATCTCACCGGGAATGCATGCTACTACACGGGGCATAATAACCTTGCTTGTGCTTACCTTTGAAAGGAAAATTCCAATCATTTCCTCAACTAAGTCAAGCTCTGCAATTACTCCGCCTTCAAGAGGGTACACCGCATGAATTCTTGTGGGGGTTTTGCCGAGCATTTTGTATGCTTCACTGCCTGCGGCAAGAATTTCATTGAGGATAGCATCGTAGGTTATTACAGAAGGCTCGTCCAGAACCTTTCCTTTTTCATTAATATATATTCTGGTGTTACAGGTACCAAGGTCAAGAGCTATATCCATTTATATACATCCTTTCGGTTTGTTTTTGCATCTTCACTAATTATATTATAGGGTTTTGTTTATTTCAAGCTGTTTTTGTAACTGCAATAGCAAAAGTTGCACACAGCACAGACTGAGCACCGCCCTCGCAGAGAATTCGTGCACACTCTCCCAAGGTGTTGCCTGTGGTGATTATGTCGTCAATCAGAAGGAATCTCTTGCCTTTAGCTATTGCTTTTGCTGTGAGTTTGTATGCACCTTTTACGTTTTTCTCACGTTCCGATGCCTTTTTCAGTGAATGCTGAGGCTGATTGTTTCTGGTCTTTTTTAGGGTAGTGACTGTGGGAATTTCCAAAAGCCTCGACAATTCCTGAGATAACAGTTCGCTTTGATTATAACCTCTTTCAGCTTGCTTCTTGGGGTGTAGGGGAACGAAGGTTATCGCATCAAAGATTTCGTCCTTGTATTCTTTTGCAATTGTTTCTGCCATGATTCGTGCAAGCTGATAGGAAAACTGATTTTCTTTTTTGAAACGTATAATTCCTTGCGAGAATATTCCTGAGTAAGGGACAGCACTTATGGTAAGGTGTCCGCCTCTTGCATAGGTGTGATACTTGATTCCTTTGAATTCATCAGCACATTCATTGCAGTATAAATCGCCCAGAGGGATAACCTTTGTACAGTAGGGGCATCGCTCAGGAAGCAAAGTGTTTTTCAATTTTTCTCCAAAAGTAAATTTTCTTTCAAAGATTTCCATATTAATCACGCTCAAGCATACTTCTCAGTCCGCTGTATCTGAGGGTTCTTATGTTGTTATTAACCATATATTCCACAGTTTCTCTGTTTCCTACAAGAATCAGCAGTTTTTTAGCTCTGGTAACTCCTGTGTACAGCAGATTTCTGTAGTAAAGGTACTGAGAATTTTTTATCAGAGGCATAACCACCGCCTCAAATTCATTACCCTGACTTTTATGTACTGTACAAGCGTAACTCAGTTCAAGGTCTCCTGCACAGTCTCCGTCATAAACAGCAATCCTGTCATCGAATTTTATCTGCATTCGCTTTGAAACTTTGTCAATTGCCTGAACAATACCGATATCTCCGTTAAAGATACCCTCTCCGTATTCACCTGTAGACTCTTTAAGCCAAGATATGTTGTAGTTATTCTTAACCTGCATAACTTTGTCCCCGGTGCGGAAAGCAGAAAACCCAAAGGTTACATCGTCTTTGTTTTTTGCAGGTGGATTCAGAGCTTCTCTCAGATGTTGGTTAAGCTCATAGGTTCCTAAAATTCCCTTTCTGCCCGGGCAGAGTACCTGAATGTCGCTAACAGGGGAGAGACCGTAGCTTCTCGGAAGCCTCTCAGTGCATAAACTCACTATCAACTCTCTTGCTTGAGTGGGATTAGGGCAGGGCAGGAAGAAAAAGTCATTATCTTTAATGTTGAGTTCAGGCATGGTCCCTGAGACTATTTTGTGAGCATTAGTTACAATAAGGCTTTGTTGTGATTGGCGGAATATTTCTTTTAAAGCAACAACAGGGATAATCTCTGATGCAACCAAATCTGCAAGCACATTGCCTGCCCCAACAGAGGGCAGCTGGTCGCTGTCACCTACAAGGATAATCCTGCATCCCAAAGGAAGAGCACGCAGTACACTTTCAAAAAGCAGAGTATCTACCATAGAAAGCTCGTCCACAATAAGAGCATCGCAGTTGAGCATATTCATTTCGTTTTTCTTGAATTCGGGTCGGTCGTCTCTGTTATACTGAACCTCAAGCAAACGGTGGAGAGTTTTTGCTTCACAGCCTGTAAGTTCACTCATTCTCTGAGCAGCTCTGCCTGTAGGGGCGGCTAAAAGCACAGTTTGTCCTTTGCTCTTTAATATACTGATTATTGCATTCAAAGTGGTGGTTTTTCCTGTACCGGGACCGCCTGTAAGTACCAGAAGTCCTTTTTGCAAAGCCTGCATAATAGCTTCCTTTTGCAGGTCAGCATACGTGATTCCCGTGCGTTTTTCCACATCCTCAATAAGCCGTTGTGCATCACTCATGGGTGCAACAGGATAACGGAGTAGCATCTTCATTCTTGCAGCTGTATAACTCTCACTTTGATACAGGTCAGGCAGAAATATGAATTCTCTGTCATGGAAAGTATCTCGCACAAGGGTTCCGTCTGTTATCATTCCTTCCAAAGCGGATTGTGTGCTGATAATTTCTACCTGAAGAAATTCAGCTGTTTTACTTAGAAGTTTATCCTGAGGAACGCAGGTGTGTCCTGAACGTCTGTTGTGCCTCAGCACATAGGCAAGACCTGCTCGTATTCGCAGACTGCTGTCAGGGGCAAAGTTTTTCTTTCCAGCAATCATATCTGCAGTTTCAAAGCTGATATCACTGCCCTCTATACACAGAGAGTAGGGGTTATCTTCAATAATCTGTATAGTATCGTTACCGAATTTTTTCCACAGGGCGATTGCATCTGTTGGACTTATACCGAAAGCACCCAAATACATCAGAAGTTCCCGGATACTTGTGTTTGCCCTTAGCTGTTCGCTGAAGCTCTTGGCTTTTTCAATAGAAATTCCCTTTAATCTTGCTACTCTCTCAGGGTCATTTTCAAGCACATCAAGGGTGTTATCTCCGAATTCCTTCACAAGTCTGGCAGCAGTAGAAGGACCGATACCTTTTACTGCTCCGCCTGAAAGGTATTTGAGTATTCCGAGTACAGAAGTGGGAATACCCCTCTCAAAGGCAGAGACAGAAAGCTGCTGACCATAAGTTGCGTGGCTTGTAAAGCTGCCGATAAGCTTAAGCTCCTCGCCCTCAAAAACCATAGGCATAATCCCGACTGCAGTGATGGTATCATCACCGCAGCCGAGCTCCAATACTGTATATTCATTTTCTTCATTGCGAAATACGATTCTTTCAACCGTACCGCATACCTCATACATTTCTTCTGAAGCCATAAATATCCTCTGAAATAATAAACTATATATTTTATATTATACTACAAATTATTTATCCAAACAATAATTTAATAAGACTAATCAGAAAAAATTACTTACAATATTTAAAATTCTATGTAAGAATAATTACTTTTGCTTTTATAGAATTTTATTTAATTCTTCTGTGCTCATTATACTCATAAATTCATATTCGGCACAGATTTTTCTGCATATATCCCTTGTGGCTTCGTTCATACCTTTGTCAAGGCAAATTACTCTGTAAGGTCTGACCTTTCCCATCCATCTGACTTTAGCGGCACAGCTTCTAAGTGTATATTCTATATCTTCGCAATTTCCCTGTGCAGGAGAAATCAACATAATTGTTTTGTCCTGTTTACTTCTGTAAATTCTGAATAGAAGAAACCTCATAAAAGAAACAGCACCTGTAAGGGAGAATATAATAACAATAAAACTCAGGATGATTTCAACCATAAAAAACACCTCTGTATATAATATCCGTTTAATTAAGGATATGTGCTATGCATACTCAGAAAAACAGAGGAGATAATAATATCGAGGTGAGAAAAAGATGATGGACAACAATGTTAATAAATGTATTCATTGTTCTGTAAGAAGCTGTGCTTACAATAACGCAGAGCAGGGCTACTGCAAGCTTGATACAATTAAAATCGGCACTCACGAAGCTAACCCCACAGAAAAGAAGTGCACCGATTGCGAGAGCTTTATGCTCAGAAGCGGTTGCTCGGGTTCAACCTGCGGCTGATAACAGAACAAAAACCTCTAAGGCGGACAGGTTTTCCTGTCCGCTTCTTCATTGCGGGGAGATTTCACCTGTATTTATTTCCTTTATATTATAATCTGTTATAAAAATTAGTTCTTTTATTAAATATTAATAAATATTACTTGTATTTACATTTCAGTTGTGATAATATTTATATGTATTATAATGTCGATTGTGAGTTAGTATAACTTGTAGCATGACAAACAACTTTTTGTATCAATAAGGGGTATCGTATAATGGCAAATGATAATGTAAAAGCACAGGATTATTATTTTATAGATTTACTTCATGTTGTTAAACACATCTGGAAGAAGATCTGGCTTATTCTGCTCGTATCTTTTCTTGGAGGTATAATTGCTTTTTCTTATGCAAATTTTTTCATTACTCCCGAATATTCATCTTCTGTAATGCTATACGTTAACAACAGTTCTTTTTCTCTTGGCAGTGCGAATTTCAGCATCAGTTCTTCAGAACTTATTGCTGCTCAGAGTCTGGTAAAAACATACAGTGAAATTCTCAAAAACAAAACCACACTTAATAAAGTTATTAGTAAAGCAGAACTTGAAGGTTATACATGGAGAGACCTTTATTATATGATTGATGCTTCTTCTGTTAATGACACTGAGATCCTGAGAGTAACAGTAACCACCGATGACCCGTATCTGGCTGCTGAAATTGTAAATACCATTGCAGAAGTTCTGCCTGATACAATTTCTGAGATCATCGAGGGTAGCTCCATGAAGGTAGTTGATACCGGTGCAGTGGAAGAAAAGAAGGTTTACCCCAGTATCACCAGATTTACCGCAGTAGGTTTACTTTTTGGAGCAGTTTTTGCGCTTGTTGTTGTAGTAATCATAGCACTTCTTGACGATACAATTCATGATGATGAATATATCCTCAGAACCTACGATTATCCTGTTCTTGCAAAAGTTCCTAACCTCCTTGGTACCTCAGATAAACATTATGCATACTACTATCAGAGAAAAAAGAACACAAAGTAAGGAGGTAAAAGATAATGGCAACAAAAAAGAAATCAAGCAACAGATTTTTCTTTGACGCTGCAGTCAACAAGAAAACTCTGCATAAGAATCTGGAATTTACAGCTATCGAACAGTATAAACTGTTAAGAGCAAACCTTTCTTTTACACTTCCCGAAGGAATCAAATGTCCTATCATCGGTGTTACAAGCTCCATGAGAGGTGAGGGTAAGAGTACAACTGCAATCAACCTTTCATACGTTCTTGCAGAAAGCGGTAAAAGTGTTCTTCTGATTGATGGTGACCTGCGAATCCCCAGTGTAGCCAAGAAGATGGAAATAAGCAGTACCCCAGGTCTTACAGACCTTCTTATGGGTTTTGAGTCACATCAGATGGGTGTTTTCAAGACAAATCTTCTTGAAAACTGGTATGTTATGCCTTCAGGCGAACTGCCTCCCAACCCTTCAGAGCTTCTCGGCTCACGCAGAATGGAGTCAATTCTTAAAATTGCTGCTGAAAAATTTGACTATATAGTAGTTGACCTTCCTCCTGTGAATGTTGTTTCAGATGCCCTGGCTATCTCCAAATATATAACAGGTATGATTGTTGTTATCAGAGAAGATTATACAGAGAAGAAAGAACTTGAAGCTTGCTTCAGACAGCTTAAGCTTTCCAATGTAAATGTTCTCGGTTGTGTAATGAACGAATCTGAAAATTCAGGTGGCGGTCACAGCAGATACAAGAAATACTCCAAGTACTACCGCAAGTATTACACATCATCAGGTTCAGAGTCAAAATGATTGATTTTCACAGCCATATACTTCCGTGTGTTGACGATGGGAGTAAAAGTATTGATGAAAGTATTACGATGCTTTCAATGCTTTCAAAGCAAAGTGTCGATACTGTAGTTGCAACCCCACATTTTTTTCCTGAACGGGAGACCGTTGAAGCTTTCTTGAGCAGGCGTCATTTTGCATACAATGAGCTTATCGGAAATCATAAAGCCAATTCCCCGAATATACTTCTCGGAGCTGAGGTTGCATATTATGAAGGTATAAGCCATCTTGATAATCTCCAAAAGCTCAAGATAGGGGACAGTAAGCTTCTGCTTATGGAAATGCCTGTGTGCAAATGGTCAGAAACAGCGATCAAAGAGTTGATGCAAATTGCCTGTTCAGGTAGTATAACACTTGTTCTTGCACATATCGAGCGGTATATTTCTTATCAGAATAAAGATGTTTTTGCAAGGCTTCTTGATTGCGAAATTCTTTTTCAAGTGAACGCAAGTTTTTTTAATAGTTTGTGCACAAGAAGAACAGCTGTATCAATGCTCAAATCCGGAAGAATACACTTTATCGGTTCAGATTGTCATAATCTGTCACACCGACCTCCGTATATCGGTCAGGCTTTTGACATAATAAGTAAAAAGCTTGGCGGTGAGTTTCTACAGGATTTCACCGATTTTCAGAGAGAATTACTGTTTACCTCTGATTGTATCGGATAATCAATATTAAGTAATTATTTTATCTTGAAAGGATGAATTAAAATGAAAAAGGTATTTGCAATTTGTCTGGCACTGGTTATGGTGTTTGCTCTCAGCGTAACTGTTTGTGCTGCACCAGGTTCCTTTGTTAACAGCCCATCCGGCAATGATGCTCCTGTTATCGTGGAATATGAGAACGAGAGTGACGGCTGTACTGCTAAACTTGATATCACCTCCTATGGCGACAGAGACGAGCTCAGCGATGCTGACAAGAACGAAATGGAGGATGCCTACAATCAGATTAAGAACTCATCAGATCTTACAGATATGTTCTCAGGTCTTAATACTATTGTAAATGACCTTAACATTCTTCCTTCTGATCTTGCAGTAAGCGACCTGTTCCATATTGATGTTACAGATTGTATTAAGCACGATGAGCATGGTGCATTTACGATCAAGATTTCCGCAGATACACTCAAGGGTTTTGCAGGCCTTATCCAGTACCTCAACGGTGAGTGGATTCTTATTGATAATGCAACAGTTGAGGATGATCGCTACCTTATCTTTACAGCTGATGAGCTTTCCACATTTGCAATTGTTGTTGATTCCACAAAGGCTGAAACAATTTCTCCCGTAACAGGTGACCCCACACTTGCACTTCTTGCAGGTGCAGTTGCATTTGTTTTTATTACATCAACAGTTGTTGTGATTAACAAGAAGAAAGCATGAGACATCATCACTCAAAAAGTGAAAAGAAAGAATACAGAAAAAAACTGCTGAAAACAATCTCACTTGTTCTGGCAGTTGTTATAGTTGCGTCCGTAGCCTTGCTGATACTCCACATATGGGAAAATCAGCAGGGCAATGTTCCTGTTCCTACGCCTGCTGACAACACAGTCACATTCAATGGACAGAAGTACCGCGAAAAAAATGTAGATACCATGCTTGTTCTAGGTCTTGATAAGTTTGATGGAGAAATAGAAACCGACTCTTACAACAATGACCGTCAGGCTGATTTTCTGATGCTTTTTGTAATGGATAACAGAGCTTCTAACTGTACAGCTGTTCAAATTAATCGTGATACTATGGTTGATAATGCTGTTCTTGGCCTTGCGGGTGAGAAGGTGGGAACTGCACATGAGCAGCTTGCTCTTGCTCATACATACGGTGATGGCGGTAAAGAAAGCTGCCGTAATACTGTTGACTCTGTTTTGAGCATTATTCCGAACAAGAATATTCACAACTACATTTCTGTGACTATGGATTCTGTTCCCGTATTCAATGACCTCGTAGGGGGAGTAGAGGTTACTGTTCTTGATGATTTTAGTTCATTAGACGAAACCCTTGTGCAGGGTGAGACTGTTACTCTCTCAGGGGAGCACGCCCTCACTTATGTACGTTCACGTAAAGGAATGGAAGATGCCACAGACCTTAACAGAATGGAACGTCAGCGACAGTACCTTGGTGCACTTATCAAAAAAGCTACACATCGTGCAAACAATGATGATTCCTTTGTTGTAGACACTTTGTATAAATTGTCTGATTACATGGTTTCCAATTGCAGTATCAGTGAGCTGGAAATGTTTTTTGATAATATTTCTTCTTACGATTTTACAGAAATCCGTTCACTTGAAGGTGAATACAGCAAGGGAGAGAATTATATGGAGTTCTATCCTGACAAAGAGTATGTGGAAGAACTTATTATTGATTTGTTTTACGAACCTGTAGAGTAAAATTTTATTTATCACTCTTTTCAGGTATGATTTTCTTTCAACATTCAGATTGGATTTCGGGGTGTATAAATTTCGTATGTATAAGCTTTTTATCAAGCGTTTTATTGATATTTTCTTGTCAACAATCGCAATAATCGTATTAGCAATTCCTATGTTAGTTGTTGCTGTAATCATTAAAATCGATAACCCCGGACCCGTTTTATTCAAACAACGCAGAGTCGGCTTACATAAAAAAGAGTTTATTATGTTGAAATTCCGCTCTATGCCGGTTTCAGCTCCCAGAGATGTAGCTACACATCAGCTTGATTTTAACTCAATCAAGATGACAAATTTCCAGGAAATAATCCGTAAGTTTTCTATCGACGAGCTTCCGCAGCTTTATAATATCTGGCTTGGTCAGATTTCTTTTGTTGGTCCCAGACCTGCTCTGTATAATCAGTATGACCTGATTGAAGAACGTGATAAATACGGTGCAAATGATGTAAAACCAGGCCTTACAGGCTGGGCACAAATAAACGGACGCGATGAACTTGAGATTCCTCTGAAAGCCAGATTTGATGGTGAATACGTAGAGAATCTGAGTTTCGGATTTGACTGTAAATGTTTCTTTGGTACATTTAAATCAGTTCTCAAACATGATGGCGTTGTTGAAGGCGGCACAGGAGAAATGAGGAAGAAGGAAGAAACGAAAGAAAATTTGGTGACAAAATGAAACCACTAGTAAGTATTATTGTAGCAACTTATAGAAGATGTGATCCTCTATATAGGGCATTGTTATCGATAACAGAGCAGAATTATTCGCCAATCGAAATAGTTCTTGTTGATGATAACGGGGATAATGAATGGAATATAAGGGTGAAATGTCTCGTGGAAAAGTTTCGAGAAGCTTTTCCGGATATTTTATTAAAATATATAGCGAATGATTCAAATCTGGGTTCAGCTCAGACTCGTAACATTGGTATAAAGGCAGCTTCTGGAGAATATATTACTTTTTTGGACGATGATGATATATATCTTCCTTGTAAAGTAAATAAACAGGTAACTTTTATGCAAAATGGAGGATTCGACTATTCAATAACGGATTTGAATCTTTATAACAAGAAAGATAAACTGGTTGATAAAAGAATAAGATCTTATTTAAATGAGACATCCGAAGAGAATTTATTGGAAATTCACTTGAAATATCATTTAACCGGAACCGATACTTTGATGTTCAGAAAAGAGTTTATTTTAGCTATTAATGGATTTCCTCTGATAAATGTTGGTGACGAGTTTTATTTAATGCAACGTGCAATTGAAAGTAACGGAAAATTCGGATATCTTTCTGGTTGTGATGTCAAGGCATATGTTCATACCGGAGAAAGTGGGCTTTCTAGCGGATATGTAAAAATTAATGGTGAAAATTCTTTGTACCAACACAAAAGAAAATATTTTGATCAAATCAGCAGAAAATCTGTTAAGTACATAAAAGCAAGGCATTATGCAGTTATAGCATATACTTACCTTCGAATGAATTCTTGGGGAAATACTTTTAAGTATTTATGCTTAGGTTTTTTTAGTTCCCCTTATTTGTTTTGTAAGATATTGATTGAAAGGTGAAAATGAAAATACTTGTAATTTGTGGTGTATATGCCGAAGTATATGAGCAAGAGATTTTATCTTGCACAAAAGGCTATGCTGAACAATCAGCAAACATATTTCAGAAAAAGCTTATACATGGCATTGAAAAAAATAAAATTGAATATAAGGTTATTTCAGCGCCTTTTATAGGAGCATATCCCATGCGATTTACAAAAAGTAGATTTAAGGGTTTTGCAGAAGAATGTAATAATTATGAATATGTTTCGTTTAATAACATATGGGGAGTTCGAAATATATCGCGAGCTCAATCGTTAAAAAAAGCGATAAAATGTTATTTTGATAATGAGCTCGAAGATGAGTTTTTAATTCTGGTTTATTGTCCACATACTCCTTTTCTTGATGCAGCTATCTATGCAAAAGGACTGAAACCTAAGAGCAAAATTTGTTTGGTTGTTCCAGATCTTCCTCAATATATGAATCTGAATGAAACAGGTAGAGGCTTGTATGATTTCTTCAAAAGAATTGACATACAATATATGGCTCGTTTTATTGCCAGAATCGATTCATTTGTTCTTTTAACCGAACCAATGAAAGATATTCTTCGTGTTGGCGACCGGCCTTATTTGGTTGTTGAGGGAATTGTTGATGTAGATTCTTATCAAACGAAGAAAACAAATGTAGTTTCTGATGGTATTAAGCGAATAGTCTATACCGGAAAAATTAATATGAAGTTTGGTATAAAAGAGTTGGTAGATTCTTTTATTCGAATTAAAGATCCTAATTATCGCTTGGTTCTTTGCGGCGATGGAGATGCAAGAGCATATGTAGAAGAAATGGCAATGGTTGATAAAAGAATCGAGTATAAAGGTATGGTTACCGCATCAAAAGCTCAAGAATACATTGATTTGGCAGATGTGCTTGTAAATCCAAGATCTAACAATGAGGAATATACAAAATATTCATTTCCATCAAAAAATATCGAGTATCTGATGACAGGAAAACCTGTTGTTGCATATTTGCTTGACGGTATGCCGAATTATTATCAAGATTTCTTATACTTAATTCCTTCTGGTGAATTGTCTTTTGAAGAAATTATGATTGAAGCTTGTGAAAATAAATCAATGAAAAAGAATTTTGCAGAATATGCTAAGAGTCATTTGGAGAGTTCTTATGTGATTGAGGCTATAATTAATATACAGAATTTTTAGAGGGAGGTGAAGGATTGGTTCATTTAATATTAGTATTGGCAATTATATTTAGTTTTTCCAGAGTTAAACATATTCGACTTATTGAGGGTTCCTTTATTCTGTTATCCTTATTTGCGATATTTAGATATAATTATGGTAATGATTACAATTCATATATGAAGTCGTTTGAAATTATCAAGAATGGCGGCGTAGTATTTGATAACGAAATATTATATACTTTATTAAATAAAATCACACCAAGCTTTTACCTGTTAATTGCGATCACATCGCTTTTTTTCCTTTTTATTATTTATAGATTGATTAATAAACAATTGGATGGTTTATTTCAAGGATTAGCGGTTGTTATTTTTTTAATCAATCCATATTTATTTTTATTGAATTTATCTTCAATACGTCAATGCATTGCTATGTGTATTTTCATTATTGCATCAAAATATCTCCAGGAAAGAAACTTTTTTAAATATGTACTTTTGATATTATTGGCATCTACTTTTCATTTGTCTGCACTTGTATTGATTTTACTTTACTTTTTTGTCAACGATAAAGAGATGAATAAGATACAAACTATTTTGCTTGTGGGAGGAATGATTTTTTTATTAATCGAAGGAACCGTTGTTACCAGGTTAATCGAAACAGGATTGTCAGTTTTTGATAATACTGATTATTTATATCATTACTCCCAAGGAAGCACCAATTCTCTGAGAGCAACGCTTCTAACAGGAGTTTATTTCGTATATGTCGCCATAAACCTTGTCCATTTGAAGGGCTATAAGCTTATTTGCGGTAAATTGTATTTAATTGGTTTATTTATAGGAATGTTAGCAATTCATTTTTCGATGATTACCAGAATTCAGATGTACTTTGATATTTTTTCGATAATTACTATTCCTTCAATCATCGAATACCATATAAATAATCCGGGCAAGAGATGGATTCGGATTATTAATATATGTGTGTTTCCAGCTTTGATATTAACAATTTATGTCGCAAGATACTATTCGTTTTTTTCAAATCCGCTGTGGGAGACATTTTTTAATTATCATACTATATTCGAGGCGATATTGTGAAAGTGTTTGCGATAAATGCAGTGCCGTATGGAAGTACAGGGAAAATAATGTTTTCCATATCTGATAGGTTGCTTGAAAAGGGCGGTAAGTCCATATGTGCCACGGGTTTCTCATGGCATAAAACTGAAAAAAAAGAACATTTTCTTGTTGGAAATCTATGTAATAAGTCCTTTCATATGATTATGTCCAGGTTGTTTGGCAATCATGGCTGTTATTCACGTATTGCAACAAAAAAGTTAATAAAGAAGATAGAAGGGTTTGAACCGGATATTATCCACTTGCATAATATTCATGGTTGGTATCTTCATATTCCAACATTGTTTGATTTTATCAATAAAAGCAAATTGCCGGTGGTATGGACATTACATGATTGTTGGTCTTTTACTGGTGGATGTGCTCATTTCTCTTTTTCTAAATGCCAAAAGTGGATTAAAGGTTGTGGAGGATGCAACAATCTAAAGGAATATCCTATAGCAAGTTACCGTGATAAAACAAATAAAATGTGGCATATGAAAAAAGAGTGTTTTTGTAGTCTTGATAATTTGACTATTGTCACTCCCTCACAATGGCTTGGTGAACTTGTTAAGCAATCATATTTAAAAAAATATCATATTCAAGTAATAAATAATGGTATAAATCTGAAAATCTTTAAGCCTACCGCATCAAATTTTCGAGAAAAGTATGGGATTACGAGAGAACAACATATGGTTCTTGGTTTATCCCTGGGGTGGAACGAGCGTAAGGGTTTGGATGTGTTTATTGACTTAGCAAAAAGACTTTCAGATGAATATAAAATAGTACTTGTAGGAACCGATGCAAAAGTAGATAAACAATTACCTTCAAATGTTATTTCAATTCATCGTACTCAAAATCAAAAAGAACTTGCCGAGATATATTCAGCAGCCGATATATTTGTACAACCAACCAGGGAAGAGAATTATCCTACAGTTAATATGGAGTCAATTGCTTGCGGGACCCCTGTTTTGACATTTCGAACCGGAGGAAGTCCTGAAATGATAGACGAAACTTGTGGCTCTGTAGTAGAGTGTGATGATGTGGAATCCCTTGAAAAAGAAATTATCCGCATTTGTATTGACAAACCTTACTTGACAGAACATTGTGTACTGAAAGCAAGAGAATTCGATCAAAATGAAAGGTTTAAGGAGTACATATATCTATATGAAACAATTATCGCTGCAAGAGATTAAACAGGTTGAATTTGATTTGTTAAAAAAATTCGATGTTTTCTGTAAAGAAAATCATATAAATTATTTTCTATCAAACGGGACGTTACTGGGAGCAATAAAATATAAAGATTTCATTCCTTGGGATGACGATGTTGATATATTTGTACCAAGAGAAGACTATAACAAGTTACTTTCGGTATTTATTGATGATGATCGTTATAAACTTTTTGCATTTGAAAGAAATCCTCTTTTTAGATTTCCGTTTTCTAAATTATGCGATATGACAACAAGAAAAGACGAATTCAATATAAACAATGGTGTTGTTCTCGGAGTTGATATCGATATTTTCCCCTTGGATGCATGGGCGTCAGATTTAGATGAAGCAAAAAAAGAGGTTCAATCAATCAGCAGAAAGATTCATTTGTTAGAATTAACTAAATTGGTAAAGCCCAACTCTATCAACCCTGTAAAAAGAATGCTTAAAGGGATTACAATGGCCTTTTTGAAACTTCTTGGAAGTAAATACTTTGTAAAGTCTATTATTAATCAATGCAAACATAATAACCAAAAAGCAAGTTCTTATTTAGGGTGTAAGTCTTGGTGCATATATGGAGAACGAGAAATTATTTCAGCAGAAATTTTTGAAGAGTCAATAGAAGTGACTTTTAATGGCGAAAAGTTTCCGGCACCAATAGGATATGATACGTATTTACGTAGTTTGTATGGAGACTACGAAGAAGATCCACCTGAAGAAAAACAAAAAACCCATCATTGTTTTACAGCATATCGTATTTAATTTTTATCCAAGTGTTTATTAAAAATTTAATAAATTTATAAAGAAAGGAGTAAAGATAAACTTATCAAACAACACACGACTGTCTGCAGAGATATTCTTCGATCTCTGGTATCAAAAAATTGAAGAAAATCAGTAAAGGAGTTTTTATTATGAGACAAACACTCAAAAAAAGTGTAGTCTTCGTGCTTACCTTGGTGATGCTGGTTACTATTATGGTAGCTGCCTCGTTTACATCGTATGCATCGGTTGATTACACAGCACATGATGACTACTATAATGTCATCTCCAAAAAAGATTACGAGCTCGCTCCCGGTATTACCGAGTCCGAAATCGTACTCAACAACGATGATCTGAGTCATCGTCAGGTTGCCCATGTGGTAGAGGTAGATCTTTCTAACCCCTACACTAAGGTAATACCTTCTTACAAAGGAATGGTTCCTACACCCGGTAAATACGGTGTTCAGGTTATGTCCGAACAGGCAAAATGGGCAGAAGCAAACGGCTACGGTAACGTCGTTGCCGCTATGAACCTTTCTCTCAGCTGGTATACAGGTGATTACTATTCACAGCACCCTGAACTCGTAGGCGAACCTCTCGGCTACATGGTTCTCGATGGTGAAATGTATGTAAACAGCATGGGTCAGACCGCTGGAGCACAAACTTGCGTAGTTATCAATTTCGATGAGAAGAACGGCGAAGCAAGACCTGCTGATATGCCTAAGGTAGAAATCCGTTCCACATCCAGTGCTATTACAGGCTGGGAAGAACAGGTTATTCCTGCAAACTTTGGTTTCCTTGTCAAGGACGGAGTAAATCAGTACAGTGTAGATAACAATGCAGCAAATGGTGCATCACGTTCATTTGTTGGTATTAAGGAAGACGGTACATTCGTAATGGTAATGAATGACGGTCGTCAGTCTCCTTACTCTGCAGGCTTTACAAACTATGAGATGGCAGAATTTATGCTCTCTCTCGGTTGTGTTCAGGCAGTTAACGGCGACGGCGGCGGTTCCTCTGCATTCCTTTCTCAGCGTCCTGGCGAAGAGCTTCAGCTCAACTGCAAGCCTTCCGATGGTTCCGAAAGACCTACAACACACGGTATTCTCGTTATCTCCACAGCTCCTGCAAACGGTGAGTTTTACAAAGCACACATTTCCACAGATAATGATTACTACACACCTAATTCTACCGTAACATTCAATGCGCTCGGTACTGACATGGTTGGTACTCCCGCTGATATTCCTGCTGATGCTGTATGGCAGCTTGCAGATTCTTCTTTCGGTACAATCGAAAACGGTGTATTCACATCCAATGGAAAACTCGGTGAAGTTACTGCACAGCTCGTTTATAGCGATGAAGTTGTAGGCGAAGCAACGATTAACATTGTCCTTCCTGACATTGAGTTCAGAACAGAATCCATTGTTATCGGCTACGGCGATACTCTTGTATTACCTGTTGTTGTAACAACAAACAATGGTCAGAACGATGTTTCCTATAGCGATGGTGATATCGTTTATACATTGTCAGACAACGCTTTGGGTACAATCAGTGGCGACAAATTCACTGCTTGCGATGAAAGCACAGGCTTGGAAAGAGGTACTATCACAGCAGTTATCTGCGGACAGACCGACAAAGCAATTACCGCTGAAATCCGTTTCGGAAAAGCTTCTGAAATAGCTTACAATTTCGAAGACGGAGTATTCGTTGTAGACAGCTCCAATACCGGTAATGTTGACGGTGACGAAGCAACAGAAACAGGCGAATACATCTACGGCTGGCACATTTCTGACACTCGTAAGAACAGCTACTTTGGCTACAGAGGGTTCGCATCCGGTAAAAACACCCCTGTCGGCCTGGATATTCCCTGTAAGGTTTATTTGGCAGACAGTGCAACAGGTAAAGTCAAAAACGGCAGCTACGCTATGGGCGTTAATATCGACTGGACAAACGTTACCGCTTCCTGTCACGGTCAGACAGATATTCACCTCCCTGAGCCTCTTGCTTTGACCGATGCAGTAAGCGTTGGTTTCTGGATGTATCTCCCTGCAGAAATTAATATCGATTCTATGCAGGTTTCCATCGGTGTATGCAAGGTTGACGGCGGTTCTTCACGTATTGACAAGAAACTCAAAGATGTATTATCATCCACTGATGGAATCGAAAATGGCGGTTGGTACTATTTCAGCTGGGAAGTTCTTGAAAACTATGCTTCTTTTGATTATATCCAAATCAACAGCCACTACACAGCCGGCGCAGGCAGCTACAACTACTATCAGAACATCACATACTTCATCGACGATATCACGGTTGACTATTCCGATGCAACAATCGATCGTGAAAATCCGTATTTCACAAACATGAACATTTCTGACGAAACTTTGGGCGATCCTGAAATTTCCGGTCAGACAATCAACGTTAATACAATCACATTCAAGGCACAGGCTTACGAAAATACCAAAAAATCCAACGCTATAGGCTTGGACCGTAATTCCGCAAAGGTTTACGTTGACGGCGTATTGGTAACAAACAACGTTACAGTAACCGCAGGCGGTGCAGTTATCGTTTCCGACTTGTACTTGAACGATGGTGTTCATACAATCGTTGTTGAAATCAGCGATATTCAGGGCAACGTTGGTAATATCGTTCGTAAAATCGTTGTAAACACTGAAAAGAGCGCAGTTCGTCTGGAAGCACCTGCTACTGATAAATTGTTGCCCACAGGCTCTATTTACTGGCTCAATATCGTTGCTGATAATATTGCGGAAATCCAATCCGTAACAACCACAATCAATCTTGATTATGTAAATACTTGGGAATTGGAAGGTATGGAAGTTGCTTCTGGATTTAAAGCAGAATATTATATCAACAACCATAATGATGCAGTAATCACATTTACCCGTACAAAAGCAGAAGTTGCAGATACAACAATTCTCGCAAAACTGCCTATCCGTATTTGGATGGCAGAGGGTTGGATGGATGCAAGTGGCATTCGTGAAAAGTATATTTCCGATAATCCTTCAATGCAGGATAAATACTACATTCTTACACCTCACGCTATGTGGTATTCTGACGGTACAAGAGATTACAGATTGGTAGTTGGCGCAGAAACCGGCGTTGTTACATACGTTGACGGCAGTACAGAAACATTCTCCGCAAACGAAACTGTAATTCAGACAGAAATGAACCGTTACTACACAGTTACAGACAGACAGGGCAAATGGAGTTTCCATATTCACACAGCAGGCGATGCACAGAGTAAAGCACCTACTTGCACAGAAGCAGGTTACACAGGTCGTTTATATTGCGTTGGCTGTGCTTGCGGCACCGTTGACAACCTCGGAACAGAATGTGACAACCACGCCGGTTGCGGCTCTGTTATCGAATGGGGTACAACAGTTCCTGCAACAGGTCACTCCTTTGAAGTAACAGCAGACGGCTTATATACCTGCGACGATTGCCATGAAACACGTTACTATGTTGATGGTGAAGCTCTTACAGGTTGGCAGACAATTGATGGCAATGTATATTACTTCTCCGCAGATGGTTCTGCTGTTAATGGTGAACAAACTATTGATGACCATACATATACATTTGTTGACTATGTTCTTATAGATGCTGCTTGGGAACACGATGGCGCAGGTATCACTGCTTGGTGGGCAGGCGAACAGGTTAAAGGCGGCGCATCTTACGAGTCCAAGTGGAAAGAATTCAATGGTAAGAAATACTATTTCTCAGATATCTATGCTGTTACAGGTCTTATTCAGGTAAAGATTAGTACAGATCTTGGTTATAAATACCATATCTTTGATGACAATGGTGTTTGGTTAGAAAACTACACCGGTCTTTACGAAGGTACATACGAAGGCAAAACAGGAACATATTATGTAGAAAACGGTATCTGTGTATACAAAGGTCTTGTTGAAGTAGATGGTTATTATTACTATATCAACTCCACATTTAAGGCAGTTAAGTCTCAGACATATTATGTTTCCAGAAACAATGACTTGCTTCCTAAGGGTGAGTATGAGTTTGATGCTGACGGTAAGATGATCAATCCTCCTTCTACAGAGCCTGAAGTTCCTACTGTTAAGAATGGTATTGTTGAAGAAGACGGCAAACTTTACTACTATGAAAATGATGTAAAGGTAGCAAAGGGTCTTGTTTACGACGAAACAACAGGTAAGTATTACTGCTTCGGTATCAAGTACTATGCACTCGGAGAAGGAGAGTATTGGCTGAACGAAACCAAGCTCAACGGTCTTTGCGGTCCTAATGGCAAAGCACTTGAGCCCGGCTTCTATACTGTTGGTGCAGATTGCTCAATTATCTTTGCAGAGCCTAAGAACGGTATTGTTGAAGAA
>JAZQIX010000005.1:0-55554 GCA_045541275.1 Ruminococcus sp.
GCCGCCGTCAAAAACATAGGCAGTACCGCCGCTTGAAAGCTCTGCGCTTGAAAGTGTAAGGTAGGTGAAGTCATCCTGAAGCTCATTGTAGGAGTTATCTACAAACAGGTTATGAAGCAGATAGTAAGCCGCATCCATACAGGTTGTGATGTAACCGCCGTTTGCAACGGTCAAAAACGCACCCTTAAGGTTATCAGCCTTTGCAAGGGTATCTGCATAGCTACCCATTTTTGGGGTTGAACCCTTGGTGTTGCCCTTTGTAAAAACAATGCCCAGACAGTTTCTCAGTCCCTGTGCCAGGTCGTTTGCCTTACCGGCAGTTGTACCGTACTGTTCTGCATTCTTAACACCTGCAACGAAGTTATAGTTAGGATATCCTATGGATGAATCACTGTCGGCATACTGAGGAATTGTCAGAGTCTTGCTCAAAAGGTCAGCAAGATATTCTACTGTTTCCTGCTTGTACTGAGGAGAACCGTCTTTACCAAGAGTACTCTGCAAAAGTCCTGCAGTCCAAAGGCCTCCCATACCCTCTGTAAGCAGGTTATATCCGCCGAAGTCAAGTTCTGACATATCAAAGGTTGTTGCGTTCGGATGTTCTTCCTGATAGTTATCAGAGTACTGATAACCATATCCGCCGCCTTGTGCGTCTATGTAATAAATACCGTTTTCACCCTGCAGATTGCCTGTACCGTTAAATCTGCCGTCAGAGTCCTTACCCGTTTTACGGTTCTGATTGTAGGTATCTGCACCGCTCTTGTACTCAGGAATACGGTAACCAATCTGGTGGGTATAGTAGCGTGTAGAATCATTACCTGCTACTGCAGCACCGCCGCCATTGTACCAGTTTGCACTATTGGAAGGAAACAGGAAACCGAAAGCGGTATTGTTACCTTCATTCCAATAAAGACCATTATAACCGCTGATATATTCACCGGGTTCGTTATTAAAAGCAACACACTGCTGACCGTAGGTGTTAGCCGATGTGCTATCGCTAAAAAACGCAACCTGAGCAATATCAAGATAGTCAGAGCTTTGGAACAAGTTTGGTCTTATTCCCATATGGTAATAGGAATAGTTTGAACCAAACATACTATACAAATCATAAACAACATAAGTCCAACCTGATGAATTAGTCCAAGTTGCTACATTCCTTCTGACATAGGAACCTGTGTAAATAAGAATAGACATAGGTGTTATGCCATTCTCTGTTCCTGAAGTAGGAATGCCACCAGAACGATACACCATAACCATATAACGTGTATTATTTATAGTCACCGCTGAAGATGGATAGAATACATAATAGTTACTACTACCATCGTGTGCACTCGCCTGCATTGTAAGGCGTAAATAGCGAGGAGAAGAATAGTTTACTGCTGCTACCGGTGTTCGCTTAAAATTCGTACCCCAACCATTGCTGGTATATATATTATATGCAGCCTCCGAATAGGCAACATCTGTTGTATAGTCATTACCATAGGTGCCACCATAAGGCATGGGCTGACCCAGAACATACTGACCGCCGTAAAGGTTTTTCTCAGGGTCACCCTTTGATGATGTATTTGCATACGCTGTAGACCCTTTTGTTGCTGAAAAGCTACTCTGTGCAAACTCAAAAAGCATACCGTCTGACAGGTAGTCGTATACCTTGATAGGCCAGTTGATGGTATCCTCTTGGTTCAGAGTACTTTCTTTAATGCCTGAGCTTTTGTCTGTACCTGTGTAAATGTCGCCTACTGCCGCCAAAGCACTCAGCGGAAACAGTGAGACTATCATTACAAAAGCCAGTACAAAAGCCAGAACTCTGCTTGAGAATTTGAACTTTTTCATATGGATATTACTCCTTTCTTACTTGGCAAACCCTTGCCCAATGAAAATAAAAAAATCTATGTGAATACTATATTAATGTATATAGTAAATTATTTTAGAGTTTTTTACTCCTGAAAACTGTAACGAACAATTTGTGAATTTTCAGAAAAATGAGCTGAATACTTCTGTGCAGACTCTCCTGCATTCAGAGTATCAAAGCTTATCATATAGGTTATACCGCCTAAGTAGTTACCGTCAGAGTTTACGTTCTTGTAGTATACACACACATTCTGAAGAGGCTTGTTTGCCTTGTTTGTTACTGTAAGCACGTTATCCTCAGTCTCCACACTGAGGAGCTTTGTGCTAAGCACCGCATCCTTGCGAAATGTACTCTCACAGTCAAGGAAAACAAAGTTGGGTTCTCCCACAATCTGCATCTTCTCTGCTTCCAGCACCCATGCTTTCTCACCTGCAGGAAGTCCCGTAACATTAAAGGTTGCAATTTTGTCACCTACATAGTAGGTTACCTTGGCATAGTCCAGATACCACTGAGCACGGTTTTCTATTAATACAGCCGCAACGTTTTCCACCTGCTCGTTCTGTCCGTCCTCTACAAAAGCTCCGTTGTATCGGGTAAATTCCAAACAGTAAAGGTCGGCAGAGGATGCCGCATACTCGGTCACAGGCTCACCGTAGTAGGCGTTGGTAGTCCCACTTCCGCCTGAGTCGCATCCGGCAAAAACAGTACATACAATCAGCAAAACCATAATCAAGGCAGCAGCCCTCACAACCTTAGCTGACCCCTTGGCTTTAGCACTTTTCGAATATATTCTGTTTTTATTTGCCATCGTATCACCTCCGACAAAACAAAGACTTTTATCCTATTTTACCTATTAAAATACATAATAAATTATAGCACTAGAGTATAGCACAGTCAATAATATTTGGATAAAAAAAGCATAATTTTTATGCAAAAAAGTATTGCATTTTTTAGTACCTACCATTATAATAATAATAAGTATTTGTCGTGGTATGGCTTTTTTGCCCTTATTCACACAATTTAGGAGGAAGAATATGCGTATCCCAAGCGGGTATATTGTTCGTCAGGTCGCAGGTGAAACCGTGGCTATCCCCACAGGTGAAGCCGCTAAAGGGCTTTCGGGCTTGGTGGCACTCAGCGGCAGCGGTCAATTTCTCTTTGAACTGCTCAAAACTGAGCAAACAACAGAGAGCCTTACAAATGCCCTCCTTGATGCTTACGATGTAGACCCTGACACCGCACAGGCGGATGTTACAGAGTTTGTCTCAATTCTCCGTGAAAACGGAATTCTTATAGAAGATTAAAATGAGTGGATTTTAGATTAAAACAGAGAGAACTGTTTTTCTGTTTCTCTGAAAGGTAGGTTGATATACTTATGAAAATGAAATATCAGAAGCCTTTGGTAGCTGTAGAGCACTACAAGCTTAGTCAGTCAATTGCAGCTTGTGCTATCCAGATTAACTCCCTTGATAATGTCTGCGTTCGCAATGACGATGATACACCTCAGCAGGTAAGAGACTCTGCGTTTGTTTTCCCTGAGCTTTTCAGCACACCCTGTGAGGAAAATGCCGCTCACATTCAGGACAACGACTCAATCTGCTATCACACCGCAATCAGTGCTTGCTTCACCTCCTGATATGTCCGGCGAGCACTCCTGTTTAATCCGTTTTTCAGGCATTACTGTCAGATTTATTTTTCCTACTGAGCTTACTTTGCCTGAGTGTATCACCGAGCTTTTATGCTCGGACTGCAAGGATGCTGATGTTGAGTACAGGGTTACTTTGCTTGAAAGTCCCCTGATACCTCAGAACGCTCCTGTATACACGGACGGAGATTCTCAAATATATTTTACCGAACAAGGCCGTCTGCGTATTTATTCTCCTCTTACTGAAGAGAATGGATGTCAGGTGGCCTGTCTTTTACGCCCAAATCTGAAAAACACACTCTACTATCCTGCCGGTAAATGGGATTTTTATCGCAAATACTGGCACAGTGCCCACCTGCTCTGGGGCGAGATGCTCCTTATGCACTTAAACTCCTTCCTGCTTCACAGCTCTGTTGTTCTTTCACAGGGTAAGGTGGTGCTTTTCTGCGGAGAGTCAGGTGCAGGCAAATCCACTCAGGCTGAACTTTGGAAAACCTACGCAAAAGCAGAGGTCATCAACGGCGACCGCTGTGTAATCACCGACAAAGACGGTGTATTCTACGGCGGAGGCTCTATTTGGAGCGGAACCTCAGGAATTTACAGCCCCAAGTCCGCCCCCCTTGCAGGCATATTTGTCCTAAAAAAAGCTGAAGAAAACTCTGTAAGACGCCTTGGGATTGAAGCTTTCTCTGCTCTTTACAGTCAGACAACCCTCAATCCATGGGATGAAGAATTTATGGAAAAAGTTACGTTTCTTTTGCAAAATATGCTGGGCTGTGTTCCCGTTTGGGAGCTTAGCTGCAGACCTGACAAGGATGCTGTGGCCCTTGCTTACAAAACCCTCTTCTCAAAGGAGATTTCATCATGACACCTACCTCCTGCACAGAAATCAAACGTGTTTTAACCCGCCGCTGTGCAAATCTGGGCATACCAGTCAGCGGTATTTTTGAGCTTACTCCCCGATGCAACTTAAGATGCAAAATGTGCTATGTCCGCTTAACACCTGAACAAATGGCACCTTTAGGCAGAGAGCTTACTTCAGAGGATTGGATTTCCCTTGCAAAACAGTGCAAGGACGCAGGTCTTGTGTTCCTCCTGCTTACAGGCGGAGAGCCTACTCTGCGTAAGGATTTTCCTGAGATTTACGAACAGCTTGCTACTATGGGGCTCTCCCTCAGCGTAAACACAAACGGCACACTCCTCACTGATGAAATAAAGGGACTCTGGCACAGACTCCCGCCTGCTCAGGTCAACATCACCATTTACGGTGTCTGCCGTGAGGATTACGAGGCTCTGTGCGGTGACGGTTCTGCTTTTGACAGAGTTTGTGAGGCAATCAACTGGCTTCACAAGGAAAACATACTTGTTCACCTTAACACAACCATAACTCCTGTAAATTACAACAAGTGGACAGAAATCGAAGAATTTGCAAAGAATATGGGTGCAGAGCTGAGAATGACAGGCTACTGCTTCCCTCCTACAAGACGCATCGATTGCGACTCCTGCAAGGAGTATTCAAGACTTTCTCCTGAGCAGTCAGGCGAGCTTGTCGCTCTGGACATTTTTTACCGCGAAGGCATTGAAGGCATCAGAAAAAGAGCTTTAGGGCTGGATGCACCTATGCAAAGGACCTGTGAGCTGGACGTAGGCGACCCGATTTCCTGTATGGCAGGTCGGTCTCAGTTCTGGCTTACCTGGCACGGAAAGCTCACACCATGCGGAATGCTCAACACCCCTTGCATAGAGCTTACACAGGAGGGTTTCCTCCCTGCATGGGAGAAGCTAAAGGAAGTCTGTGCAAACATTCGTCTGTGTCCTGAATGCACCTCCTGTCCTGAGCAAAAGTCCTGTATGAACTGTGCCGCCGTTACCTTTGCGGAAACAGGCAGATTTGACGGAAAACCTGAGTATATGTGCAGGCTAAATCGCTCCTTAAGACAAACCATTGCAAAAATCACAGAGGATAATCCCCCTGCTGACAAATAAATCAGTCCCTATGCACCTTCGGTATTTTACCGAGGGTGCTTTTTCTATTTCTAAATTTTACCTGATTATCTGTATAAAACCCACAAAAAACACAGCTTAAAATTTACATAGGACACAATCATTTTGATTGCAATTGAAAGTCCTGTATGATATGATGTAATTGGATGAAATCGGCTTATTTCAATATTATTTTTAGGAGATGAAACTATGAAGAAACTCATAAGCCTACTTATGGTTCTTTGCTTGCTTGTGACAGCATTCCCCTTTGCTTTTGCAGCAGACACAGAGCCTGAGCTTGCCCCCAATTCCGATGCCTACCCCAGTTTTGCAACGGATAACTGGGAAGCACTCTTTGCCCATGCAATACCGGGTGATGACAGCAGCGAGGCATGGCAGAAGTGGATGAAGGACTACGCAGGCTTCAATGCCGAGGAAGGTGTACGCTACTTCTTTCTCCCTGCAAGCTCAGACAACAGCCGTATAGAAATTTACAACGGATACCATGAGGATGCTGTAATCGGCGGTGTTACAGTTCCCACCCACACCAGTGCATTTATCGACTACACTGAGGGTGAGGCTATTGAAGTCTCTGTTGGAGAAAGCAGAAGCTATACCTTCAAGGTACTGAAAAGTGACGCAGAGGCTTCTCTCTACATTAACGATGTTACCAACTCCTACGAGGACTACGAGGGCAACATTCAGGAGACAGACCTGTGGTCATTCCTTATACAGAACAAAGAAAACTCTGTTTCCACCGCTCAGTATTCAATTGTCAGCAAAGACGGAGTTCAGGACGGCAACCTGAAAAAAATCAAGGGCAGAGGCAATACAAACTGGAAAGAAACAGACAAAAAGCCCTTCAACATTAACTTCTCAGATATGACAACCATCGGTTCTACCACAAGCAAGAAGTTCTCGCTTGTGTCAAATGCAAAAGACTCCACTCTTCTGAGAAACGCTGTTATGTATGACTTTGCAAACGATATCGGTAACCCCTACTCCTCTGACCAGAGCTTCATTGACTTCTTTGTAAACGGCGTATACCGCGGTTCTTACATTGCTTGTCAGAAGATTGACTTAGGCAAAAACGCAGTTGTTTCTCTTAAAGACGAGTCAGAGGACAAGGAAACAGGCTTTAACTTCCTTGTTGAGGTTGACGTTTGGAACTACAAAAATGACACCTACTTTGAATCCGACAAAGGATATCCTGTTGTTCTGAAAACTCCCGATTTGGAGGACTTTGAGACTAACAGCGATGCTTGGCAGGTAAGATACGATTACATCAAAGATAAATATCAGGAGCTGGAAGATGCCCTCTACAAAGGCACTCTTGCTGATATTGAAGCAATCTGCGACATCGAAAGCCTTGCAGAGCAATATCTCCTTCAGGATTTCGGCAAAAACTGTGACGGCGGATACACCTCCACCTTCTTTACCTACAACGCAGCAGAGGATATGTTCTATGCCGCTCCCATTTGGGACTGTGACTCACACTTAGGTGCTGTTGACGTATGGCGTGACAACTGCCAGACCTCAACCAGCGACCACAAAGGATGGACAACCCGTACTGCTAAATTCGGAAGTACCATCAACCCTCTGGGTCAGGCATTTTACGTAAAGGGTACAACCTCTGAAGGCAAGACCTTTGAGCAGATTTGCTCTGAAATTTGGAAGGATAAATTCCTGCCTAAGATTGATGTACTCCTCGGAAACGCTCAGCCTGATGCTGATGATAAAATCAAGAGCATTGACGCTTACGCCGCATCTATAGAAAAAACCTCATACATCAACTACATTATGTGGGATTTTATGTGGCTGTGTCAGGACAAAAACAAGAGCTTAACCGACAATTACACAGAAGATGTAGCAGGTGAGCTTGCATATCTTAAGGACTGGATTAAAGCTCGCAGCGAATGGATAACATCTTACTTCAACGGTGAGCAGGAGCCTGTTAATCCTCCTGTAAGCGATGAAGAAAGAAACATATATTTTACAACCGACCTTAATTGGGACGATGTACACTTCTACTTGTGGGGAACAGGTCACATTCCTATGCGTTGGCCGGGTGAAAAGGCTGAGCTTATCGGTACAAACGAGTATGGTCAGAACATTTACAAAGCTGTTGTTGCTGACAGCAAGGTAAATAAAATTATCTTCAACAACGGAAGTCTTGGTGCTCAGACTGTTTCCCTTGATGCTACAGACGGTACACTTTACTTCACAACCGACCCCTCAGGCAGAATAAACGAAGCAGATATGCCCTACTACAATGCAGATTCAATGGCATATACAGAGCCTGAGCCTCCAACAGAAGCTCCCACAACTCCTGACGAACCCACCGCTCCTACAACAACTGCTCAGGAGCCAACAACACCAACAGAAGCGCCCACAAACGTTCCTGTAAAGCCAACCCTTCCTGCTAACACAATCTCTGCTTTTGTCTTCGACTCTACAGGCAAGACTGAGGGTGAGAAGCTTGAAGAATACGGCTCAAAAGACGGATATGAAGCTACTTTCGGCAACGGACTCCTTGTAGGTTCCGTAAACAGCGAAGGTTTCAGAGCACTTGAGTGGTCAGCTGCAGAATACGGCGAAAACGATGATATAGTTCCCATTATGTCTGCCGGCAATAAGAATCCTTGGGGTGAAAATCCATACATACAGATTACCCTCAGTACAAAGGGATACAAAGACCTTGCTATCTCCCTTACAAGTGCAGGCTCTAAAAAGTGTCCTGCCTCCTGGCAGCTTGCATACAGCCTTGACGGTGAAAGCTTTACTGATATTGAAGGAGCTTCCTACACTATTGCACTTGAAGATAGAAAGACACCCATAGCTTATTTTGAAAACCTGACTCTTCCTGAGGAAACAGCAGACCGTGAGTCTGTCACACTCAGACTCTATGCAGTCTCTACTGCAACAGTAAACGGCGGTACTACTGCTGATGACCCCACAGGCGGTGAGCTTGTAATTAACAATATAATCATCACAGGCAATTCCGTTAACGCTGAAGGTCTTATGGGTGATGCTGACCTTGACTCAAAGGTAACAATCAAGGATGCAACAGCAATTCAGAAGCACATTGCTCTTATAGAAGCAATCAGCGAAAAGGGTCTGCCTCTTGCAGATGCTAACCGTGATACAGAAATCTCTATCAGCGATGCCACAACAATTCAGAAGTTTGTTGCAGGACTTATAGATATCCTCTGATAAAAAAATTATGGCTAAATAAACATAGCGGCATACACAATTTTGTGTATGCCGCTATTCTTACGCTTAAATATACTAAAAAGGTTGATTTGTACAAATCCTCATAGGGGTATCTTCAAAAAGCTTCCGTGTGTCGCAGTAGGTCTCTGCCGCAGAACGGGCACGCCTCATATCAGGCGTACGGATTTCCGCACTGTGAGCATCACTCGCCACTACCTCTATAAGGCTTTCCTTCATCAGCTTGTACACTGTATCCTCAGAACGTCTGCCGTATCTGCCCATAAGACTTCCCTTGTTTGCCTGCAGAATACATCCTTTTCTTACAAGACGTTTAGCAAGCTCAATATCTTCTTTTATAAACTCGTATCTTTCAGGATGAGCTATAACAGGCTTAATATTAATTTCTTTCACCCTGTCCACCATTATTTCCACAAACTCAGGGTCTTCGTCAAAGGCAAACTCCATCAGCAAATAGTCGCTCTGGTTTATAGTCAGTATTTTTCTCTCTGCAATAAGCTCAGGTAAATCATAGGTAACGAAAACCTCCATACCCGGTAGCAGTCTTATAGGGATACGCTCCTTCTCAAGAGCTTTGCATGCACTTTGAAAAATTTCTCTGTAACGGGAGTCGTAGTAATTCCCCTTTTCTCCGGGTACATTACAGTGAGGAGTTGCCACAATGACTTTTGTCCCGCTTGCATGAGCCAGAGACGCCATATCCAAAGTATCATATATATCTCTTGCTCCGTCATCAAAGCCGGGAAGAATATGACAGTGAATATCAACCATAAAGACACTCCTTAAAACAAATCAGGCTTTTCTCTTTTTTCTAAAAAAATCTGCAACAGAAAACAAGAATGGTCTTAAGCAAACCATATTTATCCATATTTTGCTGTAAAAAATCCACACAGGACTTTTTTGTGTAAGCTCTCTCCCCCTGCGTTTTGCACCTACGGCAACTGCCTGTATCTGCTCTGCCTTCACAGGACCTTCAACTGCATATTGACGGTCACCCACAAGATAAAAGCTACCGTCCTTGATAGCTTTTATCCTGTGCAGAACATAGTCGCCGTTATCTCTTCTGAAGAGTACAACATCGCCTTTCCTAAGCTTTTCTGCAGGCTTTTCAAGGTATACGCTGTCTCTTCCTCCTGAAAGGAAAGGAAGCATACTTCCGCCTGACACCACAGTGCAGACCCGCTTTCCCTCCTGTGTAAGCTCGCACAAAACAGAGAGAAAGCTCTCTGTATCAATAACCTTCACTTTTACACCTTATACATCGTTGAGCACGCCGCCCACAATCTGGATGTCGCTCTCAGCCAAATGTCCCAGAGCATCCATAATAAAGTCAACACGTGCAACTTCTTTTCTTATAACCATAATCGCACCGTCTGCGTGCTTTGCAAGAACAGCCGAGTCTGTAAGCAAACCTGTAGGTGCACTGTCCAGAATTACGTAATCCGCCTTTGCCTCCATACACATAATCAGTTCCTTCATCCTGTTACTTTCAAGGAAGCTTGAGCCGTCAGCCACAGGAGCACCGCCGGGCAGAAACAGGAAGTTGGGGAAACCGTGATTATTGTCTTCTTTGGAAACAGCAAGATAATCAAGAAGACTAAGCTCCTCCTTCAGGTATTCTCCTAATCCCACATTTTCTGTCATATTGAATACAACTCTTCCGGTGGGATGCCTCAGGTCACAGTCTATAAGCACAACCTTTTTGCCTGATGCTACAAGAGAAAGAGAAAGGTTTGCCGCAAAGAGGCTCTTTCCTTCGCCTGCTGTAGCACTTGTAATAAGAAATGTCTTCAGTCCCAGCTTCTGAGCCTGATACTCAACTTTGTTTTTTATCATTCTGAGGGGTTCCTGCAGTATTTCTTTTGCTTTAGGGTCAGTCAGAAGAAAATACTGAGCAACCTCCTTAGAGCGTTTTTTGTTATTAAGCTTAGGAATAACACCCAAACTGTTTATACTCAGCTTTTTCTTAATATCGGCTTCGCACTGTACTGTTCTGTTAATAATAAACACAAGCAATGACCATATAAGACCTATAAGCAGACCTACACCGGCGCCTTTGAGAGCATCATTTGTAAATACCTTTTTGTTATCAGGCTTTCTGGGAACACCCGACTCATCCAGAATATTCATATTTACTTTACCTACAATACGTTCGGAAACCGTAGGATAGTTCTCAATGACGCTTTCCAATGTATCGTATGCCTTCTGGGGATCTCTGTCAGTAACAGAAAGGGTGAGCAGGTTAGTGTCAGGGGTTTGTGTAGCGCTGATGGAGCCCGTCACGGGTTCTCCTAAATCTTCTGCTACCATTCTAAGCAGCAAATCTCCCGTGAGAATTCTGGGGAAAGTAAGTGCAAGCCGCTCTGCTGCAGCGTTGTCATAATAGGCATTAGAACCGCTTATGCTCTGTTCTCTTCTGATGTTAATGGTAAAGGTAGCTTCTGCTGTATAAACAGGTACGTAATCCATATATGCCTTGGCGTAAAAAAGTCCTCCGCAGGCAACAACAAGAATCAGAATCCACACCCACATTCTGGGCAGTATACGCAGAAAATCAACAATGACAGCTAATTGGTCCAGAGTGTCAAAGTTTTCAGCTCTGTCTTTTTCCTTAGTGCTCATTTTTATACCTCTTTGCCTCGTGTTTTCTGCGGCGGCTGTGGCTTTCTTCGCTGTGTTTTGAAACCGTATAAGCTCCGTATCCGCCGTAACCACCGTATTTACCGTACTTGCCATATTTGCCGTATTTACCGTACTTGCCGTAACCTACGTACTTACCGTAGCTTCCATAGCTGTAACCACCGTAACCGTAGCCGTATCCTACATTGATTACAACAGCAGAGGAATATACGTTGTTAAAAACATAACCTGCAAGACCTTTGTTGTAACGGTTGAGCATATCTATGGTGTCGTTTATGTAAGGAATCTTTGTGTAGTTCTGTCTCACAACCAGTACAGAAAAATCACAAAGCTGTGCAAAAACCTCTGTGGCGGCATTTCTGTTCACACAGGGGCCGTCAACAATAATAACATCGAACTCTTCTCTTGCCTTTGCCATAAAGTGTGCAAACTCAGGAGAAGCCAGAAAGTCTGAGTAGCCCATAAAATCAGAGCCTGTTTCTGTATCTGCCAAAATGCTGAGCAGACTGTCCTCTTTTTTGTAGAGTCTGTCTTCTATTGACACTTTCTCTCTGTCAAGAAATTCAGAGGGAAGCTCTGTATTAAGCACAGCAAGCAAACTTTTTATATCCTCTGTACCTGAAACCAGAAGCACTTTCTGTTTTTTCTGAGTAAATGTATGTGCAAGGTTTGCGGCAATCGTTGTTTTTCCCTCTTCCTTATCATAAGAGGTCACCAAAAAAGCTTTTCCGCCGTTTTTCTCCTGAAAATAGCCTATATTGGTGCGGATTTTTTTTACAGTTTCACTGAACCCGAAGCTGACAGAAGGTGCACCCGAAAGCAGACGTTTTTTCTTTCTCAGAAGTCGTGCTTTCAGATTGCGGTACGGCGACTCGTGATACACAATACCTAAAAGCTTTGAGTCCAGCTTGTCAGACGCATCCCACTCATTCTTTACTGTTTCAAGCAAGAATGAGTGAACTGCTATAATTAATATAACAACTGCCGCCGCAATAAGAAAGCTCAGCGTTGCGGTTCTCTGATATGTGAAAGGATTTATAGGAGCAGAGGGGTAGTTGGGTTCCTCAAAAACCTCAATTACAATGTCACCCAAAATGTCCTTAGTAAACTCAGGATATATATCAATAAGAGTATTCAGTGCTTTGAAAGCTATATTAGGTGTAATTGAGTAGGCACTTACCTCCAGAAGATTTGTTTCCGGCACAACGTATGTATATATACCGCTTGAAAAGTACGGCACATTCAATGTCTCTGCAATTTTATCCTTAAGAACTGTACTCTGCATAACAGCCGTAATAGTGTCTGTGAGCTTTTCTGTCTCTGATGTATCCGCATAAACACCTGTGCTGTTTGCCTTAGCTGAAACTACCATAGTACATCTGGAAACATACTTAGGTTCGTAAGTAACAGCGGCAACAATATAGGAAATTAATGCCGCTGACAAAGCTATGCAAAGTATTGGTAACCAATTTCTAAGTACATCTCTGATTATTATGTATATGGTATCAAGATGCCGTGGTTTATTGGTAGATTCCATAAATAAACACTTCCTGAAAAATTACTTAACTACTACCACAAGGCGGCTTTTTCCGCTTGCGTTTATTCCGTTCACAAAGTAGTCCACATAGTAAACACCCTCTTCTTTTGTGTTTACATTAGAGACTACCGTAAGCTCGCCCTCAATGTTGGAGCTTTTGAAATAAGCATCTTTGTTAAACTTTGCACCCTTTTTTACATACACAAGGTATTTAGTAAGTTTAACATCAATTCCCGAATAGGTACTGTCGTATACTTCTATCTCTGTATTAAGATATGAGGTCTTTCCGCAACTGTCAGTAACACGATACTCAACTGCATACTTACCGGGAAGCAGATTATCAATAACTCCGTTAAGACCGTATCTGACCTTATCTGTCAAATTTCCGTCAAGGTTGCTCTTAGCTCTTATATTTCCGAGAATATTCACCTTAGACCCTACAGGGAAGCTCAGCGGTGCCACAAGAGAAAACTCAGGTTCTTTATAGTCTGTATATATAAGAGTTCTCTCAAGTCTGCCTACATTGTTGCTTTCATCAATAGCCGCATAGGTGATAATTCTTGTGTTTTCGCTGACAAAATCAGAAATATCCTCTATAACAACAGAAGCGCTTACATCGCCTGAAACCTCATCATAAGCATTAACTCCAAGAAGAAGCTCCTCTTCGGTAACTCCTACTCCTGCTGTAATTGTGTCGCTTTCACAGGAGAGTCTGGGAGGAACAGTATCATCTGTAGCCTTTCTGTATTGCCTGTATGCAAAAAAACAGCAAAAAGACACTGCAAGCAGTATAAGACAATATATAGTTCTTTTTTTCATTTACATACCTTCTTTCGCTGTAAAGAAAACTTACTCAGCTTTCGTTGCGTTATTCTTTGGGCAAAAGTCCGAAAGAACGGAGAAGCTCCAGTCTTTCTCTGCCCGTTTTAAGAGCCTCTGTAGGAGTATTGCCCTCTTTTTTACTAACTTGTGTCAGATAATCAAATATTCTGTGTATCCACGCTACAGGCAAAAGCACGGGGCAAGCCTGAGCATATTTATATCGGCGGTCAAGGTCTTTAATCCCGGGGAAAAGTCTGAATATAAGGCGTTTTTTCTTCCCTTGCACAGCACTGAAAGTAATACTTCCGCTGTGTCTGCGTGACATAGTTGAACCTCCGTACACCCCTGCACAAAGAATATCCCTGAGCAAAACCTCTGCGTTAACCCTGACTTTTTTCAACTTCTGTGGATATCTGCTCTTTTTCTCTTCAAAACCCAGATGTTTTATCCCAATGGCAAAAACACCTGCGGTAAATTTTTCTGCTCTCAGCAAGCTAAGCTGTTCACAGACATAGTCCCAGTCAATTGCGTCTCCATAGTGCTGAGCAAACATTATGATATCACACACCTGACGGATTCCCACACCGCTGTGGACAAAGTGCTTCATTGCATGGAGAATAAGAAAAAGCAGATGGTCTGTTGGAGACAAGGTGCGGACACATCCTGAATCTGATTTTATATACACAGCTGTATCCTGCACTTGTGAAAAAAGCTCATTCCACTTCAAAAAGTAATCAGACTCTGCAGAAAACAGAGATGTATGCACTTCAATATGTAAACCCTCATCGCTGAAATAAGAGGTTTCATAATAGTTTTCTCTGGGACTCTCCTGTTTTCTCAGTCCCATTTCAGTCAGTGCTTTATCATAAGCTTCTGCCTCTTCAGCTTTTATAAGCAAATCCTCATCAGCAGAAGACCGAAGCTCAGGCTTCGGATACAGACTGCGGCACACCATTCCTTTTACAACTATAGGCTCAAGCCCTCTTTTTTGCAGAGCTTCGTATACTCTGAGGAAACTTTCCTCTCTGAGAGTCTGCTGTAAAACTAACAGCTTTGAGCCCCGCCTGATTTCATCCTGCACAGCATCCTCATAAGGACAAATGCGGTACACACAATCATACACCATAGGAAGCAATTTGTGAAGCTGTGAAAGCCTGATTATTTCGTCCATTTCATCACAGCTTATCTGCACATCACAGGGCATCTGTTCTCCCCTCAGGGAAGCTTTTAAGATTTCAAGAAACAAGCGGTCTGCCATGGCAACTCTTCCTTCGAAAAATTCGGGTCACTATACATAGTTATTATAACACAAAATCTCCCCATATTAAAGTATATTTTTCAAAAAATGAGAATTATATTCCTAAAAAACATTTCATTATAAAACAAAGAGGGGTTCTCATAAACCGAAAACCTCTCTTTGTTAAATTTATGTGAGTCCCTTTGTCCGCCATTTTCCGTTTTTCCAACGAACCATCATCAGCACACCTCTGAAAACCTCGTCTGCCGCATTTGCTATCCACAAACCGTAAATGCCCATATCCAGCACAACGGCAAAAACATAAGACCCCAGAGTGCTTATGAAAATCATAGAGAAAATAGCACACACCGTAGGGTACACCACGTCACCCGTTCCCCTGAGACAGGCAATTACAACAATATTTGTAGTACGACCGAACTCAAGTGCCACATTGATAAGTATAATATTTGCACCTAAGGCTATTACCGCCGTGTCATCCGTGAACACTCCCAACAGGCTGTTTCTCAGTAAAACTCCCACTGCACAGGCAGACATAGTGATAATCAAGGCTGTCCTATGGGATTTCTTAGCCTGCTTGTCTGCTTCATCATATTTATTTGCACCGATAAGATGACCTATAAGTATCTGGGAAGCCTGTCCGATAGACACCGCAAATATGTAGAAAAACATGCTCACATTCTGCACATAGGTCTTGGTTATAAGCTCTGTTTCTGTCAGACAATTAAGCACCATTGAGGTAATAACCACCTGAGAAATATTGTAGAGGAAGGTCTCCAGTGCAGAGGGAACGCCGATTTTCACTATATTCTTTACATCCTCTGTGGGAAAAGGCTTTAACAATTTAAAGATTGAAGGCTTTTCTACCTTTGTGAACAGCACAACAGCAAGCACACATACACCGAAGAATCGGCTGAGGGTTGTAGCAATCGCAACACCCTTGACACCAAGCTCGGGAAAGCCGAACATCCCCAGCACAAGCACTGTGTCAAGAACTGTGTTCATCACATTCATACCCACGGTAACATACATAGAGACCTGTGTCATTCCGTGGTTTCTGATGATAACAGACATTGAGCTCATCAACGCCTGCAAAAAAATAAATCCGCCAACTATGGAAAGATACTCAGAAGAAAATTGAAGCAAATCCCCTGTTGCTCCGATAAAAGAAAGGATGGGTCGGCTGAACAGCAGAAAAACACCGCTTATGATAACACCGAAAAAAAGGTGAAAGGTTATTGAGAGTGCTCCGATTCGGGATGCAGATTCTCTTTTTCCTGCACCGAGATACTGGGATATAAGCACTGCACTTGCAGTGGAAATAACAGTAAAAACTATAGTTGCAATAGAAACCGCCTGATTTGCCGTATTTACAGAGGACGCCGCTAAATCGTCATATCTGCTCAAAATAAACACATCTACAAAACCAAGCAGCATAAACAGCAGAGTCTCTATAAATATAGGCCAAGCAAGGTTAAAAAGTTTCATTTTTTTCATAAGCAAAACCTCGCAAATACATCTTTCTACATTATACATCAAAACCGCCGTTTGACAATAAAAACAATTTGGAAAGTCTTTTATGAGGTATATCTTTTTTACTTACCGTTTTTTATCTCTCAATTTTGAAAACTTATACTCTCTTTTTTCAGCAAAGGGTATCTTACGAGGCTGTCACCCTCCAAGTCTGCAGTGTTCATACGCACTGCAGTTATGCTTCTGTTTTCGTAGGTTGTATAGTAGTAAATCCCCTTGTCTCCGTTACAGCAACAGGTGTACTGTGTTTTTTCATATATGCCGTCCCCTGTCTGACAGCACCCCTCAACCTGCTTGACGGTGTCCATAATGTGAAAGAATTGGCTGACACTGTCACCTTCTCCTTTTGGCAAAACAGAATTGAGCTTCGCAAAAGCTGCTCGGATAAACCTCGACTGTGAGGACAAATCCCCCGGAAGTCCCAACGCCCCCATACCCCGACTGTACTCGCTCAAAGCTATTTTATCGGAAAAGCGGTTTTCTGCAGGCTTTGGAGACAGATTCAGATAGTTATTCAGATTCATCAGATGATACACAAAGGGCGGATTGTTTGTGAGGACTCCCACGAAGTTTTCATATATCTTAAGCCCCTCTGCCACCGCCTCAAGGGTTATGCTCTCAGCTTTGTCAGAAATAATCCAGTGAAGCTGTGCCGCAGGCAACTCCTCAGAAAACGGAGTATCGGTAATATTTATATTCTCAAGCAAAGACCTTGTCTCCCTGACGGATTTACACCTTGAGAGCACAAAGGGAACAAGCTCGAACTGTGCAACATTCATGGCATTTTCTTTAAACTCTCTGTACACTGCATTACCTACAAAATTAAGCCCTGCCATACACAACCCGTGCTCATTCATACCGTCAAAGTACAAGGGGTATCCATCACACACATACGCCATACCGATTATTGCATAATGGCTCTTCGCATCTTCCAGAAAATTAAATCTCAATGGAAAATTCTTAGGTGTTACCACCACCTCTGAAGGATACAGAAAATCGTAATCCAGTGTCCTGCCAAAGTAAAAATCCTCTGTTTTGTAAGTTATTGCTGTGCACATAACACCACACCTTTCATACTGAATATTGTTCACCCTAAAGAAACTTTTATCCCATTGATTTTATACTCTGCAGGGGATATAATATTCAGTAGCAAAATTTGAAGGTGACATTATGGCTAAGAACAATGACAAAACAAATGTTATGAGAATACTTGAGCAGAAAAAGGCGGTATACACCAGCCACAGCTACAAGGACACAGACGCAATAAGCGGTGTTGAGGTAGCTCAGGTTTTAGGAGAAGACCCAAATCAGGTTTTCAAAACATTGGTGACACAGGGTGCAAGCAAAAACTACTTTGTTTTCCTTGTACCTGTACACCGTGAGCTTGACCTGAAAAAAGCAGCCAAATCAGTAGGCGAAAAAAGCATTGCAATGATAAAATCAAAGGAATTACTGCCCCTTACAGGCTATATTCACGGAGGCTGTTCACCTGTAGGAATGAAAAAGCAGTTCAAAACAACTATAGATATTACAGCCGAAGGCTTTGACACAATTCTGTTCAGCGCAGGCAAAATCGGCTATCAGATAGAAACCACCCTTGCACAGCTAAAAAAGGTAATCCCCTTTGACCTTGCCGACATAGTCTGCTGAAACATTACACTCAAACACAAAATCACCGCTCTGTTACAAGCGGTGATTTTCTTATAGTAATTCAAAATGATTTTTAGTGCTTGTGAGTATACCCTCTTTTCTCAGCTTGCTTATCTCTGCAGACAGACCGCTTCGGTCCACCTCAAGAAAATCCGCCAGCTCCTGTCTGTCGTAGGGAATGGTAAAGCTGTTGCTTCCCGTCTCCTTTGCACAGAACATCAGATACGTCATAAGCTTTTCTCTGGTTGAACGTTTAGAGGTAACCTCTATTTTCTTATGATAGAATATATTCTTTGTTGCCATATTCTTCATAAGATTAAAAATCATCTGCTGATGAAAGGAGCAGTTATTGCGGCAGGTGTGGAGAATATGTGAGCAATCTATAAGGAACACCTCACAGGGCTCATTTGCAATAACCGACACAGGCACCGCCTCTGCCTCAGCACAGGCAAACTCCTCAGCGAAAAGCCCAGAGGGCTCAACTCTGCCTACAATTGTCCGATTTCCGTAGTAGTCAACCTGCTCCATCTGTGCCGAGCCCGACAGCAGAATTCCGATAAATTTTGCAGGATTCCCCTCTGCGATTATAGTGTACTTTTTATCAAAACACTCTTTCTTTGCCCCCAGACAGTTAAGCATTTTTAAAATATGCTGGTCTGCAATCCCCATAAAGAGAGGGCATTTTCTCAAAACGTCAAAATATTTTTCCATAATCTCACCCTTTGTTGAAAATTCAACATATTTATCATCCTCATTATATTATAATAAGGCCATAAAATCAAGGAGGTTTTGAAAAATGCTGAGAAAGATTATTAAGATAGATGACGAAAAATGCAACGGCTGCGGTGCTTGTGCAACTGCCTGCCACGAGGGAGCAATTGAAATGATAAACGGCAAAGCAGTCCTTACCCGTGAGGACTACTGCGACGGCTTGGGCGATTGCCTGCCTGCGTGCCCTATGGACGCAATTTCCTTTGAAGAGCGTGAGGCTCCTGCCTACAACGAAGAAGCTGTGAAAAAAGCAAAGGCAAAAAAGGAACAGAGAAAACTCCCCTGCGGTTGCCCCGGTACCAAAAGCCGAGCAATCAAGCGTGAGCCTACTGTTTCTGCAAAATGTACCGACACTCCGTCCTTACTGTCACAGTGGCCTTGTCAGATAAAGCTTGTTCCCGTAAATGCTCCCTACTTTGAAAACGCGAACCTGCTCATTGCCGCAGACTGCACGGCCTACGCCTACGGAAATTTCCACCACGACTTCATCCGCAACCACATAACCCTTATCGGTTGTCCTAAGCTTGATGAGGGCGACTACACAGAAAAGCTCACACAGATTATAACAAACAACAACATAAAAAGTGTAAAGGTAGTGAGGATGGAAGTTCCTTGTTGCGGCGGTTTGGAAATTGCAGTAAAACGTGCTCTGCAATCAAGCGGAAAGTTTATCCCCTGGCAAATTATAACAATTACCACTGATGGAAAAATTCTGGAATAAATTTTAAAAAATCATTTGAAAACTTCTCTTTTGTGTTATAATAAAAGAAAAAGCGTATATGAGGTGTTAATTATGGATATAACAAAAGATATCAAATACATCGGTGTAAATGACCGCAAGATAGATTTGTTTGAGGGTCAGTACATCGTCCCTAACGGTATGGCATATAACTCCTATGCTATCATTGATGAAAAAATTGCAATTATGGATACGGTAGACGTAAACTTCACACATGAGTGGCTGGATAATATCCAGAATGCACTGGAGGGCAGAAAGCCAGATTACCTTATTGTTCAACACATGGAGCCCGACCACTCTGCAAACATTGCAAATTTCCTAAAGGCATACCCTGAGGCTGTTATCGTATCCTCTCAGAAAGCATTTCAGATGATGAAAAGCTTCTTCGGCACAGAGTATGAGGACAGACGCATAGTTGTAGGTGAGGGGGATACACTGAATCTGGGTACTCACACCCTCACCTTTGTAAGCGCTCCTATGGTACACTGGCCTGAGGTAATTGTTACCTATGACTCTAAAGACAAGGTGCTTTTCTCTGCTGACGGCTTCGGCAAGTTTGGGGCTCTTGATGCAAAGGAGGACTGGGCTTGCGAGGCAAGACGTTACTACATCGGCATTGTGGGCAAATACGGAGTTCAGGTGCAGAATCTTCTAAAGAAAGCCGCAAACCTTGACATAGAGATAATTGCTCCTCTCCACGGCCCTGTGCTCACTGAGAATCTGAGTTATTACCTTAATCTTTACGACATCTGGTCAAGCTACAGACCTGAAGAAGAAGGCATTGTAATCGCCTACACCTCTGTTTACGGCAACACAAAGAAAGCAGTAAACCAGCTGGCGGAGAAGCTTAAAGCCAAGGGCTGTCCCAAGGTTGTAATAAACGACCTTGCCAGATGCGATATGGCAGAAGCTGTTGAGGATGCTTTCCGCTACTCAAAGCTTGTCCTTGCAACCACAACCTACAACTCTGAAATTTTCCCCTTTATGAGGGAGTTTATAAATCACCTGACAGAGCGTAACTTCCAAGGAAGGACAGTTGCTCTCATTGAAAACGGAAGCTGGGCTCCTATGGCGGCAAAGGTTATGAGAAAGATGCTTGAGGGCAGTAAGAACCTGACCTTCACAGATACAACCGTAAGCATCCGCTCAGCCCTCAGCGAAGAAAGCAGTAATCAGCTTGAGGCACTATCTGACGAGCTGTGCAGAGATTATCTGGCTCAGAACTCAGACACCGCAAACAAAAACGACCTGTCAGCACTCTTTAACATCGGCTACGGCTTGTATGTTGTAACCTCAAACGACGGCAAAAAGGACAACGGTCTTATTGTGAACACTGTTACTCAGGTAACAAACACTCCCAATAAAATCGCCGTAACAATCAGCAAAGAGAACTACTCTCACCACGTTATCAAACAGACAGGCATAATGAACGTAAACTGTCTCACCACTGAGACACCTTTCTCGGTATTCGAGGCATTCGGCTTCACAAGCGGAAGAAACACAGACAAATTTGCAAACTGCGAGCCTCTCCGCTCTGACAACAGACTTGTGTTCCTGCCCAGATACATCAACTCCTTTATGTCCTTAAAGGTTGAGCAGTATGTAGACCTTGACACTCACGGAATGTTTATCTGCGAGATTACAGAGGCAAGAGTCCTTTCTGACAAGGAAACCATGACCTACACCTACTATCAGCAGAATGTAAAGCCCAAGCCCGAGACAGAGGGTAAAAAGGGCTATGTATGCAAAATCTGCGGATATATCTACGAGGGCGACACCCTGCCCGAGGACTTCATCTGTCCTCTGTGCAAACACGGAGCTTCAGATTTTGAGGAAATCAAGGAATAATTAAAATAATACACAATAAAATATATACGGAGGTAAATATTATGAATGAAGTTAAATTTTACATCTGCGAGCACTGCGGTAACATCATCACAAAAATCCGTGACAAAAAGGTTCCTGTTATGTGTTGCGGACAGAAGATGACCGAGCTTGTACCCGGTACAGTTGATGCAAGCCTTGAAAAGCACGTCCCTGTTGTAACAGTAGACGGCAACACAGTTAACGTTGAGGTAGGCTCTGTAGCTCACCCAATGGTGGAAGAACACTACATTCAGTGGATATATCTGCTGACAGACAAAGGCGGTCAGATTAAGTATCTGAATCCTGATGAAGAGCCCAAGGCAAGCTTTGCTCTCAGCGATGAAAAACCCCTGGCAGTATACGAATATTGCAACCTTCACGGACTTTGGAAAGCCGACATCTGATTATATTAATACAGAAATTCCCCCAAGCGGAAATAGGAAAAGGGCGTATGCATTTTAGTGCATACGCCCTTTTTGTGGGGAAATCTTATACTCAACTTGCGGTATTATCTTTTATTCCTGCAACAAACTTCTGAACCTCGGTTGCATCCTTGATATTTACCTCTTTGTCACAGTTCATATCTGACACTCTGGCAGAGAAGAATCCACCCTCTCCCTGTCCAGCTTCTGCAAAGCCGCTCACAGTATCGTCTATGAGCTTTTCAAGGCTTGCAATATATTTTTGAATCAGGGTTGCATCCTTAATTGTAATCTCTCCGTCTTGGTCAGAATCTCCTCGTTTTATGCCCAGACCGAAATCCTCAAACACAGCCTCAATTCCTTCAAGCTGTGCGTTCCAAGCCTCACGGAGAGTATACACCTTCATATCCTCGGTTGTAATGATATGATACCCAAGGGTGTAGGGATAATAAATGTTATATACCTGCAGAAGATACTTATCTCCAAAGGCACCTGCAGAATAAGCAGGTGAAACCATTCTCTCTCCTGCAAAAGCAAGGATGTAATCAGGGGTTGACTCGTCTCCTGTCGCACTGTAGTACTGGTACGAAGGATAATACATATATCCCATACCCCAGTGCAAATCTTCACTGTAACGAGGCTCCTCTACACCCTTATAAAAATGCTTTGCATACACAAGCTCATAGGGTGATGTTTTTACATAACTGTCCGGAACTATAGTTGACCAGTTGTTAGTCTCGTATCTGGAAGCAATTGAACTTTCCGATGTAGAAGAGCAAAAAACATAACAGCCCTCAACATCCTCTAAAGCCTTAATAGTTTTGACTGAAGACCTCACCATTACAATGGCTCTTTTGTCTGAATTACGCAGGAGCTCGTCTGTACTGGCGTCAAAGTGTTTTGCAAAGAAAGCCTCGCCATCTGCCAAAACAGCCAGACGTAAAGAATCTATATATTCGTTATATTCACGCTCAAGTTTCTCGCCATATTCAACAGTGTAATCCCTAACATCTGTAAGATACCCCATCTGTTCCACCCAATAGGAAAACTCATAGGCTCTTACATTATCTGAGGAGTCATAGAATATAGCACTGTAAACTATATCATCATCAGCCAAGGAAAAGAACTCTTGATTCTCGTATTCTCCGATACTGATTTTTGCTGACACCGACAAGGTACTTAGTGCAAATGCACTCATCAGTACACACAGTACAAGACAAAATGATAATAATTTTTTCATAACAAATCCTCCGTTTCATCTGTGGAATATTTCATAAAAACTACTCTTTAGTCAGATACACATCAAAACTCATATTATCTGCTGTAATTTTGTTTCCGCCGTTATAATACACTGTGTTGTCTGCTCCAATGATAGTGTCAATCATAAGCTCTATGGATGTTTTCCCGGGTTTTACAACCTTAAAGGAGAAAGTGAAAAACACCTTTTTCTTCGTAAAATCAAAGCTTTCATCATCGGCTATTGCCACAACCCTCACAGCTTTATACTGAAAAGCTTTATTGTAGCTATAGTTTATACTACTGTTTTTCGGGTCTATTTCAGGCATATGCACAGCATCAAGCTGAGACACGGTAAGGCTATTATCCTTTATAAGCTGCAGATAACCGTCATAATTATCATATTTTGCCCAAGCCGCCAAAGTTTTCATCGGCTTATCCGCCTGAAACTCTACGGTAAGGGTCACCACATCTCCAACCTCTGCTGTGTATGTTTTACCTGCACATTCTATATTGAGTTCACCTTGTGGTGTAGGCTCTGAAGGCTCTACTGTGGAGGGCGCCTGTGTGGGAGCTTCTGTGGGGGCTGCAGTGGGTGGCTGAGGTTCCCAAGGCTCTGCTGTAGGAGCTTCGGTAGATTCTTCGACCCAAGGAGGCTCGGTAGGATCATCCCCTTCTGTAGGCGGGTATGTAGGAACTGCCTCAGTCGGTGCATCGGTTGGCGGTTCCCAAGAAGAATCGGGAGCCATATCATTACCGTTTGTGGAATCAACTACCTCTGTGGGGTCGGTTGCTCCTGTCTGAGGAGTGTCCACGGGTCTTTGTGAGGGAACAGACGTTAAAGTCTCCGTAGGGTCAGGCAGTAACACAGGCACCTTTGTGCTTTCAGGGTTAGTGTTAACCGCCGCTGAGCTTGTTTGGGCATTTGTTGTATCTTCTGAATACTGTGAATTGTTTGTACTGATTATATCTGTAGCTGAGGGAGTAGGGTCGGTAGGCTTAACGGAAGGAATATCGGGCAGGTTCTTCCAAAGGCTTATGCCTACTACTGCCACAAGAAGCAGTGCACAGGCAGAGCCTACCACTTTAAGAAGGAGTGCGTTGCGTTTTTTACGTGCTGTCAGGTATTCGTCTCTTCGGCGAAATACGCTTGACGCCATTTCATTATAATCCTTCATAGACGAACCCCTCCTTTTCAAGTTCTGCTTTTAGTGAGCGTCTTGCTCTGTACAGAAGCGTTTCCACGCTGTGTACTGATTTTTTCATAATGAGAGAGGTTTCCTTTGCAGAAAACTCCTCAAAGTACGTAAGCCACAAAACCTGTCTGTAATCAGGTATGAGCTTCTCCATTGCTTTGTGAAGCTCTACTTTTTCCTCTTCCTTTATGTATGCTCTCTCCAGAGAATCCTCATCCCTTTGCAAAGAGTGGAGCTCCTCTGTAGACACCTGCTGTATCCCCTTATTTTTACGCAGGTAATCAAAGGCCACGTTCCTTGCAATAGCATAGAGCCAGGTCTTAAAGGCAGATTTTTCTGAAAATTTAGGTTTTTTGGTAACGAGCTTCACAAAGGTATCCTCAGTCAAATCCTCTGCCAAATGCACATTACCTGTAATGCCGCAAAGATAGAGTATCAGTCCGTCCTTGTATTCTTTGATGATTTCTACAAAGGCGTTATCATCCCCATCATGGAAACGGCGGTAGCAAACAGCACCGTTATCCATTGATAATTACTCCTTTCTGAATGTAAGTTTCCCCTTTTACACCTCTTAGACGAAAGGTATATAAAAAACCTCACACCTGTTTTTGAAAAAATTTGAAATTTTCTTTGAAACAGTTTTTATGTAAAAAGTCCCTCTGCAAATAACGCAGAGGGACACTGATTATCTGTGAATAAATCCAATCTTTTTCATAGCCTTGTCAAGGGTACGCTGAGCAATTCTGTCTGCAACCTCGGCAGCAGCTCTGTAGCTCTGCTCAAGGTAGCCCTTGTCTGCAATTAGTCGCTCGTACTCTTCACGAATGGGTCTGAGCTCCTCAACTACAGCTTCGCCCACGGCTGTCTTAAAGTCGCCGTAGCCTCTGCCATCAAACTCAGCTGTAATCTGCTCTGCAGTCCTACCTGTGATTGCAGAGTAAATACCGATAAGGTTATTTACACCGTCCTTACCCTCACCGATGCAGACCCTTGCCTCAGAGTCTGTAACTGCACGTTTAAACTTACGCATAATTGTGTCGGGAGTATCAAGGAGAGATACGCAGGCGTTTACGTTTTCGTCGGACTTGCTCATCTTTCTTGTGGGGTCCTGCAGGCTCATAACTCTGGCTCCGTTTGTAGGGATAAAACCCTCGGGCACGGTGAACACGTTTGAGTATCTGAAGTTAAATCTCTCTGCAATGTCACGGGCAAGCTCCAGATGCTGTTTCTGGTCTGCGCCTACAGGCACTAAGTCTGCCTGATAAAGGAGGATATCTGCCGCCATAAGTGCAGGATATGTAAATAGACCTGCGTTGATATTGTCTGCGTGCTTTGCAGACTTATCTTTAAACTGTGTCATACGGGAAAGCTCACCGAACTGTGTGTAGCAGTTGAGAATCCAAGCCATCTGTGCGTGTGCAGGCACGTGGCTCTGAATGAAGAAGATGCTCTTTTCAGCATCTATTCCGCAGGCAAGGATTGAAGCGTAGGCATCCAGCACATTCTTTCTCATTGCGGCAGGCTCCTGACGCACAGTGATTGTGTGCAGGTCTGCCAGAGTGTAGATGCACTTCTTATCCTCCTCGTTCTGCATAATTACCCAGTTTCTCAGTGCACCTAAGTAATTGCCCAGAGTAATGGTACCTGAGGGCTGAATAGCACTGTAAACTATCTTCTTTTTTTCCTGATTTACTGTCTGTTCCATAGTATATATCTCCTTTGAGGATGTTAAGTATTAAAGTTTTTCTGCAAGTGTACCCAGAATCTCAATGCCCTTTTTGAGCTGTTCGTCAGTGGGGGTTGAGAAATTGATTCTGAAATCGTGGGACACTTCGCTCTCATCTGTAAGGAAGGCAGTACCGGGTACTACGCAGACCTTAGCCTTTACTGCGTCAAGGCAGAACGCAGGCATATCTACATTTTCAGGAAGTGTACACCAGATAAAGAGTCCGCCGTCAATCTCACCGAACTTAATTTTACCTTTCAGGTTTTCTCTGAGCAAGTTCATTGTATACTCAGCCTTTTTGGAGTAAAGCTCTCTAAGATACTGGAGATGTCCCTTGAAGTCGTACTTTGTCATAAACTCGTGACACAGCACCTGTGACCACATATTTGTGTGCACATCACTGCCCTGCTTGCAGACAATGAGCTTCTGTGCAATCTCCTTGGGGGCTACAAACCAGCCCACACGCATACCCGGGGATATAACCTTTGAGAAGGAGCCTGCATACACCACAATGCCGTCCTCGTCCATAGACTTGATTGTAGGCAGGGTCTCACCGCGGTATCTGAGCTCTCCATAGGGGTTATCCTCAAGAATAAGCACATTGTACTCCTTTGCAAGCTCATACAGACGCTTTCTTTTCTCTATGCTCATTGTAATGCCTGAGGGATTCTGGAATGTGGGAATTGTATAGATAAACTTAATTTTGCTGTGAGTTTTCAGAGTCTCCTCCAGAGCCTCCATATTCATTCCGTCCTCGTCCATAGGCACACCCAAAAGCTTTGCACCGTAACTGCGGAATGTATTGAGAGAGCCGATAAAGGAGGGGGACTCACACACTACCTCGTCACCCTCGTTTACAAGGGCTTTTGTCATCAGGTCCATTACCTGCTGTGCACCTGAGGTAATGATAAGGTCGTCAAACTCTCTGCCGATACCATAGTCATTCTTCATGTACTCCTTGAGAGATTCCCTGAGAGGGGCATATCCCTCGGTAAGTCCGTACTGAAGTGCAAGCACAGGGTTTTCCTTCATAAGTCTTTCAGAAATTTCACTGAGTTCCTTTGCAGGGAATGCATCTGGAGCAGGGTTGCCTGCAGAGAGAGACACAACTGTAGGGTCTGCAGCATACTTGAAAATCTCTCTGATTGCAGAGGGCTTGAGTCCGTCTATTCTGTTAGCAAAAGTATAACTCATTTATATCACGCTTTCTTGAAATTTAAGTGTATATAAAGCTATTTTATCACAACTGAAGCTTCAGTGCAATAAATTTAAGCTTATTTCTCTGAGAATGTAACAGCACTTAAATTATTTTCACCTAAAATATTACAAATTTCTGGGAGTTTAATCACAATTTCTTTACTTTTGTTGCGTTTGATTTGTATGTATATTATACTTTATTATGTAATAATATCTGTCTTGAAGCAGAAGTTTCAAGACGCCCATTCGGAGGCGATAAAATGAAAAGAAAGAAGGACGAGTATTTTATCGGTATGGTTGATAACTTCGCCGCCAGCCAAAGATACTCAAAAAACAAAAAGCGAAGAAGGGCAAAGCTGTACCTAAAAAGAGGTTTGATTATTGCTTTGTGTGTGCTCCTCATTGCAGGTATAGGTGCAGGCACATACTTTTTCCTTATCCCTGCTGTAAAGAACTGGACTGCAGGATGGGGGGCAACCAAAGACGAGGTAACTCCTGACGAGGCAACTATTGACGAAACACAGGCTTCCACCGCTGCTCCTACCACGTCACCCACAGAGCCGCCTACTACAGTTCCTGCAACCACTGCTCCTGCCCTTGTAACAACTCTTGACTTTGTTACTCCCACAATCCCTGATGACGGCAAAGACGGCACACTTTACTCAAGCACTCTGTATCTTTACAATAATACAGGATACAATCTGTTTTTCAGCACAGACAAGGTTGCAAAGCACTACGCCTCTGCTGTAAACAAGATTGCAAAGGGACTTGACAAAAATGTTACCGTCTACAATATGGTAGTTCCCAACCACACTGAGTTCGGACTGCCCACTCGTATAGGCAAGACTGTAGAAAATGTTTCTCAAGCAGACAACATCCGCACTATCTACGAAAACTTAAACGACAGAGTAACTCCTATTAACTGCTACAACGCACTCAGTGAGCACAACTCTGAGTACATCTACTACAACACTGACCACCACTGGACAAGCCTTGGTGCATACTACGGCTACACAGCTTTTTGTGCCGAGACCGATTTAGAGCCTATGGATATACAAAGCCTCAAAAAGAACTCAATTGATGGCTTCACAGGCTCTTTCTACACGCTCACAGGCAACAGCGGACTGTACAAAAATTCAGACACAGTAAATTACTACGACCTGCCTGTAGAGACAGAAGCAAAGATGAAAGAACGTATGGGCAGTGATACCATTTACTGCGATGTTTACTACCCTGCCGCTACCTCAGGCACACTGACCTACGGTGTATTCTGTTGGGGCGATACCGCTCAGTTTGTAATAAACTCCTCTGCAAATACAGGTAAGAAGATTGCAATTGTCAAGGACTCCTACGGCAATGCCTTTGCCCCCTACCTGACTGCTCATTATGACGAAGTTCATCTTCTTGACTTCAGATACTGGAGCGGCAACTTAAACGATTATCTCAAAACAAACGGCATTGACGAGGTGTTAATTATGAATAACACCATGTCTGCGAACAGCACCTCGCAGGTTAACTCAATGAGCAGTGCTCTGAGCTAAGATGTTCAGAGTACTTACGCGAGGAGGTTCAAAGAATGCTTGCAAATGAAGTAACCGCAACAATATACGGCACACTGTCACCTACCCTTTACTCAGGCTACGCCGAGGGCAAGGGAATGGCAGGAATTAACGCCTACATAATATCCAAAAAACCTGTAGGCGACACCATGACAGGTATTGTCACCGCTGTTTTGACTCTGTCTGACGGAACACAGCGAGTTGTTGTTGCTCCTAAAAATGAAATTATGTACGAGCCTGAGATTATGGAAAGGCTCAGCACTCTCAGGCAGATTAAGATTGAAAAAATAAGCTGTCTTTACGAAAAGTCCTGCGGTGCAGTTATCCTCTATGAGGACAAAGCCTCAGGCGACACAAAAATCCTGCTGGTAAAAAATCACAACGGCAGATTTTACAGTTTCCCCAAGGGTCATGTAGAGCTTTATGAAAACGAAAAAGAAACCGCAATCCGTGAGGTTAAGGAAGAAACAAACCTTGACGTTAAAATACTTGACGGTTTCAGGGAAATAAGCGACTACTGTCCTTTCGGCAACATCCGCAAGAGGGTTGTGTTCTTCTTAGCAATTGCAGGGAACGACAACATTAAAATTCAGGAGAGCGAAATCGACAGCTATCAGTGGGTTTCTCTCGACAAAGCGGACACTGTCTGCACCTACGACAACGACAAACGCGTTATCGAGAAGGTAAGAAGATACCTGAAAGAGCACAGGGGTTAACTCATAATCTAACACAAAAAACAAAAAACACTTCCGAATTTTTTCTATCATTCGGAAGTGTTTTTTACTTAGGTCATAATATATCAGTCTGTATTGTTATCACAAGATGTTGGATCCGCCTTAGTATTTTCAATCATCCAATTTTCAATCAATTTTTCTGCTCTGTATGTGTTATTCAACTGATTTGCTTTTGCTCTAAAAAGCATGGATACAACTTCACCAACAGTACCAAGGATCATACCAAATGCCACGGAAGCAAAAATTAACCCAATAGCAAACCCCTGAAACTCAGCTCCGTCAATCATAATTATACCTGAAACAACGCCAAATACTATAACAGTAATTGCTAACACCCAACCTTCAGTCTTTATCTTTTTTGAGTATTCATACAGCTCATTTGCAAGGGGATCTTTCTCAGTAGCGATAAAATTTATACGCTCCTTATTAAACTTTGCCATGATTTAACCCTCCTTTTTCATCAAAAAAATCAGCCCAGATACGCAAGGTTTGTGTCAGTGCAGAAATTGTTCATTCCGTAGAGGAAAAGGAGTTCATCCACGCCCTCAGCCTTTACAAGCTCGGTTACGGGGAGCTTATAGTATCTTAAATCCACCATAATAACCTTCGCGTAATTCTCTGCAAAGAAAGGTGCCGCACAATGTGCAAAGCTGTCCTTAATAATCAGGATTGTATCATCACTCTTTGCCTTTTTGTTCTCAATTGTCACCAGTGCGTGGTTGCCGTCAAGGAACACAGGGTACATATCGTCCTCACTCAGGTGCTCCTCAAAGTACATACTGTCAAAGGTTTCGCTGTTTTCACCCTCGGTAATATTCACCCTGATGCTGTCCGAGATTTCTTTATTCTCCCAGATTTCCAGAGTATCAGGGTCGTTTAAAAAGTATCCGCTGGAAGAGTAGGTAGTGCCGTAGAAGTTTTCATAGGTGCTTACTGTAAAGGTGTCCCGCTCTGTAAAGGAGATTCCCTTGTCCTCACAGAATCTGCCATAGGCAGAGTATGCACCCAGACTTGTCCAGTGGTGGTCGGTTTTGTAGTAAATCTGCTCGTCACTTACCACATGGTCGCCAAAGTCCTCCTGCAAATCATAAAACCTGATGTTTTCTGCCTTATTCTCATAGATATAAGAGTAAACCTTTTCATCAGGGAATTCTGCGTGAGCTTTGGGAAGTTTTGAATCCAGCATATATCCTGCAGATGGCACAACCATAAGTCCCACCTCATCAAATGAGGCACCAAAACGGTTGATAAGCTCTAAGTTTTTCTCTGCTCTGCTACTGTCTGCAGGCTTTGTGATGATGTAGCCGTCATCACCGTAGTAATAACCATTGGATGCAGTTGTGCCTGTGAACAAATTCCAGTAAGCATTTACGCCTACAAAGAATGTGCGGAAAGGAAAATGATCGGGAATGTATCCGCCGTTTTCTCCGCCCTCCAACGCATTTGTAAGCTCCCCCTTAAAGAAGCTCTCAAAGGACACCTCAGGAGCTTTTGCAAGGTAGCGTTTTTCACGCGAGCTGTATTCAGCCTTTGGCAGTGCCAAAAACAGCGTGAAAAAGCCTACAGTAAAGGCAAGAAAAATTGCAATAATTGCTATTTGTGCTTTTTTGTTTTTCATATCTCTTACCTCCCCTTAAAACCTGAAATAAATAAGGGGATTGTAGCTGTCGCTTACAAGGGAAGCTGTACACAGCACCATAGTGATAACACAGCAGATACCCAGCACTACAGGATAGAACTTTTTATCCTTTAAATTGCGGTGCATAATTCTCAGCACAGGAGTGCTCAGCACTGCACCTGCCAAGGTTACAGGCAGATAACTTAAGAGAACTGCACCTGACTCAGCACTGAACATTCCGTCAGGAGCTGTAAACAGCCCGCAAATATAAGTCCACAATGCAGTAACGTCTTCAAAATTGAAGATTGCCCAGCCAATCATAATAAAGAACAAAGCGTATATATGACCTACAAAAGCAGGAAGTTTCTTAAGAAGTTTTCCGAGGAAAAGCTTTTCGATTACAAGTAACACGAAGAAATAAAGTCCCCACAAAAGGAAGTTATATGCCGCACCGTGCCAAAGTCCCGTCATAGCCCATACTATGAACAGATTTAAAATCTGACGGGCAAAACCTTTGCGGTTTCCGCCCAAAGGAATGTACAAATAATCTCTGAACCAAGTAGAAAGAGAAATATGCCAACGTCTCCAGAACTCAGTAATAGACTTGGAAATGTAGGGGAAGTTAAAGTTCTCCATAAACTCAAAGCCTATCATCTTACCAAGACCTCTTGCCATATCGCTGTAGCCTGAAAAGTCAAAGTAAATCTGCAAGGTAAGAGCAACAAGTCCGCCCCAGCGTGCAAGTATGCCCTGAGCATCTGCTCCCCCTAAGTTGTCCCACATTGCCGCAAACTGATTTGCAAGGAGAACTTTCTTTGAAAGTCCCACCAAAAACAACACAACGCCGTTTGCGAATTTTGAGACAGACTCCTTTCTGCCTGTCATCTGATCCTCTACATCCTTATAACGGACAATGGGGCCTGCAATAAGCTGTGGAAAAAGTGTAACGTAAGTACCCAGAATCAGAGGATTTTTCTGAGCACGGGTGTCCTGCATATATACATCTATTGTGTAGGACATAGCCTGGAAGGTGTAGAAGCTGATACCGATAGGAAGTGACGGTGCCTCAAAGGCAATATCCACAAAAGGCAGGAGATTGAGAGTATCCACAATCATTCCCGAATACTTGAAGAACACTAAAAGCCCTAAGTTGATAACAACAGACAGCACAAGCCAAAGCCGTTGTTTTTTTCGGTTGGCTGAGGCTTTTTCTATAAGCATACCTGCAACGTAGTTTACAAGTATGGTGAAAAGCATCAGAAGAATATACACAGGCTCTCCCCAGCCGTAGAAAGCAAGGCTCACCACAAAGAGGGCTATATTCCTTGCCTTTTTGGGCACTGCATAGTAAATAAGCAGTACACAGGGCAGATAAAAGAACCAGAAAGTCAAACTGGAAAATACCAAAAATTTTCCTCCTCTCATACTCAGAAAAGACTTATTAGTAAAAAACGCCTTTTGCCTCATTATACATATATAATATATGATTACCCACAGTTAGTCAATTTACAGAATTATCATTATTTCACCTGTAATCTGAAACATTTCCGTTACAAATACAAAAAAATACCGCAATTGGAAAGTCAACTGCGGTATCTGTATATGGAGTTTCTTTTTTCTGAGTTTTATTTAATCTACTCTCTCGTCTCCCCAGAAGAACACAGCAACTGTTCCGGGGCCTGTGTGACTGCCGATAGTAGTACCGATTGTGAAAATCTGCACCTTGCCGTCAAGGTTCGGGAAGCTCTCCTCAATAAGGGAAGCAACCTCTTTTGCGTCATCCACGCAGGCAGAGTTGCACATAAAGCACTTACCGCTGTAATCTGTGCCATTCTCTGCGTGCTCTTTCATACGCTCAACGATTTCTGCAATTACCTTCTTCTTGCCTCTCACCTTTGCGCGGGGAATAAGCTTACCCTCGTTGCTAACATTCATAAGAGGACAAATATTCAGTACACCGCCGATAAATCCACTGGTCTTTGAAACTCTTCCGCCACGCACAAAATAGGTAAGGTCAGTTGTAAAAAACCAGTGGTGAAGCTTCAGCTTGTTGTTTTCAAGCCAGTTGTAAAGCTCCTCAATACTCATACCTCCTGCACGAAGGTCTGATGCAGTCTCCATAAGAAGTCCCAAGCCTGCTGCAGCGGCAAGTGAGTCTACAAGATAAATTGTTCTTTCGGGGAATTCCTTTTTCATTGTCTCAATAGCAAGACGGGCAGAGTTAGAAACACCCGAAAGACCTGAAGAAAGGCTAACGTGGATAATATCCTGACCGCTCTTTAAAAGCTCTCTGAAATAATCTGCAAAGTCATTCTGGTTAAGCTGATAGGTGCTTGTAACAGCACCGTTCTCCATTGCTTTATAAAACTCCTCGTAAGAGGTAGTCTCTCCCAAATCGTCAATGTAGGTCTTGCCGTCCATCATATAGGGAGTGCAAATGTACTTAATGTCAAGGTCCTTCATCTTCTGTGCTGAAAAATCCGTGTAGGAACAGCAACTGAGAATATAGTTATAAGCCATGGTAAATCCTCCGTAAATCTAATTTGCTCTAACTTAGCTTTCTTTACTAAAAAATCCGGCGGTCAGGCAAACTCTGCCTTCAACGCTTTTATGCACTCATTATACCCACAGGTTGTTGACAAATCAACAGAACTCTAAGGAATACAACTCTCCAGTTAAAAACACAGTGTAAACCGCAGAAAAAGCAACTCTACTCACAGTAGAAATTCCAGTGTTTATGCGGATTATAGACACCGCATCTGAGAACTTGCGGCATATGATAAGAAATATTGAAAAGCACTAAGCTTTGTGGTATCATAGACTTAAAGTGGTGGCTTTCCCAAATCAACCCCTGCGTTTTTACAAAAAAAACACAGTGCAAAATACACTGTGTCTTAAAATTGGTATTCAATTAAAAATCACTTGAGCACCAAAGGCATTACCTTTGTAAAATCTCCGTCCATTACAGACCATGTGCTCTTAAGTTTCTCGGTAATAGGAGAAGAAATCTCCTGGTGGATATAAAGACTCTGCAAACCAAACTCATAGGAGCTTTTGATATCTGCAAGAAAATCATTACCAATCATAATAGTCTCACTCTTCTTAAGCTTGTGACGGTTGAAGAGAATCTCATACATATGAAGGTCGGGCTTTTTACATTCAACATCTGAACTAATAACAATATCATCAAAATACTTATCGAGTCCAAGCATTTTAATCTCAGGTACTGTGAAATCGTGCTGAGCGTTGGAAAGAAGATATACTTTCTTGCCCTTTGCCTTCAGAGCACTTAAGAACTCAGGCACACCTTTGTAAAGGCGGATAAACTCTGTAGAGTAGCAACGGAACACATTAGCAGTAAGTGCCGCAACCTCTCTGGTAACCTTTACTTTCTTGAACTCATATAACATTATAAAAACCTTTGTCAGGTCAATATCAACATACTTCTGTTCGGGATGAGCCTTTTTTACCGCTGCTTTTTCTGTAGCACAGAACTCTTTATATTTACATCTGAGCTCGTATGGGGTGTAATCAGCACCTCTGTAGCCATAGAACAACACCATTTTGTCCCAGAGCTCTTTTGCTTCTTCGTCAGTGCGGATATCAATAAGGGTACCATACAAATCAAAGATATAATTTTTAAACACAAAAACACTTCCCCTAAGTTTATATCGGGATTATACCATACATTTTTTACGAAATAAAGGCTTTTTATTATCTTTTATAATAAATTTTAAGAACTTCATAATTTTCGGCAACCGTTTTTTGCGTTTTATATTCTTCACACGAAAGGAATTTACATATGAGAAAAAAAGATATAGCACTTAATGCCGTTGAGGCTCTGAAAAAAGAATACCCTGAGGCACTGTGCTCCCTTGATTACAAAGACCCGTGGCAACTCCTTGTAGCTACCCGCCTTGCGGCACAATGCACAGATGCCAGAGTAAATCTTGTAACACCTGCTCTCTTTGCACGCTTTCCTGATGCTCAGAGTATGGCTCAGGCAGACGTGGAAGAGGTAGCAGAGCTTATTCACAGCTGCGGATTTTACCGCACAAAATCTCAGGATTTGGTTGAATTCTCCAAAACCATTGTAAATGACTTTAACGGAAAAGTTCCCGACAGTATAGAGGAGCTTACCACACTTCAGGGTATAGGCAGAAAAACCGCCAACCTGATTGTAGGCGATATCTACGGCAAGCCTGCAGTGGTGGTAGACACCCACTGCATCCGCATTACCCGAAGACTGGGACTCCACGAAGAAAAGGACGCAGGGAAAATAGAAAAAATCCTCAGAGAACTTCTGCCCCCCGAGGAATCAAACGATTTCTGCCACAGACTGGTACTTCACGGCAGAGCTGTATGCAAAGCCCCAAAACCCAAATGCGACGAGTGCTGTATGAGAGATTTCTGCAAAAAGAAAATCTGAGCTTCATATTTGCTTACGTTCAACCGACAACTTCGGGTCGCCGAGGGTGACGACCCTTACATAATAAATACATACAAAAATCCCCGACTACGGAAGTAATCGGGGATTTGTTATTGCATTAATTAAAAATTACTGCAGGGCTTCGATTGCGGCTTTGATAAGGGCAATCTTCTCACGCTCACGCTGAGCCTGACCCTTGATTTTCTCTACAACAGCCTCGGGAGCCTTTGCCATAAAGCCTGCGTTCTGGAGCTTGCCCTCATCCTGTGCAAGGAGTTTCTCAACCTGAGCAAGCTCTTTGTTGAGTCTTGCAAGCTCTGCTTCCTTGTCTACAAGCTCGTTCATGGGGATGTAGATTTTTGCATCGGAAACAACGATTGTAACTGCACCCTCAAGATCAAACTCGCTGTCAATCTCAACCTCTGTAGCAGAAGCCAGAGAAACAATGAACTTTGCACCCAGCTCGTAGGTCTCCTTGTTCTCGGTAGCGATATAAACCTTTGCCTTCTTTGAGGGGGGAACATTCATCTCGTTACGGCGTGTACGGATAGCAGTGATAGCCTCCATAATCTTCTGAGTTGTAAGCTCCTCTGCGGGGAAGTGGAGTGCATCCTCAAACTCAGGATACTTGCAGAGCATAATTGTCTCATCGTGTGCATCTGCACCGTGAGGCAGAGTCTGCCAGATTTCCTCTGTGATAAAGGGCATAAAGGGATGGAGGAGTCTGAGTGTTCTCTCCAGCACCCAAGTGAGAACCTGACGTGCATTCTGAGCAGTCTCGCCCTCCTCACGGAGTCTTGACTTTGTAAGCTCGATGTACCAGTCGCAGTAGCAGTCCCAGATAAAGTCATAGAGCTTCTGTACAGCAATACCAAGCTCGAACTTATCAAGGTTGTCAGATACCTCTTTTGCAACTGTATTAACTCGTGAAACAATCCACTTATCCTCAGTTGTGAGGGTCTTGGGAAGCTCGCAGGGAACATCGTGGTCGTCAATGTTCATATGAACAAAACGGCTTGCGTTGTAAAGCTTATTTGCAAAGTTACGGCAGGACTCAACTCGCTTGTCGGAAAATCTCATATCATTTCCGGGTGAGTTACCAGTGGCTAAGAAGAATCTCAGTGCATCTGCACCGTACTGGTCAATAAGAAGCAGAGGGTCAACTCCGTTGCCCAGTGACTTACTCATCTTTCTGCCCAGCTCATCACGGATAATGCCGTGGATAAATACGGTATCAAAGGGCTGTGCACCCATATTCTCCATACCGCTGAAAATCATTCTGGCTACCCAGAAGAAGATAATATCGTAACCTGTTACCAGTGTGCTTGTGGGATAGAAGAAGTCAAGCTCCTCAGTCTTGTTAGGCCAGCCAAGAGTAGAGAAAGGCCAGAGTGCAGAGCTGAACCATGTATCCAGAGTGTCCTCGTCTTGATGGATGTGTGTGCCTCCGCACTTGGGACATACAGTAACTGCATCCTTAGAAACTGTCATCTCACCGCAATCTGCACAGTAGTAGGCAGGGATTCTGTGACCCCACCAAAGCTGACGGGAAATACACCAGTCACGGATGTTCTCCATCCAATGGAAATAAACTTTATCAAATCTCTCAGGTACGAACTTAGTTTTACCTGATCGTACACAGTCAATTGCAGGCTCAGCAAGGGGTTTCATCTTAACAAACCACTGCATTGAAACTCTTGGCTCAACTGTAGTTGAGCAACGGTAGCAGGTACCAACATTGTGAGCGTGAGGCTCAACCTTAACAAGGAAACCGCCCTCTTCAAGGTCTTTTACAATTGCCTTACGGCACTCGTAGCGGTCCATCCCCTGATACTTCTCACCTGCATTCTCGTTCATATGAGCTGTATCGTCCATTACGTTTATAATGGGCAGGTTGTGACGGAGTCCTACCTCAAAGTCGTTGGGGTCGTGTGCAGGGGTAATCTTAACAACACCTGTACCAAATTCCATATCAACATAGCTGTCAGCAACAACAGGAATCTCACGTCCAACAAGGGGAAGTGTTACTGTCTTGCCAACAAAATCTTTGTATCTTTCATCGTCAGGGTTAACTGCAATAGCAGTATCGCCAAGGAGAGTCTCAGGACGGGTAGTAGCAAGCTCTACAAAACCTGAGCCGTCAGAAAGAGGATAGCGAAGATGCCAGAAGAAGCCCTCCTGCTCCTCAAACTCAACCTCTGCATCAGAGATAGAAGTACAGCAGTGGGGACACCAGTTGATGATTCTCTCGCCTCTGTAAATTAAACCTTTTTCGTAAAGGCGTACAAATACCTCTTTAACTGCATCAGAGCAGCCCTCGTCCATAGTGAATCGCTCTCTTGACCAATCACAGCTGGATCCAAGCTTTTTGAGCTGTTCGCAAATACGTCCGCCGTACTCACGTTTCCAGTCCCAAGCACGCTCAAGGAAAGCCTCTCTGCCGATATCTTCCTTGGTAATGCCCTCTTTCTTCATAGCTTCAACAATCTTTGCCTCTGTTGCAATAGACGCGTGGTCAGTACCGGGAAGCCACAGTGCGGCATAGCCCTGCATTCTGCGGTAACGGATAAGAATATCCTGCAGAGTATTGTCCAGAGCGTGGCCAATGTGAAGCTGACCTGTAATGTTTGGCGGGGGCATAACTATAGTATAGGGCTTCTTACTGCGGTCTACCTCCGCACGGAAGAAACCACCCTTCATCCAGAAATCATATATTTTATCCTCAACCTCTTTTGGGTTATAGGACTTTGCCAGTTCCTTTGCCATAAACAATTCCTCCTGTCGCAAAGGGAATATACATTGTTATTATCGCATTTAGAGCCCGTTTTGTCAACGGATATGCAACAAAAAACCGACTGTTCAAAAAAAAGAACAGTCGGATATTTTGTGTTTTTCTATTTTTATGCCTGTATTTATCTGATAGAGGCAATCTCCTGACCGTTTGCAAGGAGAGGAATGTTCTTTACAATAGCAGAGATATCTGCACTGTATACATAGCCTGTACGCTCACCGTTTACTAAAGGAATTACCTTCTGAGTGTCGGTCTCACAGAACACTACTGTATCGGATGCTCTGTCTGTCAGGTAGTTGTAGGTTACTGTGAGCACCTTGTCGCCTGCTTTGGTAGTGCTGTCACTTCCGCCTGTCTCCATAAGTGCTATATCCTGATACATAATATAGAACTGGTCGGGGTCGATATTCTTTGAGTCAAGGGTAACCACGTTCTCGGTAGTAACGGTCTCATTGCCGTCCTCATCTGTGGCGGGTACTTCCTTGGTGCTGAGTCTGAAGGTGTATGTTTTGCCATCAGCCTTCAGCACAACTGACTCCAAAGCTGTATAGGAGGGGTAGAGCACATACTCGCTCTGAAGCTTCTCCATAGAGGTAGTGGCCCAAGCAACACTTGAAGCCGCAATTTTATAGATAAGCTTGCCGTTTTCTTCCATTAAGTACACATTACCCTCTGAGTCTTCCTTGGAAGCCACAAGCGACATAGGCACCTTTACCTCTTCGTTGAGGGTCTCATTGCCTGCATCGTCATACTCGGTATTTGTGTAGGTATATGTAGTTTTAACTGTAGCAAAGGGAGTGCTCAGTCCGTAGTCCTTCAGATTCTGTGCATCAGGGTTTACGCATGCAACCTCTAAAGCAGTCAGATTCCTGATAGAACCAATGATGTTGCTTCCCTCTGTAGTTCTCACAGGGGCATTCCCGTGAGACTCCATAAGGTAGTAGCACTCAAGAGATCCGTTGTTGTTTGGAACAATAACAACATCTTCATCCAAATGTGAACCCCCAAGGGTTATTTTATCAAAGCTGTCATCAGAGGCATTGTATGCATCGGTATTTACAGCAGTGCTAAACAAATCTGTAATGCTCATAAGCATAGGTTCAAGCTCCGAAAGATTTGCAACATAAACCGTCTCATTGTCGCCGAACTGAATGTAACAGGAAGTACCGCCCGGAGCATTGTCACCTAAACGCAGTACAGAGTATGTACTGTCAGTATAATAAACTTTTGCCACAGCACGAGGTGCGTCAAAGCCGTATTCTGCGGCATTTTCACCTGTCAGGTCTGCCACCTGTGTGAACTCTACAAAGCAAACCGCACTTGCAAGGAGAGAGGGGTTTGTAGTTGCCAAATTATAGTCTTCAAAGCCCTCTAAAGTATAGACAGTTGCCTCTGTTTTGCCGTCTGCATTTACAGGAGTTGTAGAAAGGAAAGTGTAATTACCCTCCTGTGTGCTCATTTCGATTTTTTCAATCTGACCGGGCTTGTAATCAATAAGTGTGCCGTAGGAGTTGTTTTCAAGCTCTCCCTTTGCGTTTGTCTTAACAGTTGCCGTATGCATACCGTCTTCGTTGGTAGAGAGTATCATCTCTGTGCCGGGGTCAATCTCAGAAAGTCCGCCAGAGCTTTCACCCCAAGGCACTAACACAACCACAAGGATAAGTGCCACTATAAGCACAAGAGCCACACCTGCAATAATGATATTTCTTTTCATATTCTTATTCATCAGCGGTGTCTCCTTTTATTCCAAACGATAATACCGATTACAACCAGTCCAACAGGAATGAGTATAACAAAGATAATAAACACTGCAATCTGCTGAGCAGAAGTTACAATCATTGTCTCTCCGCCAACCTGAACAGTTTCTACCACAATCATTGCGTCATTGTCTGTAAGGGTGTTCAGCAGATTAACAAAGTATGAGGTGTTGTTAATATTTCCGCTGTATGCAGAATAGAGCCACTTATTACTCAAGCCGTCATAAGAACCCCAGACAATAACATGAGAAGACTCCTCGTTATCATTTGTCTTTGTTGAAATTGCGGCGGCGTTTACGGGTGTGCCGTCACGCTTTATATACTCGTGGTCGGAGTCTGCATCTTCGGCCGGAATGAGAATGTCTGCTGTGTCAGAGGACTGAAGCAGAGGTGTTGCCATTTCTTCATCCAGAATCTCTACAGGCATACAGTAGGGCATAAGAACAGACAGAGACTTATCAGTGAGACCTTCTGTGTAAGTTTCATCATAATAATCCATCAGAGAACAAACCTTGCTTTCTTCGCCCATCATAGCAAGGCCCTTGGTCAGGTCGTTTTCGCTGATGTAGCCCTCTCCCACTTTAAGTCCCCACTGCTCTAAGAACAGGTCAATGTTTGGTGTTTCCTCAGCATGGTCAAAGGGAACATAAACCAATGTTCTGCCAAGGTTTCCGTCATTTGAAAGCCAAGCGGAAAGGTTATCCACCGCTTCTGTGGTTAAATCAACAGAGGGTGCCATCATAATAATGATATCTGTGTCCTCAGAGGGAGTCTTTGTAAGGAGATTTACCTCCTCAATCTCGTAGGCATTATCTTCAAGGAAAACAGGGAGATATGAGCAGTAATCCTTTAAATCAGAGTTTGCGTTGAAGAATTCGCCGTTTCCTGTAGAAAGAGCAATCTTTACAACCTTATCTGCTGTAATCTTCTGAATAGAAGAAAGAACGCACTGTTCAATGTACTGCCCCGTAATTACAACATTATAGCTTTGGTCGTAGGAAGGAGCGAATACATCGTAAATACCAAGGCATTCATACTTTCCTGTGTTTGCGTCCTCTACAATAATCACATTTTCAGAGGAAGTCCAATCCACATCGGGATACTTTTCGGACATAGCCTTCATAGAGGCTGCCTCAATGTTTACATATTCAAGGTTTACTTTATCGTAACGTGACATTTCTCTAAGAAGCTGATTAACCTGATATCCGTAGGTGGAGTCTATGGATAGAAGCTGTTCTTCCTCCATCAGAACATTAATATTCACCTGCGCTTCCATATAGTCAAGGTATTCATCTGTGGTTTTCTGCAGAGAATATGCTCCCCCTGATGTAAAGTCAATCTCCAGAGCAGGGAATCTGTTTACAAGAAAAGTTGCAAGCACATTAACTCCTGCAAAGATAAGTAGGAAAATCACAATAAAAACGGAGTAGAAAAGCTTACGCTGTTTTGTGGTCATTCTTTTGTAGGAGGTTTTTACAGAGTCAGTTACAGTCTCTGTGTTCTTTATGTTTTCGTTATTCATTCTCTTCCCCTCCTTATGCCCAGCGTTTTTTGTCCAGAACTCTCACAGTCAGGAACATAAATAATACAACCCAGCTCAGGTAGAACACTATGTCTGCAGGGTTTATAACACCTTTTACAAGGTTCATATAGTGAGCTGTAAGCGAAAGCTTATCAAGCACTACAAGCTCATAGGAGCTTGAGAACAGAGTGTTGATGAAGCTGAGAATTGCGTTGATGATTGAATCATAAAGCATAAGCACAAGGCCTGTACCCATACCGATTACTGCCGCAATAATTTGGTACTCTGTAAGTGAAGAGTAGAACAGATTTACCGACAGCAGTGCTGCTCCCAAAAGCATAATTCCAAGCCAACCTGAGAAAAGTGTTCCCCATGCTATTGAAACATCAGGAATGGTGATAAGCATTACAATTGCATAGAAAAAGTATACTAGATTGCAGATTGTGTAAAGAGCCAATGCACTCAGGTATTTACCCAAAACAATCTCCCAGAGTTTTACAGGAGCAGTAAGCAAAGCCTGGTCAGTACGCTGACGTTTTTCTTCTGCAAAAGATTTCATAGTGATAAGAGGAATCAGGAAGAAAACAACATAGAGCATATTGTTTATAACATCCACAAGGCTGTTATACTGGCTGAAATAGCAAATCATCCAGAAAAAGAAGCCTGAAAGAAGCATATAAAGGGCAATTACTATGTAGCCCAGAGTAGATGTAAAGTAAGAGAAAAAGTCTCTTTTGAATATAGCACCCATCAGTCTTTGCCTCCTCTTCTCTTTGTACGTTCAACCTTTGTTGAGCCTGTAAGATGCAGGAAGCTCTCCTCAAGGGACATTCCTGCATCCTTCATTTCCAATATGGGACAGTCTGCCTTTGCAAGTGTTCTGAACACTCCGCGGCGGACATCTGCTGTCTTTTTATAATCCACTGCATACTGATATACGCTGTCACTTTCCTGAGCAGTTCTTCTAACCTTAACTACGCCGTCCACATCGCCTAAAAGTGACAGTACGGTTGCAGAGTTGCCCTCAACTGTCAGAGACAGCTTCTTTGTCTCCTCAGTAATATTTGCAATCTCCTCTGTCTTTGCATCTGCAGTAATCACGCCGTTGGAGATAACCACAATCCTGTCACAGATAGCAGATACCTCAGAAAGAACGTGAGAGGAGAAGATAACAGTGTGTTTCTTACCAAGACTCTTGATAATGGAACGCATCTCAATAATCTGTCTTGGGTCAAGACCTACTGTAGGCTCGTCCAGAATAAGCACAGGAGGATTTCCCACCAGTGCCTGAGCAAAGCCTACACGCTGTTTGTAACCCTTGGAAAGATTGCGTATAACTCTGTCCTTGATGTCATAAATCTTTACAAGCTCCATAACCTCTTTCAGGTGTTCAGTCTTAGGAAGCTTAACCTTCTTAAGCTCATAAATAAATGTAAGATACTTCTCCACTGTCATATCAAGATACAGAGGAGGAAGCTCAGGCAGATATCCGATTCTTGCACGTGCCTCCATGGGATTGTCCAGAATATCAAAGCCGTCAATGGTCACCGTACCGCTTGTTGCAGACAAGTATCCTGTAATAATATTCATTGTGGTAGTTTTACCTGCACCGTTAGGCCCGAGGAAACCAAGTATCTCTCCCTTTTCTGCGGTAAAGCTGATATCTTTTACGGCTGCTATATTACCGTAGTTTTTTCTCAGGTTTTTAACCTCTACCATTTGTTGTTCACTCCTTTTTTACAAAAAACAACGCAGTTATAATTATATAATAAAGTAATTGTGAATTGCTATACAAAAAAAGGAAAAATCAGTATAACATCACACAACTTCATAAATTAGACACATACTATGGTCAAAATGAGCATCATACTCTGAACTCAGTGATACAGCCCTGAGGGCAAGCCTCAACACAAAGATTACAGCCTGTGCACTTTTCAGGGTCAACCACCGCTTTAAAGTTCACAACAGTAACTGCTCCTGCTTCACAGATTTTCTCACATTTCTTACATCCGATACAGGCAGTCTTACAAACCTTGCGTGCCTGAGCACCCTTTTCAGAATTAGAACAGCGGACAACAGTCTGTGCCTTGTAGGAAACAAAGGAGATAATGTGCTTGGGACAGGCATTTACACACAGTGAACAGCCCTTGCACAAATCAGCATCAATACGTGCCACACCGTTACACACAGAAACTGCACCGTAGGGACAAACTGCCACGCAGTCTCCAAGACCTATACAGCCGTATGAACAAGAACCTGTGCCTCCGTGCAGTGTCACTGCCGCCGCACAGGACTTAATACCCTGATACTCCATTTTTGTATCGGTATTATCACAGCTTCCCATACAGTGTACAAGAGCAACCTTTCTGTCAACCGCTCCTGCCTCTACACCTAAAATACCTGCAATAGCCTTTACACATTCCTCACCGCCGGGTGAGCAAGCGCCAAGCTTTGCCTGACCTTCTGCCAGTGCCTTTGCATAGCCACTGCAGCCTGAGTAGCCGCAGGCACCGCAGTTAGCACCGGGAAGTGCCTCGGTAATAGCTTCCACCTTTTCGTCTGTGGGTACAGCCATAATTGCAGAGGCAATTGCAAGGATAAGTCCGATAACAAGTCCTATGCCTGCCACAATGCAGACGGCTATAAGAATCATTGTAAAATCCATAACCGCACCTCCATCAAGCCAGCATATTATCCACAAGTCCCGAGAAGCCTAAGAAGCTCAGAGAAACAAGGGAAGCCGCTACCAAGGTAATAGGCAGACCTTTTAAGGACTTAGGTATATCGCAGGTTTCAAGTCTCTGTCTGACACCTGCAAACATTACCATAGCCACAAGGAAGCCGATACCTGCACCTAAAGAGTTTACTAGAGCGTGAATATAGCCAAAATCCGCACCGCTCTTTTCAATTACCAGCATTGTAACGCCCAGTACAGCACAGTTTGTGGTAATAAGGGGCAGATAAATGCCCAGTGAGTTATACAGTGCAGGGATGTACTTCTTAAGCACAATCTCCACAAGCTGAACAAGACCTGCAATAACAAGAATGAAAACAATGGTCTCCAGATATGCCATATCTGCAGGTACAAGAAGATACATATAGATAGGATATGTAACTGCAGTAGCAAGAACCATAACAAAGGTAACTGCCGCACTCATACCTAAAGCAGTGTTTACTTTTTTGGAAACACCAAGGAAGGGACAGATGCCAAGGAATTTGCTGAGAACATAGTTCTCTGTAAGGATTGCCGCAAGAAACACCGCAACCAAAGCCTTAATCATACAGGGTCTCCTCCTTTCTCAGTCTGAGAGGTTTCTGCCAAAGAAGGACATTCCGCTTCACCGTTTTCAGAAATCTGCACAGAACACTTACCTCTGAGGGGACAGCCTGCACAGCCTGTCGCCTTGGGAGGCCTCTTTCCGCTTATTTTAGATGCAAGAGCAATAAGCATACCAAACACAAAGAAACCGCCGGGAGGAAGCAGGAATATAATTATCTGCATTTCACCGGGCAGGTCCATACCAAACCAAGTGCCGTTTCCCAGAATCTCTCTGATAGAGCCCATTAAAAGCAAGGTTGCTGTAAAGCCGATACCCATTCCCAAGCCGTCAAGGATAGAGGGCAGGACGGGGTTTTTGCTTGCGTACATCTCAGCTCTGCCAAGGATAATACAGTTTACAACGATAAGAGGCAGGAAGATACCCAGACTCTCGTCAATAGAGGGTGCATATGCCTTGACTATCATCTGCACCAGTGTAACAAAGGTAGCAATAATAGTTATGTATGCAGGGATTCTGACCTTATCGGGAATAATCTTTCTCATTGCGGAGATAACCGCATTGGAGCAGATAAGAACAATAGTAGCCGCAATACCCATACCGATTGCGTTGGAGGCCGCAGTGGTAACTGCCAGTGTAGGGCAGGTACCGAGAATGAGACAGAGAACGGGATTCTCCTTAACAATACCCTTGGTGACTTCCTTTAAGTAATTATACTTTTTCTTTTCTGCCATCAGTTCCCGCCTCCTTCCAGTGAGTTATATATATCAAGTGCTTTATTCACAGCCTGAGTTACTGCGTTGGATGTAATGGTTGCACCTGTAAGGGCGTCTATTCTTCCACTCTCACCGCCTGTTCCGTCTTTTACAACTGAAAAACCGTCAGGAGCAGGCTGTCTGTACATATCGGTAAAAGCTTCTTTGGTACAGTTAGCACCGAGTCCCGGAGTCTCTTCGTGAGAGAGAATCTCTACACCCGTAACCCGACCCTCAAGGTCAATACCAACCATAACCTCAACATCTCCGCCGTAGCCTTTGTACGCAGAGGGAATTGCATAACCTACTACGTTCCCAGTTGAGTCAATACCGCGGTAAACCTCAATCTCAAGCCCCTCTTTACCCTCAAAGGTCTCAGCCTCACTGCAAACACTCTTCATAGCATCAGCGGCGGTCTGAGCCTGAATTTCGGCAATAGGACCCTTTGTCAGCTCGTTAGTGCCTGCAAGGAGAGCGCTCACCACAATGCAGATAAGAAACAGTGAAATTGTAGGAACAAAAATATCCTTAAAGCTTATCTTTTTCATTTTGTTCCCTGCCTTTCTTTCTTCTCTCCGAAAGTTCTGGGTGCAGTTGCACTCTCAATCAGAGGTGTCAGGATGTTCATAATAAGGATTGAGAATGAAACACCCTCAGGCAGGTTTGCAAATGTTCTGATAAGCAGAGTCAGCACACCGCAACCAATTGCATAAATCACCTTTCCCCACTTTGTAATGGGAGATGTAGTGTAGTCTGTAGCCATAAATACAGCACCCAGCATGATACCGCCTGAGAGAATTTGCTCCAGAGGGTCAAGACCTAAAAGAAGTGCCATCAAAGCTGATGTGCCTATGTAAACCACAGGAATTGTGGGAACAATAACCTTTCTCAGCACAAGGTAAATACCGCCTAAAAGGATAGCCAGTGCACAGGTCTCGCCCATAGAGCCACCGTGATTACCAAGGAACAGCTCCATATAGGAGTATGCACCTGACTCTGACGCAAGGGGAGTTGCAGATGTAACTGCGTCCACACCCTGCAGTGATGTAGGAATCCAGTTTGTCATCGCTGTGGGGAAAGAAACAGTCAGAATAATTCTTGCCGCCAGAGCAGGATTTACAAAGTTCATACCGATTCCGCCGAACATCTGCTTAACCACAACAATTGCGGCAACAGAGCCGAACACAGCCATTAAGGGGTTAAGGTTTGCAGGCAGGTTAAGAGCTAAGAGTACACCTGTAACCACTGCAGATAAATCTCCGATTGTCTGCTCACGCTTCATAACGATTCTGCAGATATACTCGCTGAACACACAGGTGAGCACACATACGCCCAAAAGCATAAGCGCACGCCAACCAAAATATACAACAGAGGCAACGCAGGCAGGCACAAGAGCAATAACCACGTCAAGCATTATCTTTCTTGTGCTGGTGGTAGACCTCAGATGAGGAGATGCTGATGCAAATAATTTACTCATATCATTTATCTCCTTTCTTCTTCGCAAGCTCAGCTCGAAGCTGTGACTTGCCCAGACGGATGGTCTGTACTATATGTCTGTGTGCAGGACAGCTGAAAGCACAGCTACCGCACTCCATACAAGTCATAATCTGATGCTTCTGCATTGCCTCAAAATCCTTAAGCTTTACATCTGCACAAAGTCTTGTGGGCATAAGCTTCATAGGACAGGCAGACACACACCGTCCGCAACGGATACAGTCTGTGGGCTCTGAGAGTCTTGCCTCTTTCTCATTAAAAGCAAGGATTGCGTTGTTCTGCTTGAGCACAGGCAGTTTATCGTCAATGAGGGCAATACCCATCATAGGTCCGCCCATAAGGAGCTTTCTCGGCTCTTCCTTGTAGCCTCCGCAGAATTCTATCACCTTATTGATAGGTGTACCGATAGGCACAATTACATTCTGAGGTTTCTTTATAGCACTACCGTCAACAGTGATTCTCTTTTTTGTAAGGGGCATACCTGTTTTCAGGTAGTCGCTGAGAAACGCAACCGAGGTCACATTCATAACTATACAGCCTGCATCAGCAGGAAGTTTTCCTGTAGGCACTTCTCTTCCTGTACAAGCCTTTATTAAGACTTTTTCTGCACCCTGAGGGTAGGAGGCTTTAAGGGGAAGCACCTTCACTTTATCAAGAGGGTCGTGCTTTTCGTTCTCTGCAATTTCGGTGAGAATTCTTATAGCCTCAGGCTTGTTGTTCTCAACACCTATGATTACACGGTCTATACCAAGAAGCTCTAAAACTGTATATATGCCCGACATAACCGCCCATGAATTCTCAATAACCTCTCGGTTATCGGCGGTAATATAGGGCTCACACTCTGCACAGTTTATTATAAGAGTGTCAATCTTCTTATCAGCAGGAACATTCAGCTTTACGTGAGCAGGAAAACCTGCACCGCCAAGTCCTACCAGACCGCTTGCTCTTACAGCCTTAAGGAAGTCCTGCAGATTTTCTACCACAGGAGGTTTTATCGAAGGGTCGGGAGTGTCCATACCGTCAGACTCAATAACCACCGCATCAGAAACTGCTCCTGAGGGCATAGTAAGCTTTGTAACACTCTTTACAGTACCGCTTACACTTGAGTGTATAGGCGCACTTACAAAGGCATCTGAGTCACCGATAACCGTACCCACATAAACCGTATCTCCTGCAGCAACCTGCACCTTGCAGGGTGCACCGATGTGCTGGCTCATAGGGATAACAACCTCTGAGGGAGAGGGCATAATCACACTCTCTTTGTCAGCAGTATGCTTTCTGTGAGGCACCCTTGCTCCCCCCGCAGTGCGGAACGGGTGTTTCGGAAACCTCTGTCCGTTTTTGTTCATATATATTAGCCTCCCTATATAAAGAAGTCGAATTTTCTGTATATTCTCTCATAAATGTATATTTCACCATTTTATAGTTAAGATAATTATAACATTTACACGCTGTTTTTTCAATAGAAATTATACACAGCACGTACAGTTTTTAGAAGCTTTAAGTACGTGTTGCAAAACCTTAAGAAACTAAACATAAAGGACGGAAGCAAATGGAATATTTGAACGCATTTTGGGTGGGAGGACTGCTGTGCCTTTTATGCCAGTTACTCATTGATTTTACAAAGCTCACCCCTGCCCGTATTCTCACAGGCTGTGTGGTACTGGGTGTAATAATCTCAGCTGTGGGACTGTACAAACCTTTTGCGGAATTTGCAGGAGCAGGTGCTACGGTGCCACTTTTAGGCTTTGGCAACATTATGGCAGAGGGTGTAAAAAAGGCTGTAGATGCTCAGGGAGCTATGGGAATCCTCACAGGGGGACTTTCATCTTCCTCAGCAGGCATCACCGCCGCCATAGTCCTTGGCATAATCGCAAGCCTTATAGGCAAATCCCGCTTCAAAAAATAATCCTGCACAAATTAAAAATGGCTTAATTTCACCCTTGAAAACTGAAATCTGCCGTTGTATAATTAAGGGTAGATTGTTTTTAAGTTTTAGCCAAAGGGGTATTTCTATGATAGCCAAGGGTTTTGACAATGATAAATATCTGAGTATGCAGTCCGAGTGTATCAAGGAGCGTATCGACCAGTTCGGCGGTAAGCTGTACCTTGAGTTTGGCGGTAAGCTCTATGACGATAACCACGCCTCCAGAGTCCTGCCCGGCTTTGAGCCTGACAGTAAGCTTCAGATGCTTATGCAGCTGAAGGACCAGGCAGAAATCGTTATTATCATCAACGCAGGAGACATTGAGAAGAACAAAGTACGCGGCGACTTAGGCATCACCTATGACCTTGACACCTTGCGTCTGATTGACGTGTTCCGCGGTGTAGGTCTTTATGTAGGCTCAGTAGTACTCACTTGCTATGCAAACCAGCCCTCTGCCAATAAGTTCCAGAAGCGTCTGGAGGACTTAGGTGTAAAGGTTTACCGCCATTATCCTATCCCCGGCTACCCTGCTGACATTGACCTTATTGTAAGCGAAGAGGGTCTCGGCAAGAACGAATACATCGAAACCGAAAAACAGCTTGTTATCATCACCGCTCCCGGTCCCGGCTCAGGCAAAATGGCAACCTGTCTAAGTCAGCTTTATCACGACCACAAACGTGGGATTACTGCAGGTTATGCCAAGTTTGAGACATTCCCTGTGTGGAATCTTCCTTTGAAGCACCCTGTAAATCTTGCGTATGAGGCTGCAACAGTTGACCTTAATGACGTTAATATGATTGATCCATTTCATCTTGAAACTTATGGGGAAACAGCTGTTAACTATAACCGTGATGTTGAAATTTTCCCTGTCCTTAATACGATGTTTGAACGTATTCAGGGCAAATCCCCATACAATTCGCCTACTGATATGGGTGTAAATATGGCAGGTAACTGTATTATTGACGATGAAGCTTGCCGTGATGCTTCAAGAATGGAGATTCTGCGTCGTTACTATACTGCGAGTGTGAAAAAGCTACGTACATTTGGAGATGATACCGAAGTAAAGAAGCTTGAACTTCTGATGAATCAGGCAGGAATGACTCCGGACCGATGCAGACTTGTCAATGCAGCGCTTGATAAAGAAAAAGAAACCGGTGCTCCCGCAGGTGCTATGGAACTTCATGATGGCACTATTATAACAGGAAAAACCTCCAGTACACTTGGTGCAGCATCAGCACTTCTTCTTAATGCTCTTAAGAAACTTGGCGGAATAGAAGATGATATTGAGCTGATTTCTGCACAGGTGCTTGAACCGATTTGTAAATTAAAAACAGAATATCTTAAAAATAAAAATCCCAGACTTCATACTGATGAGGTCTTGATGTCGCTTACTATTTCGGCTCTTACTAATCCCATTGCTGAAAAAGCAAAACAACAGCTTGAAAATCTTAAGAGTTGTTCGGCTCATTTTACTGTAATTATCAGTGAAGAGGACGAGAAAATTCTTAAGCGACTTGGAATAAATGTAAGTTGTGAAGCGAAGTTTGAAAATAAGGGACTTTATCATAAATAATTGGCAGATTTTTCTCCTTTTATAGCAGAAATTGGCTGAATATATTTCTTTTAAAAATCGCACAATAGTAACGTAAGCTTTAACGCGATGGCGATTGGGCTTATGATAAATATAGAAAGAGATTAAAAAGGAGAAAATGAAAAATGAGTAAGTCAAAAGTATTGGTACCCGAAGCAAGAGAAGCTCTTAACCGTTTCAAAATGGAAGCTGCTAACGAAGTTGGTGTAACTCTTAATCAGGGTTATAACGGAGACAAGACAAGCAGAGAAAACGGTAGTGTAGGCGGTCAGATGGTTAAGAAAATGATTTCAGCTTACGAGCAGTCAATGAAGTAATTTAAATTACTGAAATAAACAACCGTGACAAAACAAAGTGTGTTTTGTTACGGTTGTTTTATTTGTAAATAGAGCTTATTTCGGTTGACACTACTTTTTTACTATGGTAGAATATTTTTTAATAATACATAGTCAGGAAGTGTAAAAATGAATAATATAAATATTGTTTTGCCGGAAAAATTTGATCTTGTGAAAGGTGATACTTTTCAGCTTTTTTACAGAGGTATTATAGAAGCTGCAAATCCGTATTGTTATGATATATTGTCACTTTGCGAAATCGGAAAGAATTTTAGCAGATATTTTGAGGTTACACCTACATCTGTTGGTGAATATCCTCTTACGGTAACGGTGTATTCTAACGATAGAAAAGTCCTTGCAGAGGGGAAGACGATTCTATGCGTTCACGAAGCAAAGGCAGAGCCAAAGGAGGCTGTTAACATCCTTTGCGTTGGCGACTCTCTTACTGCAGGTGGTCACTGGGTGGAAGAAGCATACCGCAGACTTTCTTCAAACGGAGGAAAACCTGTGGGCAACGGTTTTAATAACTTTAACTTTATAGGTACCTGCAAAAAAGGTGAAGCAGGATTTGAAGGATACGGTGGATGGCAGTGGGTTAATTATCTCAATTCAAAGGAAAGTGCTATTCCTTCTGTCTGGGTAAACAGTGCAAATAATAAATCTGACGATGACCAACATTCTATATGGAAGGATGCTACCGGAACACTCTGGCAGATTGAAACTGTTGAGCCTTACCGAATAAAGTTTAACCGTGTAGGCGGTCACAGTGCACCTATGCCTGAAGCAGAAACATATCTTACACATGTTGAAAATGCAAGTTCAACATCAGATATATATGTCGGTGGTGCATATCTTGAAACGCAGAATCCTTTCTGCAATAAAGAAGCTCAGACTGTAGATTTCAAAAATTACTGCGAGAGAAACGGCTTTGAGAAAATTGATGCAGTTTATTTTCTGCTTACATGGAACGGTATGTTTGGAAAAGAAGATATTGTCATAGAAGATTTTTGCAATAAGCTTGCGGAAGATGGAAAAAAGCTTGTGGATATACTCCACTCGCAATACCCGGATGCAAAGGTAAAGATTATGGGACTTCAGGTGCCCTCTGTTAACGGTGGTATGGGTAACGGCTACGGCGCAAAAATGCCCTACTGTGACACTTACGGCATGACAAGATTTGTGCTTCAGCTTAACCGGGTTTATGAAGCTTGGTGCAAAGAGGATAAGTATAAGGAATTTACCGAATTTATCAACATTTCAGGGCAGTTTGATTCCGATTTCAATATGCCGCACGCACATAAATGCGTAAACACCCGTAGCAGTGAAACTGAAATTGTCGGCACAAACGGTGTCCATCCTATGGTTGAGGGCTATTATCAGATTGCTGATGCAGTTTACCGCAATATGGTTAAGGAATTTTGTCAGGGAGAATAAAGAAAAAAGCTTATATGATTTTGCCCTGACTTGACAAAATCATATAAGAAATATGATAAACTTCGATAACAATGATTACATATAAAAAAAGTAAATATAATTTAGAAATAATTCAAGGAGGCAAATTATGAGCTTTAAAAAAGATTTTGCATGGGGTGTTGCAACCGCTTCATATCAGATAGAGGGTGCGTATAACGAAGACGGCAGAGGCCTCAGTGTATGGGACGTATTTTCTCACGAACCTGGAAAGGTGGTGCAGGGGCATACAGGCGATGTTGCCTGCGACCATTATCATAGGTTTAAGGAAGACGTATCTCTTATGTGTGAGCTTGGTATTAAGGCATACCGATTTTCTATATGCTGGTCACGTATTTTTCCTTATGGTACAGGCAAAGTCAATGAAAAAGGTGTTAAATTCTATTCAGACCTTATTGATGAGCTTATCTCAAATGGGATTGAGCCGTATGTAACACTTTTTCACTGGGATTTACCATATGAATTACATAAAAAAGGTGGTTGGCTGAATTCTGACTGCGTAAAGTGGTTTTCAGATTATGCTGCAAAAGTCAGCGAGCTTTATTCAGACAGAGTAAAGTATTTTATTACTTTTAATGAGCCTCAGTGCTTTATCGGCTCAGGCTATTTTGACGGTGTACACGCACCGGGACTGAAAACAAATCATAAGGATATTTTCCAGATGTGCCACAACGTGCTGAAAGCGCACGGCGGGGCAGTTATTGCGCTTCGCGAAAATGCGAAGAAGCCTATTAAAGTAGGATATGCTCCGACCTTCGGTGTGTGTTATCCGAAAACGGATTCTCCCGAAGATGTTAATGCAGCAAGGGAAGAGTATTTCAAGTGTACACCTATTGGTGGCAATGTTATGTGGAATCTTGCTTGGTGGAGTGATCCGATTATCTTCGGAAAGTACCCGGAGGACGGACTTCGTATGTACAAAGAATTCCTTCCTGAAATTACAGATGAGGATATGAAGCTTATCAGTCAGCCACTTGATTTCTATGCACAGAATATCTATAACGGAATTGCAGTTTCTGCAGGAAAAGACGGGAAGGCTGAGTTTGAGGAAAGATATGCAGGTTTTCCAAGAACTGCCATTAACTGGCCGGTCACGCCGAAAGCACTTTACTGGGGGCCTAAATTCCTTTACGAAAGATATAAACTCCCTATATATATAACTGAAAATGGTATGTCGGCACACGATTCTGTCTCGCTTGACGGAAAGGTGCATGACCCAAATAGAATTGACTTCCTTGAAAGATATCTTCTTGAACTTGAAAAAGCAGCGGATGATGGTACAGATATCGGTGGCTATTTCCTGTGGTCGTTTATGGATAACTATGAGTGGGGAAAAGGCTATACAGAGCGCTTCGGCATAGTGTTTGTGGATTATGAAACACAGGAAAGAATCCCCAAGGATTCAGCTTATTGGTATAAAGAGTGGATTGAAAAGCATTAATATAAAGCACAAAAATCTTAATATTGTTTATAGACAAGGTTTTTTTGTGGTGCTATAATTGACGAAAATAAAAATGAGGTGATTTGATGCAGAAACTTAATTTTTCAAACTTATCAAAAGAACTTTTGGCAGTTGTAAATGAACTTAAAAACGGTATCGGTTTTGACATCGATAACAATGGGGCAGAGGTGACCGTTTCAAAACGTAAAAAAGACGGTCTTACCGTGAAAGTCGTAAACGGAAAAGCTGAGATTTCTTACGGAATTATTCCGGACTTCTGCCGTGGATTGTGTATTCTTACAGATGCTCTTGAAAATGGAAAAACCGAATTTTCATACAATGCTGACAGAGGTATTTCTAAAAGCGGTATTATGCTTGACCTTTCAAGAAATGCCGTTGTCAAGGTAGAAACTGCAAAGGATTTAATCCGCAGATGTGCAAGAATGGGACTTAACACCTTTATGCTCTATATGGAGAATATTTATAAAATAGAGGAATATCCCTATTTCGGCTATATGCGCGGTGCTTATACAGAGGATGAGCTTCGTGCTATTGATGAATATGCGCTTACTTTCGGTGTGGAAGTAGTTCCCTGTATTCAGACACTTGGTCATCTTTCCAATGCTCTTCGCTGGCCTTATGCCGCAGGCATGAAAGATACAAATGACATTCTTCTTATTGATGAGCCTGAAACCTATAAATTTATCGAGGCGATGATTAAAACCCTTGACCGCAGCCTTTCAACAAATCGTATTCACGTAGGTATGGACGAGGCATTCCAGGCAGGAAAAGGCAGATATAAGGACCTTCACGGTGAAGTTCCCCATATGGAACTCATTGGAAGACATCTCTCAAAGGTTAAAGAAGTTCTTGATAAATACGGCAAAACTCCTATTATGTGGTGCGATATGCTTATGCGCTATTGCTCTGCTAAAGGACAGTTCTGGGATATGGACACCGTTGTTACGGAGGAAGATGCAAAGCACGTTCCTAAAGGATATGACCTTGCATACTGGGATTACTATTTTGAAACAGAAGAAATGTATGATGCTATGTTCGGATGTCTCAAAAAGATGTCCGACACTGTATCAAGTTACGGCGGTGTATGGATATGGGGCGGAATGAGTGTTAATTATGACAAGACTTTCCGTACAACATTCCCCATGATTAAATCAAGCCGTAAAAACGGAATTAACGAAATCTGTGCAACCCTCTGGGGTGATGACGGTGGTGAAGTAAGCTTTTATACTGCACTTCTCGGAATTCAGCTTTTTGCCGAAGCAGTATATCACGAGGACGTGGATATGGAGCATCTCGGAAAGATGTTTAAAATCTGCACCGGTTACGATGCGGAAAGCTTCCTTGCACTTGATATTGACGAGGTGCCTGAAACACTGGAATTCAGAGACAGAAACACAGGTGTTCATAAGACTATGAATGCAATTACAATGTCAAAGCAGATGCTTTATCAGGACGTTCTGCAGGGCCTTCTTGATAAACAGTATGAACACGTTGATTTTGATACCCACTACACAAAATGCCTTGACAGATTTGA
>JAZQIX010000006.1:0-14945 GCA_045541275.1 Ruminococcus sp.
ATGAACTGTCCTTTTTCTATGTTTAATTAAAATTTAATCAGCTGTTGAAGATTGACATAATGTCGTAGAAAGAATCGTCATCGTCAGATGAGTCAACCTCAACGCTCTTAGGAGCTTCAGTCTTCTCAGGGGAAGACTTAGGGAAAGGCTGTGAGTTGTCGTTATTTGCGCCACAGCCTGCAGCGATAACAGTAACGCTGATTTCGTCCTTCATATCCTCATTGATAACAGCACCCCAGATGATGTTTGCTGACTCACTTGCTTTCTGTGAAATCATAGTAGAAGCAGCATCGATATCCTCGAGAGTGATATCAGGAGAAGCTGTGATGTTGATGATAACGCTCTCAGCACCGTCGATAGAAGTCTCAAGCAGTGCACTTGATATAGCCATCTCAGCAGCAACAGCAGCCTTGTCCTTGCCTGTAGCCTTACCCATACCCATGTGAGCATAGCCTGCGTCCTTCATGACAGCAGTAACATCGGCGAAGTCAAGGTTAACAAGACCGGGAACAACGATAAGGTCGGAGATGCTCTGCACACCCTGACGAAGTACGTCGTCTGCGATTGTGAATGCGTTCTGGAGAGTGATGCTCTGCTCAGAAACGAACTTGAGTCTTTCATTGGGAACAACGATGAGAGAGTCAACGCAAGCAGCTAACTGCTCAATACCCTGCTCAGCCTGTGCCATACGCTTTTTGCCTTCAAATGCGAAGGGTTTTGTAACAACAGCAACTGTAAGGATACCCATATCCTTAGCAATCTTAGCAACTACAGGAGCTGCACCGGTACCTGTGCCACCGCCCATACCTGCGGTAACAAACACCATATCTGTATCCTTGAGGATTGCAGAGATTTCCTCGCGGTTCTCCTCAGCAGCCTTCTGGCCAACCTCAGGCAGAGAGCCTGCACCCTTACCGCGTGTTACCTTCTCACCAATCTGAATCTTCTGAGAAGCCTTGGAGAAACGGAGAACATGCTCGTCTGTGTTAACAGCGATGAACTCAACGTTCTTAACCTCCATCTTAACCATTCGGTTAACAGCGTTACCGCCGCCACCGCCGACACCGATAACCTTAATTACGGGTAAATAATCAACATACTCTTTCTCTAACTCAAAAGCCATTTACTTGTCCTCCTTGAAATCGTCTATATAAGTTGCAAAACTTGTTGTGTAATCGGGCGGACATAACTGTACATTATAATCCACTTTATAATAAAGTAACATATTTACGGCATAATTTCAATCTTTTTTTGAAATTTACTGGATTTTTTATGTTTTTAACATAAAACAATCTCCAAAATTTGCCTTAATATGTGTTTTTTACATTCATAACCCCCTAAACTTCACAGTATATCAGTAGTAATATGCCTGTGTCTCAGGCTGCGTCTCCTCAGATGCTGTGGGCTCGTGCTCTGTTGCAAAGGCAGAATTGGGAGCAAGAAGTGTGTACTGGTTAAAGTAGGACTTCATGCTGTCGTGACACATAGAAACATCCAAATCTCCTGCAATCATTGTACCGCCTGTATCTATTTTTTCTTTAATAATGGTGTGTGCGGTACGCACTTTGTAGGTAATATGCTCAGGAATTCCCAAATAAACAACAATTCTGTTATCATACACATATTTAAGCTCAACAGTTTCATCCTCGGCAGATACATTAATTGCAGTGATTTTCTCAGCACCCAGATCAGAAAATGCTGTGAACATCTCTTTGAGAGCTTCGCCTACAACTGTTGTACCGAACTCAACAAAATCCCCTGCTACTTTACCGCCTACGTTTACACCTTCAATAACAGGGGCTTCCATCTCATCAGCAGTTGCCGCAACCTCAAGCACCTTACCTTCACTGCTTACAATGTAAAAGCCGCCTAACCCTTCTACAATACATGCAGGGTCAGCCATAGTGATTTCAATGTTGATACTGTTTGGAAAAACGCTTTTAACTTCTGCCTGCTGAATGTAAGGGTAAATTTTCTCAAGTCTTTCTTCAGCTCTTCCCTTTGGAGCTGTGAAGATGTTTTCGCCTAAGTTGAGTCCACTTGAGGCAATAATATCGTTTTTAGGGATATTGCCATTTCCGCTTACGGTGATACTCTCTGTCTTGAAAAGCACAGTCAGAGAAAGCACTACGCCTATGACTATAACACAAAAACAAAGTCCTGTGTTAATTACAGCTTTCCTGAATTTTCTGGCACGGGGGCTCAGAGGCCGTTTCTGCTTTTTGAGCGATTTTCCGCCTGACTGAGGTGCTGAATTTCTTGAACTTTGTTTAGGTCTGGAGGAAACCTCCTGACGGCTTGTCCGTGAAACTGTGCTCTGTGAAGTTCTTTGTGTTCGCTGATGGCTCTGAGAGCTTCTCTGTCTATAAAGAGGCTGTGAGGAAAACTCGTTGCTTTCTGTGTCCAAAGCTGAGCTTTTGGGAGTTACACCTTTGGTATTCACCACCTGAGTACGGGCAATAGCCTCACTCACGTCTTGCCTCTGTCTTGCATATGTACGGGGTGCAGGTGCAGACGTACTCTTTGTACGCTCTGCCCTGTTCCCTGTTTCACGTCTTCTTGCATCAGCAGGCTGAGACTTTCTTCTGCTGTTTTTCTGGCGACTTAGTGTATCCCCTGATGGTCTGCGTGTTCTTTGAGCACTGCTCTGAGAAGAACTTTTTACTGCAGCTTTATTCTGTTTTTTGGTCTGTGCCGTAAAATTCTTCAATGAAGGGATTTCTGCGGTTTTATCATCCATATCGCCACTTCCTTTCACTTTTCATATTTTTCATACACCTTATGTTAATTCTGTTTACGAATATGTTTTCATACCTAAACCATCTTTACGTTAGCTCCGAGACTCCTTAGTGTTCCGTCAAAGTCCTCGTATCCTCGTTCAAGGTACTTTGTGGTGTCAATTTCTGTGACTCCCTGAGCCGCCAAAGAGGCCACCGCAAGCGAAGCAGAACCACGCAAATCGTATGCCTGCAAGGAAGAGCTGTAAAGCTCTCGAACTCCCTCAACAACGGCAACTCTGCCCTCGGTTTTTACCTTAGCACCAAGCCGTGTAAGCTCTCCTGCGTGTTTGTATCTGTTCTCAAAAATATTTTCTACAAACACAGTTGTACCCTGTGCCAGTGTTGCCACCGCCATAAGAGGTGCCTGTGCATCTGTGGGGAACCCCGGATAGGGGGTTGTTCTTATCATAGGAAAAGCTCTGAGCCTTTGAGGAGCGTTTATACTCATTGTGCCGTTTTTCACTCTGATATCACAACCTGATTCCTCAAAAACAGGAATTACCGCACGCAAATGTGAAGCCACCACGTCTCTCAAAACTACATCCGAGCCTGTAACTGCCGCCGCTGACATTAAGGTTGCGGCAACTATTCTGTCAGGGATTACAGTGTGTGATGTACCGTGAAGTTTTTCTACTCCCTCAATAACCACTGTTCCTTCTCCTGCACCGTTTATCCGTGCTCCGCACTTGTTTAGGTAATCACTCAGGTCTTCAATCTCAGGTTCACGGGCGGCGTTGGTGATAACCGTTGTGCCTTTTGCAAGGCTTGCGGCAATCATTATATTTTCAGTTGCACCAACACTCGGAAACGCAAGTGCTATGTTTGCCCCCTGCAGACCTTTCTCGGCACAACAAATAATTTCGCCGTGCTGCTCACGGATAGTAACACCCATCTTCCGCAAAGCCTCCAGATGCAAATCTATGGGTCTTGCACCTAACTCACAGCCACCGGGAAAACTCAGCCGAGCCCTCTTACATCTGGCAAGAACAGCTCCTAAAAAAATGATGGAGCACCGCATCTCTCTCATAAGAGAATCTGGTATATGATGGCAGGAAACAGTGTTTGTGTTCACCACAAGACTATGTCCTGAACGCGTTGCCTCACAACCTAAGTAACGCAGTATTTTTACAGCGGAGTCCACATCGGAAAGACACGGGCAGTTATGAATAACGCTTTCGTCCCCTGTTGCGACTGTTGCCGCTAAAATAGGCAGAGTGCTGTTTTTTGAACCTTGAACAGTCACCTCTCCTTTCAGGCGTTTACATCCTTCTATCAAGAGCTTCGCCACACACAACACCCTTTCTGCAAGAAAAATATGAAACTCACCGCTTCATATTCTATGCAGTAAAATGTGAGTATGTGAATTGACTGTCACAAATTTAGTTCTCCGAAAGAACCTGTTTAATCACATTGTAAATACGTTCATTGGCATCAGATATTGCCATTTTCTTAGCATTTCTTCCAAAAAGCTCAAGGAGACCTTTATCAGAAAGAAGTCTGTCTATCTCGCGAGTGAGTTTTTCGGGGGTCAGATCTTTTTCTTCAATTACAGAAGCCGCCTGCTCATTCACCAGTGCCATTGCATTATGAAACTGGTGATTCTCTGCAACTGTAGGAGAAGGTATAAGCACAGAAGGCTTACCCATAATCTGGATTTCGCTGAGAGTAATTGCTCCGCAACGGCACACAACCACATCGGCCGCCGCCATACATACATCCATATTATCTATGTACTCACGCACATCAAGGTTTGAGCATTTTTCAATGTCTGTTCCCTGCTCTTTTACAAGCTCTGGGAACCATTTTCCGTACTGACCAAAAGCATGGATATGCTGGTATTTATTATCCTTACCGCTTCTGGCAATTAATGGTACCATATTTTCGTTGATTTTCCGAGCACCTAAGCTTCCGCCAAAAGAAAGCACCAAAGGACGGCTGTCAAGTCCCAACGCCTTTCTTGCTTTCTCCTTATTCGCAGTTAAAATCACAGGACGTACGGGGTTTCCTGTGAGCACAAAGTTACAGGCTGAGTCAAGGTGACTTCTCGCCGCATCAAGTGCAAGCATAACCCGCTTTGCTCCTTTTGAAAGCATCTTTGTAGTAACACCCGGGAAAGCGTTCTGCTCGTGAATAACTGTAGGAATTTTGAGCTTCTGGGCTGCACGGATAACAGGACCGCTTACGTAACCGCCTGTTCCCACACAGATGTCAGGAGCAAACTCCCTTATTATTTTTTTTGACGCAGAAGATGCAGACACCGCCTTGAAGGCTGTACCAACATTCTCAAAAATAGCCTTGGGACTTAAACTGCGTTTAAATCCTCTTATAGAAATTGAGCGAATTTCAAAACCTGAAGCCGGCACAAGCCTCTGCTCCATTCCTCCTTCGTTTCCTACAAAAAGAATCTCAGCATCAGGCTCATGAGCTTTTATAGACTGGGCGATGGCAATGGCAGGATTTATGTGTCCTGCAGTACCTCCGCCTGCAAGTAAAACTTTCATATATATCTTCCTTAACTCGTAATTAATTACACCTTTTCAATCTTCGAAGTACGGGAAACAGACAGCACAATTCCCATCTGTGCCAGAAGCATAACAAGAGAGCTTCCTCCGTAGCTGAAGAAAGGCAGTGAAATACCTGTGTTTGGAAGCCAGTCGGTGATAACAAGGATGTTTAGCACCACCTGCAGTCCAATCTGTGCTGAAAGTCCGCATCCTAACAGTTTTCCAAAGGTGTCTCCCGAACGCTGTGAAATGTAGATACCTCTCCACACAAGCAAACCGAACAGAGCAAGAATAATAATTGCACCGATAAAACCAAGCTCTTCACACACAATAGCAAAGATAAAATCGTTCTGAGGTTCCGGCAGATACAGGTACTTCTGACGTGAATTACCCAAACCTAAACCTGTAACTCCGCCTGAGCCGATAGCAAAAAGCGAGTTTCTTGTCTGCCACGTATCCCACCACATATCATAATTATCAGTTGTAGCGGTTAAAGCCTGACCCCAACCGTCCATACGCTCCATTGCATAACCTAAAAGTCCTGTTGCCTTTCCTACTATAAAAGCAACTACAGCAACTCCGATAATAGCGGCAAAGTATTTAATAGACATTCCGCTGAGCCACAGCATAAAAAGTATAAGGCAGAAAATAATTACAATACAAGAGTAGTGAGGCTCCAAAAGAAGCAACAGAGAAACTCCCACAAAAACCGCAAGACCGGGAAGTAAGCCGTATTTAATGTATTTCATTTTATCAGCATACTTTGTACCCCAGTAAGCAAAAAACACAATTACTGCAAACTTTGCAATTTCTGAGGGCTGAAGGTCGGTTATACCTATATCAATCCATCTGTGAATACCTGTCTGAGAAGGCATAAACAGAACAATAATAAGCATTATAACCGCAAAAACTCCCAAAGGAATTGCAAGTCGGTAAAACCAATGGTAATTGAAGAAAGAGGCAATGACAAGTGCCGCAACACCGATAAGTGCAAACAGAAGCTGTCTGCCTAAATAGTAGTAGCTGTTGCCCTCCTCAGCAAGTGCCACTGGATAGCTTGCCGAGAACATCATAAGTATACCTATAGCAAGAAGCACAAGCACTATAATAAGGAAAGGCATATCAATACCCAATCCTACTGCAAAGAGCTTCATATTTTTTCCGTTTTTCATTTTTGAAGACGAAGAAGCACTCCTGTGAGGTGCACCTTTTGAGCCTGCCGACTGAGCACTCAAGCTTCTCAGGTATGCCCTGTCAGGAGCTGTAGAAGTAAAAAGAAAGCTCCTTTGTTTCATAATATCACTCCGTATCTGTGGTAAAACCTTATCAGGCTACAACCCCGAAATATGTAAGAAGCACTGCAATAATACCTGCTACAGCAGTAACAAGTGAGAACACACAAACAATCTTAACTTCAGACCAACCGCACATTTCAAAGTGATGGTGAATAGGGCTCATCTTGAAGAGTCGCTTGCCATGAGTAAGCTTAAAATATGTAACCTGAAGCATAACAGAGAACATCTCTGCAAGGTAAACAATACCAATAAGAATTACAAGAATGGGTATATCAAGCGCAAAAAGCACAGAGCAAACCATACCTCCTAAGAACAGAGAACCTGTGTCGCCCATAAACACCTTAGCAGGGTGGAAGTTCCACACAAGGAAGCCGAGGCATCCGCCTGCAAGAGCAGCACTTTCAATGATACCGCCGATATTTTTAAGCATACTTGAAATAAGAAGCATAAATATAGCTGCAAAGAAGGTGATGGAACCGTCCAGACCGTCAATACCGTCTGTAAGGTTTGTGGCATTTACAATACCAACAATCACAACGGAAGCTATTACATAGTAAAACCAACCCAGCTCAACAGTGCCTACAAAGGGAATTACAGTTGATGTAAGGCCTGCATCACCGCCAATGTAACGAAGAGCTAAAAGATAAAGAATAGCAACAGCGAACTGCATTATAAGCTTCTGTGGAGCAGTAAGTCCAAGATTACGTTTTTTCACAACTTTGATATAATCGTCAATAAATCCGATTAAACCATAGCAAAGAGCCATCACAAGACCAATGAAGATATTGTATTGTTCAATGGTAGGAACATTCTGACTCAGAAGTATCCTTGCTGTGTACAGTCCTGCAGTTGACAGCAATATACCTGCAATAAACATAATACCGCCCATTGTGGGAGTACCCTGTTTTTTCTTATGCCAGTCAGGACCAATTTCAAGAATAGTCTGACCGAATTTTAATTTATGCAGATAAGGGATAAGTACCTTTCCTAAAAGTGCAGACACAGTAAATGCAACTACTGCTGCACCTAAAGCCCATAAACAATTAACCATAGCCATTTCCGTCCTTTATTTCAGTATTTCGTTGATAGTTTCAACTATCTTTTCAGCTGTTACTCCCATTGACAGAAGCACCGCTGAACATATAAGAATCTGCTTTGGGGTATATTCCCTTGTGTGAGGAATAAAAATTCTGCTCATATAAGACTTGTGCAAAAGCTCAAAGCAAACACTCTGTTCCCTATTCTGAACATTGAGTGCTGTTACGTCACTTCTGCTGTCACTCATAGAATAAGTAACATACTTAACACCCTCAGAGAGTCTTTCTTTTTCCTTGTACTCAAGCACTGTATTCCGAGCAACTGAAAGAGTCACGCTCTCAGGCAGAGAATCTGTATACACCTGAGTATCTGTCCACTCAAGAGAGAGTATCTGTGTGCACTTCATAAGAAGTGCCTCAATGCGCTCTTTATTTTCCTTATCACCGTAAATTGTAAGTTTATCAGTAATCATAGTTCCTCCTAAAGCGTGATTTCGCTTAATCGCTGAAACCTCCTGCGGTGAAATTTACCGTTACCAGTGTACCGGGAGACACCATAGTGCCTGCAGGGATACTCTGGGAAGTTGCGGTACAAAGATACGAGTCTGTAGCACCCGTAATGCTGATGTTAATATCATAAAGCGAACACAGATAGTTCACATCATAAACTGAATAGCCTGTTAAATCAGGAACTTCAACCTGAGTTTTAGCACTGTCCTCGTCAGTGTAAAGCACCACGTTACCGCCCTGAGGAATGGGAGTGCCCGCACCCGGAACCTGAGCAAGAACGGTATCTCCCGAACCTTTCACAGATGTTGTAAAGCCCTCAGAGGAAGCGGCAGTCTGAGCATCTGAAACATACATACCCACATAAGTACCTGCAATGGTATCAAGTTCGGCAAGCTCTTCCTCAGTGTACTGGGTTGCAACCTGAAGATACGGCAGAACCTCTGCCATTATCTGTGCAAACACAGGAGCCGCAACCTGACTTCCGTAGTAAGCCGCACCTGTGGGAGTATCAAAGAACACAAGGCAAACAACCTCTGCATCCTCAGCAGGAGCAAATCCGCAGAAGGAAGCAATATAGTCGTCTATACCGTCTCCGTTAGAGTCATACTTTTTCTCGGATGTACCTGTTTTACCTGCTACTCTGTAGCCTGCAACGTAGCCGTTTTTACCTGAGCCTGAGGTAGCGTTTTCCTCAAGAATATCTGCAATATGAGCCGCTGTTTCGGAGGAAATTGCCTGACGCTTCACCTCAGTGGAAGCAGTGGAGTACACATTGCCCTCATCGTCCAGAATTTGAGACACCACATGAGGCTGAACTACATAACCTCCATTGGCAATAGCACAAACAGCAGTTGCCATCTGAATGGGAGTAATCGCAAAGTTCTGTCCGAAGGAAGCTGTTGCAAGGTTTACGGGAAGCATTGAGCCGTCCTCAGAAAAGAAGATATCGTTTGCCTCACCGGGCAGGTCAATACCTGTTTTTTCAGAAAAACCGAAAGCCTGATAATACTGCCAGAAAAGCTCCTCGCCTATTTTCTCACCCTGTTGCATAAAAGCAGGGTTACAGGAATTCTTGATTGATTCACGGAAGGTCTGCGTGCCGTGGCCCGAACGCAGGTGGCAGTGCATTGTCTGACCTGTGACTGTGTAGTAACCGGGGCAATAGAAAGTTGACTCTTCAGAAACAAGATTTTCCTCCAAGCCCATAGCCGCTGTGAACATCTTGAATACAGAACCGGGATAGTAGGTATCGGAAACTGCCTTGTTTCTCCACATTTTGGAGAGTGCTGCACTTTCTGCCTGTGCACGTTCATCCTCAGGAAGCTTTCTGATTTCTTCTAACGCAGACTCAGGAAGCGTATAGGGGTCGTTCAAATCAAAACCGCCTACAGATGCCATTGCCTTTACAGCACCTGTATCAACTTCCATAATGATACACACGCCTCGGTTATAAACCGCATGCTCCTTAATCGCCTGCTCCATATATTTTTCAGCAATAGACTGGATGGTTTCATCAATAGTAAGCACCAGATTGTAACCGTCAATTGCATCAATATTCTGGCTGTACTGGAAGGGCATTGCTGTGCCCTGTGCATTGGTAGCTGTAACAAGTCTGCCGGGTGTACCCGTAAGCTCCTTGTCGTACTGATACTCAATGCCTGAGAGTCCTTGGTCGTCAGATCCTGTAAAGCCTATAACGGAAGAAGCCAAATCTCCGTAAGGGTAGTATCTCTTGTAGTCATCAAGGAGGAACACAACGTTAGCATTTATGTCATTTTCATCAAGCTCATCCTGGAACTTCAAAATTTCTTCTCTTGTATCAGACTCTATCTGACGTTTAATCTCAACATAGTAACTATTCTGCTGAGATTTCTCAAAGATTTTCTCTTCGTCAACTTCCAAGATTTCAGAGAGACCTTTAGCAACAAAGCGTCTTTCCTCGTCATTTTCAAAGTAAACAGGAGCCAGAACCACTCTCCACACAGAAGCAGAGGTTGCAAGGATTTTACCTGAAGCATCGTAGATGGTACCCCTCTTTGCAGAGATAGTAGTATCTGTAAGCTGTTGGTTAACCGCTCTTTGCTGAAGCTCATCCGCCATAAATATCTGCAGATAACCCAATCTGCAAACTGCGGCACCGAAGCCTATAAGCAGAATAATTGCAAGAAGGATGTTTGACCTCAGCTTAAAATTACGCTGTATATTTTCGCTCATTGCTTTGAGCTTATCTGAAAAACTTTGCTGTTTTTTAGCCATACACACAGGTCTCCTTTCGCTGTGTATTTTGAGAAAAACTGTCGCAACAAATAAAAAATTAATATCCTTAGAATAGCAGAAAAAGAGTTAAGACTAAAATCTCAACTCTCACTCTACACATAACATACTTATTATCAGAAAATGTATGTTATGACCACAGCGACTCAAAGAAATCGCCTATTTCTGTAAACACATTAGACTGAGCATCAGAATACACAACCACCTTATCTCCCTGAGAAAGGCTGATGTACTCCTTCTGCTGATTTGTCGCTTTTGTCATACCAAGCTGTGTGCGGGCATAATCCTCCACTGCCGCAGTTGAGAGAGAAGCCTCAACCTTTGCAGACATCTGGATGTACTCGCTTTTTCTGTGATCAAGTTCAACCTGTGCACTGGCAATCTGCTCGTTAAGCTCTGCCACCTGAACGTGACCGTGAATGATGACACCTACAATTGATACAACTATAAGTGCAATTGCAAATCCAACTGCCAGAGATGCAAAGTTGTGTTTTCTGCGTGTTGCCTTGTCGTACTGGAACTCGGCCATCTTCACAACCTTTGCCTTTGGCTGTTTTTTCTTCTGTTTTACGGGAGCAGCCTTTCTTGCGGCTGTGCCCTGTGTTTCAAAGAGGCTCAGGTCGTAGCCTCTGTCATTAACACCGTATGTACCGTAAGCCATAGATAATTCCCCTTAGTTCAAATTCTCTTTCATATACCTTTCACAGTAAGCACACCCTGCTCACCTTAAAACTGCCTTTTACAGTTTTTCACACACCCGAAGCTTTGCGCTTCTGCTTCTGGGATTTATACTCAGCTCCTGCTCCCCTGCCACAATAGGCTTGCGAGTTATGAGCTTTGCCTGAGGTTTGTTTCCGCACACACAAACAGGGAAATCAGCAGGGCAGGTACAGCCTGTGCACCACTTCTGCATTCTCTGTTTTGTAATCCTGTCTTCTATGGAATGGAAGGTTATCACCGCAAGGCGTCCGCCGCTTCTCAGCATCTCAAACGCTGAGTCAAGGCCTCTCTCCAGCTCTCCGAACTCGTCATTGACGGCAATTCTGATTGCCTGGAAAGTCTGACGTGCAGGGTGGCCTTCCCTTCTTACTCTCTGCGGAACTGCACTCTTTATAATTTCTGCAAGCTCCAGAGTAGTTTCTATTTCTTTGTTGTTTTCTCTGTATCTGACGATTGCTCTTGCAATACTTGAGGCAAACTTGTCCTCTCCGTAAGTGCCGATAATCCGTGCAAGCTCTGCATACGGGAGAGTGTTTACAAGAGAAGCGGCACTCTCACCCTCCTGACTCATTCGCATGTCAAGAGGCGCATCCTCGTGGAAAGAAAAACCACGCTGTGCTGTGTCAAGCTGATGGGAAGAAACTCCTATATCAAGGAGCACGCCGTCCACCTTTTCAACACCCTGTGCACTGAGCAGTTCCTTCATATCTCCGAATCTGCCTTTTACAATCACTGAACAAGGCTCGTCCTTAAACCGCTCAGTTACCGTTTTTATTGCATCCGGATCTCTGTCAATGGAATAAAGCTTTCCGCTTTTAAGTCCTTTGAGAATTTCGGATGAATGTCCTCCGCCGCCTGCTGTACCGTCAACATAGATACCGTCAGGTCTTACATTAAGACCCTCTATAGTTTCCGAAAGCAGAACGGGTAAATGTTTAAACTCCATATCAGAACAACTTGAGCAGTTCCAGAGCATCCGCAAAGGAATCCTCCATGCTCTCCATCATAAACTCTTCGTAAGTAGCCTTGTCCCAGATTTCAACTCTGTTATCCATACCCAGAACCATAACCTCTTTGTCAAGCTTTGTGAAATCACGGATAGTTTTGGGAATCTGAATTCTGCCCTGAGCATTGGGAGTAACCAGTGTTGCAGGAGCAATAAACAGATGCTGAAACTTCATCGCCTTGTCGGCAGTCATATTTCTAATCTGGTCACGGATGTGCTCAAACTGCGAAACACCCAAAACCTGAATACTGGGTTTTTTGTTAAAAGCAAGAGTGATGTAAAAGCTCTCGCCTAATTCCTCGCGGTATTCGGGAGAAATAATGACTCTGCCCTTAGCATCTAAACTCTGGCTGTTAATACCCGTAAACACTATTTCCCACCTCCGCTCAAAAAAACCTTAACTTTAACCACCAAGTGCCACCAAAATAACACCATTTGACACTGTAATAACATTATAACTCATAGGTTTCAGGATTGCAAGAGAAAGATTACACTTTTTTTACAAAAATTACAGATAATCTTAAACAAAATTAAAAAGCCCTTTTATTGCATAATACACAAAGAAAAGGCGTAACCACGAAAAGTCGCGATTACGCCTTAGTTTTTAGAAACTTTGTTCGATTTTATTATCACTAAAAAGAAAATTACAAAAGGTTACATTTCAAAAGAAAACAAAAAGCAGGAGAGCTTTCACCCTCCTGCACAAACATCACTCAATTAATATTCCAGCCCTGCAATGTGCTTCTGGATTGCGGTAGCATCCTTGATTGTTACCTCGCAATCTCTGTCAAAGTCTGAAAGTGCAATCAAAGGAGGATTCTCACTCGCATTATATGCATTGATATAACCAAAATTATCAGACAATCCTGCAAGGCACTTCTGGATTGCTGTTGCATCCTTGATTGTAAGCTTTCGGTCATAATCCATATCACCGATAAGTTTGCCAAAATTTCGCTCTGTAAATAACTTATAAACACCTTGTACACCAAGGTCATATGCTTTTGTTAAATCGTAGACCTGCTGACTTTTTGGGACGTAGATTCCATAGCCATACTTAAAGGGAAAATACCAATTATCTCCCTCCATTATATAATCACCAAATACGTCTGCAGTAAACATAGGCCCCACCATATTACTGCTCAGATGAATTACTACAAAATCCGGAGTTGCCTCGTCATCTGTTGCTGTATTATCAGGAGAGAAATACTCATAACCTTCATAATAAGTAAACTGTTCCCAGCCTTCTTCAGCAGGGTAATCAAAATAATGCATGATTCTGAAAACCTCGTCCTCATACTTATTATCAGGGTCACTTACATGTTTTTTAGCAAATCTGAACCAACCCGAGAACTCAGGCTTAAGCAGGGTTATATCTGTGATATATCCTGCCTCGTATGATTCTTCAAGGGTTAGGATTTCATCTCCGCTACTCATATAAATACCCAAGTCATAGGGAGAACGTGATGAATTTCCTATGACTACATCGTCCCCAAAAAACACCGTGGGTTTACTGCTGTTAAAGCCAAGCCACTCACAGCTAGCGTGGAAATATGTTGCTCCGTTAAGTTCTTTTATAACATTAATTTTCACCTTATCACTTCCGGAGGGCTTCATATCTTCGGGTAAAACTTCAAGACAGTAATTGTAAAACTTCTGCTCAAGCTCTGTGTTTGCTTCAACCGCACCAACTGATACACATACACCAAAGAGTAAAATAAGCACTAATGTGAAACTTAATATCTTTTTCATAAAATCACCTCATATCCCTTTTGACTTTTAACACCGCTTAGTAAGAAAACCCTGCAATGTGCTTCTGGATTGCAGTAGCGTCCTTGATGTTTACCTCTTCATCTCGGTCGAAATCATAAACCAAATAATCATAATCTGACAGAGCGCAAACAGGAGTATCAAGCTGTGCTATGCGTTTTTGAATACAGGTGGCATCCTTAACGTTAATCTCGAAGTTGCTGTCGCAATCTCCCACTATAGCAACAGAATGGCTGATACTTTTCAGAGCTTCTTCATTTCCGTGAAGATTTGAATTGATAGCTTCTTCCAGAGTATAAAATCTGTTTTCTGATGGAACATAAAAACAATACCCGTGAATGTACGGAGAATATGATCCAGTTATAACAATATAGTCTTCAATATAGCTATGTACCAGAATATCAGGAACAGGGTTGTCGTGAACTAACACCATTACATAATCAGGGGTCGTTTCATCAGAGGTTGTTTTGTTTCCATAATACCGAAATAACTCTTCATAGGTTAATTCTCCCCTATCAGATTCCCCAAACTTAAGCAACTCAAGAATAGCCTCTTTATAGTCCTTTTTTTGTACCAAAGATGCAGACACACCACATATTGATAGTACACCCAAGAGTATAGATGTAATTATCAGCAAAGAAACCGTTTTGATATTTGTATTTTTCATAACATCACCTCATCGATATAACATATCAATCAATTTTTCAAGTTCCGTACCATCAGAAATACTAATAATACCATCATTATTAACATCAGCTAAGAATTTTTGCATATTATTAAATGCAAGGCTACCAGATAAGTAAGCACTCATCATAAGAATATCTGTTTCTGTAAACTCACCATCTATATTTACATCACCCTTTTGGTAGTTGACTCTTTCCAACATCCAAAATCGCTTTTCTGATGAACTTACCAATGTTGATAAAGTAACATAGTTATCAACAAACGAAATATTATATCTATTTCCGCCACTAATGTAGGTGTAAAATTCAACTGCACCAAGACTACCTGATTCAATATCATCTTCCCAATCAAATATTGAAAAGTTAAGA
>JAZQIX010000007.1:0-221963 GCA_045541275.1 Ruminococcus sp.
GATGAAAACAAAGCTCGTAGCATAGGTTTTTCATCCTTGCTTTTGCAGGGCGTTGCTACATCAATAGATGCTTTGTCTGTGGGCTTCACTATTTCAGAATATAACTTTCTTATGGCACTTGTCTGTGCACTCATTATAGCAGTAGTCACTTTTATCATCTGTATGTTAGGTGTCATTATTGGCAAAAAATTCGGCACAAAATTTGCAGGCAAAGCCGAAGTATTAGGCGGAATTATACTTGTTATTATTGGCATTGAAATTCTAGTCAAAGGTGTATTTTTCTAATATTTACTTTCCATATTCCTGTCATTTTTCCGACAGGAATTTTTTATATCTATGCAACCAAACCGAATTAATCGGTACTATATGTATGAAGCCGCTTCAAATATTTTACATAGGAGGTGTATTATGGAAGACAAAGAAATTGTTAGTCTTTATTTAAAACGATCTGAGAGTGCAGTGAAGGAAACCGCCGATAAATATGGAGCGTACTGCTACAAGATAGCGTTCAACATTCTGCAGAATGATTCTGATGCAGAAGAAACAGTCAATGATACCTATTTAGGTGTATGGAACAGTATTCCGCCTCATATTCCCGGTTGCTTCAGAGCTTACATTGGTGGAATTGCACGAAATCTGAGTTTGAAAAAATATCGCTTCCTGAATACACAAAAGCACGGTGAGGGACAAGTGCCTTTAGCTTTACAGGAGCTGTCTGAGTGTATTCCTTCAGCTAAAACCATTGAGGAAGAAACAGACAACAAGGAACTTGTCTATATTCTTAACAAGTTCTTGTCTGAGCTTAAAACTCTTGACAGAAGAATATTTGTGAAGAGATATTGGTATCTTTCTCCTGTAAATGAAATCGCCGAGAACTTTGGTTTTTCCGTGAGTAAGGTTAAGTCCAATCTCCACCGTACACGCAACCGCTTGCGTAAATATCTTGAAAAAGAAGGTGTCAATATTGAAAGCTGATAAATTGCTTGATTCTATTGGAATGATAAATGAAGAATATGTGGAAGAAGCTATATCTCCAACACCAAAAGTACACAGAAGTAAAAGTATCATCAAACTGTCTCTTGTAGCTGTAATAGTACTTTTATGTGTGACTCTTATTGTACCAACTTTTGCTGTTGTTGTCACAAAGCCTGACGAGTACCTCTATGCAATGTTTCCTGCCATAGCCCAGAAATTAAAGCCTGTTCAGATGTCCTGTGTAGATAATGGCATTAAGCTTGAGGTTATCTCAGCAAATGTCACAGATACAGAAGCACAGGTTTATGTATCCTTGCAGGATTTAGAGGGAGACAGGGTAGATGCTACCACCGATCTTTTCGATAGCTATCACATCCGCCGACCTTTTGATTCATCCGCTACCTGCAATATGGTGCGTTTTGATGAAGAAACAAAAACTGCTACATTTCTAATAGATATTGATTGGCACAATTCAAGGAAGGTTACAGGTTCAAAGGTAACTTTCAGTCTTAAAGAATTCTTAAGTCATAAGCAGAAGTATGAAGGCTTCATTGACGGTATAGATTTGTCACATATAGGTGAAGCAAAAGAAACAATCACAAATGTGAGTATACGAGGCGGTAGCTATATTGACATAGAACAAGAACTCCTTAATGAAAACTCTCTTTATCTGAAGCCTGCACCCGGTTCAATTGTGGATTTGCCCGTTGACGGAGTAGAAATAACAGGTATGGGCTACATTAACGGCAAGCTCCACATTCAGGCTCTTTATCATAATATTCATGATTTTGATAACCACGGCTGGATTTCAATAGTTGATAAATATGGTAACAAATACAACGGGGAACAGTCAGTAGCATTCTGGGCAGAAGATGAAGTAAGCTCTTACGAGGAGGAAGTTTTTAACATATCACCAGAGGAACTTGCAAGCAGTAAACTCCATTGCCGCTTTGTAACAACAGATACTATAACCCGAGGTGATTGGGAGGTAACCTTTGAACTTAATTAATTGACTTCAATTTAATGTATAAATTACACACAAATCGAAGAAAATAGTTAATATATTTTATATGCGAAAATACTTGAAAATAGGAAAACTTTGCCTTATAATATTTTATTATAATTTTAATTGGAGAGGTGTTTTGTATGGATAGTAACAAACGTCCTGAAACAATGGAGCGTATTACAACAAAAGCTCTGGCAGAGAAGTTTATTGAAGAGCAGATAGAGCAGGTTCGTGCACAGGTAGGCGACAAGAAGGTTCTGCTGGCACTTTCAGGCGGGGTTGACTCATCTGTAGTAGCAGCACTTCTTATTAAGGCAATCGGCAAACAGCTTGTATGTGTTCACGTTAACCACGGCCTTATGCGTAAGGGTGAGAGTGAAGCTGTTATTGACATGTTCGGTAAAGAGCTTGACGCAAACCTCATCTACGTAGATGCAACCGACCGTTTCCTTGACCTCCTTGCAGGTGTCAGCGACCCTGAAAGCAAGAGAAAAATTATCGGTGCAGAGTTCATCAATGTTTTTGCTGATGAGGCAAGAAAGCTTGAAGGCGTTGCATATCTTGCACAGGGTACAATTTATCCTGACATCCTTGAGAGCTTCAAGCAGGCAGAGGGCAAGAAGGCAGTTAAGTCTCACCACAACGTTGGCGGTCTTCCTGAGGACCTGAAGTTTGAGCTTGTAGAGCCTATTAAGCTTCTCTTTAAGGACGAGGTTCGCGTAGTAGGCGAGGCATTAGGTCTTCCTCATGCAATGGTTTACCGTCAGCCTTTCCCAGGTCCCGGTCTTGGTGTTCGTTGCCTCGGTGCAATCACTCGTGACAGACTCCACGCTCTGCGTGAAGCAGACGCAATCCTCCGTGATGAGTTTGATAAATCAGGTCTTGCAGAGAAGGTATGGCAGTATTTCATCGCAGTTCCCGATATCAAGAGCGTCGGCGTTAAGGACGAAAGCCGTTATGAGGGCTGGCCTGCAATCATCCGTGCTGTAAACACCACAGATGCTATGTCAGCAACAATCGAGGAAATCCCCTACGAAATCCTCCACAAAATCACCTACAGAATCACCCACGAGGTAGAGGGTATCAACAGAGTGCTTATGGACTTGACTCCCAAGCCAATTGGAACCATAGAGTGGGAGTAAGTCTAACATAATAGACAAAAATTAACAGCAGATAGTCCTTGTGACTCTCTGCTGTTTTTTGTTTGGTGTGTTGATTATGATATTCTTAATTTTTAATTAAGATAGTAGAAAAGTTTGTCGGAATATGCTATCATTATAACCTCATACTTTGTTACGGAGGTATATGGATGAAAAAGTTTTGGAAGTTTTTAAAGAGAACATTTCTTGTTTTGCTTTGTTTAGGCATTTTATGTGCAGGGGGAGTTTTCGGTATTAATGCCTATGTAAAGCACGTAGGCGGTGAGCTTATTGTATCTCCTGAGGATGCTGTATTTATCGAAGACGCGGACTGTATAATTGTCCTTGGTTGTCAGGTGAGAGCGGACGGCACTCCCTCTGATATGCTCCGTGACAGACTTGATAGAGGAATAGAATTATATTATGCAGGAGTTGCTCCTAAGCTCCTTATGAGCGGTGACCATGGTCAGACAGAGTATGATGAGGTAAATACGATGAAGCAGTATGCTATTGACGCCGGAGTTCCTTCTGAAGATATCTTTATGGACCACGCAGGCTTCTCAACCTATGAGAGTATATATCGTGCAAAAGAGATATTTCAGGCAGATAATATAGTAGTTGTCACTCAGGATTATCACTTGTACAGAGCATTATATATTGCAGACAAATTCGGCTTAACCGCTCACGGAGTAGCTTGTGATTATCATACCTACGCCGGGCAAATAATGCGTGAAGTCCGTGAAATTTTAGCTCGCAATAAGGATTTTCTCACATCAATATTCAAGCCTGAGCCTACATATCTAGGTGAGGCAATCCCCGTAAACGGCGATGGCGATTTAACAAACGACTAAACAAAGTACAAGGAAGTATTATGAAAAGTTTTACAAAAGGTTTAAAGTCAGGAATCCCCATTGGACTTGGATATCTCTCAGTATCCTTTACCTTCGGAATTCTTGCTGTGTCATATGGCTTTGAGTGGTGGCAGGCGGTGCTGATTTCAATGACAACCCTTACTTCAGCAGGTCAGCTTGCAGGTATTACCATAATGCTTAATCCTGGGCAGTACATAGAAATGCTCATATCTCAGCTTACTATCAATATCAGGTATTCTTTCATGTCTGTGTCTTTATCTCAGAAGGCATCTCCTGAATTTAAAGGTATAAGAAGATGGATAATGGGCTTTTTTATGACAGATGAGATTTTTGCTGTTGCCTCCGGTGAGGACATGGTTTCAACTAAGTTTTTTGCAGGGCTCACCGTGTTTCCTTATCTTGGTTGGACTCTTGGCACACTTCTTGGTGCAGTGCTTGGAAATGTTTTGCCTCAGAGTGTTATGAGTGCTCTCTGTCTTGCTATATACGGAATGTTTATTGCTATAGTTGCACCTAAAGCTAAGGAGTCCTTGTCCTTGCTTCTTGTTGTAGCTGTAGCCGTCACTCTAAGTTGTCTGTTTTACTATGTGCCTGTCCTGAGTGATGTTTCCTCAGGACTCTCTGTCAGTATCTGTGCAATCGTTTCAGCTGTGTTCGGTGCACTTTTGTTTCCTGTAAAGGAGGAATTGCACCATGAATGATTACGGCTTCTGGGTTTATCTTGTTATTATTGCTGGCTCAACTTATCTGATTCGTGCCATACCCTTTGCCGCAGTGCAGAAGAAAATCACCAACAGGTTTATCCGTTCCTTTCTGTATTATATTCCGTACACAGTTCTATCTGCTATGACATTTCCTGCGGCATTGTACGCAACAGGGAATATAATCGCTGCTTCTGCAGGTCTTGCCGTTGCAATTTTATTTGCAATCAAGGGTAAAAGTCTTACGGTAGTTGCGGCATTGTCATGTGCAACTGTTTTTATCTGTGAACAGGTAATTAGGCTGTTTTGAATGTTTTGTGTTTACAAAAAACTACATCATACTTGCAAATATTATCATAGTATCGTATAATTGATATTAAATAAAAACAATTAGTATCGAGAAAGGAGTTTTACAGTGTCTAATAATATAAATGACGATTTAAAACTCTGCAATCAATTGTGCTTTCCTCTTTATGCGGCTTCGCGTGAAACCATAAAATTATACAGACCCTTCCTTTCAGCAATGGATCTTACATATACTCAGTATATTGCAATGCTTGTTTTTTGGGAGGATAAAAGACTCAGCGTAAAAGAGCTTGGCAGCAAGCTGTTCCTTGATTCCGGTACTCTTACTCCTGTGCTTAAAAGTCTGGAGGCAAAGGGATATGTTAAACGATATCGTTCCCCTCAGGATGAGCGTGTGCTTCTGGTTGAAATCACTGAGCAAGGAATCAAGCTTAAGGAAAAAGCGGTGGATATTCCCTCAAAGCTTGCAGCTTGTGTTTCTCTGAATGTTGATGAGTCCGTTGAGCTATATCGTCTCCTTTATAAGCTTCTGGGTGTTTCGGAAGAAGAAATTTCAAACCGACTTAAATCGCTGAACTGAAAATATTATTTTCTTGGCGGTTGCCGTAATTTTTGCAAGATTTTGAAGCAGACTGGAGTGATGTGCAGTGTCTGGTGATTCAAATTCTCACGAGGGTCATCGTGAACGAATGAGAAAACGTTACCTTGCAACAGGATTTGACAGTTTTCAGGACCACGAGATACTTGAGATGATTTTGTATAATTGCTATTCCCGTATTAATACAAACGATATTGCACACAGACTTCTTGATAACTTCGGCTCACTCAGTGCTGTGCTGGAGGCTCCTGTGGACTCTCTCAAGGCTGCAGGTATTTCTGAGCGTGTAGCAGTTTATCTTCGTATGATACCCGATATTGCCAGAGTATATCTTGATGATAGAAACAACTCAAGAGAAAAAATAATTTCTCTTGATACAATAGGTGATTACTTTGTCAGCAAATTCATTGGCAGAATTGATGAATCTGTAATTCTTCTCCTGATGGATGCCAAGTGCAAAGAGCTGTTCTGCGGTGTTGTTGCTACAGGCTCTTCTTGCGGGTCTGATGTGCCTATACGTAGCATAGTAGATCTTGCAATGCGTTACAACGCTACCAATGCGGCAATTGCTCACAATCACCCAAGTGGAGTTGCACTTCCAAGCAGAAACGATATCAAGGCAACTGATGCACTTTATTCTACATTATCTCTTGTTGGTGTGCGTCTTGTAGATCACATAATTGTTGCTGATAATGACTACATTTCACTGCGTGATTCTGCACTGTGTTCTACTTTCATTACAGAAAAATAAGTGAGTATATTTTTTCTAAACCGACCTTTTTAGGTTGGTTTAATTTTTAGTGTGACTGTGTTAAGTAATATTTGAACTAAATATACAGCAAATTTGTTGACAATTATTAAGCTCCATTGTAAGATTTATTTGATAGTTCAGCTGTGAGTTTATATTTTAAACATCAAGGACACAGAGAGACTGCAGTTTTGTATGTGTTTTTACTGCTTTGAATTATATAAATTCATTGAAACAGAAAGGTTTGATTTTATGAATTATAAAAAATTCAGTAACAACGGAAAATTAAAACTCCTTATTATTGTGGGTACCCGTCCCGAGATAATCAGACTTTCAGAGGTTATCCGCAAATGCAGAAAGTATTTTGATACTCTTCTCGCACACACAGGTCAGAACTACGATTATAACCTCAACGGAGTTTTCTTTAAAGATTTGAATCTCGACCTTCCTGACATTTATCTTGAAGCAGTAGGAGAAACCCTCGGACAAACTATGGGCAACATAATTGCAAAATCCTATGACCTTATGGCAGAATTAAAACCTGATGCTGTGCTTGTTTTAGGGGATACTAATTCCTGCCTTAGTGTTATCGGTGCCAAGCGTCTGCATATTCCCATTTTCCATATGGAAGCAGGCAATCGCTGTAAAGACGAGTGCCTTCCTGAGGAAACAAACAGACGTATTGTGGACATAATATCTGATGTTAACCTGCCTTATTCTGAGCATGCCCGCCGTTACCTTGATGATTGCGGTCTGCCCAAGGAGCGTACCTTTGTAACAGGCAGTCCTATGGCAGAAGTGCTCCGTGCAAACCTTGACTCAATCAATACAAGTGACGTGCACGCAAAGCTTAATCTTGAAAAAGGCAGATACATTCTGCTTTCTGCTCACAGAGAAGAGAACATCGACACAGAGGAGAATTTTATTTCTCTCTTTACAGCAATCAATAAAATGGCAGAAAAGTACAATATGCCTGTGCTTTACTCTTGCCATCCCAGAAGTAAAAAGAGACTTGTAGAGAGCGGATTTCAGCTTGATAGCCGTGTTATCTGCCACGAGCCTATGGGTTTCCATGATTACAACTGTTTGCAGATGAATGCTTTTGCGGTTGTTTCCGACAGCGGTACCCTGCCTGAGGAGTCAAGCTTTTTCTCTTCAATTGGCAAGCCTTTCCCTGCTGTGTGTATCCGCACCTCCACAGAACGTCCCGAGGCTATGGAAAAAGGCTGTTTCATTCTTGCAGGCATTGATACTGATTCACTTTTGCAGGCAGTACAGTTGGCTGTTGATTCTGTGAATCTTGGTGATATGTGTACACCTGTTCCAGATTATACGGAAGAAAATGTATCAACTAAGGTTGTCAGAATTATCCAGTCCTATACTTCCGTAGTTAATAAGATGGTTTGGCGTAAATACTGATATAAGTAATCTATCAATACAACTGCAATTTGCGGTTGTATTGTTCTATTGGTGATGATTATGAATAAAGAATTGTTTGATTTTATAGAAAATTCTCCTACAGCCTTTCATACGGTGGATAATATCAAGAATACACTTTTGTCTGAAGGCTTTTTTGAGCTTTCAGAGGGGAAGCCTTGGTCTGTAACAAAAGGCAGAGGCTATTTTGTAACCCGTAATAGTTCATCAATCATAGCGTTTATTGTGCCTGAGGGTGATTTTAACGGTTTTATGATTGGTGCCTCTCATTCTGACAGTCCTTGCTTTAAGCTGAAATCAAATCCTGTTATGGAGGATAGCAGTTATGTTCGTCTGTCTGCAGAGCGTTACGGAGGTATGATAAACTCTACTTGGCTTGACAGACCTTTGGCGGTTGCAGGTAGAGTAATTGTTTCCTCACCTGATGGTATCAGAACTGAACTTGTTGATTCACAGGAGCCTGTTGCTATTATTCCTAACGTTGCAATACACCTTAACAAAACTGCTAACGAGGGCACTACCTATAATGCCGCTGTTGATTTGGTGCCTCTTTACAGTATGGGAGATATGTCAGCAATACCGTCATTTACAGAGTATATTGCTGACTTGCTGAATATAAAACAAGGGGACATTCTTTCAAGTGACTTGTTCCTTTATAATGCAGATAAATGCGTATATTGGAATGATTTTATATCCGCCCCCAGAATTGACGATTTGCAGTGTACCTTTGCTTCTCTCAGGGGATTTATATCTTCTGAACCTACAGATAGTATTCCTGTGCTTGCCGTTTTTGACAATGAAGAGGTAGGCAGCAGTACAAAGCAGGGTGCAGATTCGGATTTTCTTCAGACTGTACTCACAAAGATTCTTTTATCTGTTGATACGAACGGTTCAATCCTTGCGGATAAGCTTGCAAACAGCTTTATGCTTTCCTGTGATAACGGCCACGCTGTGCATCCAAATCACCCTGAACTTACAGATAAGAGTAACTCGGTTAAGCTCAACGGCGGTATTGTAATCAAATACAATGCAAATCAGAAATATTGTACAGATGCTGTTTCAGCGTCACTGGTAAAAATTATGTGTGAACGTGCATTGGTGCCTTTTCAGGAATACGCCAACAGAAGCGACCTGCCCGGTGGCTCAACCCTCGGCAATATCGCAAACACTCACAACTCAATGTTAACTGCCGATATCGGTCTTGCTCAGATTGCCATGCACTCAGCCTTTGAGACTGCAGGCTGTGAAGATACAGAGTTTATGGCAGAGCTTATGAAAGAATTTTTCTCATCATCACTCATATCCTTGTCTGATGGTGCTTATGATTTAAAATAAGCCTGTAAATAATCAAATATATATGTAAAAGAGAGTCGGTTTTTATCGGCTCTCTTATTTACTTTTCATATAACTTGTGGTAAAATATTATATATATGCCTTATTTTGTGGTTTCAGCTAAATATCTGTCTATAAAATAGTCGGAATAGATGAATTAATCTTTCATATTATATTTATAAATTTTATAGGAAAGGGGAGTTAAGCTTTGGATAAGTTTGTGTTACATTCAGATTATCAGCCAACAGGCGACCAGCCTCAGGCAATCAAAGAACTTGTTGAAAGCATAAAAAGCGGCAACCGAGAGCAGACACTTCTGGGTGTTACAGGTTCGGGCAAGACCTTCACAATGGCAAACATTATAGCAGAGCTTAATCGCCCCACCTTAGTTCTTGCACATAATAAAACCCTCGCTGCACAGCTTTGCACAGAGTTTAAAGAAATGTTCCCCGAAAACGCAGTAGAATATTTCGTCTCCTACTATGATTATTACCAACCCGAAGCCTATATCCCCAATACTGATACCTACATCGAAAAAGATTCGTCCATCAACGATGAGATAGACAAGCTTCGCCATAGTGCAACTCTGGCACTTTCAGAACGCAGAGATGTAATCATAGTTGCCTCTGTATCCTGTATTTACAGCTTGGGAGATCCTATCGACTATCGTTCAATGGTCATCTCTCTGCGGCCTGGAATGATAATGGAACGCGATGAGCTTCTCAAAAAGCTTGTCGTCCTCCAGTATGAACGAAACGACGTAAACCTTATCCGTAATAAATTCCGTGTCCGCGGTGATGTAGTGGAGATTTACCCTGCATACTCAACAAGCCGTATAATCCGCGTTGAATTTTTCGGGGATGAAATCGACCGCATAACTGAGATTGACCCCTTAACAGGTGAGCTTCTTGCAACCATCAAGCATGCTGCAGTTTATCCTGCTTCACACTACATTGTATCTGACGATAAGATTGAAATTGCTACAAAGGAGCTTGAGCGTGAGCTTGAAGAGCGGATAGCTTTCTTTGTGTCACAGGGTAAGCTTATTGAAGCACAGAGAATAGAGCAGCGTACCCGCTATGATATAGAAATGCTCAGAGAAATCGGATTCTGCTCAGGAATCGAGAATTATTCACGAGTTCTCTCCGGCAGGGCACCGGGCAGTATGCCTACAACACTTCTTGATTACTTCCCCGATGATTTCTTGTTTTTTGTTGACGAGTCTCACGTAACTCTACCTCAGGTCAGAGGAATGTTCGCAGGGGACAGAGCAAGAAAGGAAGTTCTTGTAGAGTACGGCTTCCGGCTTCCCTCAGCCTTTGATAACAGACCTCTCAATTTTGATGAGTTCTACGGACACCTTAATCAGGCTGTTTTTGTCAGTGCAACTCCGGGTGATTTTGAATTGCAAAAAAGTAATACCATTGCAGAGCAGATTATACGTCCTACGGGACTTCTTGACCCTGAAATATCTGTTCGTCCTGTTGAAGGTCAGATTGACGACCTTATCTCAGAGATTAATATAAGAGTTGACAAATCAGAGCGAGTCCTTGTTACAACTCTTACAAAGAAGATGGCAGAGGATCTGACAACATACCTTGACACAGCAGGCATTAAAGTTCGCTATATGCACCACGATATAGATACAGTTGAACGAATGGAGATTGTCCGTGACCTTCGTCTTGGTAAATTTGATGTTTTAGTTGGTATTAACCTGCTCAGAGAAGGACTTGACATTCCTGAGGTATCACTGGTAGCAATACTTGATGCTGATAAGGAAGGATTCCTCCGTTCTGAGCGGTCTCTTATCCAGACTATCGGCAGAGCCGCCAGAAACTCCGAGGGTACTGTTATTATGTATGCCGACTCTGTTACTGACTCAATGCGTAAGGCTATCACAGAGACAAACCGACGCCGTGAGATTCAGCAGAAATATAACGAGGAACACGGTATTACACCTAAGACCATTGTCAAGAAGGTCGCAGATGTGCTGGAGATTTCCACACATAACGAAGAGAGTGACGATGATTACAGACGTCTTACAAAAGCTCAGCGTCTTGAGCTCATAGACCAGCTAACAAGAGAAATGAAAGCCGCCGCAAAGCTTCTTGAGTTTGAACACGCCGCTTTCTTAAGGGATAAAATCAATAAATTAAAGGATAGGAAATGAACCTATGGCACAGAAAGTAAAGAATGAATACGGTAACGAAAGTATACAAACCCTGAAAGGAGCTGACAGAGTCCGAAAACGTCCTGCGGTTATTTTTGGTTCTGATGGAATTGAAGGCTGTCAGCACTCTGCCTTTGAGATTATCTCCAATTCCATCGACGAAGCCCGTGAAGGTTACGGAAAGGAGATAACAGTAACCCTTTTCAGTGACCATTCAATTCAGGTAGAGGACCATGGCAGAGGTCTGCCTGTTGACTACAACCCCAAGGAAAAGAAGTTTAACTGGGAAATTGTTTTCTGCGAGATGTACGGCGGCAGTAAATACAATAATAATGATGACGGAAGCTACGTATATTCACTGGGCCTCAACGGACTTGGACTTTGTGCAACTCAGTATGCCTCCGAATATATGACAGCCGATATTCGCCGTGACGGATTCCGCTACAGCCTCAATTTCAAAAAAGGCAAGATTTCAGGCAAAATGCAGAAGGAAGAATATGCAAAGAAAGACACGGGTACAGTAATCCGTTGGAAGCCTGACCTTGAGGTTTTCACCGATATTGACATTGAGCCCTCCTATTTCCTTGATATCCTCAAGCGACAGGCTGTTGTCAACGAAGGTATCCGTTTTATCTTTAAAAACCAGATTGGTGCCAATAAATTTGAAACAACAGAGTTTCTGTATCAAAACGGTATCCTTGATCATGTTAAGGAAATGATAGGGGAGGAGTCTCTTACTCTTCCGCAGTTCTGGCAGACAGAACGAATGGCAAGAGACAGAGCGGACAGACCTGAATATAAGTGCAAAATGAACTTTGCTTTTGCTTTTTCAAACAAGCATTCCATAGCTGAGTATTATCACAATTCAAGCTGGCTTGAGCACGGCGGTGCTCCCGAAAAAGCAGTCCGTAATGCCTTTGTATATCAGATTGATAACTGGCTGAAATCAAACTCTAAATACAACAAGAACGAGTCGAAGATACTGTTTGCAGATGTAGAGGATTGTCTTGTAATTGTAATTTCCTCATTTTCAAGTGTCACCTCATACGAAAACCAGACCAAAAAAGCTATTACAAACAAGGGTATTCAGGATGCTATGACAGAGTTTCTCCGTCATCAGCTTGAGATTTATTTTATCGAGAATCCCCTTGATGCAGAGAAAATCTGCAATCAGGTGCTTATCAATAAACGAAGCCGAGAAAACGCAGAGAAAACAAGGCAGAACTTAAAGAAAAAACTTACAGTCACAATGGATATGACCAATCGCGTGGCAAAGTTTGTTGATTGCAGAAGCAAGGATTCATCAGAGCGTGAGCTCTTTATCGTAGAGGGTGACTCTGCTCTTGGTTCCTGTAAGCAGGCACGAGACCCGTATTTTCAGGCTGTTATGCCTATTCGCGGTAAGATTCTCAACTGCCTCAAGGCAGATTATACCCGAATTTTCAAAAGCGACATTATCACCGACCTTATTAAAGTTTTAGGTTGCGCTGTTGAGGTTACATCCAAATCCAATAAAGATTTGTCTGCCTTTAACCTTGAGAATCTTCGCTACAGCAAGGTTATTATCTGTACCGATGCAGACGTGGACGGTTATCAGATTCGCACACTTCTCCTAACTATGATGTACCGACTCACACCTACACTTATAGAAGAGGGCAAGGTGTTCATTGCCGAGTCACCTCTTTATGAAATTACATCTAAAGATAAAACATACTTTGCATACACAGAGCAGGAAAAGGACAAGTTTATTGAGGAAATCGGCAGTGCGAAGTTCACCGTTCAGCGAAGCAAGGGACTTGGTGAGAATCAGGCTGATATGATGAACTTAACAACAATGAATCCTGCTACAAGACGTCTTATCAAGGTAATGCCTGATGATGCACAGCGCACCGCTGAGATGTTTGATATTCTCCTTGGAGATAACCTGCAGGGCAGAAAGGACTACATTGTTCAGTACGGCGAAAATTACATTGATAACCTAGATTTAAGCTAAGAAAGGGGGAGAACATAATGGCAAAGAAAAAGAACGAAAGAGTAATGCTTCAGCCAACAGCCACAGGTGTCATTGAAGGTGCAGGAGAGATAGTAGAGCAGAAAATCGTCTACACTCTGGAGAGCAACTATATGCCCTACGCAATGAGCGTAATTCTGTCCCGAGCAATCCCTGAGATTGACGGCTTCAAGCCCTCTCACAGAAAACTCCTCTATACTATGTACAAAAAAGGTCTCCTCACAGGTAACCTTACTAAATCCGCTAACATTGTCGGTGAAACAATGAAGCTCAACCCACACGGTGACGCCGCTATTTATGATACAATGGTTCGTCTTTCCCGCGGTTACGAGGCTCTGCTTCATCCCTTTATTCTTTCAAAGGGTAATTTTGGTAAGTTCTATTCCCGTGATATGGCTTGGGCGGCCCCAAGGTACACCGAGGCAAAGCTTGAGCCTCTTTGTAACGAGCTTTTCAGAGATATTGACAAGGACACTGTAGACTTTGTAGATAACTACGACAATACAATGAAGGAGCCCACACTTCTGCCTGTAACCTTTCCTTCAGTGCTTGTCAATGCAAATACAGGTATCGCTGTTGGTATGGCATCCTCAGTGTGTTCCTTTAATCTACGCGAAATCTGTGAGACCACAGCAGCTCTTATCCGTGACAGTGATCACGATGTATTTTCAACTCTCCCTGCACCTGATTTTTCAGGTGGAGGTCAGATTGTCTATAATGAGCAAGCTCTCAAGGATATATATGAAACAGGCAGAGGCAGTATCAAGGTACGCAGTGACTATACCTACGATAAGGCAAACAACTGCATTGATGTTTCATCAATCGCTCCCTCAACCACTATTGAGGCTATAATTGAGAAGGTCATAGACCTTGTCAAAGCAGGTAAGATTAAAGAAATTGCAGATATCAGAGATGAAACAGGTCTTAACGGTTTGCGTATTACAATTGACCTCAAACGCGGTGTTGACCCCGACGCTTTAATGAAGAAGCTCTACCGCTTAACTCCCTTGGAGGACTCATTCTCCTGTAACTTCAACATTCTCATCGGCGGTACTCCTATGGTACTGGGTGTAAAGGATTTACTTGACGAGTGGATTGCTTTCAGAATAGAATGTGTCCGCAGAAGAACCCATCACGACTTGAGAAAGAAACAGGAAAAGCTCCATCTTCTTTATGGTCTGCGTGAGATTTTGTTAGATATTGATAAGGCTGTCCGCATTGTGCGTGAGACAGAGCAGGAAAAGGAAGTAGTTCCCAACCTGATGATTGGCTTCGGTATAGACGAGGTTCAGGCAGAATATGTAGCAGAGATTAAGCTCCGCCATTTAAACCGTGAGTACATTCTAAAGCGTACTGCAGATATAGAAGACCTTGAAGCTGATATAAAAGAGCTTGAAGCTATCCTTGCAAGCAAAGCTCGTATTAAAACTATCATCGTTAAAGAACTCAAAGAAGTTGCTGACAAATACGGTCAGGAGAGAAAATCTCAGATTCTTTATGTTGAGGATGAGGCATTCGAGGATGTTGTGGAGGAAGTTCCCGATTATCCCGTACACCTGTTCTTTACCCGTGACGGTTACTTTAAGAAGATAACTCCTCAGTCCCTGCGAATGAGTTCAGAGCACAAGCTTAAAGAGGGTGATGCCATTGTAACAGCAATGGAAAGCACCAACAATATAGACCTGCTGTTCTTTACAGATAAAGCACAGGTATATAAGACAAAGGCTTCCGAGTTTGCAGATACCAAGGCAAGTGTTCTGGGCGATTACATTCCTGCAAAACTTTCAATGGATGAGGGAGAGCAGGCAGTAGCAATGATAGTGACTAAGAATTACGAGGGAATGCTTCTTTTTGCTTTTGAAAACGGCAAAGTTGCTAAAGTACCTCTCAATTCTTATGCTACTAAGACAAATCGTAAACGTCTCACAGGTGCTTATTCAGACAAATCTCCTCTTGTTGGAGTTGAATTTACTCCTGAAGACAAAGAGTTCCTGCTTCAGTCCTCAGCTGGCAGAATGCTTTTGCTTCATTCAGGTGCTGTTAATCTGAAGACATCCCGTTCTACACAGGGGGTTGCAGTTATGAAACTCAAGAAGGGTCAGAGACTTATGAGTATTTCTCCCTATACAGAGGGCACATTCTCAAAGCCTTCCCGTTACCGCACCCGATCTCTTCCTGCCCTCGGTGCGTTACCTTCTGCAGACGACACAGCAGAGCAACTTACTATCATTTGATTTTCGGACATTATTCTGATAATAGCAAGTTTTTTCTGTGTATAATAAAAAAACACTTGCAATATCACTTTACTTGTGTTAATATACTAATGTTATTGAATTTTCAGCCGTAAGGCTTTCAGACGAAAGGAATGTTTCAGAAATGGCATGGTATTTTTACCTGATCGGTGCTGTTACACTTATAGCAGCTATCGCACTTATTATCGTAGTTATTCTTCAGGAGGGCAACTCTAAGGGTGTAGGTGTAGTCAGCGGCGGTGCTGATACATTCTTCTCCAAGAACAAGGCTCGTTCTATTGATGCTTTCCTCAGCCGTTGGACTAAGTATTTTGCAATTGCTTTCTTCGTACTCGTTCTTGCTATGAATGTTATTGCATACTTCACAACTGGCACAACTACTAACTGATTATCAATAGAATAATCACAAATGCATTTGCATAGTATGGACTGTGGGTTTGTCCCACAGTCCTTATTTTTTTATCAAGGTGAGATTTATGAAGTTATGGCAGTATTCGCTTATAGTTATTTTTACTTTTTTTATCTATGCAGTTGTGTATAAAATATGCAAAAAGAAAAAGCCCTTAAAAAGGGCTTTTTTGACAATGTTGCTTGGTAATGTTGTTCTTTTTGTTGTGGATATAGCGTCAACATTTACAGGTGTTTATCTGCCTGTTTCAGCTTTAACACTCACTGCATCATCCTGCGGCGGAGCACCTGCAGTTGCCGCAATGCTGATAATAAGCCGTCTGATGTAAATAATAGAAGTGACAGCCTTTAACTCAAACCTTCAAGGTCCTCAAGTGTATCCTTGATAAGACCTTTGTTTCTGGTCATAGCCGCCAGCATAACTTTGTAGAAGAGCTGAGGGTTCTTGTAAAAATTCTTTTTTACTGTGCGTGCCTGTTCTACATCAGCTAAGTGCATAGATACAGACATAAGCTCAGTATCTCCGCCGGAAATAGTGCATTTAACTGTATAACCGTTCTGATTTTTTTCAATAATAACTTTGTTCTCTTTTTCAATTCTTTCTTTCTCAAGCAGTGCCATTGCACATTCGTAGGCACGCTCTCTTACGGTAAGTGCTATATTGTTTTCAAGCTGCTGAGAAATCATTTTGCCGTTAGCTGTTGCCTCATAGAGTCTTGTGTTATCTTCAAGAGGTATCAGGTTTCCGCTTTTCACAAGGTCATCAAAGCATGAGCTTGCTTCAAAATAGTTTGTCAGACCTTTTTCCAGCAAAGCATCAACTACTGTTTCTTTACTCATAGGTTGCTTTACAGATGTAAATAAATAGCAGATAAGAATACGAACTTCTGTTTTGCTTCTGACTCCGCCTAATGAAATTCCTTCATCAAATGTATCAAACGCCATTTTATTCGCCACCGTTCATCATTTATTAATTTCATTATAACATAAAATTTCATATTTGTGTAGTCCCAAATTATTGACTTTAACACACGAAAGTGTTATTATGTACTCAAGAAAATGATAAATTGTTAAACAGCTTCAGATTATAAGGATAGGTGATATATATGGAGCAATTTATGCCTTTTCTCTGGCTGGGTTTAGCAGTCGTTTTAGGAATAATTGAGATTTGCACATCCCAGCTTGTATCTATTTGGTTTGTTATCGGTGCCTTTGTAACTGCTATTTGTTCTGCAACTTTTCTCAGAGAATACATAGTCTGGCAAATTATCTTGTTCATAGCAGTATCAGCATTAGCGTTGATACTCACAAGACCTGTTGTTCGCAGACTTAAGAACTTTGATAAAACAAGGACTAATTCAGATAAGAATATTGGCAAAACGGCAATAGTTATTTCGGATATTGATAACACAAAAGCCGAGGGAATTGTTGAGGTTGATGGTTCCCGTTGGTCTGCACGTGCACAAAACGGGGAGAAAATCTTAGCAGGAACGACCGTTAAGGTCGAAGAAATACAGGGAGTTAAACTTATGGTAACTCCTGTTATAAATTCAGAAAGCGAGGAATAATTTATGGATTGGTTAAGCGGTTTCATAATTATTGCAATCATTGTATTCGTTCTGATAGTAATTGTCAGAAATATTAAAATTGTACCTCAGGCTCATGCTTTTGTAGTTGAGCGTCTGGGTGCATATCATGCAACCTGGGCAACAGGTCTTCATCTGAAGATTCCCTTCATTGATAAGGTTGCAAAGAAGGTTTCCCTTAAAGAGCAGGTAGTTGACTTCCCTCCTCAGCCTGTAATCACCCGAGACAACGTTACAATGCAGATTGACACTGTTGTATACTTTGAAATTACAGACCCCAAGCTCTATACTTACGGCGTGGAGCGTCCTTTAAATGCTATCGAAAATCTGACAGCAACAACTCTTCGTAATATCATTGGTGACCTTGAGCTTGATAATACTCTTACCTCAAGAGATACCATCAATGATAAAATCAGAATAATTCTTGACGAAGCAACAGATGCATGGGGTATCCGTGTTATCCGAGTGGAGCTCAAAAACATTATTCCTCCCCGTGAGATTCAAGACGCAATGGAAAAGCAGATGAAGGCAGAGCGTGAAAGACGAGCAAAGATTCTTGATGCAGAGGGTGAGAAACGCAGTCAGATTCTTGTAGCAGAAGGTCTCAAGGAGTCAGCAATTCTCCGTGCCGATGCTGTGAAGGAGTCTAAAATCCGTGAGGCAGCAGGTGAAGCTGAAGCTATTCTTACAGTTCAGAAGGCATATGCAGACGCTCTTAAAATGCTTAACGAAGCTGCTCCTACTCAGCAGGTAATTGCTCTTAAGAGCCTTGAGGCATTCCAGAAAGCCGCAGACGGAAAAGCAACTAAAATTATTATTCCCTCAGAGATTCAGGGTCTTGCAGGTCTTGCAACTTCTTTTAAAGAGATTATTGCAACCGACACACCTGAGTCTGCAGAAGAAAAAATAAACTAAAAATTAAGGAGATGCAGATTGTTCTGCATCTCCTTTTTTATGCTTCTTTTTTATGCTTCTTTTGTTATTTAATTGATATAACCTTGTAGCCGCCGGACTCAACTGCAGTTTTAATTGCGTTGTCGTCAGCACTGTCACAGATAACTGCTGTGCCTTTCTCATGGTCAACTACTACATTTGCATCCATAGGTTTTAAAAGCTCAGTAACACGGGCTGAGCAGTGAGGACACATCATACCTTCAATGTATACAGTTTTCATTGTGCTTTTCTCCTTTCCGGCATTTACGTTATAGCCTCGTTTTATTCTTTTAAGTCTCAATGCGTTTGAAATAACACATATGGAGCTTAAACTCATAGCAATTGTACCTATCATAGGAGAAAGCTGAATTCCAAGTGCATTATAAAGTACACCGGCGGCAACAGGAATTCCAATAGCATTGTAAATCAGTGCCCAGAAAAGATTCTCCCTAATATTTTTCATAACTTTTTTGCAGATGTGAAGCGTGGTGTGTACATCTCTCAAATCGTTTCTGATAAGCACAACGTCAGCAGATTCCATTGCAATATCTGTACCTGCACCCAACGCAATCCCTACATTTGCCGCCGCTAAAGCAGGGGAGTCGTTAATACCGTCACCTACCATTGCCGTAGCATTATCAAGCTGATATTGTTTAATGATTTCATTTTTCTCAGCAGGCATCAGCTCTGCTCTTACTTCGGTTATACCAACCTGAGTTTTTATACTCTCAGCAGTTTTTCTGTTGTCTCCTGTAAGCATCACTGTTTCGATATTGTGGTGAGTGAGCAGTTCAACTGCCTCTTTTGCTGATTCTTTAATTGTATCTGCAACTCCGATTACTGCAACTACGTCTGTATTTTCCTTTACAAATAAAGCGGTTTTGCCCTCTGCAGAGAGGCTTTCTCCGGCTTTTTTCAGCTTTTCGCTCAATACTCCGTCAGCTACATAGGAACGGTTTCCGATTGAATATCTACTGCCGTTTACTGTGGCACTAACACCTTTGCCTGTGACAGATATAAAGTCCTGAACATCGAGGTGAACATCTGAGGCGGTATATTCAACTACCGCTTGGGCAAGAGGATGGTCACTCATACTTTCAATGGCATTGCAAACAGCCATAAGCGTGATTTCGTCCTGAACTTCTGTGATTACATCTGTAACTTTAGGTTTGCCGTTTGTTATTGTACCGGTCTTGTCAAACATAACTGTTTTGACTTTTCCGCCTGCTTCAAACACTTCAGCAGATTTTACGAGTATTCCAAGCTCCGCTGCTTTTCCTGTACCTACCATAATTGCCGTTGGTGTTGCAAGTCCCAGAGCACAGGGGCAGGAGATAACCAGCACAGAAATGCCGAAGTTAAGCGCAAGCTCAAAGTCCTTTGTTGTAAGATACCACACAAGGGTAGTAACTACGGCAATAAGAATAACTGTAGGTACAAATATACGGCTGATTTTATCAGCAAGTCTGGCAATCTTAGGCTTTGTCAGAGTTGCTTCCTCCACAAGTTTGATTATTCCTGCCAAAGTAGTTTCTTCTCCTACTTTTTCTGCTTTGAAATGTATATATCCGCTCAGGAGTATCGTACCGCCTGTTACTTTTGAATCAATGTGTTTCTCAACAGGAATACTTTCGCCTGTAATGGCGGCTTCGTCAACAGTTCCTGTACCGTTTATAACAATGCCGTCAGCAGGGAAGGTCATACCGCCTTTTACAATAACAATGTCACCTTGTTTTATGTCTTTTGACTCAATTTCCTTTTCAACCCCGTCTACAAGAACAATAGAGGTTTTGGGAGATAAGTCCATCAGTTTTGTAACAGCACTGGTGGTTTTTGCTTTTGATTTGCTTTCAAGGTATTTGCCAATGGTAATGAAGGTGAGAATCATACTCGCTGATTCAAAGTAGTAGTGGTCAGCTCCTCCGTTTATCATCTGCCAAAAGCTGTAGCCTATTGAGGCTGTAGCACCTACAGCAATCAGCGAATCCATATTGGGATTAAGTCTAAACAAAGCCTTGAATCCTGATACAAAGAATTTGAAGTTAAGGATTACCACAGGTAGCAGCAGAGCAATTTCAACAAAGCCTTTAAGCAGGTTTTGTTCATGTGTAAACAGATGAATTCCCACCATGTGTCCCATTGATACTATCATAAGTAAGCAAAGGAACACTGCAGACAATATAAGTCTGATAAGTATTTTTCTGGCACTTTTATCAAGAGCTTTTTGCTTCTCCTGTGTATCTTCCTGATTTTTAATTTCTGCATCGTATCCTGCATTTCTGACAGATTTGATAATCTCATCAGATGAAGTTATATTTTCGTTGTATACAACCGCCATAGAATTTGTCAGCAGGTTTACATCAGCTTTTTCTATACCCGCAAGCTTTCCTACAGCGGCACTTACTGCGGCACTGCAGGCAGAGCACGACATTCCTTTAATATTAAAAATCTCGTTTTTCACATTGTACCTCCCAAGCAACGGATTGTGTTAATATTTTATCATACCTGAGAATATTGTCAATAATATAAAGATAGTGACCTCTGTCAGCTTTTGGCAGAGGTCACCTTTTTCAGCTTGCGTTTTTCAGTTGTAATCTAAGTTTATCGGCAATCATAGCAATAAATTCGGAGTTCGTAGGCTTTCCACGGCTAATGTGGATAGTATATCCGAAATACGAGTTAAGCACGTCAACGTCACCTCTGTCCCAGGCAACTTCTATTGCATGTCTTATTGCTCTTTCTACTCTTGATGAAGTAGTCTCATACTTCTTAGCTACAGAAGGGTAGAGCTGTTTTGTTACTGCGTTAATTACCTCAGGTTTTTCCACTGACATAATAATTGAGTCTCTAAGGTAATGATATCCCTTAATATGAGCAGGTACACCAATCTGATGGAGTATCTCAGTAACTCTAAGTTCTATGCCCCCGGAAACATCAAACTTCTTGATAGAGCCTGCTGTCTTATCTGATTTTATCAGGTGCTTAATGTTGTCAAGGAGATTTTCCAGATTATAGGGTTTTATGACAAAGTAAGAAGCACCGCTACTCATAATTTCACGCTCGAGTGCAGGACTGTTAAAGGTAGAAGAAATAATAAACAGTGGCTTTTCCTTTGCAGTTTTGTTTACTGCTTTCATTACGCCGATGCTGTCAAGCTTTGACATAAAAACATCCATAAATACAATTTTGGGTTTTTCTGTTGTTATTAATCTTAAAACTTCTTCTCCGTCACGCTGACAAAATATTGGCGTGAAACCTGCACTTTCTAAGAGATTTAAGCTTTCTGTGCTTAGTTCAGACTGCTCTTCTGTAATTAATAATTTGATGTTGCTGTCCATCTTCATTCCTCCAATAAATTTATTTGTTAGTGAAATAATACCACAAAGTGGTAAAAATAGCAATAGTTACCAATTAAAAAATTTTCTTAATTTCAAATAATATAATTGGAATAAAAATATGACAGCAATATTTGACATTTATTTGCAGATTTCTGCTAAAGTTTCAAACATTCTTTCTGCAAAGATTCCGTAACCGCAGTCTACATCGTCAACAATAACGTGTGTCACTGCACCAACGAGTTTATTGTTCTGAATAATGGGGGAGCCTGACATACCTTGCACTATACCGCCTGTTTTCTCAGTGAGTTTTTCATCGGTGATTTTTATAATTATATCTGTATCATTTGAATTTTTATTTACGCGTAGTATTTCTGCCTCATAGTATTCTGGCTGTTCACCTGATACAGTTGTATATATGAAGGCTTCACCTGTTTTTACCTCCTCTTTATCAGCAAGTTCTATTCTTGTTCCTGTGATTTCAGAGTAGGTTTCTCCGTAAATTCCTTCGCTACAGTTAAGCAATGCAGTGCCAATGGTGTCTTTAGTAAAGTACCCGTTCAATGAGCCTACCTGGCTATCACGGCTTTTAGTAACAGATGCAATATATGCATTGTCCACCTCTCCGTAGGCGATTGGTATCATCATACCTGTGCTGCTTTCACAAATACCGTGTCCAAGTCCGCAGAATCCTTTTGCGTTTTCAGAATAAAAGGTAATGGTGCCTATACCTGCGGCACTGTCCTTTACCCATATTCCTGCTTTGTAGATACCTTGTTTGTTAAGCACGGGTCTTATTTTAATTTTTAAAGATTTGTTTTCTCTTTTGATAGTTAAATCAATATCTTCTCCCATAGACTTTTCTATGATTTCAGATAAATCCTCATTACTTGTTAAGCTTGCTCCGTTTGCAGAAATAATAATATCGTTTATTTTTATTCCTGCTTCTTCAGCAGGGCAAACCGCTCCTTCGTTTGTTTTAACCGCTTCGGTTTTTACAACCATAACGCCTTGTGAAAACATCTTAATTCCAAAGGGTGTTCCGCCTAAAATAACGGTTTCGTTTTCATCGGCGTAAACTTTTGTGTCAGTAAAAGAAATAAACATCAAAAATAAAGCAATAAAAATTGAAAAACTTTTGACTTTTTTCATTCTCCACCTCCTTTCTTCTGAACATATTTTTTGTTTGTTTCAGAAAAAATAAAGTGGAAACACATCGTGCATAAAAATCTCTTACCAGAGAATATATAAGAATTCGCATTGTTGTTTGAAAATTTCAAAAATTTCGTAGTCTTTATTAAATTTTCATATTGTGTTATAATATACACGAGGTGAAAATTTTGATAAGTATTCCCGATATTTGCAAATTGATTTTTAATATATTAGAGAGTAACGGCTTTGAATGTTTTGCAGTTGGCGGCTGTGTCAGAGATTCTATAATTGGAAGCGAACCTAATGACTGGGATTTCACTACGAACGCTTTGCCTGATGAAATCTGTCGATGTTTCAGTGATTATGCAACTATAGATATAGGCAGACAATACGGCACAATCTGTGTCGTTATTGACTCACAGCCTTTTGAAATCACAACCTACCGTTGTGACGGAACGTATTCTGATTCCCGTCATCCTGACAGTGTAAGCTTTTCCCAAACTTTGCAAGAAGACCTTGCACGCAGAGACTTTACAGTAAATTCCATTGCGTATTCTGATAAAACAGGCTTTATTGACCCATACGGCGGTATAATAGACATAGAAAACAAGCTAATACGCTGTACAGGAGATGCACAGGCCCGTTTCAGCGAGGATGCTTTGCGTATGCTTCGTGCTGTCAGATTTTCAGCCAGATTAGGTTTTTCTATTGAGAAATCCACCTCAGATGCAATGCATCTTCTAAAGGATAAGCTGTCAGCGGTTCACCCGCAAAGAATTCGCAAGGAGCTTACAGGTATACTAATGGCTCCATATTCTTGTGATATTTTGAGTGAATACAAAGACATACTTTCTGTAGTATTGCCCGAAATTAAACCTATGTTTGATTTAGAGCAAAATAATCCACATCACATATATGATGTGTGGACTCATACTCTTAAAGCATTAAAAAACACACCTTTAGATGAAACAGTAAGGTTTGCAGTTTTTTTTCACGATATAGGTAAACCTGTAATGAAAACCACAGACGATAATGGTATTGACCATTTTAAAAAGCATCAGTATGTCAGTGCTGAAATAACGGCAGATATACTTAGACGTTTTGGCTATCCCAATAAATTCATCGAAGATGTGTGTGCACTTATCCGACACCATGATGAAAGATTTAAGCTTATGGGACAAGACATAAAGCGAGTGCTGTCTGATATTGGTGTAGAGCTTTTTTTGAAGCTTATGGAAGTTTCATTTGCTGATACCCTTGCACAGTCAAGATACCAGAGAGAGGAAAAACTTTCTCACAGAAATGCAGTTGTCGCTGAATTTCGTGAAATTATTGAGAGAGGAGATTGCTACTCACTTTCTCAGCTTGATGTAAACGGCAGGGATTTAATTAAGATGGGCTTTAAAGGTGAGGCTATTGGCAGAGCGTTAAATGTATTGTTGCGTCTTGTGATTAAAGGCAAAGTTCCTAACTTACGTAATGAACTGCTCTTAGCCGCAAAATCTTTACCCCATGAATAAGTAAATTTAGAATTTAACACATTGACAAAATTAACTTGTTGATATAAAATTACAGAATGTGAGTGGATTGAGCAGTTGCGGGTACAAGTCCGAAAGGCTGTATACGAGGAAAGTCCGAGCTCCACAGAGCAAGAATAACGGCTAACGGCCGCCGGGGGCGACCCTAGGGATAGTGCAACAGAGATATACCGCCTGATTTATCAGGTAAGGGTGGAAAGGCGAGGTAAGAGCTCACCGGAGTCGGGGAGACCCGATTGCCCTGTAAACCCTATTCGGAGCAACACCGTGGAGAGACATTATGCGCCTGCTCGGCGTGTCTCGGGGAGGTGGCATTGAGCAGCGGTGGCAACACCCTGCCAAGATAGATGACTGCTTACAACAGAACTCGGCTTATAGATTCAGTCGCATAAATAAAAAGAACCCGTCTGATTTAGACGGGTTCTTTTTTGTTGGTTTTATTTACTTTTTGCCTTTATTAAGAAGTTCGTTCTTAATATCCCAAAGCTTCTGAGAAAGGTCAACATAATATGTGTGTGGGTTTTCAAATCGTGTAACTTCATCCCACAGGGTTTCCATCTGATTTTCGCAGTAAGACTTAATCTCATTAATATCAGGCATAGTTTCAATTAGTTTGCCGTTTTCAATATATTTTTTTCTGATATCTACTGCACGGAAGTTCTCAATGGTTTTTCTCTTCCAAGTGTTCACAGGGTCAAATATCTCGTAAGGCTTGCTGTCATCAATAATTTCATCATGCAGAGCGATTACATCGGCAATGGACTTACCTGTCTCTCTGTCATATAGTCTGTAAAGTCTCTTAAAGCAGGGAGTGGTAATCTTACCTACGTTTTCGCTAATCTTAATCTTAGGAGTCATTACAGAGTCTTTCTCTGTAGCAACAAGCTTGTAAACACCGCCGAAAACAGGGGATGAGGAAGATGTGATAAGTCTTTCGCCTACGCCGTATGTGTCAACCTGTGCACCCTGAATCTGCATATCTTTTATAATAAATTCATCAAGTGAGTTGGATGCACATATCTTACAGTCCTCATAGCCGGCGGCATCAAGCATTTTTCTTGCCTTCTTAGAAAGGTAGGTAATATCACCGCTGTCAATTCTGATTCCCTTAGGTCTGAATCCCATAGGTACAAGTACCTCGTCAAACACCTTAATAGCATTGGGAACACCGCTTTTAAGTGTGTTGTAAGTATCAACAAGGAGTGTACAGTTGCCCGGATAGAGCTTTGCATATGCAGAAAATGCCTCATATTCAGTGTCAAAAGACTGAATCCAGGAGTGTGCCATTGTGCCCAGTGCCGGCACTCCGAAATCTCTTTCGCAGATTGTGCAGGCTGTACCGCAACAGCCTCCGATGTATGCGGCTCTTGCACCGAAGATAGCACCGTCATAGCCTTGTGCTCTTCTTGAGCCGAATTCCATAACTGCTCTGCCTTTAGCTGCACGATTTAATCGGTTGGCTTTTGTTGCAATGAGACTCTGGTGATTTATAGAAAGCAAAATCATAGTCTCTACAAACTGTGCCTGAATAAGCGGTCCCTTTACAGTGACAATGGGTTCGCCTGGGAAGATTGGTGTGCCTTCAGGTACAGCCCATACATCGCACTCAAATTTAAAATTCCTGAGATACTCAAGAAAGCCCTCAGAGAAACAGTTCTTGCTTTTCAAAAAGTCAATGTCCTCATCAGTAAAGTGCAGATTTGTCAGGTATTCCACCATTTGCTCTACACCTGCCATAATGGCATAACCGCCATTGTCAGGGTTGTTTCTGTAGAACATGTCAAAGTAACCGATACGGTCTTTTTGTCCGCATTCAAAGTATCCGCCTGCCATAGTCAGTTCATAGAAGTCGGTCAGAAGTGTTAAATTTCTTTTGCTTAGAGTATTGCTCATTACTATACCTCCATATTTTCATAGCATTTAAGCTCTAAAATACTATAATATAATATCACTGTTTTTTTTATTAATAAAGAGTCTGAATAAAATTTTGTTGAAAATACAGATAATACCCCTTGTTTTTACGATTTTGTAATCTTATTTACCAAAATATTTCATGTTTTTAATTTTATTTACAAAAAGGGCTTGTTTTTTTTCGATTATGGTATTATAATTAAGTTCCAATTGAGTTTAATTGCATTATAGAATTCTTTTTAAGAATTATTTTAGGTTTCGGAATATTTATTTGAGGGAGATCAACAGTATGAGATTACGTAAACAGGAACTCGGTGACCGCAATTTGGTAGGTGCCAGAGTAGAAGCAGCCAGAAAAAAACGCGGAATGAAGCAGAAGGAGCTTCTTGCACAGCTTCAGGTGAACGGTGTCGATATGAATGCATCAGGGCTCTCAAAGCTTGAGGGTCAGATTCGCTATGTAACTGACGTAGAGTTGGTAGCTCTTGCAGATATTCTTGAAGTATCTGTTGATTATCTTCTCGGCAGAGAAAACTAATTTTATTCCCTGCAAAAACTAATAAACCTTGCTTATTTTTCAGACGGTTTCACAACCGTCTGTTTTTTTGCGTAAAAAATATTTTTATTCGGTTGATATTTTCTTTTGGTTATTGTATTATTAACTGGTATGATTTGTATGTATATTAAGTATTTTACTTCCCATATATCGGAGGCTTTTTTATGAACAATAAAATCAGCGAATACTTCTCATCTCTTAAAGGTAAGAAGGTTGCATTTATCGGACTTGGCAGAAGTAATTTGCCACTTATTAAAATGTTCTGTGACAGCGGAGCCATAGTTTACGCCTGTGACAGCCGTGAGAAGGATGCTCTTGGTGTTAATGCTCAGATGGCTGAGGATTTTGGTGCAACTCTTTCTCTTGGTGCAGGATATCTTGATAATCTTGATGTACAGACTGTTTTCCGTACACCGGGGATGAACTATAACAGTCCTGCTCTGGCACAGATGAGAAAAAACGGGGTAGAGGTTACATCTGAAATGGAGCTTTTCTTTGAGCTGTGTCCTTGCAAAATTATTGCTGTAACCGGCTCAGATGGCAAAACCACCACAACAACTATCATTTCTGAGCTTTTAAAAGCTCAGGGGTATACTGTCCACTTAGGCGGTAATATCGGCAATCCCCTTATGCCTGATATTTACGATATTAAAGAGGATGATTTTGCAGTAGTTGAGCTTTCCAGTTTTCAGCTTATTTCTATGCGTAAAAGTCCCTGTGTTGCTGTTGTTACCAATGTAGCTCCAAATCACTTAGATGTACATAAGGATATGGATGAGTATATTGATGCAAAGCGAAATATCGTGTTATATCAGCAGGTTGGTAACAAAGCAATTCTCAATCTGGATAATGATATTTCCTATTCCTTCAAGAATAGCACAAAATCTGACATTCTCTGCTTCTCACGTATTCAGAAGGTTGAGGCAGGTGCTTATGTTTCAAACGGTGAAATCTATTTTACTGACGGTAGCTGTGATGAGTTTGTTATGTCAGTTGAGGATATTAGAATTCCGGGACTTCATAATGTAGAAAACTATCTTGCGGCTATATGTGCTGTTGGAGAATTTGTTTCATACAAAACCATCAAAAATGTTGCAAAAACTTTTAACGGTGTAAAGCACAGAGCACAGCTTGTCCGTGAGTTTGAAGGTGTACGTTATTATAACGACTCAATTGCTTCTTCACCTACACGCACTGCCTGCGGCATGCTTTCTCTTTTTGATGAGAAACTTATACTCATTTGTGGCGGATATGATAAGAATATTCCTTATGCACCTTTAGGCCCTGTTATTTGTGATAAGGTAAAAACTCTTATCCTTATGGGTGCTACAGCAGAAAAAATAGAAACTGCAGTTAAAGAGTCGTCAAACTATAAAGACGGTTTGTTGCAGATTGTTCACGCTGACACCATGGAAAATGCAGTGAATATTGCAAGAGAAAATTCCCAACAGGGGGACATAGTAGCACTTTCGCCCGCATCTGCAAGCTTTGATATGTATCGTGACTTTGAACAACGTGGCGAGCATTTTATGTCTATTGTTAATAGCTTGAAGTAATATGATTTATTTATGCAGTGACAATAATAAGGTGCAAGAAGTAATTAACAAAGGTATAGGTACTGCTTGCATACGCAACATAATCAATTTGTATTTGTTTTCTTACGGAACTGATTATGATTTTGCTCAGTTTTACATTCAGGAAAGTTATGAAGGTAGCACTGCCACAGCTCTCCTGTTTAGATATAATCAAACTGTTTACTTGGTATCTGACAGCGATTGTGATACAGAAGAACTCATTGCTTTTATCCAGGGATTTACTGATGTTACACTAATATCCGACAGGACGTTTCCTATTGAAACAAAAGGCGAAATTTGTGCTGTTATGAATAAACAAGGCGAAAAAACGGATGTTCAATATTCTGATGTTAAAAGTTGTAATGAACCGAAAGCAGTAGCTGCTCTGGTGTGTGAAAATATGCCCGAGAACAGAAGAACAGATTTCTTTCTTAACACAGCTTACCAGATGCGCCATGGGCTTCTGAGCGTGTTTTCTTATATTAAAGACTCTGCTCTGGTCAGTGTAGCTTCCGTTTTCAAAAGCGATACCAAAGAAGCGGTAATCCCTTTTGTATACACAGGTGAATATTTCCGCGGAAATGGATATTCAAAAGCAGTGCTTGATGTTCTTTGCAGTGATTCTGATGTTTCTTATCAGCTTTTATGTGAAGAGCACAATGTTATATTTTATGAAAAATGCGGTTTTAGCCGGGTGTCAACCTGGTATAAATACTGTTTGTGAGGTTAATATGTTCAGATTTTTTGATGTAGACAAAACTATACGTGACGCGTCAGATAAAGCTCTCTCTATGTGTCGTGAGCAGTTTGAGAAGATTGATGCTGTCAGAGAATACAACCAAATTAAGATGCTCAAGGCTTTTCAGGAGGCGAGAGTCAGCGAGTCTATGTTCGGCGGAAGCAGTGGTTACGGATACGGAGACAGGGGCAGAGATGCACTCGATGAGGTGTATGCCTATGCATTCGATGCAGAAGATGCCCTTGTACGCCACAATTTCGTAAGCGGTACCCATGCTCTGTGTATAGCACTCTTTGCTGTGCTCAGACCGGGAGATACACTGCTTTCTGTAGCTTCAACTCCTTATGACACGATACGCGGCACAATAGGTATTGATTCCGATTACTCTGGCTCTCTGAAGGATTTCGGTGTGAAATATGAAGAGGTAGACCTTAAATCAGATGGTACTCTTGACTATGAAGCAATAGAAAAGAAGCTTCATGAGAACCCCAAAATGGTCTACATACAGCGGTCACGGGGTTATGAGCTTCGTCCTTCACTTCTTTTCTCAGACATTAAGAAAGTATGTGACCTTACGAGAAAGATTTCTCCAGAGTCTGTTATAATGCTTGATAATTGCTATGGCGAGTTTGTGGAGTTTGACTCACCCCACAGTTGCGGTGTTGACCTGATGGCAGGCTCTATGATAAAAAATCCCGGCGGTGCAATAGCTCGTACAGGCGGATATATTTCAGGAAGACGTGATTTGGTTGAGCAGGCCGCTTTTCGTCTCACAACTCCGGGTACTGGCAAAGAGCTTGGTGCAACCCTTGACACAGTTAGAGAAATGTTTTTAGGAGCCTACAATGCGCCTCATATTACAGGTGAAGCTATGAAAACTGCCGTGTTTTCAGCGGCACTGTTTGAGCTTTTAGGTTATGAGGTAACACCTAAATATAATGAAGACAGGGGAGATATCATCCAGGTGCTGAAGCTTGCAAATGCTCAGGAACTAGTTGAGTTTTGCCGAGGAATACAGGCAGCATCTCCCGTTGACAGTTTTGTTGTGCCGGAGCCTTCCGATATGCCTGGTTATGACTGTCAGGTTGTGATGGCATCAGGCTCTTTCACTCTGGGTTCTTCAATTGAGCTGTCCTGCGATGCGCCCTTGCGTCCTCCTTATGCCGTATGGCTTCAGGGAGCTCATGATTTTGATGCAGGCAAACTTGGCATTATGCTTGCGGCACAGCGTGTAAACAATCTTAGAAATTAACGTAGAATAATAAAAACGGAGAGTGTGAAGCTCTCCGTTTTTTTATGTTATTCTTATTTACTTCTGATTGATTTGAAAAAGTCGGTCAATATTTTACTGCATTCATCTTCCATAATTCCGCCATAGCACTCAGGTTTGTGTATATTGGGAAGTGAGAAAAGATTTGTTACAGTTCCGCAGGCGCCATAATTCAGGTCAAAAGCTCCGAATACTACCTTGCGTATTTTAGCGTTGATAATAGCACCTGCGCACATAGGACAAGGCTCAAGTGTTACATACAGGTCGCAGTCGTTGAGGTTAGCCATCCCAAGCACGTTGCTTGCGTTTTCTATTGCGATTATTTCAGCGTGTTTAGTTGCAGTTTTGTCACGCTCAGTCTGGTTGCAGGCTTTTGCAATTATTTTTCCGTCTCTGACTATTACGCATCCTACAGGAACTTCTCCCTGCTCACAAGCGTTTTTTGCAAGTGCAAGAGCCTCTTTCATATAGTCATATCTGTCCATTTTATATTGATGCATGATTTAGTACAGACTCCGCAAGGAGCAGTACTGTAGAGATAATAATTGTAGGGCTTGTTACAAGCATCTTTGTTCTTGTTTTTCTGTCAAGAATTCCATCGTATCCTGCAGGTTTCATAAAGGTTTTATCTGCTTTTGAAAGCTTTATTACCGCAATAATTGCAACTACAGCTACAACGGCTACCAGAATATATGTTATTCCATCCACAAACGCTTCATTTATTCCTATGCTCTCTGCGTTTGTGTAGAGCACATCACAAACCACACTGAATCCGTTGTTAGCTGCGTGGATGATTATTGCAGGAAGCATTGAGTTAGTATAGACAACAGCCCAGGAAAGCACCAGACCCACAATAAAAGCAAAGGGAAGCTGAACAAAATTTGCGTGGAAAATACCGAACAGTAAAGAAGATACAAAGATTGCAAAACCGTCACCATATTTTCTCAGTGTACCCAGTATTGCGCCTCTGAAAAGTATCTCTTCTGAGAAGGCAGGTACGATTGCAGTCGAAAGAAAATACACCAGAATTTCTATAAAAGAATTGCTTACAGGTGTTTCTATGTCAAGATTCAGGTCAAGTCCCAGGGAATTAGTTGTTGTAAGATAAAGATTAGTCAGCAGATTGGAAATCATAGAAACAGTAAAGCCGATAGCAACAACTGAAAGAAGCTTTTTACTTGTTATTTTGTTAAATACAAGGACTTCAGAAGTTTTCTTTTTGCTGAACTTAATGAAAATTGCACCGCATATACCTATAGCGGCAACGTTTGCAAGTCCGCTTATTATATTGTCAGGTACCGAGTCTATGAATGAGGGGAGTGCAGTGGTTCTTTCAAATAAAATGTAGGTAATAGCTACAACCATACTGAAAGTAAAGAAAATCACTGTTGCAATAATCATCATAAGTCCTACAGTATTTGCAGTGCTTCTTAATTCTTTTTTTTCTTTTTCAAGCTGTACCTTCTTAGGGTCAATTTCAGGGACAGGATTTTCATAAATAAATTCATTTTCTGCAGTGTTCATCTTGTACCTCCTGATTAAATATGATACAATTCTTAAAGATTATAGCATCTGAGTGAGTTTTTTTCAATAAAAAACCGAAAAATACAAAAAATCTATTGACAAAACAACTCAGAGGGTTTATAATTCTTTGCGTACAATAAAGCAAGGCATAGAGCTTTCACCTGTGGGGTGTCGTCTGCACGGGTCAATATTCAAGTTTTCAGTCACTCTTTTGTGATGTGTGAATTTAGTATTGTTATGCGGACGGAGCTTTCTGTCCGCATTATTTTTACATCATTTTGGAGGTGCTTTAACATTAGCAAGAAAGAGAAAGAAACCCTCATTAATGAGGATATCAGATGTGAAGAGCTCAGAGTAATCGGTTCTGACGGTGCTCAGCTTGGCATTATGCCTACTGACAATGCACAGAAACTTGCAGAGGAGCAGAATCTTGACCTTGTCCTTATTGCTGCACAGGCTCAGCCTCCCGTAGCAAAAATTATGGACTTCGGTAAGTACCGCTTCGAGCAGGCTAAACGTGAGAAAGAAGCCAGAAAGAACCAGAAGGTCATTAATATCAAAGAGGTTCAGCTTTCACTGAATATCGATACTCACGACTTTGAAACAAAGCTCAATGCTGCTATTAAGTTTCTCAGCAAGGGTGACAAAGTTAAGGTTTCTATCCGCTTCCGCGGCAGAGAAATGGGTCACTCACAGTACGGTTACGACCTTATGCAGCGTTTTGCTGAAGGCTGTATAGAGATCGCTTCAATTGAGAAGCCTGCAAAGCTCGAGGGTCGTAATATGCTTATGTTCTTAGCCCCAAAACCGGTAAAATCATAACAGGAGGATTATTAACATGCCTAAGATCAAAACACACAGCGGTGCAAAAAAGCGTTTTAAGCTTTCCAAAAACGGTAAGGTCATCCGTGCTCATGCTAACAAGAGCCACATCCTTAACAAGAAGACCACAAAGCGTAAGAGAGGTCTTCGTAAGACTGCAGTTACTGACGTAACAAATGCACGTCAGGCAAAGCGTCTGATTCCCTACAAGTAATTAAACTACAACGATTCGGAGGTAATATACAATGGCAAGAGTAAAAGGCGCGATGATGACTCGCAAAAGAAGAAAAAAGGTATTAAAGCTTGCTAAGGGCTACTATGGTGCTAAGTCCAGACATTTTAAAATGGCTAAACAGGCCGTTATGAAGTCCGGCAACTATGCATACATCGGCAGAAAGCAGAGAAAGAGAGATTTCCGCCGTCTGTGGATTACTCGTATTTCTGCAGCTTGCAAAGCTAACGGTACTAACTATTCCACATTTATGAACGGCCTCAAGAAGGCTAACATTACACTCAACCGTAAGATGATCGCTGAGATTGCAGTAGCAGATGCTGCAGCATTCACAAAGCTTGTTGAGCAGGTTGTTGCTAAATAAAAGCTTGAGTTGCGTCCGGTTATATGCCGGACGCACTTTTTAATGCTTAAAAATTACCGATTAAATACCTCTACAGGTGATAAAATGAAAGAGATTTCCAGTAAAGATAATAAGCTTATAAAGTATATTTCAAAGCTTCAGTCAAACTCAAAGTTCAGAAGAGAAGAAAAATGTTTTGTTGCTGAGGGTTTGCGTGTTTGCGTAGAAGCCGCTTTGAGCGGTGCTCAGGTAGTTGCCGTACTTTTGACAGAAAACGCTCTCAACAAGCATTCTGATGCATTAAAGCCCTTGCTTGAAGCGTGCAAGGATATTTATATCACAAACGATAAAGCAATGGCCGCTGCTTGTGACACACAGACACCTCAAGGGGTGATTTGTGTAATAAAAACTCTTGACAATAATATTGATTTAGATACAATTAATAATAAGTATATATTGGCGGAGAATGTTCAGGACCCCAGCAATCTCGGCACTATCCTCAGAACAGCAGATGCTCTGGGGCTTTCAGGCGTTATAATGACAAAAGATTGCTGTGATATTTACAGCCCCAAAGTTTGTCGCGGTGCTATGGGTGCTCTTTACAGAGTTCCTTTCAAAATTATTGACAGTGCTCCTGATTTTATCCGCAATTTCAATGAGACAGGTACATCCTATGCGGCTGTTGTCCGTGAGGCTCAGCCTGTTACCGCCTGTAATTTTGAGGGGAATTCCCTTGTAGCTATAGGCAATGAAGGCAATGGCCTTACAGATGAAACTGCAATGGCTTGCACTCATCGCATTACTATTCCTATGAGCAGTAATGCGGAGTCTCTCAATGCCGCCATAGCAGCAGGAATACTTATGTGGGAAATGGTAAAATGACAGACAATACTCGCTATTGGATATGGCTTACACAAGCTATAGGCTACTGTAATGCAAAGCTCAAACACTTGTGTTCTGTTTATCCCCATATTAAAACTTTGTATGAGGGTGGAGAGACAGAGTTTCGTTTGTGCGGTATATTTACAGAATCAGAAATTTCCCGTCTTCTAAAAACTGACCTTTCTGTAGCCGACAGCATCATATCAAGATGTAATGACCTTGGATATACTATCCTTGATATTGAAGATGAGGAGTATCCCGAGTGTCTCTCGGAAATTGACACAGCTCCTGCAGTAATCTATGTTCAGGGCACGCTGCCTGACTTTGATAATATCAATGCAGTTTCAATTGTAGGTACACGAAAAGCAACAGTTTATGGTGTGCGTACAGCCTTTGAGTTAGGTGCAAACCTTTCACGAGAAGGCTTTGTAGTTGTAAGCGGAGGAGCTTTAGGCATAGACTGTGCGGCACACAGAGGCGTGCTTCAGCAGGGCGGAGTTACCGTTTGTGTTTTAGGGTGCGGAATTGATTATGAATACCTGAGAGAAAATAAAGGGATGCGACAGGCAATTACTGAGAATGGTGCAGTAATATCTGAGTATCCTCCGGGTACTTCTGCATCAAGCAGAAATTTTCCGCAGCGAAACAGAATTATATCAGCTCTTTCCAAAGGACTGATTGTTGTAGAAGCACCTAAAGGTAGCGGTTCTATGATAACTGTGGGGTATGCACTTACTCAGGGTAAGGATATTTTTGCTGTAATGGGTAATGTGGATTCTCCTTATTCTGAAGGTTCAAATGCCCTTATTAAAGACGGAGCTGTTCCTGTTACTTCTTACCGCGATGTAGCTGAATACTATCTGGGCGTGGGCTTTGACCAAAAACCGGCTCAGAAATTTTCTCAGGAAGTAATAGCTTCTGTTCCAACAAAGCTCAGAACAGCTGTTGATTCTACAAAATCAGATAACTCACCTTTGCCCATTCATAATCCTGATGTCGTTTTATCTGATGAAGAAAAATCCGTGTACTTCAATATAGGTGTTGAACCCATACATGTGGATAAGATTGCAGAGAGTACAAAGCTTCCTGTCCACAAAATTCTCAGAATTATATCTGTCCTTGAAATCAGTGACCTTATCAGAGATGTTGGGGGCAGAAATTACGTCATAAAATAATCTTCGGAGGTATATTATGTCAAATCTGGTAATCGTTGAGTCCCCTGCAAAGGCAAAAACGATAAAGAAATATCTTGGAAAAGGCTATGAGGTAATAGCTTCTATGGGTCATGTACGTGATCTGCCTCAGGCGAGACTCAGCGTAGATATCAATAATAACTTCAATCCCAGATATGAGATTATTAAAGGCAAGGAAAAGCTGGTTGACGAGCTTATTGCACAGGCTAAAAAGTGCGATAAAGTTTACCTTGCAACTGACCCTGACCGCGAAGGCGAAGCGATTTCATGGCATCTTGCATATATTCTCAATCTTGATTTAAATGATGCTAACCGTGTTGAATTCAACGAGATTACAAAATTCGGTGTTGAAACAGGAATGAGTTCACCCAGAGCTATAAACCTCGACCTTGTAAATGCACAGCAGGCAAGAAGAATCCTTGACCGTCTTGTAGGCTATAAGCTCAGCCCGTTTGTATCTCAGAAAATCCGCCGCGGACTCTCTGCAGGCAGAGTTCAGTCTGTTGCAGTTCGTATTATAGTTGACCGTGAAAACGAGATCCGAGCTTTTGTTCCCGAGGAATACTGGAGCATTGATGCCAAGTTTACACCTAAGGGAAGCCGTAAGGTTTTCTCTGCTTTTCTTTATGGAAATTCTGACGGCAAAATTAAGATTTCCAATAAAGAGCAGGCTGACAAGATTCTTGCAGACCTTGAGGGTGCAGAGTATACTGTTACAAAAGTAAAGTCAGGTACAAGAAAGAAATCACCCGCACCTCCCTTTATTACCTCTACACTTCAGCAGGAGGCATCCCGTAAGCTTGGTTACCAGTCCAGACGTACAATGCGTATCGCGCAGGAGCTTTACGAAGGTATTGACATTGAGGGTATTGGCCCCACAGGTCTTATCACTTATATGAGAACTGACTCTCTCCGTATTTCCACAGATGCTATGAATGAAGCCGCCGCATATATCAGAAATGTATTCGGTGAAACATATCTTCCTTCAAAGCCCAGATACTTCAAATCCCGTTCAAACGCACAGGACGGCCACGAGGCAATCAGACCTACGTCAATTAACCTAACTCCCGAAAAGGTAAAAGCAAATCTTACAACAGACCAGTATAAGCTCTACAAGCTAATCTGGGAGCGTTTTACTGCTTCTCAGATGGCAGATTGCATACAGAAAACAACTCAGATTGATATTGATGCTAACGGTTACATTTTCAAGGCTAACGGTTACCGTGTAGAATTTGATGGCTTTACTCAGCTTTACGTTGAATCTAAGGATGAGGAAGAAGCTAAAGAAAGCACACTTCCGCCCGTTGAGAAAGGTATGCCCTTAAAACTCAAAGAACTTATGGGCAATCAGCATTTCACTCAGCCTCCTTCAAGATTTACAGAAGCGTCTCTCATTAAAGCCTTAGAAGAATTTGGCATAGGCAGACCTTCAACCTATGCGGCTACTATCTCCACAATTGTAAACCGTGAGTATGTTAAGCGTGTAGGCAAGCTCCTCCATCCTACAGAGCTGGGAGAAGCTATGTCTCAGCTTATGAAAGAACGTTTCCCCAAGATTGTAAATGTTAAGTTTACAGCTCAGATGGAGCAGGACCTTGACACTGTTGAAAGCGGAAATGTTGAGTGGCGAGAGCTTCTTGGCACATTCTATTCTGACTTTGAGAAAACCCTTAAAAAAGCTAAGACAGATATGGAAGGTGTGAAGATTCAGCTTAAAGAAGACGAAACCGACATAGTTTGCGAAAAGTGCGGACGTAAGATGGTTGTCAAGGTGGGCAGATATGGCAAGTTTATTGCCTGCCCGGGCTACCCAGAGTGTAAGAATGTAAAGAAATATACAGAGAATATAGGTGTCAGCTGTCCTGTTTGCGGTGCAGACATAATCGTTCGTAAGACTAAAACAGGTAAAACTTTCTACGGCTGTTCATCCTATCCTAACTGTAATTTTATGTCATGGAATGAACCTACATCAGAGAAATGTCCTCAGTGCGGTGAAATTCTCTTTAAGAAAAAAGGTAAAAAGCCCACACTGTACTGTGCAAAGGACGGCTGTGGCTATGAGAAAAAATAATGATTAATAATTACATTAACGTTGTAGGTGCAGGACTGGCAGGCTGTGAAGCGGCATATCAGATTGCAAAGCGGGGAATACCCGTACGTCTTTATGAGATGAAGCCTCACAAGAAGTCTCCTGCACATCACACAGATAAATTTGCTGAGCTTGTTTGCTCTAATTCACTGAAGGCACAGCGGACTTCCTCTGCTGCTGGTTTGCTAAAAGAGGAAATGCGTCAGCTTGACTCACTTCTCCTGAAGTGTGCAGACAAATGTATGGTGCCTGCAGGAGGAGCTCTGGCAGTTGACAGAGATATATTTGCAACCCTTGTTACAGATGCAATCCGTTCAATGAAAAATATTGATATAATATCTGAGGAAGTTTTAAGCATCCCTGAGGATGCTCTGACTGTAATTGCAACAGGTCCTCTGACCTCAGATGCACTCTGCTCAGATATTATCTCTTTTATGGGTGGGTCACTGTCTTTCTTTGATGCGGCAGCACCCATTGTTACAGCGGACAGCATAGACCCTGAAACCTCATTTGCACAGTCAAGATATGATAAAGGAGACGGTGATGATTATATTAACTGCCCTCTCAATAAAGAAGAGTATGAACTTTTTTACAGAGAACTTGTAAGTGCAGAGCGTGCACCGCTTCACGATTTTGATGTTTCTGACCCTAAAGTTTATGAAGGCTGTATGCCTATTGAAGTTATGGCTCAAAGGGGAGAGGACACTATTCGGTTTGGCCCTATGAAGCCTGTTGGTCTTCGCGACCCACGCACAGGACACCGTCCTTGGGCATGTCTCCAGCTCCGCCGTGAGAATGCTGAAGGTACAATGTATAATCTTGTGGGCTTTCAGACTAACCTGAAATTTCCTGAGCAAAAACGTGTTTTCGGACTTATTCCTGCTCTAAAAAACGCAGAGTTTGTCCGTTATGGTGTTATGCACCGCAACACTTTCATTGACAGTCCTCGAGTTCTTAACAGCGACTATAGTGCAAAATTCAGAGACAATCTGTTTTTTGCAGGTCAGCTTACAGGTGTTGAGGGATATATGGAGTCTGCCTCCTCAGGACTAATGGCTGGTATCAATGCGGCATATAAGCTTCTCGGTAAAGAGACACTCACTCTTCCAAAGAACACAATGATTGGTGCTCTGGCACATTATATAACAGACGAGTCTGTTACAAAATTCCAGCCTATGGGTGCAAGCTTCGGACTCCTTCCTGAGCTTTCAAATCGTTCCAGAGATAAAAAAATCCGTGGAGAACAGTATGCAGCCAGAGCCTTGGATACACTTGAACAATTCAAAGCGGAAAGGATGAATGAAGTATGAGAATAATTGTAGACGCGTTCGGAGGAGACAACGCACCTCTGGAGATTATAAAGGGCAGTGCAGATGCCATCAAAGAGCTTGGAGTTGATATCACACTTACAGGTGATGAGGCAATAATCAGAAAGGTCTGCTCAGAACAGGGCATAGATGCAGAGCAGTTCACAATCGTTCATTCAGATTCTGTAATCAGCCAGAACGAAGCAGGTTCTGAGATTATGAAATCCAAGTCTGATTGTTCTATGGCTGTAGGTCTTAAGTTGCTTGCCGCAGGCGAGGGAGATGCATTTATCTCTGCAGGTAACAGCGGTGCTGTCTGCGTTGGTGCAACTCTTCTTGTAAAGAGAATTAAGGGTATCAGTAGACCCGGATTTGCTCCAATTATCCCGGGAGTTAAGGGTCACTTTATGCTTATGGACAGTGGTGCTAATCTTCAGTGCAGACCTGAGATGCTTCGTCAATTCGGAATTATGGGTTCAATCTATATGAACAAGGTAATGGGGGTAGATAACCCCAGAGTAGGTCTTGCAAACGTAGGTACAGAAGAGCACAAGGGTACTGAAATTCAGCAGGAAGCATACGCACTTCTCAAAAATGCTCCTTTGAATTTCATCGGTAATGTTGAAGGCAGAGATGTTCCCAATGATGTATGCGATGTATTGGTATGTGACGGATTTACCGGTAATCTTATTCTCAAAACCTATGAGGGTGTCGCAATCGCTCTTATGAAGAAAATCAAGGGGATTTTCATTAAGAACCTGAAAAATAAAATTGCCGCTGCTCTTGTTATGAAAGATGTAAAGGGACTGAAAAAACAGTTTGATTACAGTGAGCACGGCGGTGCACCTATTCTTGGTGTAAAGAAGCCTGTTTTCAAAGCACATGGCAATGCAGATGCAGTTACTTTTAAAAATGCTATTAAACTCACAGTTCAGTACGTGGAGCGTAACGTAATCGGTGAGATTTCAGAAGCACTTGAAAAAATCAAGGCAGAGGGTTGATATTAATGACCGAACTTCAGCAGAAAATCGGATATGAGTTCAAGGACACGTCACTTCTGGCGGTTGCGTTAACACACTCCTCATATTCAAACGAAGTTGGAAAAAACACAAAATGCAACGAGAGAATGGAGTTTTTAGGTGACTCGGTACTTTCTCTTGTTGTTACAAACTACATATTCATAAATTTCACTCAGTTTCCTGAGGGTGATTTGACTCAGCTTCGTGCCTCACTTGTATGTGAGAAGACTCTCTACAAGTTTGCAAAGATGATTGACCTTGGTAAGTTTATCAAGCTCAGCCGAGGTGAACGTCACGGTGGCGGTGCTGACAGACCCTCTATTCTTTCGGACGCTTTTGAGGCACTCATAGCTGCTATCTACCTTGACGGCGGATACGAAGAAGCGCGAAAGTTTGTCATGGCTTTCATTGAGCCTGAGGTTAAGAATATCCGCAAAAAGCCCCAGAAAGACTATAAAACAACTTTGCAGGAGATAGTCCAGAAAAACCCGGGTGAAAAAATAGAGTACAGACTTGTAAGTGAGAGCGGTCCCGACCACAACAAGCATTTTGTGGCAGAGGTGCTTCTTAATTCTAACTCTATTGGCAGAGGCGGCGGCAGAAGCAAAAAAGAAGCTGAACAGCAAGCAGCCCGAGTAGCATTGGAGTTGATGGGCTATTAAACGCTCTAATGTTTCTATATTCGTACCCTTTGCAGGATGTCCCAACAGGTGTAGCTTCTGTGACCAGCACAGAATCACAGGTGTGGTTAAACCTACAACTCCGGAGGATGTCCGCAAGGCAGCAGAAATAGCTATTGCTTCTGGCGGTATTAACCATTCTGAGTCAGAGATTGCTTTCTTTGGCGGTTCTTTCACTGCAATAGACAGAGATTATATGGTGTCACTTCTCAGTGTCGCTAATGAATATACAGATAGGTTCAAGGGCATTCGTATTTCTACTCGGCCTGATTGCATAGACACCGAGATACTTTCAATCCTAAAAGCCTATAATGTTACATCTATTGAGTTAGGTGCGCAGTCAATGAGTGATGATGTGCTTAATCTTAACTCAAGAGGTCACAACAGTGAATGTGTAAGACATGCTTCCCGTCTTATAAAAGACTTTGGATTTTCCTTAGGACTTCAAATGATGACAGGACTTTACGGAAGCTCTGATGAATTGGATGAGTTCACCGCAAAGGAGTTTGTAAGGTTATCTCCTGATACTGTGCGGATTTATCCCACAGTTGTACTTGAGGGAACAAAGCTTGCAGAACTTTTTCTGATGGGAGAGTACACTCCTCAGTCAGTAGAGTCTGCAACATCTCTTTGTGCACGGCTGATTCCTATGTTTGAGAAAGCAGGTATCTCTGTTATCAGAGTGGGACTTCACAGCAGTGACACGATGGAAAGCAGTATTGTAGCTGGTGCTTATCACCCTGCATTCAGAGAACTGTGTGAAAGCGAGATTTTCATCACAGATGTTTTAAGAAAGCTTAATGCAGAAAATATAGCTGAAGGGAAAATAACCATAAAAGTTTCTCCTAAAGCTGTTTCAAAATTAGTAGGACAGAAAAAGAAAAACCTGACAACTCTGAAAAAATTGGGATATATTCCTCTTGTTGTAGAAGATGTATCCCTTTCAGAACGTCAGATTATAATACAGGAAGGCTGAAATTATGCTCCTTAAATCTTTAGAGCTTCAAGGCTTCAAAACTTTTCCCGATAAGACAAAATTAACATTTAATACAGGTATCACCGCTGTTGTTGGCCCTAATGGTTCAGGCAAAAGTAACATCAGTGACGCTATCCGCTGGGTGCTTGGCGAGCAGGCTCCCAAGAGCCTCAGGTGTTCAAAGATGGAAGATGTTGTTTTCAACGGTACAACCGGCAGAAAACAGCAGGGTTTTGCTGAGGTTACTCTTACCATTGACAATGCAGACAGAGCACTGAGATATGACGGTGATGTAGTGTCTGTTACCCGTAGATATTATCGTAGCGGAGAAAGCGAATATCTGATTAACAAGACGCAGGTGCGTCTTAAAGATATCAATGAACTGTTTATGGATACAGGTCTTGGCAGAGACGGATATTCTATGATAGGTCAGGGCAAGATTGACAGTATTGTTTCCTCAAAAAGTGACGATAGACGTGAAATTTTTGAGGAAGCCGCAGGTATCTCCAGATATAGATACAGAAAAATCGAGGCTGAGAGAAAGCTCTCCCGTACAGAAGAAAATCTTGTAAGACTCCGTGACATTGTATCAGAATTGGAATCCCGAATAGGACCTTTAAAAACTCAGGCTAAAAAAGCACAGAGTTTCCTTGAGCTGTCAGGAGAGAAAAGAGGTCTTGAGATTGCACTTTGGCTTGATACTCTTAACAAATCCTCAGGAGTTATCAGAGAATACGAGGATAAAATCGCAATATGTGAGAACCAGTGTGCAGAGGCTGATAAAGTATTAAGTGAAATATCGGAGCAGACAGACTCCCTGTATCTTGAGCGTGGTCAGATGGCAGTTCTTCTTGAACAGCTCAGAAACCTCATTTCAGAGTGTGAGGCAGAGATTTCTGATAAACGTTCCGAAGTTTCCGTTGCAAACAACGATATTCTTCACAATAACGAGAATATAAGCCGTATTCGTCAAAGCTTACAGCAGATAGACGAACAGGCAGTAGATATCCAGAAAGAAATTTCCGACAAACTTTCTGAGATTGAAAATATCAAGAAAAGCATTGCCGAGAAACAGAAGCAGTATGATGAACTGGCAGATGCTCTTAATAACATCAATGTAGATGCCAGCCGCAGTTCTGATACTTTGCAGGAGATTACAGCGTCTGTTGCCGCTCTCAGTGCAAAGCAGGCTGACGCAAGGGTAACCTTAATGACAAGTGCATCTTCTGTTACAGAGCTTGAAAGTCGCATAGGTATGATTTCTGACAGTAAGCAGAAAAAACAGGAGCAACTGACTGCACTTTCTGAAATGATAGAGAGTTATAAATCTCAGCTTGAGAGTGCACAGCGTACAATAACTCAGCTAACAAATTCTATAAAAGGACTTGAGATGAAGCTTTCATCTAAGGAAGAAAGACTTTCACAGCTTCGTCAGAATGCAGACAAACTCCTTCTGGATGCCGGAGAAAAGGCACGTAGAGCAAAGGTTCTTCAGGACCTTGAGCAGAATATGGACGGCTTCAGTCAGTCTGTTAAGGCAGTAGTTCAGGGTGCAAAGTCAGGTGCTTTAAAAGGTATCCGCGGTCCTGTTTCCAGAATTATTGCTGTTCCATCTGAATACGCAGTAGCTATAGAAACTGCTCTCGGCTATGCAATGCAAAACATTGTCACAGCAACAGAAGAGGACGCAAAGCGTGCCATTTCTTACCTTAAACAGCATAATTCAGGCAGAGCAACTTTCCTGCCTGTAAATACAATAAAAGGAAGAAAACTCACTGAGCAGGGACTTGATGATTGCTACGGTTTTGTAGGTGTGGCTTCTGATCTTTGTTCCTGTGAGGAGCAGTATAATTCAATTCTTCTATCACTCCTTGGAAGAATAGCTGTGTTTGAAGATTTGAATAGTGCTGCAACTGCAGCAAAAAAATACGGATATAAATTTAAGGTTGTTACTCTTGACGGACAGGTAGTAAACGCAGGCGGTTCTCTGACAGGCGGTTCTTTTGCAAAGAACTCCGGACTTCTCAGCCGTTCTTCTGAAATAGCACGTATCCGTCAGGAAGCAGACGAGCTTATGAAAAAGGCTGAACAGGCAAAGGCTGACTATACTATAGCCCAAAGTGAGACAGCTTCAATTGAAGCTGAGATTTTGGGTTGCCGTGCTGACCTTTCCAATGCCTCACAGGAGCTTGTAAGACTTCAGGCAGAGGCAAAGGCTTGTGAAAATGAGCATTCAGCAACTGAGCAGTCAATAACTGAAATTAATGAAGAAATCACAGCCTGTACCGTAAGAATTACAAATCTTAAAAAAGATATGGCTGAAGCAGAGGTGGTTATCTCTAAATTTACTGAAGAGATTACCTCTCTTGAGACCCGTGCTGCAGAAATCAGCGGAAGCCGTATGAGCCTCAAAGAAAAGCGTGAGGAGTTTTCTGAGAAGCTTCAGCAGCTTCGCCTTGAAATTGTCACTCTTGAAAAAGATATTGAAAATCTCAACTCTGATATTGAAACTGCTAAAGCAACTGAAAATAATCAGGAAGCTCATAAGGCAGAACTTCAGAGAGAGATTGAAGAAATCGAAAATTCAAGCAAGCTTATTACGGAGCGAATTACTCAGCTTGATACAGAAATTAAAGAACTTGAAGAAAAGATTACAGTATCAAAAGCTAATATTGATAAGACCTCATCCCGCCGTGATCAGATTGAAAGCGACTCCATCCGTTTAAGACAGCTTGAAAAAGATAAGATGTCTGAACGAGAGCATGCTTCTTCTGAGCTTGCACGTCTGCAGGAGAGAAAACTTAATATGCAGAGTAAATACGACTCTATTATACAAAAGCTTTGGGATGAATATGAGCTTACACGTCTTGAGGCTGATGCACACGCCGCAGAAATTGAAGATATCAATGCTGCTAACAGACGACTCACTGAGCTTAAGCAGAAGATTAAGGCTCTAGGCTCTGTAAACGTTGGTGCCATTGAAGAGTACAATGAAGTTTCTGAACGTTATGAATTTATGTCAGCTCAGGTAGAAGACGTTGAGAAATCAAAGAAAGAGATACTCAGTCTTATAGGTGAGCTAACAAAGAAGATGAAGGAGTCCTTTATCGAGAGTTTTGCACTTATCAATAAGCATTTCGGCTCAACCTTTACCGAACTTTTCGGTGGTGGTACTGCAAAGCTTGTGCTTACTGACCCTGAGGATACCTTAGGAAGCGGAATTGACATTTCCGTACATCCGCCTGGAAAGATTGTTACTAACCTTGATGCACTCTCCGGTGGTGAAAAAGCCCTCGTTGCTATTGCGCTTTACTTTGCAATTATGAAGGTTCGTCCCTCTATGTTCTGTGTTATGGATGAGATTGAAGCGGCACTTGACGAAGTAAACGTTGACCGCTTTGCCAGATATCTCAGAAATCTCACCGATTCAACTCAGTTTATTACTATCACCCACAGACGTGGAACGATGGAAGAAGCTGATGTTCTCTATGGTGTAACAATGCAGGAGCAGGGTGTATCTAAGCTTCTTGAACTCAGAGCAACCGAAGTTGCTGAGAAACTTAAGATGATGACTAATTAATACATAAGTTTATTCATATAAAGGAAGATATATATGGGATTTTTCAGTAAAATAAAAGAAGGCCTCAAAAAAACCCGTGATGCTGTAGTCGGCCAGATTGACTCAATGCTCAAATCTTTCAAAAAGATTGACGAGGAATTGTTTGAAGAACTTGAAGAGCTTCTTGTTATGGGTGATGTAGGCGTACCTACAGCACAGAAGATTTGTGATGAACTCAGAGAAAGAGTAAAAAAAGAGGGTATTACAGACCCTGCAGAAATTAATACTCTTCTTTGTGATATTACTGCTGACCTTCTCCGCGGAAATCAGGAACTCAGAATTTCCACAAAACCCTCTGTTATACTCGTAATCGGTGTAAATGGAGTAGGCAAGACTACAACTATTGGCAAGCTTGCTAATGACCTCAAAGGACGAGGCAAGCGTGTCACACTTGCTGCGGCTGATACATTTCGTGCTGCGGCTATTGACCAGCTACAGATTTGGGCTGAAAGAAGCGGTGCAGACATAATTAAGCAGAATGAGGGTTCTGATCCTGCCGCCGTTGTTTATGATGCAATTTCCTCTGCAAAGGCAAAGGGTAGCGATGTTATCATCTGTGATACTGCAGGCAGACTTCACAACAAAAAACATCTTATGGACGAGCTTGCTAAAATCAACCGTATTATCGACCGTGAGCTTCCCGATGCTGATAAGGAAATTCTTCTTGTTCTTGATGCAACAACAGGCCAGAACGCTGTCAATCAGGCGGTAGAGTTCAGAAAAGCTACCGGTATTACAGGTATAGTTCTCACAAAGCTTGACGGCACTGCCAAGGGAGGTGTTGTGCTTGCCATCCGTGACGGTCTTGATATCCCTGTTAAGTACATCGGCGTAGGTGAGCAGATAGACGATTTACAGCCCTTCGACCCTGATTCTTTTGCAAAGGCTCTCTTTGACAGAGGTGAGGAAAATGACTGATTTTCTCATTGCTACCAACAATGCCCACAAAGTGGAAGAGTTTAAACGAATTCTCCTGCCACTGGGTATCAATGTTATCTCTGCAAAGGAGGCAGGAATTGACTTGGGCGATGTAGTTGAAGACGGTCTGACATTTGCAGAAAATGCAAAAATCAAAGCTTTGTCTGCATTCAGGAAGTCGGGAATTACTTCAATTGCTGATGATTCCGGTCTTTGTGTTGATGCACTCTCAGGTGCACCGGGCATATATTCAGCCAGATTCGGTGGGGAGGACATCACTCAGTCGCAGCGTAACGAGCTTCTCTTAAGTGAAATGCTGAAGAGTGATATCAGAACAAGAACGGCAAGATTTGTTAGTTCTATTTGCTGTGTGCTAGCTGAGGATGACATAATCAGTGTAGAAGGTATATGTGAAGGTACAATTGCTGACGCTCCCAATGGAGAGGGCGGTTTTGGTTACGACCCTCTGTTTATTTACGAAGACGGCAGATGTTTTGGTACTATAAGTGGTGAGGAAAAAGATGAAGTTAGCCACCGCGGCAGGTCTCTGAGAGCCCTGCGTGACAAATTAATCAAAAGAAAGGATGAGCTGTAATGCTTACAAGTAAACAGCGTGCATATCTTCGTGGCCTTGCTAATTCCTACGATACTATTCTCATTGTAGGTAAAGGCGGTCTTACAGATACAATATACAAACAAGCTTCAGATGCTCTTAAGGCAAGAGAGCTTATCAAATGTAAGGTTCTGGAAACTTGCGAGTTTTCCTCCCGTGAAGCGGCAGATACTATTGCTGAGCAGGTAGGTGCAGATGTTGTTCAGGTAATCGGCTATAAATTTATTCTTTATAAGCCCAACCCTGACGAACCTAAAATCAAGTTACCCAAGGCAAACAAAAAATGAGCAGAGTTGCAATGTTCGGCGGTAGCTTTAATCCAGTACATCTTGGACATAAAGCTCTTGTCAACAGAATGATAGAGGAGTTTTCTCTTGATACTGTCTATGTTGTCCCAACTTACTGCACACCGCTAAAGGATAACACTCCTATGATAACCCCACAGCACAGACTTAATATGTGCAAGCTTACTTTTGCGGATGTTTCGAAGGTTACGATAAGTGATACAGAGCTATTAAGAGAAGGCAGAAGTTATACTGTTGACACTCTTAAGGAAATTCGTATAAAACACCCCGATGATGAACTTTTTCTCATAGTAGGTGCAGACAGTTTTATGCAACTTCCTTTATGGTACAATGTATCAGAGATTTTTTCACTTGCTACGGTGTTGACAATTGCAAGGGGAGAGTTTGATTACTCCGAACTTATATCTCAGAAAAATGAACTTGAAACCGATTTTGGTGCCAAAGCCTTTGTTGTAAAGGAGCCTGTAATGCAGATTTCCTCAACTCAGATAAGAAATCTCATATCTGCAGATGATGAATTCAGCCATTTACTCTCTGAAGGAGTAAGTGAGTATATAGCGAGAAATGAGTTGTATGGTTATGGAACTTAAAGCTTATTATGAACTGGCGCAGAAACGTCTTGGAGAACGCCGATACATACACAGCAAAAACGTTGCTGCAGTTGCAGTACGCCTTGCAAAAAAATACGGCGAAGATCCTGTGAAAGCTGAAACAGCAGGTATACTTCACGATATAACAAAAGAAGTTAAAACAGAAAATCAGTTGCAAATAGTAGAGTCTGGTGGTATAATACTTGACGATATTTGCAAAAAATCACCTCAGCTACTCCACGCGATTACGGGTATGATATATTGCAGAGATACGCTGGGCATTAACGATATTGATATTCTGAATGCAATCAGATATCATACAACAGCACGTGCGTCTATGTCTCTGCTTGAAAAAATCATATTTATAGCTGATTTTATCAGCGATGAAAGAGATTATCCTGACGTGGATATTATGCGTGCTGAGTGTGACAAATCTCTTGAGGACGGTATGCTTTACGGTCTTGGTTTTGTAATTCCGGACCTTGTCAAACGTCAAAGGGCGGTTCATCCTGATGCCATAGCCGCCTTCAATGAGCTTGTGCTCAATAAATAACAGAAAGGAAAATTCTTATGACATCCTTTGAACAGGCAATAGAATCTGCAAAGATTTTATCAGATAAAAAGGCAAGAAACTTAAGTGTTATCAAGATAGGGGAGGTTTCCTCTCTTGCAGACTATATGGTGCTTGCAACAGGTAATAACTCTACCCACGTTAAAGCTCTTGCAGATGAGCTTGAGTTTCAGCTTAAGGGTATGGGAGTAAGTGTTCATCACATTGAAGGTCATCGCAGTGAATCGTGGATTCTTATGGACTATACCGATGTTATTGTTCACGTATTCTCTGACGAAGCCAGAGAGTATTACAGTCTTGACCACCTGTGGCAGGATGGAGAAACAGTAGACCTTACTGGCTACATCACAGAAGATTAAATAGTAAATTATTGATGAGGAGGACTCATTTTGAGATACGATCATAAGGCTGTAGAGCCTAAATGGCAGAAAATCTGGGAAGAAAAAGGTGTATTCGAAGCAAAAGACAATTCTGATAAAAAGAAATTTTATGCTCTTGTAGAATTCCCTTATCCTTCAGGTGCAGGTATGCACGTTGGACACATTAAAGCCTACTCAGGACTTGAGGTTGTCTCAAGAAAGAGAAGAATGGAAGGCTATAATGTACTTTTTCCTATAGGATTTGATGCATACGGACTTCCTACAGAAAACTACGCTATCAAAACACGTATTCACCCCAGACAGGTTACAGATACAAACATTGCAAAATTCACAAGCCAGCTTAAAAAGGTAGGCTTCTCCTTCGATTGGAACAGAGTAATCGACACAACCGAGGAGGATTACTATAAATGGACCCAGTGGATTTTCCTCAAAATGTTCGAAAACGGGCTTGCTTTCAGAGACAAGACTCTTGTAAACTACTGTCCTTCCTGTAAGGTTGTTCTTTCTAACGAGGATTCTCAGGGCGGTAAATGTGACATCTGTCACAGTGATATTGTGCAGAAGTCAAAGGATGTTTGGTATCTCCGCATTACCGAGTATGCAGACAAGCTCCTTGATGGTTTAAAGGAAGTTGACTATCTTCCTAATGTTAAACTTCAGCAGGAAAACTGGATTGGTAAGTCCACAGGTGCATTTGTAAACTTCAATGTAAAGGATACAGATGAAACCCTCAGAATTTATACAACCCGTCCCGATACCTTATTCGGTGTTACCTTTATGGTTATGGCACCCGAGCATCCAATGCTTGATAAGTATAGTGATAAGATTGCTAATTTTGATGAGGTTGAAGCTTATAGAACAGAGTGTGCAAAGAAAACCGAGTTTGAGAGAACACAGCTTGTCAAGGATAAGACCGGTGTAAAACTTGAGGGCTTTGTAGCAGTTAATCCTGTAAACGGAAAAGAAATTCCTATTTTCATTTCCGACTACGTAATGATGGGTTATGGTACAGGTGCAATTATGGCTGTGCCTGCACACGACCAGAGAGACTATGATTTCGCTAAGAAATTCGGCATTGATATTATCGAGGTTATCAAGGGCGGTGACATCACTGTTGAAGCCTATACAGGCGATGGTGAAATGGTTAACTCCGATTTCCTCAACGGTTTCACCGACAAGAAAAGCTCAATTGCAAAAATGCTTGAGGAACTTACAGCACGCGGTATAGGCGAGAAGGGTGTTCAGTACAAGATGAAGGACTGGGCATTCAACCGTCAGCGTTACTGGGGTGAGCCTATTCCCATTGTTCATTGTGAGAAATGCGGTATGGTTCCTGTTCCTTATGAGGAGCTTCCCCTTAAGCTTCCCAAGGTAGAAAACTTTGAGCCCGGTCAGGACGGCGAAAGCCCTCTTGCTAAAATAGATGAGTTTGTAAACTGCACATGTCCCAAGTGTGGCGGTAAAGCTAAGAGAGAAACTGACACAATGCCTCAGTGGGCAGGTTCCTCTTGGTATTTCCTCCGTTATATCGACCCGCATAACAGTAATGAGCTCGCCAATATGGATAAGCTTAAATACTGGATGCCTGTTGATTGGTACAACGGCGGTATGGAGCACGTTACCCGTCACCTTATCTATTCACGTTTCTGGCACAAGTTCTTATACGATATCGGTGTAGTTCCTTGTGAAGAGCCCTATGCAAAGAGAACAGCTCAGGGTCTTATTCTTGGTCCTGATGGTGTTAAGATGAGTAAATCCCGCGGAAATGTTGTTGACCCCAATGAGGTTGTTGACGTTTACGGTGCAGATGTACTCCGTACATATGTACTCTTTATGGGTGACTATGAGCAGGCAGCTCCTTGGTCAGAGAACTCAATGAAGGGTTGTAAGCGATTTATTGACAGAATCTGGAACCTTCAGGAAATCCTTGTAGACGGTGATGAGTATTCCAATGACCTTTCCTCAGCTTTCCACAAGACCATCAAAAAGGTAACCGAAGACATTGAGAGTATGAAGTTCAACACAGCAATTGCTGCACTGATGACACTTATCAATACTATCTATACAAAGGGTGCTATCAATAAAGCTGAGCTTAAGACTTTTATACTTCTTGTTAATCCCTTTGCACCTCACGTTACAGAAGAAATCAACAGTGCCGTGTTTGGTACTGAGGAAGTTCTTGCTCAGACTCAGTGGCCCTGCTTTGATGAGTCCAAGTGCAAGGATGAAACTATTGAGATTGCAGTTCAGGTTAACGGCAAAATTAAAGCAAGACTCAATGTTCCTGCCGATGCGGAGCAGGATGCAGTCCTTACTCTTTGCCATAATGATGAAAACGTAAAGAAAGCTATTGGCGATATGAATATCATTAAGGAGTTCTACGTTAAAGGTAAACTTGTTAACATCGTTGTTAAACCTTAAGAAGGAAATTTCGACAAAAATTTATAATTCTTCTGTTTTTCTCTTGACATAACAGGGTTAATTATGTATACTAAATAAAGTATTTTGATAATCCCGTAATTCAGATGGGAGGGAAGAAAGATGGCAGAAGTCAGATTAAAAGAGAATGAGTCCCTTGAAAATGCTTTGAGAAGATTCAAGAAGCAGTGTGCAAGAGCTGGTGTTATTGCCGAGGTACGCAAGAGAGAGGCTTATGAGAAGCCCTCTGTAAAGCGTAAGAAGAAATCCGAAGCAGCTCGCAAGCGCAAGTATAGGTAATCTCAAAGGCGGACAGCTTTGTGTTGTCCGCCTGTATTTTTTTATTTATTGAAAGGTTGATTGTTTATGACTGAATATAATAAAAGAATTTCTCAAATTGCTCAGACTTTAAGCACTGCCGATGCCGCACTTGTATCCTCTGATATTAGTGTTACTTACCTTACAGGCTTTGAGCATTCAGAGGGCTATGTCCTCATCGGTAAGGACGCAAGCTATTTCCTCGTTGACTTCCGTTATGCAGAAGCTGCACAAAAGCTTGTAAAGCATATGGAGGTTGTGGTTTTCAGCGTTGCTTTTGATACTATCAATGAGCTTTTGGCATCAATGAATGCTAAAAGCGTAATCATTGAATCAAATGCTGTAACACTTTCTTCTTACAAAACCTTCTGTGAAAAACTGAATGTGCAGATTGTTGATTCTGATGAATTGAGCAAGACTATTACAGAGCTCAGACTTATCAAATCACCTGAAGAGGTGCTCAAACTCAAAAAGGCTCAGCAAATTGCAGAGTCTGCATATATTGAACTTCTTAATGACATCAAGGTTGGTATCACCGAGAAAGAAATAGCCGCAAGACTTGAATATTTAATGAAGATGAAGGGTGCAGAGCGTGTGGCATTTGACCTTATTACGGTAACAGGTAAAAAGACCTCATTGCCTCATGGTGTCCCCGGTGACGTAGCTGTTCAGAACGGCGATTTTATCACCTTTGATATCGGTGCAGTTTATGACGGCTACCATAGTGATATGACAAGAACTATTGCTATCGGTTCTGTGTCAGAACAGCAAAGAGAGATTTATAATATTGTACTTGATGCTCACCTGAAAGCACTTGAATTTGTCAAAGCAGGAGTAACAGGTTTTGATGTAGATAAAGTAGCACGTGATATTATTACAGATGCAGGATACGGCAAGTATTTCGGACACTCTACAGGTCACGGTGTAGGACTTGAAATCCACGAAGCACCTTACGCAGGTCAGCGTTCGACCGATATACTCAGAGAAAATATGACTCTCACTATCGAGCCCGGTATTTATCTCCCTGATAAGTTCGGCGTCCGTATTGAGGACACTGTTCTTGTAACAAAAGAAGGTTATGAAACCTTTGCTACTTTACCAAAGGATTTAATAATTCTCTAATCCCTATTGACAATATATCGGTATTTTTTGTATAATGTTTAAGGAAATTTGCGGATTAACCGCATAAACAATACATTTGGAGGAATCATTTATGATATCTGCAGGCGATTTTAGAAATGGCGTAACATTTGAAATGGACGGCCAGGTTGTTTCTATCGTTGAGTTCCAGCACGTAAAACCCGGCAAAGGTGCCGCTTTCGTAAGAACTAAGATTAGAAACGTTATCACCGGTTCTGTTGTTGAGAAGACTTTCAACCCCAACGACAAGTATCCCACAGCATTTATTGAGAGAAGAGATATGGAGTACAGCTATAACGACGGCGACCTCTATTACTTCATGGACACAGAGACATGGGAGCAGGTTCCCATTGGTAAGGACATCCTTGGCGACAACTTCAAGTTCGTTAAGGAGAACATGGTTTGTAAGGTTCTTTCTTACAAGGGCAGTGTTTTCGGCGTAGAGCCTCCCAACTTTGTTGAGCTGGTTGTTGCTCAGACCGACCCCGGCTTTGCAGGCAACACAGCTACCAATGCTCTCAAGCCCGCTACTCTCGAGACAGGTGCTGAGATCAAGGTTCCCCTCTTTATTGAGGAAGGCGAGCTTCTCCAGATCGATACACGTACCGGCGAGTATATCGGCCGTGCTTAATCAGAGAGGTAGGTTTTTACTATGACATTAACCGAGAAAATTGCTTACATCCGCGGTCTTGCTGACGGCCTCAAGCTTGATGAGTCCAAGGATGAGGTAAAGGTTATTAATGCAATGATGGAGCTTCTTGAGGATATGGCAGTTGCTGTAGCTGACCTTGAGGACTTCACTGATGAGCTCAGCTTACAGCTTGATGAGGTTGACGAGGACCTTGCAACTCTCGAGGATGAGGTTTGTGAGGAGTTCTACGGTGACGATTGCGACTGCTGCGATTGCTGTGATGACGATTGTGATTGCTGTGATTGTGATGACGATTGTGACTGTGACTGCGTTTACTATGAGGTTACTTGCCCCAAGTGCGAAGAGACTATCTGTGTAGATGAGGATCTTCTCCTTGAAGGTGAGGTTATGTGCCCCGAATGCGGCGAGATTCTTGAGTTCGATTTCAGCGATCTAGAGCTTGATGATGATTGTAGCTGCGGTTGCTGTGACGAGGACTAATTCTTAATCAGCATCATAAATTTATATCAAGGACAACACCTCTTGTGTATGATACACAGGAGGTGTTTTTTTGTTAGCTCATAAGAAACTTTCAAAACGTAAGAAATTTATTATTAAAGTTATTAGTGTATTCCTTTTGTTTTCTGTTGGATTATTTTGTCTCTTTGAGTTTAAAGCCAGAGATTTAGTACATAACCTTGTTGATAATGAGTTGGAAATTCACGCTATGAAGGCGATTGATGAAGCTGTACTTAAAGTGTTGGAAGAAACACCTGTTGAATATAAGAGTATAATAATTTCAAACACTAACGCAGATGGTGGTGTAAACTCGTTACAGACAAATACTCTTGCTGTCAATAAATTAAAATCTAAACTATCTCTTGAAATTACTGATAAAATAAAGGAAGAACATAAGACAAGAGTAGGTATTCCTGCAGGTGCGTTTACAGGTCTGGTGCTTCTTTCAAACATTGGACCTGATATACGTGTTACATTATCTTTAGGAGGCAGTGTTACTACAACCATTAAATCTGATTTTACATCTGCTGGAATTAATCAAACGATACACAGAGTCTATCTTGTTGTGGATGCTGACGTAAGCCTAACTTGCCCTATAATATGTTATGAAACGCAGTTTATTACTGAGTATGAGCTTTGCCAGACAGTAATAGTGGGAAATACCCCTCAGTTTTTTGCAAGCGTGGGACAGTGACAAAGCTATAATAATTATTTTCTGTACGTCCTATATATTGTATTAATTCTTGTCATAAAGTCTTGAAATAATAAAGATGTTGTGGTATGATATACTAATCAAACTATAACATTGGGGGAGTATGCCCTGAACAATTTGTATCAGTATAAAGAGATGCCACAGCAAAGACGTGAGTATATAAATCTCATTGCTGAAATTATGGACATCAGAAAACGCGGAGAAAAGCCAATGGCTTATATCCACACCTACGGCTGTCAGCAAAATGTTGCAGACAGCGAAAAAATAAAAGGCTATTTACATCTAGCAGGTTTTGAGTTTACAGATGTTGCAGAAGAAGCTGATTTTATCCTCTTTAACACCTGTGCTATCAGAGAGCACGCAGAGGACAGAGTTTTCGGCAATGTCGGTGCACTTAAAAATATTAAACGCCGTCATCCTTCAGTTACAATTGCTCTTTGCGGTTGTATGATGGAGCAGAAAACTGTTGCTGACAGAATCTATAAAAGTTTTCCCTTTGTAAATCTTGTTTTCGGAACGCACTCAATTTCTCGTTTTCCTGAACTTTTCTACAATCAGCTTGTTAATGGAAAACGCATCTTTGACACAAGTGATGATAACACTATATACGAGGATATACCAACTCTCAGGGATAAACAGTTCAAAGGTTGGCTTCCTGTTATGTATGGCTGTGATAACTTCTGTTCTTACTGCATTGTGCCTTATGTAAGGGGTCGTGAGCGTTCTCGCTCCAGCGAGGCTGTAATTGCAGAAGCAAAAGCTATGATAGAGGCAGGCTATAAGGAGATTACACTTCTCGGTCAGAATGTAAATTCCTATGGTAAGGGCCTTCAGGAAGATATTACTTTCGCAGAGCTTCTGCGTAGGATTGACTCTATTGATGGTGATTATATCCTCAGGTTTATGACTTCTCACCCTAAGGATTGCACCCATGAGCTTATTGATACTATCGCAAATTCCCGTCATATATCAAAACATCTTCATCTTCCTTTCCAGTCAGGAAGCAGTAAGATACTGGGTGCTATGAACAGGCGATACACAAGGGAGAAGTATTTAAGTATCATTGACTATGCAAAGAGTAAAATTCCCGATGTATCCCTCACAAGCGATATTATAGTAGGTTTTCCCGGTGAGACTTATGAGGATTTTTGTGAGACTCTTTCTTTAATCAAAGAAGTTGAGTTTACATCCTTGTTTACCTTCATCTATTCACGCAGACCGGGTACTCCTGCCGCACAGCTTCCTGATGTTGCAACAGAGGAAGAGAAGGGCAAGTGGTTTACAGAACTTCTGAAAACTCAGGAGGAAATTGCTGCTAAACGCTGTAAGGCTATGGTGGGCACAACCGAGCGTGTTTTGGTGGAGGAAGTGAACGAAAAGAACGGACTTCTCTCAGCCAGAACCTCAGGTAATGTTATTGTGGAAGTTCAAGGAGACGAAGGCCTCATTGGTACATTCCAAAATGTAAAAATAACAGAAGCTCGCAATTGGATACTCCGTGGCGAGATTATATAAACTTAAATTTTTAATTTAAAGGAGAAATAAAAAATGGATATTATTGAACTTTCAAGAGAACTTGGCAGAAAAATTCAGCAGGAGGAGTCCTATGTGGCTCTTCAGGAGGCTAACAAAGCAGTAGAAACTGACGAGACACTTCAGGCTCTTATCGGTGAATTTAATCTTTTTAAGCTTCAGCTTAACGAGAAGCTCACTGCAGCAGAGCGTGACGAAGAGGCTATCAAAGAGCTTAACACTAAAATGCGTACACTCTATGCTGACATTATGGCTAATGATGCAATGATTAAACTTAATGAGGCAAAGAATGCGTTTGACGGTATTATGCAGCGTGTATTTGCTATTGTTTCTAATTCCGCAAACGGTGAAGACCCTAATACTACCGATTACCAGGCTTGTACAGGTAGCTGCAGCACATGTGGCGGTTGTCACTAATTAATATCTGAGGTTTATTTTTACGGATAAGGAAGTGTGAGTAATGGCGGAGCTGTCTCCGATGATGAAGCAGTATTTTGAAATTAAAGAACGTAATAAGGACAGCATTCTTTTCTTCCGACTTGGAGATTTTTATGAGATGTTCTTTGATGATGCAAAGGTTGCATCAAGAGAACTTGACCTTACTCTCACTGGCAGAGACTGCGGTCAGGAGGAGCGTGCACCCATGTGCGGTGTACCTTTCCATAGCTGTGAGGGATATATAGCAAAGCTTGTCTCAAAAGGTTACAAGGTAGCTATATGTGAGCAGACCGAAGACCCTGCTACAGCCAAAGGCTTGGTAACCCGTGATGTAATCCGTGTTATTACACCTGGTACTGTTGTAGAGTCCACAATGCTTGACGAAGGCAGGAACAACTACATCTGCTGTGCATTTTACCGTGACAAATCCATCGGTGTGTGCTTTTGTGATGTTTCTACAGGTCAGCTTTATGCAACACAGCTTTCCGGCAAAAACTCCATAGATAACTTCAAAGACCTGCTTGTAAGCTATAATCCTCACGAGATTCTCTTGGGAGGCTTTGGCACTTATTCATCTTCAGTAGAAAAGTTCATCAGGGACAGGCTTATATGCAGCGTTGAAAAACTCTCTGATGACGACTTTTCATACCTTGATTGTCTTGATGCTGTTATGGCCCAATTTCCTCAAAGTCAGTATGAGGCTGTCAAAGACTCAACCGAGCTTGTGTGCTCATTAGGTGCACTTCTTTATTATCTCAAGAAAACCCAGATGACCGGTCTTGAAAGAATCAGCAATATTGAGCTCTTTCAAGATAATCAATTTATGCGTCTTGATTATAATACAAGACGTAATCTTGAACTTACCCAGACTATGATATCAAAGGAGAAGAGGGGTTCTCTTCTCTGGGTACTTGATAAAACAAAAACTGCAATGGGTAAACGTCTTCTCAGAACGTGGATTGAAAATCCCCTGATGAACGTTGCCGCTATTATCAGACGTCAGTCTGCAGTCTCAGAGCTTGTTGATGATACAGTTAAGCGTCTTGAATTTGCAACTGTGCTCACTGGTATTCTTGATATCAAGCGTATAATGACTAAAATTGTCTATGGCAGTGCAAATGCAAGGGAACTCCGTTCTCTTTGCAGTGCTACAGTAAATCTTCCTCAGATTAAGATGCTGCTCTCAGACAGTACATCACCTTACCTCAAGGATTTGTACAGTGCGTTGGACACTCTTGAGGATATACAGATGCTCATTGATACTGCAATCGTTGACGAACCACCTTTTTCAGTACGAGAAGGCGGTATGATAAGAAAAGGTTATAACAAGGAGCTTGACTCAATAAGCTCAGATATGACCGACTCTACATCACTCCTTGCACAGATAGAAACTGCAGAGCGTGAAAAAACAGGTATTCCTAAGCTCAAGGTAGGCTACAGTCGTGTGTTCGGTTATTATATCGAGGTTACTAATTCCTACAAGAATATGGTGCCTGATTATTACATACGAAAGCAGACACTTACGAATTGTGAGAGATATATAGTTCCTGAACTTAAAGAGCTTGAAGGTAGAATTCTCGGCGCAAAGGACAAGGCTGTTGCTCTTGAATACGAACTGTTCTCTCAGGTTCGCAATAAGATTTCTGAAAATCTTCAGCGAATTGAGAAGACAGCTGACGCAATCGCTCAGCTTGACGTACTCACATCCCTTGCAAGTGTTGCGTCTGATAACAGATATGTAAGACCTGAGGTTGACTTGTCGTCTGTAATTTGCCTCAAGGCTTCCAGACACCCTGTTGTTGAGGAACTTTTAGATAATTCCAGATTTGTCTCTAATGATGTTTACCTTGATAACGGCGAAAATCGTGTGGCTATTATAACAGGTCCCAATATGGCTGGTAAGTCCACATATATGCGTCAGACAGCCCTTGTGGTAATTATGGCACAGATAGGCTCCTTTGTTCCCTGTGACTCAGCGCATATCGGTATTGTAGACGCTGTGTTTACCCGAGTTGGTGCATCTGACGACCTGGCTTCAGGACAGTCTACCTTTATGGTTGAGATGAGCGAGGTAGCAAATATCGTTAAGTCTGCTACTTCAAAGAGTCTGCTTATCTTTGATGAGATAGGCAGAGGTACTTCTACCTATGACGGAATGAGTATAGCCCGTGCCGTCCTTGAATATGTAGCTGACAAAAAGCGACTTGGTGCAAAGTCACTCTTCGCTACTCATTATCATGAGCTTACTGTTCTTGAAGAGCTCATCGAAGGTGTTAAAAACTACAACATAGCTGTCAAAAAACGCGGTGACGAAATTACTTTCCTTAGAAGAATCATTCCCGGCGGTGCAGATGACAGCTACGGTATTGAGGTTGCAAAGCTTGCAGGTGTCCCTGACTGGATTATTAACAGAGCAAAGCAAGTTCTTCGCGAACTTACAGAGCAGAGTCCTGACAATGGCAGAGAGCTTCTTAAAAACATATCTTCAACTGAGGATGATTTACAGCTTTCTCTTATACCTGCTGCAGACAATGCTGTAGCAGAAAAGCTTCGTAACACGGATGTTGATACCTTAACTCCTATTGAGGCTATTAATCTTTTATATGAACTAAAAAAATTACTTTAATTATTTTATAAACTTTTGATTGGAGGTGACTCATATGGGTAGGATTAATGTACTTGAAAAACACGTTGCAGAGCTTATCGCTGCAGGCGAAGTTGTTGAGCGTCCCAGTTCTGTTATAAAGGAGCTTGTAGAGAACTCCATTGATGCCGGAGCTAAAGCTATTACTGTTGAAATTAAAAACGGCGGCACTACCTTTATGCGTGTCACCGATGATGGAATGGGCATTATGCGTGACGATGTCAGAAACGCATTTTTACGTCACGCGACAAGCAAGGTTTGTGTAGAAAATGACCTTGATTCTATTTCTACCTTAGGTTTCAGAGGCGAGGCTCTTGCATCGGTTTCCGCTGTAGCAAAGGTTGAACTTATTACCTGTGCTGACTGTGAAGATATAGGCACAAGCTACATAATCGAAGGTGGGGAAGAAGTCACTTTTTCTGATGCTGGTTGTCCTGTTGGTACAACAATTGTGGTTAGAGACCTTTTTTATAATATACCTGCACGCCAGAAGTTCTTGAAAAAAGATGTGGCGGAGGGAAATGCTGTTTCTCTTGTAATGGATAGGATTGCACTCTCACACCCTGAGATCGCATTCACCTTTATCAGGGACTCCAAGCAGATGCTTAAAACTGCGGGTGACGGAAAACTCCGCTCCGCTATATATGCAGTATACGGCAGAGAGTTTTCAAATTCCCTCATTGAGGTTGACTATGAACTTGACGGAATTAAGGTTGAGGGGTATATATCACGTCCTGAGTATTCCCGTCCCAACCGCAATATGCAGACCTTTTTTGTAAACAACAGATTTGTCAAAAGCCGTACCGCAGGTGCTGCTGTTGATGAAGCTTCTAAAGGCTCTGTTATGGTTGGCAAATTCCTATGCTGTGTCCTCAATATCAAAATGTCTTTTTCTGCTGTTGATGTTAATGTCCATCCTGCAAAGATAGAGGTGCGTTTTGTCAATGAAAGACCTTTATTCAATGCAGTTTATCACGCTGTTAAATCAGCTCTTATGAAGGGAGACAAACGCAAAGAAGCGATACTTTCACAGGGGGCATCAACACGCTGTGTTGATCCCTTTGCACAGTTTGATTTACGTGCAAGGGATGTTGTTAAATCTGAACCTAAGCATACACTTAACAATTCTTTTTCGGTTCAGGCTTCTGTTTCAAAGAAAGCAGATGCTGAAGTAAATGCAACTTCTGAGACAAAACAAAGCACACCACAGCAAATACAGCTTGCATCAAAGAGTAAGTTCACACCTTTCTATGATCGCCGTGTGACCATTGCGGATTCAGGTAAAGTTGATAATTATTTGTCTGCTCTTGATATAATCAAAGATGCTTCACAAGATGAAGCACCGATATCTTCTGTGGTAAGCGATGCTCCTGTGACAGATGGGGTTCAGGAACCCGTTACTTCATTGGATGTTTCAGAAGTACCCCCTATAGTATCCCTTGAAACTGAAACTGTATCTGCACCTGGTCCGGTCGATACTGACAGCGACATAAAAGAAGACAGAGATATAACTTTAGCAGAAGATACTCAGACTCCTGACTTCAAATATATCGGTGAGGCTTTCCGTACATATATAATCATCGAGGTTGACAAGGAGTTAATTCTCATTGATAAACACGCTCTCCACGAGCGGATGATATACGAACAGCTTAAAAAGGCGGCAGACTCCTGCAGTCAGTTGTTGCTTGTACCTGTTACCGTCACACTTGATAAGGCGGTGTACACCTCTGCTGTAGATAATCTGGATATGTTTGCAGTATGCGGATTTGAAGTAGAGGACTTCGGAATTCCTACTCTTTTGGTGCGTAGTGCACCCCAGTATATTACTGGCGAGGATATTTCCGACACAATTACAGAAATGGCAGATTATATTGCCGAGAACAAGAAAGATATCCGTTCAAAAAAAATGGATTGGATTTTCCACAATATCGCCTGTCGAGCCGCTATCAAGGCAGGTAACAAAAGCACTGATATAGAACTTATGGATTTAGCCCGTAAGATGCTTTCAGACGATTCACTCAGATATTGTCCTCACGGCAGACCTGTGTGCATTGTCCTTAAAAAATCAGAGATAGAAAAACAGTTTGGCAGGGCGTGATATTTTGTCAGACAAAAAAATAAAGGTTGTATCAATAGCAGGTCCTACTGCCTCAGGCAAAACCTCTCTGTCAGTAAAGCTTGCACAGAGACTTGGTGCAGAGATTGTCTCTGCAGATTCTATGCAGATTTACAAGGGTATGGATATTGCAACCGCCAAACCTGCTAAAGAAGAAATGTGCTCAATTGTGCATCATCTTATGGATTTTGTGGATGCTCAAGAAACATATAGTGTAGCAAGATATATTGACGATGCCAACAAAGCTATCGCGGATATTCACAGCAGAGGCAAGCTTCCTATGATTGTAGGAGGTACAGGTCTTTATATGGACAGCCTTCTTTCAGGTATAACTTACTGCGAAGGCGAAGTTGATTTAGATCTGCGCAAGAAACTTCAGGATAAACTTAGTTTATTTGGACTTGACTTTATGCTCAAAGAGCTTGCCACCTTTGATACAGAGAGTGCAACGCGTCTGTCAGTTGAACGTAATCCCAAAAGGATTATCCGTGCAATGGAGGTTTACTATACAACCGGTGTGACTATGACCGAACAAAACCTTCGTTCAAAGGAAAATGAGTCTCAGTATATCCCTACAAAAATAGCACTCAATTTCCGCGACAGACAAAAACTCTATGACCGAATAAATCTGAGAGTTGACCTTATGCTTGAGCAGGGACTTGTAGAAGAGGCAGAAGTTTATTTTGCCTCAAATCCGGGCAACACTGCAGTTCAGGCAATTGGTTATAAGGAGCTTAAACCATACTTTGATGGTGAACTTTCTCTTGTTGAATGTGTTGAGACCCTTAAGCGTTCAACTAGACGTTACGCAAAGCGTCAGCTTACTTGGTTTATGCGTGACCCTCAAATAAAATGGTTTTATGCTGATGATTATGATAGCAGCGAAGTGCTTTGTGAAGCTGTATCTGATTATCTGATACAAGAAGGATTTGAAGAAGAATGAAGAAGTCTGAAACAAAAAGACAAAATTCTAAAAAGAAGAATAAAATAACTACAGCTTTGGTTATTTCCATTGTGATTGTTGTAGCTGTGTTTGTTTTTGCAGTTATAAACGCAAACATTAACACGGGTAATATAGTAGATACAGAAATTGCTAAACGCTACACTTTCAATGAGAATATCACTGCATCTGCAAATGTAGTGAGAAAGGAAAGCCTTCTTAGTTACGACGGAAGTAAGGTGCTTTATTATACTGTGAATGACGGAGATATTGTAAGTGCCGGCTCTGAAGTTGCTCTTGTTTTTGCTAACGAAACAGATGCTCTTAACTATAACCGTATTTCTGAAATCAATAAACAAATTCAGATTCTTGAAGAACTAAATACTTCCCATGAGAATGTAAATACGGATTTTTCTGCAGTTGATAAGCAAATTGAACTTAACCTTAAGAATATGATATCTGCTGTGAACTCCAATTCACCCATAGACATAAGCACAAGCGGTAATAATCTTGTTTATTCAATTAATCAACGTCAGATTATTACAGGAGCTGTATCGGGTTTTGATGAACAAATTGCTGTCTTAAAAGAAGAAGCTAGGAACTATCAGCAAAACGGAGGCACATATACTGATGCCATAAAATCTGAGCTCGGAGGATATTTTGTCGCTTCTGCAGACGGATATGAAGGACTAATAGATTATGATACTGTAGCAGAGCTTACACTTAATGATTTGCAGACAGAGCTTAACCCAAAAGAAGTGAGCGAAAATACAATAGGAAAAATTGTAAGCGGACTTAATTGGTATGTGGTTTGTAAGCTTTCTGCTGACGATGCGTTGACACTTTCACACTCAAATGTTTATCCCACTTTAACTTTTCCTAATACTACATGTAAGGATATCCCCGCTGAGCTTGTTGCTCTTAATCAGACAAGCAAACAAGCTGATGCTGTGGCAGTGTTCCGTTGTAACTACATGAACACTCCCATAAGTCATTTAAGAAACGAGACCGTTCAAATCACAGTTAATTCGTATACAGGATTGCGTATAAGCAAAGACGCACTTCACGATGATTATGTAGTGCCTTACGGTGATGATGGCAGTGAACTCAAAAAGGTGCAGGGCGTGTACGTAAAACACGGTAGTCAGCTTGAGTTTAAAGAAGTGTCTATTCTCTACGCCGGATCTGACTTTGTGATTATAAACGAAACTCCCGAGGAGGGTGTTCTCATAAGTGGGGAGACTTTAAAGCTTAATGATGAAGTAGTTATAGGAGGAGATGATCTGTTTGAAGGAAAAGATGTTCAGTAACATAAAGAATAATTATGAGACAATTGTACGTAATATTTCTGATGCAGCAATTGCAAGCGGCAGACGACCTGAGGATATCACGTTCCTTGCAGCTACTAAAACTGTTGACCCTGAGTTTATCAATTACGCTATTTCTCTGGGACTTAAGTTTATCGGTGAGAATAAAGTTCAGGAACTTCTCTCAAAATATGAGAGCTATGACCTTCAGAATTCACAGCTTCACTTTATAGGTCATCTGCAGACAAACAAAGTCCGTCAGATTGTAGGTAAGGTGAGTATGATTCAGTCTGTGGATTCGATAAGACTTGCTCAGGAGATATCCCGTCAAAGTGCTAAGCAGGGTATCACCACAGATATTCTTATTGAAGTTAATGTGGGCAGGGAAGAAAACAAATCAGGAGTTTTGCCTGAAAATCTTGAAGAATTACTCTGCCAGATTGCTCTTTTCGAGAATATTTCTGTGAAAGGCCTTATGGCAATTCCACCAATTTGTGAAAATGAACAGAAAATTCGCGGATATTTTCAAATTATGCGTAATATGTTTCTTGACATATCGACTAAAAAGATAGATAATATTAAAATGGATACTCTGTCTATGGGTATGTCAAGTGATTACCGTGAAGCAATTCTTGAGGGTGCAAACCTTGTGCGAATCGGCTCATCACTTTTTGGTGCAAGAATTTACAATTAATATAATTATTGGAGGTATTTTAAAATGGCAGGTTTTGTAGATAAGTTTAAGCGTATGTGGGATGCTCCTGATGACGAGTATCAGTACGATGAGTACGGATACGGCGAAGAGGAAGCTGAGGATTTTGAGGAAGATGTTACAATTCGTGACAACACTCAGAGAAAAAGCAAAGTAGTTAATATCAATGCAACAGCAAAGCTTGCGGTTGCTCTTTTCAAACCTGAGCGTTTTGGTGAGGAGACAAGAGCTATTGCGGACGAGCTTATAAAGACACACACAGTTGTTCTCAATCTTGAGAACACTAACAAAGATATGTCCAGAAGAATTATTGATTTCCTTTCTGGTGTAGCTTATGCTAACCGCGGAAAAATCAAGAAGGTTGCTTCAAGCACATTCATCATCATTCCTAACCATGTTGATCTTACAGGCGATGACCTTCTCGATGAGCTTGAAAACAGCGGTGTTTATTTCTAAAAATGGATGAAGCAAAGCTTCTTTTGTCAAGGCTCGATGACCTGGTATATAGCTGTAAGTATGGAAGCTGTACTTGTTTGGGATTTCTCAATGAAAGAGAATGTTCCACAGCTGTTTCATATTTCAGAAACAGGGGAGTAGATTATACTCTGTACGGTGGATATAAAAACGCGACTCGTGTTTATATTTGCGTTACTTTGAACGCTGAGCCTGAGTTTCCCATTACAGCTCTGAAAATTACAGCCAAAGGAAGCAAAGTGTTAACTCATCGGGATTATCTCGGCTCATTAATGGGACTGGGTATTAAACGTGAGTGCATCGGTGATATTGTTAAACTTACAGATAAGGAAGCTGTAGTCTTTGTGCGTAATGATATCGCTGAACATATAATGCGTGAATTAGATAAGGTTGGACGTGAGTCTGTAACTGTTGTAGTATATACAGGAGACACAGATAATCTCAGTTCCAAAACTGAAGAATTGAGTCTTATTGTGACCTCTATGCGAATTGATAACTTTGTCAGCGCCTGCATAAACAGTTCCCGTGCTGAAGCAGACAGACTCATATCATCAGATATGGTTTTTGTAAATTATCTGCAGGTTAGTAAGCCTGCACAGACGGTTTCTGAGGATGACGTTATTACTATCAGAGGTTACGGCAAGTATATTGTAGGAGCTTTGACAGGCAGAACAAAACGTGACAGATTAGTTATTAAGGTATTACACTATATATAAGGGGGAAGTAGTGTGCTGACTATTGAAGAAATCAAAAATGTGAGCTTCAGAAAAGCCGGTATCGGCGGTTACAAGCCTGAAGATGTTGATACTTTTATTGATCAGGTGCTTATTACTTTTGAACAACTCAGAAAAGAAAAATCAGACCTCATTAAGAAGATGGACATTCTTGCTACAAGAGTAGAGGAGTACAGAGCTGATGAGGATTCTGTGCGTAATGCGATGCTCTCAGCCCAGAGAGTGGCTGATTCTACAATCAGAGATGCACGTACAAAGGCTGCCCGCATTCTTGAGGAATCAGAGAATATGGCAAAGGCTAAGCTTTACGACCTCAATGTTCAGATAAAGCAACAGAAAAAGCAGTATACCTTGCTTTTAGCTGAGTGTAACAGACTCAGAGACGATATTATAAATCATTGTAACAAGCACATTGCTGTTGCAAAGGAACTTCCCAGTCTTCAGCGCACGCAGTCAATGGAGGCTTCCTTAGAGGAACGCTTCCCAACTGATAATTCAGGTGACTATGAGCGTGCTAATGAAGTTGCCACTGCAAAAAGCGAGCCTACAGCTAAACCTGTTCAGGAAACACAGCAGGAATCTGCTCCTCAGCCTGTTGCTGAAGAAGCTGTTACTCCTGTAGTTGAGACTCCCGTTGTTTCAGAGGCAGCTACAGTTGAAGCAGAAGATTTATTTGATATCAGCATAGTAAGTGATATAAGCGACAATGAAGAAACAACAGCTTCTCAGGAGCCTGCTAAAAAACGCAGCAGAAGCTTCGCCAATCTTAAATTCGGCGATGATTATAATGTTGAGAATGACAATGATAATGATGACGGCAATGCCGATTCACAATAATTCAAGATATTTGGAGAGTAGATAATTATGCCTCAGGATTACAACAAAACACTTAATCTTCCTAATACCGATTTCCCCATGAGAGCAGGTTTGCCTCAGTCAGAGCCTGTAACTCTCAAAAAGTGGGATGATAACGATATTTATGGAAAGCTTATGGAGAAAAACGCAGGCAAGCCTATGTTTGTTCTTCATGATGGCCCTCCTTATGCAAACGGTAACATTCATCTTGGTACCGCACTCAATAAGGTACTTAAGGACTTTATTGTAAGATACAAGAATATGTCAGGCTACTGTGCGCCTTTCGTTCCCGGTTGGGATACTCACGGCCTGCCTACTGAGCTTAAGGCAAGAGCTAAAGCTGGTGTTTCCAGCTCTGACGCAATTTCCGATGTTGAGCTTCGTCAGATTTGCCGTGATTTTGCGTTGGGTTATCTTGATGACCAGCGTAACCAGTTCAGAAGGCTTGGTGTAATAGGTGATTGGAGCAATCCTTATATCACACTTACAAAGGATTTTGAGGCAACACAGATTGAAATTTTCTCAGAGATGGCTCAGAAGGGTTACATTTATAAGGGTCTCAAGCCTGTTTACTGGTGTCCTGAATGTAAAACAGCTCTTGCAGAGGCTGAGATTGAATACGCAGAGGACCCCTGCTTCTCTATCTATGTTAAATTCCCTGTATGCGATGACCTTGGTAAAATTTCCGCTTTAGGTGTTGACCCTCAGAAGACATACTTCGTAATCTGGACAACAACTACATGGACACTGCCCGGCAACGTGGCTGTTTGTGTAGGTCCTGACTTTAATTATTGTGTAATTAAATCCGGTGATGAGTTCTATGTTATGGCTGAGGAGCTCTACAAGAGTGCTTTCGAGGCTGCAGGTATTGAGGATTATGAAGTAGTTGCTGAAATTAAAGGTAGCGAGCTTGAGTATATTAAGACAAGACATCCTTTCCTTGACCGTGAGTCCCTTGTTATAGTTGGCGACCATGTTACTCTTGATAGCGGTACAGGTTGTGTTCATACTGCTCCCGGTCACGGTGTAGAGGACTACGATGTATGCCGTAATTATCCCGAAATTCCCATCATTGTTCCTGTTGATGCTGACGGCAGACTCACAGAGGAAGCAGGTCAGTTTGCAGGACTTCTCACTGATGACGCAAATAAACCCATTGCACAGCACCTTGAGAGCCTTGGACTCCTCTTCGGCCTCAAGAAGATTATTCACCAGTATCCCCATTGTTGGAGATGTAAGAAGCCTGTACTCTTCAGAGCTACAAACCAGTGGTTCTGCTCTGTTGATGATTTCAAGGCAGACGCAGTAAAGGCTATCAACGATGTTGAGTGGATTCCCGGCTGGGGTAAAGACAGAATTACTTCAATGGTTCAGGACCGTAAGGATTGGTGTATTTCCCGTCAGCGTAGATGGGGTATTCCTATTCCTATCTTCTTCTGTAAGGAGTGCGGTGAACCTTATATCGATAAAGCAGCAATGGACGCTGTTGCTGCTCTCTTCCGTGAAGAAGGATCAGATGCATGGTTTACTCATACTGCTGAAGAAATTCTCCCCGAGGGTGCTAAGTGTTCCAAGTGCGGCCATACCTCTTTTGAGAAAGAAAGAGACATTATGGACGTTTGGTTTGACAGCGGTGTAACTCATGCTGCTGTATGTAAAGCAAGACCTAACCTGACATGGCCTGCTGACTTGTACCTCGAGGGTGCAGACCAGTACCGCGGATGGTTCCAGTCTTCACTGCTCACTTCTGTTGCTGTGTTCGGTCAAGCTCCCTACAAGAGTGTTCTTACTCACGGTTGGGTAGTTGACGGCGAAGGAAAGAAGATGAGTAAATCACTGGGTAACGGTATTGATCCCCAGGAGGTTGTGGACCAGTATGGTGCTGATGTTCTCCGTCTGTGGGTTGCATCTTCCGACTATCATGTTGATATCCGTATTTCTAAAGAGATTCTGAAGCAACTTTCCGAGGCATACAGAAAGATTCGTAACACAGCAAGATATATTCTCGGCTGTATTAATGACTTTAATCCCGATACAGATTCTGTTGCTATAGATGAGCTTATGCCTATTGATAAATGGGCAATCAACAAGCTCAACGAGCTTATCCTTAAGGTTAAGGCTGGATATGACTCCTATGAGTTCCATCAGGTATATCACGCAATTCACAACTTCTGTGTTGTTGATATGTCCAACTTCTACCTTGATGTTCTCAAGGATAGACTCTATACAGAAAAGGCTGATTCCAAGGCTCGTCGTGCGGCTCAGACAGCAATCTATATTATCCTTGATTCTATGACAAGAATGATTGCTCCAATCCTTGCATATACATCAGATGAAATCTGGAAGTATATGCCTCATCGTGCTGACGCAAATGCAGAGTGTGTACTTTTCAACGATATGCCCGCTCCCATTGAAATTTCACTTGATGCTGATTTCATTGCAAACTGGGATAAGATTCACGAACTTCGTGATACAGTTAAGAAGCAACTTGAGGTTGCTATCAAGGACAAGATGATTAAGTCTTCTCTTGAAGCTTCAGTTACTCTTTCTGCAACAGGAGCTGAATATGAGTTCATTAAGTCAGTAGAGAACGAGCTTGATGCTGCATTCATCGTGTCAGAAGTTGTTGTAGAGCAGGCTGATGGTGAGCTTACAGTTACTGTAAATAAAGCACAAGGCGAGAAATGTGAGCGTTGTTGGGGTTACAGCAAGACAGTCGGTGAGAATGCCGACCACCCAACACTCTGTGCAAGATGTGCGTCTGTTATTGAGTAATTATTTTAACATTTAATAAGCCAAAGCGGTGTATTTCAATGCACCGCTTGTGCTTTATTAAGGAGGTAATAACAGTGATTATTGCTATGGTTTTTGCTGTTCTACTGGTTGCAGTTGACCAGATTTCAAAGTATTTAATTGTTCAGAATATGGACCTTGGTGAATCTGTGACAATTATTCCCGGAGTTCTTGATTTTACATACACTCATAATGACGGTATGGCTTTTGGCTTAGGCTCTGGTTTCAGATGGGTCTTCGTTGCAGTAACACTGCTTGTCTGTGGAGTGCTCATTTTTATGATGACTAAGGATGATTTTAAAAGTAAAGTGTACTATGCCTCTGTAGCTTTAATTGTTAGCGGAGGAATAGGCAATCTTATTGACAGAATTTTTAACGGCTATGTTGTGGATTTTCTTGCACTTTCCTTCTTTCCTCCTGTTTGTAACTTTGCAGATTATTGCGTAACTGTAGGTACAATACTTCTTGTAGTTTTCATAGTTTTCTATTATGGTAAGAATAAAAATCAAACTGTAAAAGAAGATAAAGCAGAGTAATATGGAATATAGATTTATTGTTAGTGAAGAAAAAGCAGGGCAAAGAATAGATAAATTTCTATCAGAGAATATATCTGATAGATCCCGCAGCTTTATTGCATCTGTAATAGAAGATGGAGAAGCTCTTGTGAACGGAAAAGTTGTTTCGAAGAGCTACAAGGTGTCAACAGAAGATGTAGTCTGTGTTTCTGTTTCTGATGCTACTGAACTGGAGGCTGTACCACAGAATATACCTATAGACATTATCTATGAAGATGGTGACCTGATTGTAGTTAATAAACCTAAAGGTATGGTTGTGCATCCTGCAGCGGGAAACCCTGATGGTACACTTGTTAATGCACTGTTATATCACTGCAAAGGGAAACTTTCAGGAATTAACGGTGTTTTGCGACCTGGGATAGTACATCGTATTGATAAAAATACAAGCGGACTTCTTGTAGTTGCTAAGTCAGACAGAGCACACTTTTCTTTGTCCGAGCAAATAAAGGAGCACAGTATGACACGTGAGTACAGAGCTGTTATTTACGGGCACCTCAAAGAGCAAGAGGGTACAGTTGATGCTCCTATCGGCAGAAGTGCTGTTGACAGAAAACGTATGTGTGTAACTGATAAAAACTCAAAGTATGCTGTCACACATTACACAGTTATTGAAGAATTCAAGGATTTCTCTTACATTAGCTGTAAACTGGAAACCGGCAGGACACATCAGATACGTGTGCATATGTCATATATAGGACATCCTCTGGCAGGGGACGATGTATATGGACCTAAGAAGGTAATAACTGAGCTTTCAGGTCAGTGTCTCCACGCAATGCGTTTAGGCTTCAAACACCCTGTGTCAGGAGAGTATATGGAGTTTACGTCAGAGCTTCCTGATTATTTTCAAAGATTTCTTGAAAAAGTAAAAAACAGGTAACTGAAAATTATTTTTCCGATTACGCAAAAAACACTTGCAAATTCAGAAATAATATGTTATTATACTGTAGTATTTGAATTTCCGTCGTACTCAGCGACGAGTTCAATCAGGCGGTATAACCGCAATTGATATGGATAGTCCTCTGCCGAAAGGTATGAATTTCCGAAAAAATAAATGGAGGTCATTATAATGGACGCAATCAAAGCAATTTCCGCAAGCTCAATCAAGGCAGAGAAGCCTCAGTTTTCTATCGGTGATACAGTAAGAGTTGCTGTTAACATCCGTGAAGGCGAGAGAGAGAGAATTCAGATGTTCGAGGGTACTGTTATCGCAAAGCGTGGTAGCGGTGTTTCTGAGACATTTACAGTAAGACGTGTATCTTACGGTGTTGGTGTAGAGAGAGTATTCCCTGTAAACTCCCCTAACGTAACTGATGTTCAGATTATCAGATATGGTAAAGTTCGCAGAAGCAAGCTCTACTATCTCCGCGACAGAGTTGGTAAAGCTGCTAAGGTTAAGGAAGCTATCAAAAAGTAATTTACAACCAAGACTACAGAAAAAGGGACTTTCCGTCCCTTTTTTTACTATCATTCAGGTGTTAATATGAGAAAAATCGATCTTGATGAATATGATATTGATATTCAGGATGAATCCTTTGGTATTGACGAAAGTCAGATGACAAAAGTCACACCCAACAGTTCTTCTGTTACTAACACACTCTTTGAGTGGATTCACTCAATAGTTGTTGCAATAGTAATCGTGGTACTGTTGTTGACCTTTGTTTTCCGTCTTATCAATATTGACGGAACATCTATGGAGAACACACTGCAAAATACCGATAAAGTAATTCTCACCAACTTCTTCTATGAGCCTGAGGTGGGTGATATTGTTGTTATTCCGGCAGGTAAGTATTACGATAAGCCTATCATCAAGCGTATTATCGCTCTTGAAGGTCAGGATGTTTATATCAACTACGAAACCCATGAGGTTTTTGTAGACGGTATTCTCCTTGATGAGGATTACATCTCAACTCCGACTATATCCAAAGAAGGCGAGCTGGAGTATTCAATAACAGTTGGCAAAGGTGAAGCTTTCATTATGGGTGATAACCGTGATGTATCTTATGATAGCCGCTATTTTGACTGTGTAAGTGTTGATGATATTATCGGTAAAGCTCAGTTTGTAATTCTCCCGTTTAGCCGTTTCGGTTACTTATATTAAGAGCAAAGAATCAAAAGCTTACATCATCTGATGTAGGCTTTTTGTTTTGAGGTGATTTAATGAGTACAAATCAGAATATACAGTGGTTTCCCGGTCATATGACCAAAACAAAGAGAATGATTGAAGCTTCTCTTAAACTTGTTGATGCAGTTGTTGAGATTAAGGATGCACGTATCCCCATATCTTCAACAAACCCTGATATTGATTCTCTTGTGGGAAGCAAGCCGAGGCTTATTCTGCTTAATAAATGTGATATGGCTGATCCTGTAGCTACAGCAAAATGGATAGACTTCTACAGCAAGAAGGGAATTCGTGCTCTTGCAATTGACTGCAGAAGCGGTAAGGGTCTAAACAGCGTTGTACCCGAATGCAGAAAATTACTCAAGTCTTACATAGAGAAAAAGCAGGCAAGAGGAATAAAAAATCCTTCTATCAGGGTTATGATTGTTGGTATTCCCAATGTGGGTAAATCCTCATTTATCAATAAGGTTGTCAAGCAAAATCGTGCTAAGGTTGAGGACAGGCCCGGTGTAACAAGAGGTAACCAGTGGTTTACACTTGACCGAGGCTTTGAACTTCTTGACACCCCGGGAGTACTCTGGCCTAAATTTGAGGATCAGCTTGTAGGTGAGCGTCTTGCGTTCACAGGTGCTGTCAAAGACCAGATTCTTGATACTGAGCTTCTTGCCGTACGTCTTCTTGACTTGCTCAAGGAGATTAAGCCTCAGAAGTTTATCGAACGGTTTTCTCTGGATGCAGATACCGTAGGTGATATGGACTCTTATGAGCTGTTGGAACTTATCGGCAGAAAACGAGGAATGCTTATTTCAGGCGGAGAGGTTAATACAGAACGAGCTTCAGCAATGCTTTTGGATGAGTTCCGCGGTGCAAAGCTTGGCAGAATTACTCTTGAGTTTCCGAATGCTGACGAGGTGTAACTATGGACTGGCTTGAATTTGAAAATCTTGCTTACAATAAGGGCTATAAAAGCATCTGCGGAGTAGACGAAGCGGGCAGAGGACCCCTTGCAGGCCCTGTTTGTGCTGCTGCAGTAATACTTCCTCAGGGACTTATTCTTGATGGAGTGAACGATTCTAAAAAACTCTCGGAGAAAAAACGTGAAAAGCTATTTGACGTAATTATAGAATCTGCTGTTGCATATAATGTTGCTTATGCGTCTGTTGAAGAAATTGAAGAACTGAATATTTTAAATGCTACAATGCTTGCAATGAAGCGTGCAGTTGAAGGGTTACAAATACCTGCAGATTTTGCTTATATAGATGGTAACCGTACACCTGAGCTTAATATACCTTGTGAATATATAATCAAAGGTGATGCACGTTCAATGTCTGTTGCGGCAGCATCTATTCTTGCCAAGGTTTCAAGAGATAGACTCCTACTGGAATACGCAAAGGAATATCCACAGTATGCTTTTGAAAAACATAAGGGATATGGCACAAAGCTTCATACTGATATGATTAAGGAGTACGGTCCGTCTCCTGTGCACAGGATGAGCTTTCTCAAGAATATACTCAAGTGATTATGGGATTGTTTACACATATAGCTAAGGGCAAAATCGGCGAAGATTATACTGTAAAATTTCTTAAAAGAAATAAATATAAGATTCTTGAACGCAATATGCGTAATAAGTATTCTGAAATTGACATTATAGCCGAGAATACAGAGTATATTATATTTGTTGAAGTTAAAACCAGAACAGGTGAGGGCTCTCCTCGGCCTGCTGATGCTGTGAATATTAAGAAGCAACAAATAATTCTCAAGGCGGCAAAATACTATTTGACCTATTCAAATCAGAGTAACAGGCAACCCAGATTTGATGTGGCAGAAGTTTTTTTGACAGAAGATAAAAATAAGCCTTATAAGATTAACTATATCGAAAATGCTTTTTCACAGGGAGGAAGCTATGCAGTATTTTGACCTGCACTGCGACACGCTTTATAAAGCTGTATCTGAAAATATAAGTCTCAATGATACCTCCTGTGAAGTATCGGTGGACAGAGGTAAAATCTTCGACAAGTGGACTCAGTGTATGGCTATCTGGATTCCTGATGATATGGATGATACTGCTCAGCTACAACTCTTTTTCAACGCATACAAACATTTAACAAAGCAAAGTAATATGCATGGTATTCCTGTTGTTTCTGATGAATTAAGCAAGGTTCATAATAAACATAAATTCATTTTTACTGTTGAAAACGGAGCTCTTCTTGCAGGCGATATACGAAATATTGAACTTCTCAAAACACACCGAGTTAAAATGATAACTCTTACTTGGAACGCTGAGAACTGTATTGGTGGAGGTGCTGATGCTCCTCATATCGGACTTACAGACTTCGGACGTTTGTGTATACCCGAACTTGAACGCAATTCTATAGTAATTGATATTTCCCACGCAAGTGATAGATTGTTTTATGATGTTACTGAGATTGCAACAAAACCTCTCGTAGCATCTCATTCTAATTCAAGAACTGTATGCCCTCATAGAAGAAATCTTACAGATGAGCAGTTTGAAGTTATAAAGCGAAGCGGGGGACTGGTAGGTGTTAATTTCCATAGAGACTTTCTTTCAGCATCTCCTGACACAGCTTCTTTAAAAGACCTTTTACTCCATACGGAGCACTTCTTATCTTTAGGCGGAGAGAATGTTCTCTCAATAGGTTCGGATTATGACGGAAGCAATATCCCCACAGACCTTAAAGGTATAGAAAAAATCCCATTTTTGTACGAAGAATTTCTGAAAATCGGTTATACTGAGCAACTTGTACAAAAAATCATGTACTATAATGCTCATAATTTCTTTAGTGCATTTTGACTTTTTACAGAAAATGGTGTAAAATAATATATTATTCGCAATGAAAGGGTGGTTTGGTTAAATATGCTTTATACCAGCACACAGAATAATAAAGAATCAGTTACTTCAGCACAAGCTATTGCACAGGGAATTTCCCGTGACGGCGGTCTCTTTGTGCCTGAAGCTTTTCCCGTATATGACGGGATTACATTTGAAACTCTTCTGAGTCTCAATTACAGAGAGAGAGCTAAGAAAATCCTCTCTGATTACCTCACTGATTTCACAGAAGAAGAGATTGCAGACTGTGTAGATAAAGCCTACACCGCTGAGAAGTTTGGCTCTGACAATCCTGCTCCCATTGTTTCTGTAAATCACAAAGGTGCTGAGCTTAATATTATGGAGCTTTGGCATGGTCCTACTTGTGCTTTCAAGGATATGGCACTTCAGATTCTTCCTCATCTGCTTACAAAGTCTCTTAAAAAGACAGCAGACGGTAAGAAAGCTGTAATTCTCGTTGCAACATCAGGTGATACCGGAAAAGCCGCTCTTGAGGGTTTTAAAGACGTTGAAAATACAGAAATTATTGTTTTCTATCCTTCTGACGGTGTAAGCCCCATGCAGAAGCATCAGATGAACACCACAAGCGGTAGCAACGTGGGTGTTTGTGCTATTAAAGGCAATTTTGACGATGCTCAGACAGGCGTTAAAAAGATATTCACAACTGATGAAGTAATCTCTGCTTTAGAGAATAACGGTCTTATGTTCTCCAGTGCTAACTCCATCAACTGGGGCAGACTTCTTCCTCAGATTGTTTACTACATTTCTGCATACTGCGATATGGTAAACGCAGGTAAGATTAAACTCGGAGACAAGATCAATGTTGTTGTTCCAACAGGTAACTTTGGTAATATCCTTGCAGCTTACTTTGCAGGCTGTATGGGTATGCCACTTGGTAAGCTTATCTGTGCTTCAAACTCCAACAACGTGCTTACAGATTTTATCAACACTGGTGTTTATAACAAGAACAGAGACTTCATTACCACAGTATCTCCTTCTATGGATATTCTCGTATCCTCTAACCTTGAGCGACTTCTCTATGTTCTTTCCGGCAGAAACGATGCCGAGACTAAGGAGTATATGACTGCTCTTAAGACTCAGGGTACTTATGAGGTAAGCGAGTCTATCAAGGAAACAGTAAATGAGCTTTTTAGCGGCGGTTTCTGCTCTGAACAGGAGACTCTTGATACTATTTCTGCTCTTTATAATGACACTGACTATCTCTGTGATACACACACAGCAGTTGCTGTTAATGTATATGAAAAGTATATTGAAGCTACAGGTGATAAAACTCCTGCTGTTATAGCTTCCACAGCAAGCCCCTATAAATTTTCCCGTGCTGTGCTTTCCGCAGTTGAAGGCAAAGAGATTACAGATGAGGATGAGTTTGCAGTTGTTGACAAGCTTACTTCTGTTACAGGTGTAGCAATTCCTGCACCTCTTGAAGCAACAAGAACTATGAATGACCGCTTCAGCGATGTAATTGAGCCTGAGACAATGCCTGAGTATGTGCTCGGTGCACTGGGTCTTAAATAATGTCAGTTTTCGCAATAGCCGACCTTCATCTTTCTCTTGGTACTGATAAGCCTATGGATATTTTCAGCGGTTGGACTGATTATGTTCAGCGACTTGAAAATAACTGGCGTAAGCTTGTCACAGAAGAAGATACGGTTGTTATCGCAGGTGATATCTCTTGGGCTATGAAGCTTGAAGAATGTGATAAGGATTTTGCATTTATTAATTCTCTGCCCGGCAAAAAGCTCCTGATAAAAGGAAACCACGATTATTGGTGGGCTACAAAAAAGAAAATTGACGAGTATCTTGCTGAGAAAGGCTTTGATACAATAAGCATTATCTTCAATAATGCCTATGTTGCCGACAACCTTGCAATCTGCGGTACCAGAGGATGGAATTACGAGTCATCCGGCGAAAAAGATATGCGAATTTTAAACAGAGAAGTCGGACGTTTGGAAGCTTCTATTAAAGAAGCTGAAAAAACAGGATTAGAACCTGTTGTCTTTCTTCATTATCCTCCTGTCTATGATACTATAGTCTGCGAGGAAATAATAAACACTCTCAAAGCGCACGGTATAAAGCGTTGTTATTACGGCCACCTTCATGGTGCCGCAACTCATAAGCACGCATGTACAGGTGATTTTGAGGGGATTAAACTTAATCTGATTTCATGCGACTATACCGGGTTTTATCCCGTACCTGTCGTTTGAATATACCAAAAAACCATTATATGGAGGAATTTCAAAATGGCACTTAAATCATCAACACTGAAAGAAACAAACAAGTACGAGCTTGAAGTAACTGTAGATGCAGCTACTTTTGAGGTAGCAGTACAGAAGTCCTACAAAAAAAACATCGGTCAGGTTTCTATCCCCGGTTTCCGTAAGGGCAAAGCTCCCAGACAAATGGTAGAGAAGCTCTATGGTAAAGATGTATTCTATCCTGATGCAATTGAGTTCTGCTATCCCGAAGCTCTCGAGGCTGCTATAAAAGAGGCAGGTCTCAAGGTTGTAGCTGTAGAGTCTGTAGAAGAAGTCAGCACAGACAATGGCTTTGAGTTTAAGGCATTTGTAGTTGTTGAGCCTGAAGTTACAATCGAGGGCTACAAGGGCATCGAGGTTAAGGCTAAAGCAGTTCGTGTAACTGAAAAAATGATTAACGAAGAAATCGACAAAATCCGTGACAGAAACAGCCGTATGATTACTGTTGAGGACAGACCTGCAGCGGATGGCGACACAGTTGTTATTGACTTTGAGGGCTTCCTTGGTGAGGTAGCATTTGAAGGCGGTAAGGCAGAGAACTACAATCTTGCACTTGGCAGCGGTTCCTTTATTCCCGGTTTTGAGGAGCAGATAGTTGGCCACAATGCAGGTGAGGAGTTCACGATCACAGTAACATTCCCTGAGGACTATCAGGCTGAAGAACTCAAGGGTCAGGACGCACAGTTTAAGATTAATCTTCATGAGATTAAGACTAAGGAACTCCCTGAGCTTGATGACGAGTTTGTAAAGGATGTATCCGATAAAGAAACTGTTGAAGAGTACAAGAAAGAAGTTAAAGAGACAATTTCCAAGAGACTCAAGGAAGAAAGAGAAAACGATATTTCAAATCAGATTACTGATAAGCTTATTGAGCTTGTACAGGGCGAGATTCCCGAGGCTATGTTTGAGAACGAAGTAAACTCTATGATTCGTGACTTTGACGCACGTCTGCGTTCACAGGGTATGGATATGGCTACTTACCTCGGTTACATGGGTATGGATGTTGATGCTCTCAAGACAATGTATCGCAAGGATGCTGAGCGTAGAGTTAAGCTCCGTCTTGCTCTTAAGAAGATTGCACAGCTTGAGAATATCGCTGTAACTGATGAGGAAGTTGAATCAGAGTTCACAAGACTTGCAGAGACCTACGGTGTTGACGTTGACCGTGTTAAAATGCTCGTTGATGTTGAGGATCAGCGTGATGACCTCGCTGTACAGCGTGCAATGGACATCGTAAGAAACGAAGCTGCAGTTAAATAATAATTTTTAGAACATTTGCATATCTCTCACTGATTTTGTTAAGTATTATTCTGAAAGGATGATTTTAATGAGTGTAATACCTTATGTTATTGAACAGACCAGTCGCGGTGAGCGTTCCTATGATATTTTCTCCCGACTTCTCAACGATAGAATAATTATACTGAACGATGAAGTGAATCATGTTTCTGCAGGACTTGTAGTAGCTCAGCTTTTGTATCTTGAGGGGCAGGACCCTTCAAAGGACATCAGCCTTTACATTAACAGCCCTGGTGGTTCTGTTACAGACGGTATGGCTATTTACGACACAATGCAGTACATCAAGTGTGATGTTTCAACTATCTGTATGGGAATGGCTGCATCAATGGGTGCATTTCTTCTCTCTGCAGGCACAAAGGGTAAAAGATATGCTCTGCCTAATGCTGATATCATGATTCACCAGCCCAGTGGCGGTGCTCAGGGCCAGGCAACAGATATCGAAATTCACACAAAGCATATTCTTCACACTAAGAAGAAGCTCAATGAGATTTTAGCTCAGAACACTGGACAGCCATATGAAGTAATTGCAAGAGATACTGAAAGAGATAACTTTATGACTGCACAGCAGGCTCTTGAGTACGGACTCATTGATAAGGTAATTGAAAGAAGATAAGAGGAATACTATGCCTAACAATAAAGACAACAACGAAGTTTGCTGTTCTTTTTGCGGCAAAACTCAGGGTATGGTTGGCAAGCTCATTGCAGGAAACGGTGTTTACATCTGTGACCAGTGTGTAGAGCTGTGTATGTCAATACTTGATGAGAGTGATTTGGTGAAGCCTGCCGCAATAGATGATATAATTGATGCTTCACAGCTTTTAAAACCTCACGAGATTAAGGCTATTCTTGATGAGTATGTAATAGGTCAGGATAAAGCAAAGATTACTCTCAGTGTTGCAGTTTATAATCACTATAAACGTGTGTTCAATGAGGACGATGATGTAGAATTCTCTAAGAGTAATGTTCTATTGCTCGGTCCTACTGGTGTTGGTAAGACACTTCTTGCTCAGACACTGGCAAAGGCACTCGATGTACCCTTTGCTATTGCTGACGCCACTACTCTTACAGAGGCGGGCTATGTAGGCGAAGATGTAGAGAATATTCTTCTTAAGCTTATTCAGGCTGCTGATTATGACATCGAAAAGGCTCAGACGGGTATAATCTATATTGACGAAATCGATAAGATTTCCCGTAAGTCTGAGAATCCGTCAATAACCCGTGACGTAAGCGGTGAGGGTGTACAGCAGGCTCTTCTTAAAATGATTGAAGGAACTGTTGCCAATGTGCCTCCTCAGGGTGGCAGAAAACATCCTCAGCAGGAATTCATAAGTATTGATACAAGCAATATACTTTTTATTTGCGGCGGTGCTTTTGAAGGCCTTGAGAAGGTAGTTGAGAAGCGTACAGACTCATCATCATTAGGTTTTGAAGCTAATGTTGTAGACAGAAAGACTCTTAACAAGTCCTTCTGGATGGAAAAGGTAGTTTCTCACGATTTGGTTAAGTTTGGACTTATTCCTGAGCTTGTGGGCAGACTCCCTGTTATCACAGCACTCTCAGGACTTGACAGTGATGCTCTTGTTAAGATTCTCACTGAACCCAAAAACTCTCTTATGAAGCAGTACAAAAAGCTATTTGCTTATGATGATGTACTTCTTGAGTTCACTGATGATGCACTTTTAGCAATAGCCGAAAAAGCTTTGGAACAACAGACAGGTGCTCGAGGACTCAGAGGAATTATGGAGCAGACACTTACTCAGCTTATGTTCGATGTTCCTGCGGATGAAACGATAACTAAAGTAATTATAACCGCACAGGTAATAACAGAGGGAGCAGAACCCACTATTATCCGCGGTGAAAGTGCTGTCGTAGATGCATCTGCTTCTTGACAGTGTTTATAAAGATTAACTATGCCGTACGCTGAAAATAACAGCGTACGGCAGTTGCAATTTTTTCGTGAGAGGTATTTTATGTTAGAAAACGACTCTCTGATATGTAACGTCCCTGTTCTACCTTTGCGTGGAATAGTCGTTTTCCCAAAGATGATGCTTCATCTTGATGTGGGCAGAAAAAAATCAATAAATGCTATTAATTATGCAATGCAAGGTGAGCAGTTGATATTTGCATCTGCTCAGTTTGATGCTGCTGATAGCAACCCTGAGGTCAATGATCTTTATCAGATGGGTGTTATGTGCCGTGTTGTACAGATGGTTAAACAGCCTGACGGTACAATCCGTATAATTTTAGAGGGACTTTACAGAGCAGATATCAAGTACATTGTAGATAATAACTCATATCTTTGTGCTGATGTAATGAAAATTAAAGAGAATAAATGCTCTGATAAAACTGAGGAACAGGCACTTGTACGTGTTCTCAAAAGTGCATTTGAAAAATACAGGGAGTTTAATTCAAAGCTTCCTTCAGATATATTATTCAAGGTTGGACTTTGCCACAGATGTGGAGACTTAAGCGACTATATTACAGGCCACATTCCTCTTGAATATCACAACAAACAGGCAATTCTTGAAATTACAGACTGCGTAGAACGCTCAGAGTCTCTTATTGGTTTATTGAATGAAGAACTGCAAATTGTTGAAATTGAGCGTGAAATTGCTGAAAAAACAAAATCAAATCTTGACCGTGCTCAGCGTGAAATGTTTCTCAGAGAAGAAATTCGTGCTATTCAGGAGGAGCTTGGCGACAGCGAAGACCCTGACCTTGAGTGCGATAATCTCAGAGAAGCTATAAAGGAAAAGGATATGGGGGAGGAGATCGAAAAAATTCTCCTCAAAGAATGCAGTAAACTTGAAAGACTGCCTTATGGCAGTCAGGAGGCTGCACTTATCAGAACGTATATTGACACTTGTCTTGAGCTTCCATGGCACATTTACACGGAGGAAAATATTGACCTTAAACGTGTGCGCGTGGCACTTGATAAAAATCACTACGGACTCGATAAAGTTAAGGACAGAATCATTGAGTCTTTAGCTGTAAGAAAACTTAATCCAAACTCTAAAGGAAACATCATTTGTCTTGTTGGACCTCCCGGTGTGGGTAAAACCTCAATCGCTTTGTCTGTAGCAGAGGATATCGGCAGAAAATCTGCACGGATTTCATTGGGCGGTGTCAAAGATGAAGCTGAAATCAGAGGCCACAGACGTACATACATCGGCTCTATGCCCGGTCGCATTATGGCTGGTATGAAGCGTGCAGGTTCTATGAATCCTCTTATAGTGCTCGATGAGATTGATAAGCTTTCAAATGACTATAAAGGCGACCCCACATCAGCACTTCTTGAAGTGCTGGACAGTGAGCAGAACTTTGCATTTGTTGACCACTATCTGGATATTCCTTTTGATTTGTCTGATGTTATGTTTATTACAACAGCTAATGATTTAAGTGCAATATCAGAACCGCTCAGAGACCGTATGGATATAATTGAGCTTTCCAGTTATACCCGTGAGGAAAAGTTCAACATTGCCAAGAAGCATCTTGTGAAGAAACAGCTTGCAAACAATGGCCTTGACTCAAAGCACTTTAAAATTACCGACAGTGCAATCTATGCTCTTATTGATAAATACACAAGAGAAGCAGGTGTCCGCTCTTTGGAACGTATCATTTCCAAGGTTATGCGTAAAGCGGCGGTTATGGTTGTTAAGGATTACGCTTGCGTGCGCATAACTGCAACTGACCTTCCTGAGTATCTTGGTCCTGCTAAATATACAGGTGATTATTATTCAACTAAGAATCAGGTAGGCGTTGCCAATGGACTTGCTTGGACTTCAGTAGGCGGAGAAATTCTGCCCATTGAGGTGGCAGTTATGGAAGGTACAGGCAAAATTGAGCTTACCGGCTCTCTGGGAGATGTTATGCAAGAGTCAGCAAAAACGGCAATAACTTGCATACGTTCAAGAGTAAAACAGTATTCTATAGACCCTGATTTTTATAAAAATCAGGATATCCACGTTCACGCACCGGAGGGAGCGGTACCTAAAGACGGCCCCTCTGCAGGTATTACAATGGCTACTGCTATATGTTCTGCACTAACAGGATTTTCTGTGAGACATGACGTTGCTATGACAGGTGAGATTACCCTCAGGGGGAGAGTGCTTCCTATAGGCGGACTTAAGGAGAAAGCTATTGCCGCTTATAAGTCGGGTATCAGAACTGTTATTATTCCTGATAAAAACGTTCCTGATATCTCTGAGGTTGACTCTGTCGTGCGTGAAAGCGTTGAGTTTATCCCTGTTGACTGTATTGATAAAGTTCTTGACATTATGCTTATAAAACCAGAGGACAAGAAGAAAATTAAACCAAGAAAATCAACAAGTAAGGTGCAAAGTCTTGCAACAAATTAACCTCTTAGGAGGCTTTTATGGATATTAACAATGTAAAGTTTGAGATGGCTTGCGGTGTTTCCTCTCAGCTTCCCGAATCAACTATGCCGGAGGTTGTGTTTTCAGGCAGGTCAAATGTAGGTAAGTCATCTCTTATAAACAAAATCACTAACAGAAAGAGCTTGGCAAGAGTCAGTGCAACTCCAGGGAAAACAGCAACAATTAACTTTTTTTCGTTAAAAGAGTTTATGCTTGTTGATTTACCCGGTTACGGTTATGCTAAAGTTGCACGTGCTGAGAAAGAACGCTGGGGAGAGTTGGTTGAGGGTTATTTTGCTGATGACCGCAAATTTGCTCTTGTTATCCAGATTTGTGATATCAGGCATAAACCCACTGCCGATGACCTTCAGATGATAGAGTATCTGTCACAGCTTGGTTTTCCCTTCGTTGTTGTCCTTACCAAGAAGGATAAGCTGAATAAAACAGAGCTTGCTAAGCAAATAACGTTTTATGAAGAACTTCTTTCAGGTTACAACGCAGAATTTATTCCGTTCTCTGCACTGAACGGAGAAGGAACTGAAGAAGTCAGAGCTATCATTGATAAATACTTAGAGAGGGGAGAGTGGAACTGATGTTAACTCCCGGACTTAGATTTGGTGATAACGGTCATTTATTTATTGAGGATTGTGACACTGTCGCTCTTGCTAATAAATACGGTACACCTTTGTATGTAATGAACGAAAAACTTATCAGAAATAATTGTAAAAGATATACATCGTTTGTTTCTCAGAATTTTAAAGAAGGTAGTTTTCCTTGCTATGCAAGTAAAGCGTTGTCGTGCCTTGAAATCTACAGGATTATGGCTGAAGAAAAAATGGGTGTGGATGTGGTTTCAGGCGGTGAGTTGTACACAGCACTCAAAGCAAACTTTCCTGCACAGAGAATTTTCTTTCATGGTAACAATAAGACTTATGATGAACTTAAAATGGCTGTAGAAAACGGCGTAGGACGAATTATTATCGATAACCTTACCGAGATTCATCTGCTTGATAAAATCGCCTCTGAAGCGAAAATCAAGCAAAATGTAGGGCTTAGAATTAAGCCCGGCATAGAAGCTCACACACACGATTATATCCGTACAGGTCAAATTGATTCTAAATTCGGTTTTTCAATTGAAAACGGCGAAGCTCTGGAAGCCGTCAAAGAAACTATATCCTGTGAAAATCTCGAACTCTGCCAACTTCATTGTCATATCGGTTCTCAAATATTTGACACACAACCTTTCACCGATGCAGTAAAAGTTATGCTTGAATTCTTTGCAACTATTCATAACGAAACAGGGAAGTGGATTCAGGAATTGAATTTAGGCGGCGGTTTAGGTGCCAGTTACACAGATGCTGACTCACCTCTTGAAATTGAGGAGTATCTGACACCTGTTGCACAGATTTTACAAATGACTTGCAAAGAACTTGGGGTGCCTGAACCTGAATTTCACATAGAGCCCGGACGTTCCATTGTGGGCGAAGCAGGTACAACCTTGTACACAATAGGAAATGTCAAGGATATTAAAGATATTCGCACATATGTATCTGTTGACGGAGGTATGTCAGATAATATCAGGTATGCTCTCTATCAGGCTGAGTATACTGTTCTGAATGCTTCCAAAGCACAGGGAAAAATTGCAGAAAATGTAACCCTTGCAGGTAAATGCTGTGAAAGCGGTGACCTTATTCAAGAGGACATTTCTATTGTAGACCCTCAGGTTGGAGATGTTGTAGCAGTACTTACCACAGGTGCATACAATTACTCTATGGCTTCAAATTACAACAGAATTCTCAGACCTGCAATGATAATGGTCAAAGAGGGTAAAAGCCGTGTAGTGATTCAGCGTGAATCCTATGCAGACTTACTTAATAATGATATCTAAACAAAAATTCCTACTGTATAATTCTACAGTAGGAATTTTTGTTTAGGTTTCACCTGATGTTTTTTTCTTAATATTAGCTAACGGATTAGCTTTTGCGGCTTCTTCTTTTTGTTTAGTGTTAAGGTGAGTATAAATCTGCGTTGTTCCTAAGTTCGCATGCCCCAGTATATCTTGTAATACAAGAACATCTACGTTTCCGTGCTGATACATAAGCGTAGCCGCTGTATGCCTCAATTTATGGCAAGAATACCCCTGAGAGTCAAGACCTATTTTTTCTAAGTATTTATATACAAGCTTTTGTACCATAGGTGCACTCAGACGTTTTTTTTGACTGCTTATAAACAGCGCTTTTCTATCCTTAAGGCCCTCTACAGGCCTTACTTTCAGATAATCGTTTATTGCATTTACGCAAGCATCATTGAGATAAATTATTCTTTCTTTGTTTCCTTTACCCATAACTCGTATAAAATTATCAGGACTTATGTCATTTACATTAAGTCCAACTAATTCTGAAAGTCTCATACCGCAGTTAAGGAATAATGTAAGAATACAGTAGTCACGTTCTTTGTTCTTGCCGTCTACAGAGTTTAGCAGTTTAACTGATTGGTCTAACGTAAGAAACTTAGGCTTGCTTTTTACTTGTTGTGGTGTTTCTAAATCCTTCAGCGGGTTCTCGCTGAGAACTTGTTTTTTGACACAAAGGAAGTTGAAGAAGCCGCGTAGGGCAGAGGTTTTACGGAGACGTGTGGAGCTGTTGTTTTTACGCTCGTCTGTGAGGTATAGCATAAAGTCGTAAGCATCGCTCAGAGAAACTGAACGAATTAACTCCAAATCAACATCGTCTATAGGTATTTCTTCAAAAGGAACATCTTTAGAAACAAGACCTCTGTGAATTTTTAAAAAACGGAAAAAGGTTCGTATATCAATAAAATATTCTTCAATAGTTTTTTCTGATTTTGATTTGATTACACGAAGATGAACCAAATAATCACGTACAAGAGGAGGTGCACTGTCTATATAGTTTTTTGCAAGCATTGAAATCACCCTAACATTTTAATTTATATTGCAGTTGTTTAGTATCATTGTCCATTTATAATTATAACATAAAAAGTAGGGGTGTAATTTCTTATAAAGAAAATTACACAAAATGAATATTTTGTGTAATTTAGGGGAGGTGAAATTATACAGAGAGTTTATTTTTGATCTTGGCTATGTTTATTTGAACTGATTTATTATGTGCAGACTACTTGAAGAACGTTTATTTTGTAGAAGCTTATAAATTATATTTAATTTCTGTGTAATAAACTCCAGCTTTCATAATTATACTCTATTATTAATAAATTGATTAGTAACATTCTTCTACATTATTTTCTTTTTAAACTATGATATAAATACTATGTCTGAATACACATATTATTCTATGTTTAATCAGACATAAATTTTGTAATGTATTGGAGTTTATATTATGATTCAATTATATTGTTTGCGACTTAAACAGTTACGTTTGTTACATTCATATACTCAGGCTGATATTGCATATATTCTTTGTATTCGTCAGGAGCAATACTCTAAATACGAATCAGGTGTCCGTGAGTTGCCACTCCACCTGTTTATCAGACTTTGTAAGATTTATAAAGTTTCAGCTGACTACCTTCTTGGCCTATAATTGCCTACGGCACATATGTTCGAATATTAACTTAAATAAAAACAGGCTGTAAACCTGTTTTAGTAAATACATATGTTCGATGAGTTATACGATTATCGGTGCTTTATTTTATTAGAACAAAACCGCCTATGTCTTTAAGCGGCCCACTTGTTAGACAAACACAATTCATATTTTGTTTTTCTATGAATTTAGTTATTTGTTCTGCATTCGGGTGTGTGTTAATATCACCGAAAAAGTATACTGTGTCCCCTATTCTTCCGCTGCAGCCTCCTATAAATCCGTAATCTGCGTTGTCCAGATAAATATAACCGGGCGTTATCTGCAGTGCTTCAACGCCTGCTTCTTTGGCAGCTTTGCATATAGTAATATCTGCTGAGATTATAGCTTTTTCATTTAATATAAGAGTTGAACACTTAGTATATCCTTGATTTACGTTAATTATGTTTATATCGTTTTCAGCACAGAATTGTGCTATTTCTTTTGCAATTGCTGAAGCTTTACAAAGAAGATTGTTGCCAATTAACGCAACGTTCAATGAAACATTGTTAGGGTATTTTTCTCCCAGAGTCTCACAAATAACTGTGTTGTATCCGAATAGTTTTGTAAGTTCTTTAGAGAATTCTGTACAATCAACGGGAACAAATGCTGTATTGCCAATAATACATAACTGCATATCAGCGTGATGCCTTTCGTTCTTCGGTAGTTGTTTTATTTCTGTACTGTTAATCACATTAATTCCTAAACTGTTTAGTTTCCGGGATAATGTTTGATCAGGTGCCATCAGTACAGTGTGCTTGTAATTATTATGTAAGTGCATCAAATGCCTCGCGAATATTCTTTACACCTATAATCTGTACGTCCTTAGGGGATTTCACGTTCTTTAAATTGTTAAGCGGTACAATAATTCTATTAAATCCCAGCCTCGATGCCTCATTTATGCGCTCCTGTGCATGAGAAACACTTCTGATTTCTCCAGCAAGACCTATTTCACCAAAGGCTATAGCGTTGTCTGCAATGGGCGTATCTTTGAGACTTGATATTAGCGACATAGCTACTGCTAAATCTGTAGCCGGTTCGTCAAGGCGTAAACCGCCAATAACATTTATGTAAACATCAGTATTGGAAAAGTAATATCCTGCACGCTTTTCAAGCACTGCGACAATAAGAGACATTCTGCTGTAATCAAAACCCGTAGACATTCTTCTTGGATTTCCAAAGGGTGATGCCGAAACAAGGCCCTGAACCTCTGCAAGGATAGGTCTTGTGCCCTCCATTGTGCAAGCAACGCAAGTTCCCGATACGTTTTTTGGTCTGCCTGAAAGAAGCATCATAGAGGGATTTTGAACTTCTTCAAGACCGTTTTCACTCATCTGGAATACACCGATTTCGTTTGTAGAGCCAAATCGATTTTTAACAGCTCTGAGGATTCTGTATGACATCTGCTTGTCACCCTCAAAGTACAGTACTGCATCAACTATGTGTTCAAGCACTTTTGGACCTGCAATTGAGCCTTCCTTGTTTACGTGACCAACAATGAACATTGGAATGTCTAAACCTTTAGCAACCCTCATCAGATAGTTTGTACACTCTCTAACCTGAGTAACACTGCCCGGAGATGAGCTGAGCTCAGATATAGACATAGTCTGTATAGAGTCAATCATAACCATATCAGGTTTATCTTCCCTGATAACTTCAGCAACTACCTGTGCGTCAGTTTCGGTGAGTACCAAAAGGTTTTCATTTTCAGCATCAAGTCTTGCTGCACGAAGTTTAAGCTGGCGTTTTGATTCCTCTCCTGATACATATAGAATTTTCAGCTCTTTTGTGAGCTGCCTGCAAATCTGTAAAAGAATTGTTGATTTACCTATGCCTGGGTCACCGCCAAGAAGTATGAGACTTCCTTTAACTATACCTCCGCCTAATACTCTGTCTAGCTCCGATATTCCGGTAATATACCTGTGTTCGTCTGTAGTGGAAATCTCGGTTATGCTTACAGGCTTTGTGTATACAGCCTGCCTTTTATTTGATAAAGAGGTTTCGGATTTGCTAACGACCTCTTCGTTCATAGTGTTCCAGTTACCGCAGGATGGGCATTTTCCATACCATTTTGGAGATTCGTATCCACATTCGCTGCAAATATAAACATTTTTTATTTTTGCCATTGTTACCACTTCCTGTTAAAATTCAGTATTCCATATAGTAAAATTCAAGAAAGCCTGAGTATATTGCAAAAGCAAGCTGTGTCCTGTACTTGTCTGTAGTGAGCAAAGCATCCTCCTGTGGATTTGACAAAAAACCGCATTCGACAAGCACCGCGGGAACTGTTGCGTTTTTCAAAATATAAACGCTGTCTGTGGAAGGTTTGCATTGACGGTTATTCTCCGATTGCAGTAGCCCCTTAACAGATGCTCTTATACATTCTGCAAGCTTGCTTCCCAAAGGGTCGTTTACTGAATAAAATACCTGTGTACCGCTGTATTTGCTTTGCTCAAATTTGTTCTGGTGTATGCTGATAAAGATGTTGTTGCTGTTTTCGTTACATATAGCAGTTCTGTTGTGAATATCAGAAACTTTCTTTTCTCTTAGCGTTGTTGCATCATTTGAGTAAATAGCCTTATCTTCTGTGCGTGTCATAACAACCTCAAATCCGCCTTGTAAAAATAATTTTTGTAGGCTTAATGCGATTTTAAGGTTGATGTCTTTTTCCATATTTCCTGTGCTTGAAACTGCTCCACCGTCTTCACCGCCGTGGCCTGCATCAATAACAATAACAGGTTTATAAGAGGTGTCGGCACTTGTAGCAGTGGCTGAGTCGCCGCTTGTTACAAACACTGAAGACACAATACAGGTCATAATAAGAATTAATGACAGGCATACAAATAATCGTTTATTACTCACACAAATCACCAATTAATTATATGCTTTTTATATGTAACTTATTATAACATAAAAAACACTCTGTGAAAAGTAATTTATTCACAGTAGTGTACTCTTTACATAGTATATATTGTGAAATCACATCAAACAAGGTGAGTGCATTCTTGTGCAGTATCTTACGCTTAATCAACTTGAAATTGGAAACAAAGGAAATATATTGAACATTAATAAGAAGTGCAATAACAGACTGAGACTTCTGGATTTAGGTTTTACGTATAACACGGACATATATCCGATATGGAACGGATTTGGAAAAAAGATTACGGCATACTTGATTAAAGGAACTTTGATTGCACTCAGAAGTGATGAGGCAAAGCATATTAATGTAATCCAAAAGTAAGCGGTGAATAAATGCTTTTTTTTAACTTTAGAAGAAGTTTAAAAGCACAAAGCGATTATATTATTGCTTTAGCAGGAAACCCTAATGTTGGAAAAACCACCCTCTTTAATCAGCTTACAGGTATGAATCAGCATACAGGCAACTGGGCAGGAAAGACTGTGACTCTAACAAGCGGTGAATTTGAATTTAATGATTATTTAGTCAAAGTTGTTGACTTGCCCGGCTCCTATTCCCTGCTTTGCGATTCCCCTGAAGAAATCATAACTAAAGATTATATATGTAGTAACGAGCATAATTGTGTAATTATCGTTGCCGATGCAACCGCGTTAGAACGAAACCTTAATCTGGTGTTACAGATTCTGAATTTAACAAGCAAAGCTGTATTGTGCCTGAATTTTATGGACGAAGTTAAAAAGAAAGGCATTGAGATTGATTCAGCTGAGTTATCTTTACAGCTTGGAATACCTGTTATACCTGTGTCTGCATCCCGAAAGAAAGGAATTAATGAGCTTATAGATGCAGTTATCGGCGTGTCAGAGGGTACGACTAAAACTTATTGTGTAAACAGCATTTCTGATATTTTTGAATCATCAACTAATGATAGTTATGCGGAGCTATCAGAGAAAGTATCAACATATAGCAAGCACATAGCTGAACTGTGTATTTGCAAAAAAGGCGAAGGATACAGCACATTACACAGAAAGATAGATAAGCTCTTGCTTTCTCCTTTAACTTCAGTTCCTGTTATGATATTGGTATTTGCAGTTGTTTTTTGGCTTACTGCATTTGGCGCAAATTATCCCGGACAGTTACTCAACATTGTCTTTGATTATTTAAAAACCGCTCTTCTGAATTTTATGTCAGCAATTAATATACCAGAGGTTATTTGCAGTTTGCTGATAGACGGAGTATACACAACAGTTACATGGGTAGTATCTGTTATGCTGCCTCCTGCTATGATTTTCTTTCCATTATTTGCAATATTAGAAGATACAGGTATTTTACCTCGTTTTGCTTTTAATCTTGATAGAATCTTTAGCAAAGCCGGCAGCAATGGAAAGCAGGCGCTGACAATGCTTATGGGATTTGGCTGTAACGCCTGCGGTGTCATGGGTTGCAGAATTATTAGAAACCCAAAGGAGCGTTTGTTTGCGATTGCGACAAATAGCTTTATTCCTTGTAACGGAAGACTTCCTACTCTTATAGCCTTGATTTCTGTGTTTATCTGTGATAATTCAAAAGGGAATTTTTATAATTCATTAGTAACTACAGGGATATTGCTTCTTATACTTGTTTTCGCTGTTTTTGTTACCTTAGGCGTCACCTTCGTTATGTCGCGTTTTTCTAAAAGTGAAAACGCGGGAGGTTTTGTGTTAGAGCTTCCACCCTATCGAAAGCCTCAGATAATAAAAGTGATTTTACTGTCAATTAAGGAAAAAGTATTGTATGTTCTGTCAAGAGCGGTGATTGTATCTGTCCCTGTCGGGGCTGTTATATGGATTCTCACCAATGTCAGTATAAATGAAATATCGATACTGAATTACATTACCGATTTCATTGAACCCTTTGCGTTGCTGTTAGGTGTTGACGGAGTAATTCTTACATCAGTGTTTTTGAGCTTCCCCGCAAACGAAATACTAATACCCGTAATTCTTATGGCTTACAATACAGGAAGTACCTTAACTGATTATTCTTCTCTGACAGAACTGGGTAATATTTTGACTGTAAACGGTTGGGGTATTATAACTGCATTATGCACAATCATTCTGTGTCTCTTTCATTTTCCATGCTCTACAACCTGTTTATCCATCAAGAAAGAAACAGGCAGTAATTTATGGACGTTTATTTCTATAATAACACCATTGGTTATTGGTTTTACAATCTGTTTGATTTTAAATACGATATACAGATTATTTGTTTAGCCTTTCTCATACTTCTTCCTCAGAGAAAGAAGAGCTTTCTTTTCAATCCTTGAAATGTAAGAGCGGGATATTCCCATTAACTTTGCAACCTCTCGTTGGGTAAGGGATTCCTTTCCTCCAAGTCCGTACCGAAGCACTATAATTTTCCTTTCTCTTTCGTTAAGCTCGCTGTTGATATATTCGTTTAGTTTGCTGGATTTAATTTTGAAATCAAGGTCATCTGCATAATTTTCTTCTACAGCAAGCACATCCATTAGCGTAAGAGGGTTTCCTTCTTTGTCAGTATCGATTGCATCGTTCAGCGAGACATCCTGAGAAGATTTTCTTCCGCATCTGAAATACATCAGAATTTCATTTTCTATGCATCTGGAAGCATAGCTTGATAACCTAATCTGTTTTTCAGAGTCAAAGGTGTTTATAGCTTTAATCAGACCTATTGTACCAATAGACACAAGATCATCGTGGTCAGATTGAACCGCATAATATTTCTTTATAATATGAGCTACAAGTCTCAGGTTATGTTCAACAAGCTTGTTTCTGGCTTCTATATCTCCATTTTTGCATCTCCTGAGGTATTCCTCTTCCTCTTTTGCTGACAGTGGTTTGGGAAAAGAACCACCTTTACAAACATGAAGTATAAATACGTAGCAGTAATTTGCAATCCATAGTAAAAAATCCAACAAAATAACGCACTCCCCTATGATTTATATAAAATCATATTCAGAGAGTGCGTTTGTTTTGCGTGTCCTTTAAATTTTGTTATCAGGAGTTTCTGCCGAATTCCTCTAAAACAAGACCTTTATTATGGTCAAGTGCCCAATCAATGCTCCATTCACTTGTAAAGAGAAGCAGATGGTTTCCTTTAAGGTCCTGTATTCTTTTAGTATCAGATGCAAGGTCAAGAGTCTTGGGGTCAAGGTCTTTGTTGCCAATCCAACGGATGAATTGATAAGGCAGGGATGTCATAATGATATCAACGTTGTATTCGTTCTCAAGTCTGTGCTTAAGAACATCAAACTGAAGCGTACCAACAACGCCTACTATTACTTCTTCCATACCGGCGTCCAGCTCCTGAAAAATCTGTATTGCACCTTCCTGTGCAATCTGAGAAGTACCCTTTATGAACTGCTTACGTTTCATGGTGTCCTTCTGACGCACTAAAGCAAAATGTTCCGGAGCAAAAGTAGGAATACCTTTAAACTGAACTTTGTGTCCAGTGGAGCAAACTGTGTCACCGATTGAGAAAATGCCGGGGTCGAAGATACCGATAATATCTCCTGCATAAGCTTCTTCAATCATCTCTCTGTCAGAAGCCATCATCTGCTGAGGTTGGGAAAGTTTGATTTTTCTGCCTGCCTGTACGTGAGTTACTTCCATATCCTTCTGGAATTTACCTGAACAAATACGCATAAATGCAATTCTGTCTCGATGCATCTTATTCATATTAGCCTGGATTTTGAAAACAAAGGCTGACATAAAGTCTGAGTCAGGAGCTACAATACCTTCGTCAGTTTCTCTTGGAAGCGGAGAGGTTGTAAACTCAAGGAAGTCCTTAAGGAAAGGTTCTACACCAAAGTTGTTAAGTGCAGAGCCGAAAAAGACAGGTGTAAGCTTTCCCTCTCTTACCAAGTCAAGGTCAAGTTCATCTCCTGCACCTTCAAGCAGTTCAATGTCTCCGAGAAAATCATCTATCATATACTTACCAACAGTTTCGGTAAGTTCAGGGCTTTCAAGAGGAATGATTTTCTCTTCAACCTCTTTTTGTCCGTTATTTGCAGTGTATGCAAGAACACTTTTGGTTTTTCTGTCGTAAACACCCTTGAAATCTCTGCCTGAGCCGATGGGCCAGTTTACAGGGCAAGTGTTAATTCCAAGAACCTGCTCTATCTCATCAAGGAGGTCAAAAGGATTTTTTGACTCATGGTCCATCTTGTTGATAAAAGTAATTATAGGGATATTACGCATTACGCATACTTTGAACAACTTAATAGTCTGACGCTCAACACCTTTTGAAGCATCAATTACCATTACTGCAGAGTCAGCAGCCATAAGTGTTCGGTATGTGTCTTCAGAGAAGTCCTGATGACCAGGGGTATCAAGAATGTTGATACAATAGCCGTTGTATTTAAACTGAAGAACAGATGATGTAACAGAAATACCTCTTTGTTTTTCTATCTCCATCCAGTCAGATACTGCGTGCTTTGAAGTCCTTTTACCCTTAACTGAGCCTGCTGTGTTTATAGCTCCACCGTACAGAAGCAATTTTTCTGTCAATGTTGTTTTACCTGCGTCAGGGTGGGATATAATAGCAAACGTGCGGCGTTTGCTGATTTGTTCGGTTAAATTACTCACTTCTTATATCTCCAATGCTTATTATTCCAATCATATATTATACTTTTGTGCAAGCTTTCTGTCAAGAATACAAGATGATATATATAAATATGTGATTAGTGCTGTTAATTAATTGTCGAATAATTATTCATACTCTTGACATTTTTTGTATAATTTGATACAATGATTTTGCAATATAAGATCTTTCCTATTTTTCATATACCTTCCAAATTTGAGGCAGAGACCTGTGGGTTTCTGCCTCAACCCTTTTAATAGAATGGAGCGATACTTTTGAATAATTCTGTAGGCTTGTATATTCATATTCCTTTTTGTGTCAAAAAATGTAATTATTGTGATTTCTTCAGTGTGGCATCAGACTCGATTTTGATGGATGAATATGTGTCGGAGCTTGATAAATCATTTAGTAAATGGGCTTCTAAACTTTCCGAAAGAAGTGTTGATACAATTTACTTTGGTGGTGGCACTCCCAGTGTTTTGGGCACTGATCGAATTAACAGAACTCTGGAGTCAGTTTACAGAAAATTTAATGTGGCTTCTGATACTGAAATCACTATTGAGGTGAACCCAAATTCCACGGATAGGCTTGATTTTACCTCTCTGTGTGCAAACGGAATTAACAGAGTTTCAATGGGGCTTCAAAGTGCTGATAACGAGGAATTGAAGCTTTTAGGCAGATTGCATACATTAACTGATGCAAATATTACCATAGAAAGTTTTCTCAAAAATGGTATCAGAAACTTCTCTCTTGACGTTATGTTAGGAATTCCTTTGCAAACCTTTGATTCCCTTGACAAAACTCTTGATTATTGTATAGGAAGCGGAGCGACTCATATCAGCACTTATATGCTGAAGATAGAAGAAAATACCCCTTTTTATTTTAATAGTGACAATCTAACTTTTGCTGATGATGACTTACAGGCAGACTTTTATGAATATACTGCTAATAAACTCAAAGATAATGGGTTCAGACATTATGAAATCTCAAACTTCTGCAAAGAAAATCAAATAAGCAGACATAATATGAAATACTGGATATTGGATGACTATATAGGCATTGGCCCGTCAGCTCATTCTCTACTTAACGGAAAACGCTTTTATTATCCGAGAAGTATTAAAGATTTTTATGATGATAAATTAATATTCGAGTCTGAGGGCCATACTCCCGAAGAGTATTTAATGCTATCTCTCAGAACTGATGAAGGTTTTAACTTCATAAAAAACAAAGAGCTTTTCAAGCTCTGCCCTACAGAAAATTTAATTTCAGAGGCAAAAAATCTTGAAAAGCTCGGCTTATTAATTATTACAGACGAATGTATAAAACTTACGCAAAAAGGTTTCTTGCTGTCCAATTCGGTAATTTCTCGTTTGCTCAGTACAGGAATCTGATGAATTTTATGTTATAAAAATCACAGGCAGTAATATCGTTAGTGCCGATTTCATTTAATAGAATGTAATTAGCACCTACACCTAACAAGAACCCGTCCTTTGTTAAAATTTCATTGTTGCCAATCAGGAAGTCCACCTGAACACGTCTGCCTATCTGTGTTCTGATAAATCCGTTGAGATATTGTATGCTTTCTGCTGTAACAGGATAGGGTCTGCTGAAATCTGTTATCTGCTGTGTAACATCACTTGTACCCATACTTAGCTGAGGAAGTTCTGCAGAAGCTGAGCTTTGTTGACTGCCTGTAGGGGTAAGAATACTTGTGATGTCGTTTGAATCCATTCCCATGGTTGTTGTAGGAGTTGACATATTCTGATTTATCTGAGGAACAGGTGGAAGTCCTTGAGGAGACATATTAACCTGAGTGCTTGTGGTGTTTGTGCCTTGATTTTGCAGTGCAAGATTATAAGAAGCTATCTGCTCAAGTGAGGGCAGATTTGAATAATATAAATCAATCGGTTCATTCTCGTTGTACCTTGCAGGAGGTATACCGTATATTTTCATAAGGTCAAAAGAATTATCCATTGTAAAAATCTCCTTTAGTTAAGTATTAGCATATGCGTTTGTCGGTGCATAAAAACAATGATCGCCTACTCTATTATAAATAACACCTACGTTTGATGGGAAGTAACGAGGACAATTCGTACTGTAAGGATTAAAAAAGAATAGTGAATTGCCCACTGAGCTGTCTGTGTTTCCGGCAAGTGCCCAGTCGGCAATTTCATAGTGAATATCCTCAGGGTTCATATTATAGACGTTTTGTGAGTTGTATTCACCTCCTACAAATTCCTTCATACATACAAATTGACAGGTTTGTGTGATTATAGCTCTAACGTCACCGCCGTTACTTACTCTTCCAAACTCTCCTATGTTTGTATTTGCTCTGTTTATTATAACTGAGGCGACAGCTCTCATCCCAATTTCACCTTCGCCTCCGCTCTCGCACTGAATTAACCGTGCAAGCAATTCTCTTGCATCGTAAGCCACGTTAACACCTCTTTCAGACGTTTCTTTAACATAATATGAAAAATTTCTGTTTCTGTGAAAAGTGATTGCTCAAAGAAAATGTTGTTGACATATTAAGTATCGGATGATATAATGAATAAGAATTTAATAATTAAACTGTTGACGCGGAGATAACGGCAGTTATGCCTTTACAGAGAGCCTGTGTAGCTGGAATTCAGGTAAGAAACAGATTGTCAAATGGACCGCTGAGGGTGCAGTCAAATGTAACTTAGTTACAGAGTATTCTGCAACGTATGGCACACGTTAGTTGCCGAGGGTATGTTTGTATCCTGTTAAGTGCACGGTAAACCGTGAAATCAAGGTGGCACCGCGGATAAGTTTTATTCGTCCTTGGCAGAAAATCCTGTCAAGGGCGTCTTTGTTTTCGCTTTTGACTTGTAAACAGAGGCTGATATATTATGCTACTAACCAAACGATGGCGTTCTTGATGCTTTTTTACAATTAATCTATTAACTATAATTTGGAGGAATATATTATGAATTTTAATGGTATTGAATTTGACACCTATTTTAACAACTATCCTGATAAAGACGGCTACTTCGGAAAATACGGCGGAGTATATATTGATGATAAGCTTAAGGCTGCTATGGCTGAAATTACTGAAGCATACTTCTCTATTTGCCAGTCCAGAAAGTTCATTGCTGAGCTCAGACGAATCAGAAAAGAGTTTCAGGGCAGACCTACACCTGTATCTCACCTTGAGAGACTTTCAGATATGCTTGGCGGTAAGGTACAGCTTTACGCAAAGCGTGAAGACCTGAACCATTCTGGAGCTCATAAGCTCAACCACTGCATGGGTGAAGCTCTTCTTGCAAAGTATATGGGTAAGAAAAAGGTTATTGCTGAAACCGGTGCAGGCCAGCATGGCGTAGCACTTGCAACTGCCGCAGCTTACTTCGGACTTGAGTGTGATATCTATATGGGCTCTGTTGATATTAAAAAACAAGCTCCCAATGTTGCAAGAATGAAGATTTTGGGTGCAAATGTTGTTGAGGTTACACACGGACTCCAAACTTTGAAAGAAGCTGTTGATGCCGCTTTTGATGCGTATAGCAGAGAGTATAAGGATTCTATCTACTGCATAGGCTCTGTTCTCGGTCCTCACCCCTTCCCTATGATGGTTAGAGATTTTCAAAGTGTTGTAGGTATAGAGGCAAGAGAACAGTTTATTGATATGACAGGACATCTTCCTGATGCGATTGTTGCTTGTGTAGGTGGCGGCTCAAATGCAGCAGGTCTGTTTGCCGGATTCCTTAACGACCATGTTGATATTTACGGTATTGAGCCTCTGGGCAGAGGCCCCAAAATGGGCGACCATGCGGCAAGCCTTAAATATGGAACAGAAGGCATTATGCACGGATTTAACAGCATTATGCTTAAGGACGAAAACGGTGAGCCTGCACCTGTTTATTCTGTTGCAAGCGGTCTTGATTATCCTTCTTCAGGTCCTGAGCACGCATTTTTGCAGGATATCGGCAGAGTTAAATATGATGTAATTGATGATGATGAAACCATTGATGCATTCTTTACACTTTCCCGTCTTGAGGGTATCATTCCTGCAATTGAGAGCTCACACGCTGTAGCATACGGTATGAAGCTTGCACGTCAGATGGATAAGGGCTCAATCCTTATTAACCTTTCAGGCAGAGGCGATAAGGATATGGACTATGTAATTGAGCACTACGGTATCAGATAAACCTTATAGTATTATTTTTAAAGCGGACAGCATAAAAACTGTCCGCTTTCATTTCTGTTTTGTTTACTTGACTTTTTATAATAAATATGTAAAATAATTATCAGTGTTTATACAGCATAATATTTGGAGATGTATCGAAGTGGTCATAACGAGAACGACTCGAAATCGTTTTGTCCTTAATCGGGCACGTGGGTTCGAATCCCACCATCTCCGCCAAAGAGTTTTCGTTAAAGATTTTAGATTTGAATAGTTCTAAAGTCATACGCGGAAACTCTTTTTGTTTATAATTCAATGTGAGTCTGTAAAAATGAATAATAAAACCTCTCAGAAAATATTAAATCTGTCCGTTTTGTAAATTCTTCTTTCAGGGTGTTGACTTTAGATTGTTAAAAATGTATCATAGTATTGTAATTTACATGACTGACGGAACAGCGGAGCACCGCAAGGGAGTGTAAATGTATAAGCCGACCGTCTGGGCAAATCAGTCTATAAGCTGATTTGCCCTTTTTATTTATTATTCCAATCAGAAAAGGAGATACACTATGGAACACATTAATTGGAATGGATTTAAAACAGGAAAATGGCAGGATGAAATCAATGTCCGTGATTTTATTCAGAATAACTATACAGAGTACACAGGTGATGATAGTTTCCTTATGGGCGCTACAAATCGTACAAAGAAACTCATGGGAAAGGTTGAGTCACTGTTTCAGCTTGAGCGCCAGTTTGGAGGCGTTCTTGATATAGATACAACAACAGCTTCTTCACTTACCAGTTATACTACAGGATACATTGATCACGAAAGTGAGCTTATTGTCGGACTTCAGACAAACAGACCTCTCAAAAGAGGCGTTAATCCCTTTGGTGGCATGAGAATGGTTAAGCAGGCTTGTGAAGCATACGGCTATACACTCAGCCAGAAGGTGCAGGAAGAATTCCGTTTCCGTACAACTCACAACGATGGCGTATTCCGTGCTTATACTGATGAAATGCGTCTTGCTCGTAAATGCCACGTAATCACAGGCCTTCCCGATGCATACGGCAGAGGCAGAATTATCGGTGATTACAGACGAGTTGCACTCTATGGTGTTGACAAACTTATTGAGGAAAAAAAGAAAGATAAAGCAAATCTTGCAAAAGCAAATTTCAACACAGACAGTATTCGTCTTGATGAAGAACTCTTCCAGCAGATTACCTTCCTTGGCTTTATGAAGGAAATGGCTGCAGCTTACGGCATTGATATCAGCGAGCCTGCTGCTAATGCACGTGAAGCAATCCAGTGGACTTACTTTGCATATCTTGCAGCTATCAAGGAGCAGAACGGTGCTGCAATGTCACTGGGCAGAGTTGCCACCTTCTTTGATGTATATATTCAGAGAGATATTGAAAACGGTACTCTTACTGAAGAAACTGCACAGGAGCTTATTGACGATTTTGTAATCAAACTCAGAGTTGCTCGTCACTTAAGAACTCCCGAGTACAATGAGCTCTTCGGTGGCGACCCCATGTGGATTACCGAGGCAGTCGGTGGTATGGGCGAAGACGGCAGAACTCTGGTTACTAAATCAAGCTTCCGTATTCTCAACACTCTTTACACCCTTGGCTCCTCCCCCGAGCCTAACCTGACTGTTCTCTGGTCAACTCAGCTTCCTGAGGGGTTCAAGAAGTTCTGTGCTAAGGTCTCCTGTGATACTGACTCTATCCAGTATGAGAACGATGACCTTATGCGTCCTATCTATGGCGACGACTATGCTATCGCTTGCTGTGTATCTGCAATGAAAGTTGGCAAACAGATGCAGTTCTTCGGGGCTCGTTGTAACCTTGCAAAGCTTCTCCTTATTGCGATTAATGGCGGTTATGACGCAACAAGCGGTATTCACATCGGACCTCAGTTACCTGTTCTCTCAGCTGATAAGCTTGATTATGAAACTGTTATGGAGAGATACAAGGTATACATCGAGTGGCTGGCAAATCTTTACGTTAACACAATGAACGTAATTCACTATATGCACGATAAGTATGCTTACGAAAAGACTCAGATGGCATTGCATGACACATATGTAGACAGATTTATGGCGTTTGGTATTGCAGGACTTTCTGTTGTTGCTGACTCGCTTAGTGCTATTAAATTTGCTAACGTAAGACCTGTTATGAATGAACTTGGTTTTGTAACAGACTTTGTTACCACAGGAGATTTCCCCAAGTATGGCAATGACGATGACAGAGTTGATCTTATCGCTAAAGAAATGACTCATATCTTCATTGAAGAACTTCGAAAGACTCCCACTTACAGAAACGCAATTCACACACTTTCTGTTCTTACAATCACATCCAACGTTATGTATGGTAAGAATACAGGTGCAACACCTGACGGCAGAAAGGCTCACGAGCCCTTTGCACCTGGTGCTAACCCCATGCATAACCGTGAAGAGAACGGTGCTCTTGCTTCCCTAAACTCTGTTGCAAAAATTAGTTATGATGATTGCCGTGACGGTATTTCTAACACCTTCTCTATCACTCCTGAGGCACTTGGTAAGTCTGAAGAAGAAAGAGTTGTTAATCTTGTTGGTATTCTTGATGGTTACTTTACTAAGATGGCGCATCACATTAACATAAATGTACTTAATAGAGAAACACTTATGAAGGCATATGAAAATCCTGAGGCTTATCCAAACCTTACAATCAGAGTTTCGGGTTACGCTGTAAACTTTAACAAGCTCTCCCGTGAACAGCAGAGAGAAGTAATCAGCCGTACATTCCATGAGGCAATGTAATGGAAAACCGCAATATTGTTGGTAATGTTCATTCTTTTCAGTCTCTCGGCACTGTAGACGGACCGGGAATCAGGTTTGTTGTTTTTATGCAAGGCTGTAATTTAAGGTGCGGTTACTGTCACAATCCGGATACTTGGAGTGTGCAAGGCGGTACACAGTATACAGCCCATGAAGTTTTCGAAAAAGTCAAAAGATACAAAACCTATTTCGGAAAAGATGGCGGTATAACTGTGTCAGGCGGAGAGCCGTTATTACAGAGTGATTTTGTAAAAGAACTTTTTAAACTCTGTAAAGAAGATGGAATCAACACTTGTCTCGACACATCAGGAAGCATCCTAAATGACTCTGCAAAGGAACTTTTATGTTTTGCAGACAGAGTACTTTTGGATATTAAATACACAAGTGATGATATGTACAGAAAGTATGTCGGTTGCAGTATTGACTCTCCCCTACGTTTTCTTGACTATTTGAACATTCTCTGTATTCCTGTTACTCTTCGTCAAGTAATAATACCTACATTAAACGATAATGAAGAGAATATCTTAAAGCTTAGAAATATAGCAAACTCACAGAATTGTGTTGATAAGGTCGAACTACTGCCATTTAAAAAAATATGTAAAGTTAAGTATGATAATATGGGACTTGAGTTTCCTTTTGAAAAGTATCCTGTGCCTGATAACCAAATAATGAGTGGTTTGAATAATCTGCTCAATAAATAAAACTAAGCCCTGAAGTATAAATAAACTTCAGGGCTTTTTTGTATAATTCTTATTATTAATCGCTGATTATTCGCTTTTGTCTACAATATTTGTATCTGGTTCAACTGTGTCCGTGCCTTCTGTAGAGCCTTTTGGTTCTTCATCAGACCACTTGTCGACAGCATTTATACCTTTCTTTACTGTACGAACTAATGATTTTCCAAGGTCAGAACCTAATTTGCCAAAATCTTTACCTACTGATTTCCAATCGTCTTTAAGTGACATACTTCATATCCTCCTTTATCCTTATTTATAGTAAAACCGCCAGGGTTTATCTCTGTACTCCTGAGTTGCATAGTCAATTCCAATTCTTGGAGACGTTAAAATTTCCCTGGGAATAAATCCGTCATCCTCAATCCATATTACATCTGAAGTGGTGATATCAATGCCGTTATGTGCACAGGTGATACCAAGGTGTTTAGTAAGCTTGCCCGGGCCGTTAATTCCCTCTATTCCGCGAATTAACACACCTTGAGGATGTTCTGTAGGACCTGAGATAACATTCATAAGAGCGTGTATTCCGTAACATAGATACACATAGACTTTTCCGCCTTTACTGTATAATATTTCAGTGCGTTTAGTTCTGCCACGGTGAGCATGGCAGGCGGTGTCTTCCTCACCAAAATAAGCTTCTGTTTCAGTGATGCGGGTTCTTATGATGTGTCCGTCTTCTGCTTGTACACAAAGAATTTTACCTAACAATAATGGTGCTAAATCAGGTGTGTTTATTGTAAATACCGAGCTATCAATTCTGTTCATTGGAATAATTATATCTGCTGAGCATTATTGCGTGGGCATTCTCAACATTGACTGTGTATATAAAAGATGGAGTCGCAAGTCCTTGGTCATTAAATTTTATAACATCAGTAACGCCCATGTGAGTTATGTTATTAACAGCTTCTTTGATATCAGAAACATAAATATCTGTTTCTGACTCAGCTTTGTTTTTATCAGCCTCTGTAGTTTGAAAGATAGAGTTATTATTGCTGTTAATACTCACCAGTGAATCATATACTGTCATATATGCATCATATCCATAAGCAATCCCGGCAGTTACGTCAGAAGTGCTGATGTTGTTAGCTTTTGCGTATGTGTTAATAAAATCAGTACCAATGTAATTATTATCGTCTTTTTCAAACTTACTGATAAAGGTTACACCGTTAAATTCTGAAGTTTCAATTGCGTTTTTATCTGTAAGTTCGGAAAAAACTACAGAAGACGCAACACCTGATGATATAAGTTCTGAATGTATTTGTTTGTTGTCATCTGTGTTACCAATAACAAAAATAAACTCATAATCAGCAGAAGCAATTGCAGATGTATCGAAGTTTTTATTATCGCCGGAATAGTAATAGGTGGTTACAGCTGAGCCTCCGCTTGCAGAAAATGTATTTGTGAACATCTTGGCAAAATCTTTATTAAAGTCATCATCTGTCGAGCAAACAACAGCACCAGTTGTTTTGCCTTCACCAATTAAATGCGAAACAACAGCAGAAGCCTGATAAGAATATGGAACGCTTATTGAATAAGCGTTGTTTGTTTCTGCTATGGAATTGCTGTAATTATCTACGAACAATAAGGGCGTGTTTTTGTATTCCTTAAATGCCTTGATTATTGCATCAGTGGTAGACTTGTCGCCGCCTTCACAAATTACAGCCGCTACATTTTCAGATATAAGCTGTGTTGCAACATCGCGGATGTTTTCCTCGGTATTAAAGCTCAAAGTTTTTACACTTACTTCATAAGGTTTATCAAGATTTACAGTGTGTGCCAGTTGTGATGCATAAGAAACACCTGATAAAATGTCTTTTGTTTCGTTTGTGTCATCAGATGTTTGTGTAAGAACACCAATATAAATTGTATCGTTTTTATTGATAACATAATCTGTGTTCTGTTTACTGCAGCCGCATAGAGTCAAAGAGATTAATAATAAACAAGCTAATATATAAACAGTAAATCTTCTCATTATACAGTCTCCCTTGAAGTGATAAAACCATTTTACTACATAATAACGATTTTTTCAATATTATCATTTATTGTTTGCTCTTATTTAATTAATATATTATACTATTAATATCAAAATATGAGAGGTTAGTTATGTTTTGCTATATGTTATCGGACTATCTTAAGGAACAGTACGGAACAAAACTGCATAAATTATTGCTTTCAGGTGGAATGACCTGCCCTAATCGTGATGGAACTTGCGGATTTGGCGGATGTATATTCTGTAGCAGCGGAGGTTCAGGAGAATTTACTCAAAACCCCTCCCTGCCCGTTGAGCAGCAGATTGATAACGAAATCAAAAAAGTCAGAGATAAGAGTAAGTCGAATAAATACATTGCTTATTTCCAAGCATTTTCTAATACATATCAGACTACAGAATATTTAAGAAATCTTTACTTACCTGTTGTGAAGCGTGAGGATATTGCTATTCTTTCAATTGCAACCCGACCTGATTGTTTGCCAGATGAAACGATTGATTTATTAATTGAACTTAACAAAATTAAACCTGTGTGGGTTGAGCTCGGTCTGCAGACAATTAAAGAAGATACTGCTCGATTTATCAGACGAGGCTACTGTTTGAGTTGCTATGATGAAGCAGTAAGAAAGCTTAGAACTGTAGGAATTAAGGTTATCACTCACTTGATATTAGGACTTCCCTTTGAAACAAAGGCAGATATGATTGAGTCAGCTAAATACGCCGGTAAGTATTCAGACGGTATTAAGTTTCATTTGTTGTATGTTGTAAAGAATACTGATCTTTCAGATTTGTATATTCAAAAGGAAATTAACCTGTTAACACAAGACGAGTATGTGGATATACTCTGCGATTGTATTCGCTACATTCCAAAAGATGTAGCGATACACAGATTGACAGGCGACCCTGATATAAACACTCTTGTTGCTCCAAAATGGGCGTCAAACAAAGTAAAGGTTCTCAGAGAAATACACAATGCTTTTTATGATAAAAATGTTGTACAGGGCGAATTCTTAGAAAATTGAATAAATACAAATGAACTGTTATTAATTGTCTATTTGCAAATAGAAAACCCGAACACGTTTGTGTTCGGGTTTTTGGCGGAGAGAAGGGGATTCGAACCCCTGATACGGTTATAGCCGTATACACGATTTCCAATCGTGCTCCTTCGGCCAGCTCGGACATCTCTCCACTTGGCGACCTGATTATTATAACTCAATTGTTTATAAAAATCAAGTATTTTTTTATATTTTACTGAAAAATATAAAAGAATTCGTTGTAATCAGAAAATGTATAATCACACAGAGGATTTACTTTATATTGCTCTGAGACAGAATATCTGCAGGTTGTGATTCCTGCGTTACGTCCACCCTGCATATCAGAAGAAAGACTATCCCCTATTATAATCACTTTTGATTTGTCACAAATTCCTAACGTATCAAAAATTGCATCAAAAAACCTTTTATCGGGTTTAGTATAACCTATTTCTTCTGAAATGAAAATTCCGCTTATAAATTCTCTTATTGGCGAAGAGTCCATTCTGCCATGCTGGCATTTTTTTAGTCCGTTAGTTACTATATATACTTTTGAAACTTCAGAAAGCTTTCTGACAAACTCTAAGGCACCATCATACAGAATACCGTTTTCGGACAAATTATATTCGTAAATTTTTGCGAATTCTTGTGGGTTAATATCTGATGTTCCTAAGTGTTCAAATAATTTTTCAAAACGCAAGACTTTTAATTCGTCACGGGTAACCTTCCCAAGTTCAAGAAGCTTCCAGAAGCTCATATTAATTTGACTGTAGACTTCGGTGTCGTTCTCACTTAATCTGAGTGAAAAGCTTTCTGCAGTGGAAAGCACAGCAAGTTTCTCAGCTTTTTTGAAATCAAATATTGTTTCATCAGCATCAAGGAGAACATACTCAAAAGGGAATTTAAGCAAACTGCTTCATCTCCTCGGTAAATGTGTCAAGCTTTGTTATGGAGTAATTAAGCTCTAATGACAGGTGATTTTCAATAGCTTTGAATATTAGCGGAAGTGCTACGTTCTTTGTGTTTCCGGCTGGCAGTGTAACAGTAAAAGTACAAACGTCTGAGTCGTCAAATTCCATAGATTTTATATAAGGTAACACGTCTACGTCCTTCATCCCTGCCTTTGTTTTTTTCTGGATAATTACACTATCCTGATTACACAAGTTGAGGATTTTATCTTTCAGCTCTGTATCCTCTACCCCATCAGCATTCACCTGTGCAAAGTATTTTGCAAAACAAATATATTTAGGGTCAAGCTCAGGATATGTTGCATCAAACACCTGAATTCCGCGAGGAAGAAATTTGTTCATTGCATCAGGAATTTCTTTGATATTATAGTTATCATCTATAATCCTGATATCCATACTCTCTCTTTTTGCATCTACTCCTAAGGGCAAAGGCAAAGGAAAAGTAACAAAGGGATGGGGATTGAAGCCTTCAGTGTACCAGATCGGAAGCTCTGCACGTCTGACTGCACGAAGCATACAACGGTTAAGGTCAAGATGTGATATATATTTGCATTCCATCTCTTTTGTAAACCAAATTCTAACGTTTTTCAACACATACCCCTCCTTTATAACAAGCTGCACCGCAGTTAGAACATTTTTCGCGGCAGTTTGGTGTTGTTTCGCTATTGTAAGCACGCTCGCATTCCTTCTTAAGGAAGGCTTTACTAACACCATAGCTGATAAAATCCCAAGGGAGAATTTCATCAAAAGAACGCTTTCTGGACGTGTAAAAAGCCGGGTCAATGCCGCATTCGTTAAAAATTTCCATCCAAGCATCGAGATTAAAGCAATCGTTCCAACCATCAAAATGGAATCCTTTTTCTGCAGCTTTAAGCATAACCTTACAGAGCTTTCTATCACCTCTTGCAAAAACACCTTCAAGAAAGCTTGTGTTTGCAGCATGATAATTAAATGTTATTTTTTTAGTAGTAATACTATCTTTAAGATGCTTTTGTTTAGAGAGAATTGTGGTTATATCGTCCTGAGCTTCCCACTGGAACGGTGTGTGGGGTTTAGGTACAAAGGAAGAGGCAGATACAGTAACATTTACACCCTTGCCTTTTGTTCTGTTTTCACAACGATAGTATTCATTTACAACAGCTTGTCCAAGCTTTGCAATGCCTTCAACATCCTCCAGTGTTTCTGTTGGCAGACCAATCATAAAGTAGAGTTTTACGTTAGTCCAACCCCCAGAAAAAGCCACATGGCAAGTTTTCAGAAGCTCGTCTTCACGTACATTTTTGTTAATAGCATCACGCAGGCGCTGAGTTCCTGCCTCAGGAGCAAAGGTAAGACCACTTTTTCGGACTGTTTTAATTTTACTCATAATGTCATCTGTGAAGCCGTCAACACGCAAAGAGGGCAGAGAAAGACTGACGCCACAATCATCTGACCATTCGGTTAAGCAATTGAGCAGACCTACAATGTCTGAGTAGTCGCTTGAGGACAGAGAAGAAAGAGAAACCTCATCATATCCTGTGTTGTCACACAGAGCTTTGCACTGGGCGAGGATGGTATCCTTAGATTTTTCTCGTACAGGTCTGTTTAGAAAACCAGCCTGGCAAAAACGACATCCTCTGATGCAACCTCTGAAAATTTCAGACACTGCTCTGTCGTGAACAATCTCTATCAGCGGTACTACAAACGTGTCTGGATAATATACATCATCCATGTTCATTATAATGCGTTTTTCAACAGTTTCGGGGGCACCGTCCCGAGCTGTGAAGCTTTTGATAGTGCCCTCCTCGTTGTATTCAACATCATATAAGGATGGAACATAAACGCCTTTAATCTGAGAAGCAAGACGCAGAAACTCTTCCTTAGATTTACCTTCATCTTTACATTGGAGGTAAAGCTCCATAACCTCAATATCTACTTCTTCTCCCTCGCCAATAAAGAAAATATCAATAAAATCAGCTAAAGGCTCAGGATTGCTGGTACAGGTACCGCCTGCTACAACAATATTATGAAGTTCAGTTCTGTCCTTGCTCAGAAGAGGAATTCCTGCAAGAGACAGCATATTAAGGACATTGGTGTATGATAGCTCATACTGAAGTGTAAAGCCTATAAAGTCAAATTCTTTGAGAGGATCTCCGCTTTCAAGAGCGTAAAGTGGTATGTTACGCTCACGCATAAGCTCCTCCATATCTATCCATGGAGCAAACACACGTTCACACCAGATATGCTCGTATGAGTTGAATTGACTATACAGTATTTTCATACCAAGGTGAGACATTCCTATCTCGTATGTATCAGGAAAGCAAAAGGCAAATCTTATATCTACCTTATCTTTATCTTTGATTATACTGTTAAGTTCTCCTCCGGTGTATCTACCGGGTTTCTGCACTTTCAGAAGAATTTTTTCAACTTCCTTGGAATACAAAAAATCACCGCATTTCATTTGATAATATAATTGTAATGGTATATATAGCCACAATCAGTAGCGTATAATTATAACGCGAAACAAGCAAAATGTAAAAACCCAGAGTTGCAAGAGGAATTATCGTTAAGACTGTAATAATATTCAGAATACAATCTGTAGTTTTAACGCTGAGTTTCCTTGCAAGTAAATTACTGAGAAGTTGCCCCCCATCAAAACTTTTTACCGGGAGTAAATTAAACGTACCAATACACAAGTTACAAACTGCAAGGTTAAAAAATAAATTAAAGTGTGTAACTGCATATACAAGAAAGGACACAGTGCTTCCTATGAAATTAAAAAGAACACCGGAACCGGTGACAAGTAAATCCTGTCTGGGTGTATAGTTTATTTGATTGCAATTGATTTTTACCTCTCCCGGTTTAATGTCAATACATTCGGGTTTTCCGTTGTATTTCCAAATTAACACAAGGTGTCCTGCTTCGTGCAGAGCCGAGCACATAAGGCATAAAAGAATCATATTGCTACTGCTTTCTGCAGTAAACATCATAAGAACTATCAAAGCAATAGCAGAGTATGAAAAAGAAAATCTGACACCGAGTAGACTAAATTTCATCATTGGTTGAACTGAACATTGAAGAGTAATCAAGTTCGGAAAAATCTCCGCTAAAGAAAAGACTTGCCGTAAGCTCAGTGTCGTACCAAGATTTTATCTCAGTAAATGTATTAATTGCAAAGGTTTTTAAGAGAAAAAGAACTATAAGGACTACCAAACACAGGACAAGTTGAAACGTGAGAATCGGAGAAGACTTGCTTTTTTTGATTTTAATAGTTTCAGCTGATTCTTCTCTCAAAATGTCAGGTTCGTTCTCCGAATTTGTGTCGTTTTTCAAAACAGGCTGTGTAAGCAGGTTCCATTCTTTTTCGTCATATGCATCTATATAGTTGTCCATAACATCACCTGCTCAAATATATGCAGGCAATAAATCATTCTTTACCTAATTTCGAAAAATCTCTTTTATTTAAGTCAATATAGAAAATTAACGCAAGCACTGTACAGAAAAGCTCTGCAACAGGAAACGCAAACCACATTGCATTTATGCTGATTTTAGAGAGAATAAATGCGATGGGAAGAATAAGAACCAACTGTCTGAGTACAGACATCAGCAAACTGCGTATTCCTTTTCCTACAGACTGAAACAGAGCAGTCATAATTACACCTACTGATGCAGGAATAAAGCAAAGACTGAGTCTACGCATAGCGGTAGCACCCATTGCAGTTAACTCCTCAGATACATTAAAGAAGCTTAATATTACCTCGGGGAATATCTGGAATAATGCTGTGCCCGTTAACATAATCATAAATGCAATCAACAGGGCATATTTTAAGGTCGTCATCATACGTTTGCGGTTTTTAGCTCCGTAGTTGTAACCGATTATTGGAGATACGCCCTGATTAAGGCCAAAGACAGGCATAAATACAAAGCTCTGAACTTTGTAGTAAATACCGTAGATTGTTTGAGCATCGGTGTTTACCTGAGGACTTGACGGAGACATGTTTATAATCATATTTATTCCGGCTACAAGAATTGATCCGATTGCCTGCATTACAATGCCCGAAAGACTTACTACATAAATTTCTTTTATTATCCTGAAAGAGAATTTGAATTTTTTGAATGTAAATTTGATTGCGAATTTTTTGATGCTGACAACAAGTACAAGGAAAAGCATTGCAAGCCATTGTCCTGCTACAGTAGCTATAGCTGCACCCTTTGCACCCATCTCGGGCACAGGACCAAGACCGAAGATGAATATCGGATCAAGGATGATATTGCTGACAGCTCCTATAAGATGTGAAATCATAGGAAAAATCATATTGCCTGTTGCTTGTATACTCTTTTCAATCATTACCTGTATGAATGAGCCAAGCGAGAAAATCAAAACAATTGAAATATACTCAACACCATAGTTGATTATGTTTTGATTGTCCGCTCCTGCCATAAATGTTATAAAGGGACGTGAGAAGAATATACCGATAACAGCAAAAACAATCCATGTGAAAAATGCAAGTATAAGACCTGTGGTTGCTACTTGTTCGGCTTCTTTTATCTTTTGCTCACCAAGACGTCTTGCAATAAGAGAATTAACACCAACAGCTGTACCTACAGTAAATGCTATAAGTAATAACTGTAACGGGTAAGCGAGGGATACAGCGGTAAGTGCATCACTGTTATCTCCGTAATTTCCTAAGAAAACACTGTCTACTACATTGTAAAGTGCCTGTATAAGCATAGAAAACATTGCAGGTAAACTCATACTGAGTATGAGCGGCAATATTTTCTGTGTCCCCATTCTATTTGCTTTAACTTCCTTCATTTTAGACCCCTCGGTTTAGTTTTTAGTTTTATGCGACTTTCTATTAAGACAAATTATAAGTACAATAAATAAGCATCCGCATAGTGAACCGCAGATATCAATACATATATCAGAAATCTGGAAAGCTCTGTCAGCAGAAAATAGCTGTATACACTCATCAGAAACAGCAATCAACGTGAAGCTTATCATTGTTAGAATAATGTTTTTGCGAAGTGTTGCAAAGTAGAAATGATACATAGAGCATAATGACATACCTAAGACAGCGAATTCGGTGAAATGTGCACAGGTTCTGACAAAGCTCTGAGTAAAAAGGTCTCCTAATCCTAATAAAAATGTTATATTATTAAGAAAAGCTACAATTCTACCGCTTTCTTCACCGGAGACCTTACCGGGCAGTAAGGATTGGCAAAATATAAAGGTAATAATTAATATGCTTATCACTGTAGATAAAATTTTATATTTCTTTTGATTTTTATAAGAATACATATTACCACAACCTAATCCTATATATTTTATCGAATATCAGATAAAATGTCAATTTTCTGTTGTAAAAAATTCTGAAATATTATATAATAAAAAAGTTACTTGAATTACATAACTATAGAGGTGCATTATGATTAATAGATTAAAAATGTTGGCACTCAATGTAAACTCTACAGCTGATGAGCTTGGACTCACTGAAAGGCTTGTAAATACTATGGTAGGCTTTTTAGGTGGTTTTCCTGCAGAGCTGGTTGTATTTATTATTTCTCTCTTCCCTATATTAGAGTGCAGAGGCGGAATGATAGCTGCAAGCTTACTCGGTGTAGACTATTGGCTTGCTCTTATTATCAGCATCATAGGCAATCTTCTGCCAATTCCTTTTATCTTTTTGTTTATTGAAAAGATATTTGAACTTATGAAGAAGACCAAATTACTTGGCAAGATTGTTAATAAAATTGAAGAAAAAGCAATGAGTAAATCCGATAAGGTTACTAAATATAAGAGATGGGGTCTGCTTCTCTTTGTAGGTATTCCTCTCCCCGGTACTGGTGCTTGGACTGGTGCTCTTATTGCAGTGCTCCTCAAGCTTAATCTGAAGGACTCTGTTATAAGTATATTCTTTGGAGTGCTTATGGCAGCGGGTATAATGTCATTTGTTTCCTACGGACTTCCTTGGTTAATTTCATTATTTGCTTAAAGTTTAGGGCAATCATATCGGTTGCCCTTTTTGTGTGGTGATTTAATGATTCATAAAAATTATAAAAAATATGATGTTGTCATTATAGGCGGCGGTGCTGCAGGACTGTTGTGCGCAGTATTGATTAAATCGAAGAACAACGATTTAAGTGTTGCAATTTTAGAGGCACAGGACAGAGTTGGAAAGAAACTTCTTACCACAGGAAACGGTAGGTGCAATCTTACAAACCTTTACGCTGATGCGTTTATGTATCACGGTTCTTTTGCAAAAGGTGCAGAATATCTGCTTAATCTATGTCCTCCGTTAACCGTTGTCAGCATATTTGAGGAACTAGGACTTTTAACTTACTCTGAGACTGATGGCAGAGTGTATCCGACAAGTAGACAAGCAAACTCTGTCCTTGACGTGTTGCGTTTGGCAACAAGCAGGCTTGGTGTTGAGTTGATTTGCAATAGCAAAGTTACTGACATCAAACTAAACGGTAACGGCTTCACCCTGCTTTGCCCTGAGACTGCAATTAATTCTGATAAAATTGTTATTGCAAGCGGAAGTAAATCATCGCCTTCGACCGGTGCAGATAGTTCGCTTTTAGGTAAGTTGCAAAAATTTGGTCATAGTATTGTCAGTGAAGTCCCTGCTCTATGTCCTGTGTTAGTTAAGTCTGAACACATAAAATCACTAAAAGGCACCCGAGCTACAGGAAAAGTAAGAATTTATAAAGGAAATAAAATGTTACGTGAGGAATACGGTGAAATACAATTTACAGATAATGCATTGTCAGGAATTTGTATTTTTAATCTTTCGCGTATAGCAAACTGTGAAACCGATACTGAGATTTCTTTGTCTCTTTTGCCTGACAGGAATTTTGCTGAATTACTCTCGTTACTTAAGCATAAGAAAAATCTTGTGGGAAGTAACGCAAAAGCCGAAGAGTTGCTTATAGGTTTCTTTAATAAAATGCTTGGACTTGCACTAATTAAAACCGCTGGTATCTCTCCTTCTTGTCTTGTTAAAGATATTACTGAAGCTCAGCTTAAATCTCTTGCTTCTGTTATCAACGAATGGAGATTTAAAGTAATACCTGCAAAGGATTTTACGCGTTCTCAAGTGACAGCAGGAGGAATAAGCGGATCTGAAATCAATGAAACATCAATGGAAAGCAAGAAAGTAAAAAATATGTATATTATCGGCGAAGCAATAGATTGTGACGGTGACTGCGGTGGTATGAATCTGCAGTTTGCCTTTTCATCAGCCTATTGTGCCGCTTGTCACATTGCCTTATGATTAAAGTAAAGAACATCTGTCTACCATTAAAGTATACACAAGAACAATTGAATATTGAAGTTGCTAAGCACCTAAAAGTCCCTGTAAACAGCATCAATAGTATACAACTTAAAAGAGTCAGTATTGATGCCAGAAAGAAGACTGACGTGCATTACATAGCAATGGCTGATATATGTCTTAACGGCAACGAAAACAAGGTTGTTGCAAGATGTAATAACGCTGAGCTTTCTTTAGAAAAAGAATATGAATTTAAGGCTAAAAAGGAACTTAAAAAGCGTCCCGTTGTGGTAGGATCAGGCCCTGCCGGATTATTCTGTGCACTGATGCTGGCAAGGTGCGGTACATGCCCGATTGTGATTGAACGCGGTCAGAATGTTGATGACAGAACGAAAACCATCGAAAGTTTTTGGACGAGCGGTGCTCTCAATACAGAATCCAATGTCCAATTTGGTGAAGGCGGTGCCGGTACTTTTTCTGACGGTAAGCTTAATACAGGCACTAATGATATTCGACAGAGCTTTATCTTAAAAGAATTTGTCTCACATGGTGCACCTGAAGATATTCTCATTTCAGCAAAACCGCATATTGGTACAGATAAGCTCAAGGGTACTATTAAAAACATAAGAAAAGAAATTGAGAGCTTAGGCGGTGAATTCAGATTTAACACCCTTTTCTCTGATTTTAAAGTGAGGAACGGATGTATCAGTGAAGTGGTTTTAAATTGTAGTGGCTCAAGTGAGACTATAGATACAGATATCCTGGTGCTTGCAACAGGACACAGTGCCAGGGATACTTTTGAAATGCTCAGAGACAAAGGTATTGCTATGCAACAAAAAGCCTTTTCGATCGGTGCAAGAGTTGAACATTTGAAAGATGAAGTAGATGAGTGCCAGTATGGCAAAGCAAGACATATGCTTCCGGCAGCCGACTACAAGCTGAGCACACACCTGTCTGATGGCAGAGGCGTTTATACTTTCTGTATGTGTCCCGGTGGATATGTTGTAAATGCATCAAGTGAAAGTAACAGACTATGTACAAACGGAATGAGTCTGTTTGCAAGAGATAATATAAACTCCAACAGTGCAGTTCTTGTCGGTATAACTCCCAAAGATTATGACAACGGTGATGTTTTGGACGGTATGAATCTACAACGCATAATCGAAAGTAAAGCATATAACATTTGCGGAGACTATACTGTACCCGTACAAAGAGTCGGTGACTTTATAGGTGTGTCAGGCGGAGTCAATACCCTCCCTACTCCATCTATTAAACCAGGATATAATTTTTGTAACTTAAATGAAATTTTTCCTAATTTTATTTCAGATGCTTTAAAGGAAGGGATTGTGAATCTTAGTAAACGTGCAAAATTCTTTGGGAATATGGGAGCAGTGCTGACAGCTCCTGAAACAAGAAGTTCCTCTCCTGTCAGAATCATTCGCGATGAAACCTTACAATCAATTACCTGTAAGGGATTGTATCCCTGCGGCGAAGGTGCCGGTTATGCAGGGGGAATTATGTCAGCAGCTACAGACGGCATAAAATGTGCCGAAGCAATTCTATCTTAATCTCAAAGAGAAAGGCTCTCAGTTTTAGTTACTGAGAGCCTTATTATTATTCTTTTGTAAGCTGAACACTTACAGTTTCAGATGTGCGATAAACCCAACATATACCGTTAGAATTTACTGTTATGCTAACAGGGACATCAACAGGAGTTTCTGCTGATGGAGTAATACCATTAAAATCATAAACTATACTGAAACTCTGCTCTGTCAGATTGTCAAGGGCTGTAGATGTACCTACAGCAGAAACAGCAAAGGTAGAGGGTGTTGAATAGCTATATCCCTCTGGCAGGTTTTTGAGTGTAATTCTTGAGGAGGGCACATCAAAGGTTTCCATACTAAAGTTAGAGAAATCAAGCTGGACCCTGATAGTTTCTACACCATCGCTCTTGTTTATAAAATCGTCACCTAAAATATCCTGTACACTGAAAGTCTCATTGTAAATCTGATTCTTATATTTCGAAAGAGAACCAATATCAATAGCAAAACTTTCAATTGCGTTTTCGCCTGTAATCAATTCCTCAGGGCCTGCAACATTGATTGTAGAGGGAGTTACAGAGTAGTAAAAAGAGGAAAGCTTTATTGATGAAGGTTCATATTTAATTGTGAATGGCACATTATCGTCAATCTTGAGGAATCTGAAAGAAACATCAACATTTGAATAACTCATGGTGATATATTCAGTAGAAACTTCCTGTGCACCTGCAGAATTTGGGTCCTCACTGTCAAAAAGTCTGAGTGTGTAAGTGTTTGTTACAGTAGTAGCGTTGGGACTGTTTACCTTTCCTGTAACATAGGCACATTTTACTTTATTAACCAACGTTTCAGGGCCTGTGATTTCTACAGTTGTAGGTAAATTGTTATCAACATAATATCCCTCAGGACTGTAAGAAAAATTGTTCACTACATTTACCGTTTTTGTTGCTTCCCTATCAACCATAATTGTGATGTTTTTTGGCTCAACGCCCTCAATATCAAAGCTCATGTTACTCTTATTCTCAACAACAATGGGATAAGTGCCTGTTCCGGGCTCGCTGACTGAAAAAAGGTCAACTGATGCAGTAATATCACTTGAGGAAAGAGAGTCGATTATTACACGCTTTCCGGAGACATTAACTGTAACTGCATCTACACTTGTGCTGAAAATCTTAAGGTCTTTTGAAACGCTTTCTGACAGATTATAATTTAAGGGGATATCTGTAATTGTCTGTGTTGTGTTGTCAGAGCTTATCATCCAAAATATAAAAGAAAGGACAAAAGATAGAATGAGAACGAGCTTCTTGTTATCGAGAAGTCGTCCGAATAAAGATTTATTCTTCATCGTTCTTCTTCTCCTTTCTTCTTTTGAAGATAGTAGGGATTTCTGTCTTATCCCCTTCTTCAGGAAGCAGATATTCCTCTAAGGCATTAACAAGTGTATCTCTGTCATAGTCACGTGTCAACACTCCGTTTACTGCTACAGAAATCTGACCGGTTTCTTCAGAAACGACAACTACAATTGCATCGGAAACTTCACTCATACCTATAGCGGCTCTGTGACGTGTGCCGATATCTCTTCTGCCCACTTCTTTGCTGTTAAGAGGTAAAATGCAGCCTGCAGCAAAAATTTTACCTCCGCGTAATATACAAGCACCGTCATGAAGAGGAGCTTTGTTAAAGAACAGATTGCCAAACACAGCAGTTGAAGTATCACAGTTAAGGATGGTGCCGGTGGATGCAATGTCTGTAAGCTTTGTTTCTCTCTCAAAAACAAAGAGAGCACCTGTTCTGGTGTGGCTGAAAAGAACTGCCGAATCTGCTACATCTGAGATAGCTTTAATCTCATTGTCTCTGTTAGCATTGGACATCAGACCACCCTGAAATATTTTGAGGTAGCTTTTTGAAAGCTTTGACCTGCCTAATTGTTCAAGCGCTTTTCTTATTTCCGGTTGGAATATTATAAATATTATAATTACGGAAAAATCAAGGAACACCTTCAATATAGACGTAACCATAGTCAAGTTGAAGATTGAAGCCAGTGCGTAAAAAAGCAGAACTAAAAATATGCCTTTAAGCAACTGTTCTGCTCTTGTATCACGTACAAGTTTTAAAATTCCGTATATTAGAATTGCAATAATTATAATATCAATAAGGTCAGCTAACTTAAAAGTGCTGAACAGTGATATTATATTGCTGAACCATTCAGTAATAACTTGCATAAACTTCCTCCGATATTGCTTATATTTCTATTTTATCATTATGAACTGTATAATGCAATATCAAATAGCGATTTTTTTATTCTTAGAAAGCTGATAAATTGCATATGCAACAGCATTTATATCGGCTTCAGTAGTAAACACAGAAGGACAAATACGGACAGTACCTGTTGAATCTGTTTTCATATATTTATGAGCTAAAGGACTACAGTGAATACCTGCACGTACTGCAATGTTAAAATGTTTGTCCAGCAGATGTGCTGTGTCTTCACTGTCTAGGCTTTTGATGTTAAAAGATAAAAGAGGAACATGATGCTTAAAGTCGGGTTGCTCAGTATAGAGAATCACTTTATCGTTCTTCGAAAGATTACTGTACAGCTTCCTGATGAACTTCATTTCATTATTAAAAATCATATCAACCTTACGCTGTGATACAAAATCTATTCCTGCAGACAGACCTGCTATGCCTGTTAAATTCAGTGTGCCGCTTTCATATTTATCGGGCAATATTTGTGGCTGTCCGTAGCCTGCCTCACTGCTACCTGTACCACCTTCACAAAGAGAATCCGGTGGTGTGTCACAATTAATAATAAGAACACCTGTACCCATTGGTCCGTATAATCCTTTATGTCCAGGCATACATAGAAAATCAATGGGTTGGTCTTTAAGGTCGATATCAATAATTCCTGCAGTTTGTGCAGCATCCACACAAAACAGGCATCCGTAATAACGGCAAAGAGTACCTATTCTTGATATAGGGGGTCTAATACCAAATACATTAGATGCGTGGGTACAAACTACAAGCTTGGTATTATCTCTCATAGCTTTTCTGAAGGAGTCAAGAGTTCGGTCATCGTCCCCCTCAAAAACTTCAGCAACTGAATAAGATATAATCCCTGATTTTGATAGTTTTTCTATTGGTCTTAGCACAGAGTTGTGCTCCATAGAAGATATAACAACATGGTCGCCTTTATTCAGAACACCTTTTATGACAGTGTTCAGTGCAAAGGTGCAACTCTGTACAAGAATAACGTTTTCTGGTTTATCGAAATTAAAAAGCTTACACAATTTATTCCTGCAATCATACACAGCTTCAGAAGCTTTAATTGAAAGCTTGTGCCCTGCTCTGCCGGGGTTTGCACAGTAAGAAAAAGACTTAAATACTGTGTTTTGCACTAATTTAGGTTTTGGATACGTTGTTGCGGCATTGTCAAGATATATCATACATCATGCCTACTTGTTCTGCCGAGAATAACGAAGCCTCTGCTTTTGAGTATCCTCTCTGCTTTATCAACGTCATTGGGCACATATACACTATATCCACAGTTTGCCCTGTTATTAACTTTGGGGGTCTTTTGAACATATCCACGGATTCCCGCTTTCTCCAGAACATTCTTAGCTCTTACAGCTAAAGTAATATTCTGAAGCATAATCAGAGGGTTTTCCATAAATTTATCACCTCATGTTTTTATTACATACTATGTAGCAAAACATGAGGTGGTTAAACAAATCATTTAAGCATATCGCCCATATTATATAATCCCGCAGGTTGTGCTGCAGTGAAAACAGCAGCAGGAAGCGCACCGTTTGCAAAGAGTGCTTTTGATTGTGCCTGATGTGTGAGAGTAAGCACTTCATCGTTACCTGCAAAGATAACGGAATGTTCCCCAACAATGGTTCCCCCACGTACACTATGGATACCAATTTCACTTTTAGAACGCTTCATTCTGTAAGCATGTCTGTCATAAGTGTATCTTGGGTCATCTACACGAATTTCTGAAATACCGTCTGCAATCATCAGAGCAGTACCGGATGGCGCATCAAGTTTTTGGTTATGGTGCTTTTCAATGATTTCAATATCGAAGTCTTCCCCTAAAATTGCCGTTGCTCTTTTTGAAAGCTCAATAAGCAAATTTATGCCCAGAGACATATTGCCTGAAGAAAACACAGCAACTTTATTAGAAAGGGCATCAACCATAGCTTTCTGCTCCTCATTCAGACCTGTAGTACAAATAACAGCAGGAATAAAGTTTTTGTCCGCATACTTGCAAAGATTTTCAATAAGTGCAGGATTAGAAAAGTCGATAATTACATCAATTTTCTCGGTGACTTTGTCAAAACTGTCATATACAGGGTAAGTATAATTTGAAGTACCATAAGGGTCAACACCGCAGATGATTTTCAAATCCTCACGGTTAGCCGCAGCATTGGTAACAGCCTGTCCCATTTTACCGTTGCATCCGTGTAACAAAACATTAAGCATATTTAACACTCCTAAAAAATCAGGCGTGCCAAGCGGAAATATCCGTCAGTCACGCCGAATTCTTAATTATTTAATCTTACCAATAAGGTCGTATTTTGCCATACAATCCTTAAGGTCGTGGTATCCGTGATAGCTCATAGGTACCAGAGGCAGACGGCATTCACCGCAGTCAAAGCCCATAAGATTCATAGCAGTCTTGACAGGAATAGGATTAACATCTGAGAACATCATATCCATAAGCTCAATGTACTTAAAGTTCATCTTTGCAGCCTCAACAAAGTTATTGTCAAGGCAAAGCTGGCAGATGTTATGCATTTCCTGAGGACAGAGATTAGCAAAAACTGAGATAACACCCAGAGCCCCCAGTGACATAAAAGGCACTGTCTGGTCATCGTTACCAGAGTAAATATCCAGCTTATCTCCGCACAGTGAGCGAGTCTTTGAAACAGAAGAAATATCACCGTTTGCTTCTTTTGTCGCAACAATATTATCGTGCTTGCAAAGCTCTGCGTATGTCTCAGGCTTGATGTTACAACCTGTACGTGATGGTACATTATAAAGAATCATAGGAATATCCACAGCATCAGCAATTGCGTTGAAGTGACGGATAAGACCTGTCTGAGACGTTTTATTATAATAAGGTGTAACGCTGAGAATTGCATCTGCACCGTATGTTTTTGCAGCTTTTGAAAGGCTGATTGCTGTTGCGGTATCGTTACTGCCTGCACCTGCAATAACAGGTACTCTGCCTGCTACTTGCTTAGAAACAAACTCTAACACTTCGCAATGCTCTTTCTCAGAAAGAGTTGCAGCTTCTCCGGTTGTACCGCAAGCTATGATTGCGTCAGTGCCACCCGCAATCTGATACTCAATAATCTGCTCAAAAGATTTATAGTTTACACTACCATCAGAGTTCATGGGAGTTACAATAGCAACACCAGAACCGGTAAAAATAGGAGTTTTCATAATATAACCTCCGTTAAAAATCAACTGGAATTATCAAAGAATAATTATAAATTAATCAATGTATCCTTCTGCACAAAGAAGCTCAGCAAGAAGAACTGCACCGCCTGCGGCACCTCTGAGAGTGTTATGTGACATACAAACAAACTTGTAGTCGTACTGTGTATCCTCACGGAGTCTGCCGATAGAAACAGCCATACCACCCTCAAGCATACGCTCAGACTTAATCTGAGGACGGTCAGGTTCTGTGAAGTAATGAAGGAACTGCTTGGGAGCACTGGGAAGATTAAGCTCCTGAGCTCTGCCGGTGTACTCATTCCAGATTTTGATGATTTCATCAACTGTAGGTTTGTTGTCTTTATCTTTAAATGACATAAATACAGCGGCAGTGTGACCGTTAGAAACAGGAACACGCAGACACTGAGCAGTGATTGCAATGTCATCTGTCATCTTGATTTCGTCACCCTCAATCTTACCCCAGATTTTCAGAGGTTCAATTTCTGACTTCTCTTCTTCTCCGCCAATGTAAGGAATAATATTATCTACCATCTCAGGCCAACGCTCAAAGGTTTTACCAGCCCCTGAGATTGCCTGATAAGTACAAGCAAGGACCTTTTCAACGCCGAACTGCATTAAAGGATGAATTGCAGGTACGTAGCTCTGGAGAGAACAGTTTGACTTAACTGCAATGAATCCCTTTTTTGTGCCAAGACGTTTTCTCTGGCTCTCGATAATCTTTGCATGATCAGCATTAATTTCAGGAACGATCATAGGAACGTCAGGTGTGAGTCTGTGTGCGGAATTATTAGAGATAATAGGGCACTCAGCTTTAGCATAAGCCTCTTCAAGTGCTTTAATCTCATCCTTCTTCATATCAACAGCACAGAAACAGAAATCAACCTCAGCCGCAACTTCTTCAACATGTGATGCGTCTTTTATTACAAGGTCAGCCATATTCTCAGGAATAGGAGTATCCATTACCCATCTAGGAGAAACAACTTCTCTGTATGTTTTGCCTGCACTGCGTGCACTTGCTGCAAGGCAAACAACATCAAACCAAGGGTGGTTTTCAAGAAGGATTGCAAATCTCTGTCCAACCATACCTGTGGCACCAATAATACCTACTTTATACTTTTTCATAAAAACCTCCTGAAAAAAAGCAGAAAAAAGTTGAGTTTTTTCTGAATATATTATATTATTAGTAAAGTAACTCATTTACATGAAAATGCAAACATATACCCACTATCTATATAATATATCACTCTGGTGATTTATTGTCAATCAATTATGAATAGATAGTGCATAAATTTTCAAACATTAATTCTAGAAAGGAAATATAAATGAAAAAGAGCGATTTTTTTTATTATTTACCTGAAGAACTTATTGCACAGACTCCACTTGAGAAACGAGACTCATCACGTATGCTTGTGCTTGATAAAAGCACCGGAGAGGTTACCCACTCACGCTTCTACAATATCCTTGATTTCCTTAATGAGGGTGACCTGCTGGTAATGAATAATTCCAGAGTTCTTCCTGCAAGAATATTCGGAACAAGAAAAGATACAGGTGCAACTGTTGAGTTTCTGCTTTTAAAGCAAATTGAGAATAACAAGTGGGAGACACTTGTGAAACCCGGAAAGAAAGCAAAGCCCGGTACGGAATTTGATTTTTCAGGAGTTATGAGCGGTACAGTTGAGGATATCGGCAAAGAAGGTATCAGAATCGTCAGATTTGAGTCAGAAGAAAATATTTACACTGCACTTGATAGAATCGGACAGATGCCTCTGCCCCCTTATATAAAGGAGTCTCTCAATGACAAAGAACGTTATCAGACAGTTTACAGTGACCCGATAGGCTCTGCGGCAGCTCCTACGGCAGGACTTCACTTTACAGAAGAGTTGATATCAGAACTGCACAATAAGGGCGTAAACACAGCAAATGTTACACTGCATGTAGGTCTCGGCACTTTCCGTCCTGTTAAAGAGGATGAGATAACTGACCATATTATGCATAGCGAACACTATGATTTACCTGAAGAAACAGTAAGACTTATTAAGGCAACTAAGGCTAAAGGAAAGAGAGTTATTGCTGTTGGTACTACAACCACAAGAACACTAGAAAGTGTCGCCAGAGACAAAGGAGAGCTTATCCCCTGTGACGGATGGACAGATATTTTCATTTATCCCCCATATAAATTCAAGGTTCTTGATGGACTCATCACCAACTTTCATCTGCCTGAGAGTACACTTATAATGTTAGTATCAGCATTTGCAGGATACGACAACACAATGAACGCTTATAAAGAAGCTGTAGAAGAAAAGTATAGATTTTTCTCTTTCGGCGATTCTATGATGATTATTTAACAGGAGATTATAATGTTTAAGGTAATAAAAACTGAGGGTTATGCCCGACTCGGAGAATTTAACACACCTGACGGTTTAGTAAAAACTCCTTGCTTTATGAATGTAGCAACAGCAGGAGCAATTAAAGGCGGACTGTCTGCTTATGACCTTAAAGGTTTAGGTTGTCAGGTACAGCTTTGCAATACATATCATTTGCATGTACGCCCTGGTGACGAAGTTGTTAAGAACATGGGAGGTCTGCATAAATTTACAAAATTTGACGGCCCGATACTTACAGACAGCGGTGGTTTTCAAGTGTTTTCACTGGCAAAACTACGCAACATCAAAGAAGAAGGAGTTACCTTTTCCTGTCACATAGATGGCAGAAAAATATTTATGGGACCGGAAGAAAGTATGCGTATTCAGGCAAACTTGGGGTCAACCATAGCGATGGCTTTTGATGAGTGTGTAGAAAACCCTGCTACCTATGAATACGCAAAAATGTCTTCACACAGAACTGTAAGATGGCTTGAAAGATGCAAGGCAGAACACGCAAGGCTCAAAGAAACAGGCTTCGGTACAAATCTCAATCAGCTTTTATTCGGCATTAATCAAGGTGCAACCTTTACTGACCTGAGAGTTGAAAATATGAAAATGATTAGGGAACTTGATCTGCCCGGTTACGCAATTGGAGGTCTGGCTGTTGGCGAAGAGGCTGAAGTTATGTATGAGGTGATTGAGGCTGTTGAACCTTTTATGCCTAAGGACAGACCCAGATATCTAATGGGTGTAGGTACTCCCCTTAATATACTTGAAGGTGTGCGCAGAGGTGTAGATTTATTTGACTGCGTAATGCCAAGTCGAAATGCAAGACACGGACATCTCTTTACAAGTCAGGGAATTATCAATATAGCAAATGCAAAGTATGAGCAGGACGATTCCCCTATTGACCCTGAATGTGACTGCCCTGCCTGCAGAAACTTCAGCCGTGCTTATATCCGTCATTTGCAAAAATCTCAGGAAGCGTTAGGACTAAGACTTGCAGTTATTCATAATCTCAGGTTCTACAATAAGCTTATGGAGGATATCAGAGAAGCTATTGCAGAAGGAAGATATGAAGAATTTTACCGTGCAAAAAAAGATGTAATTTGTAAGCGTATATAATTAACGAATTATTAACTTGATTTATATAAAAATAACTGGTATAATCTGTTTATTGTTATGAAAGGAATTGAACAAAATGATCAACAGTATTCTCAATTTTATTAACCCTATGGTTCTTTACAGTACAGCAACTCCTGCTGCAGGTACTGAGGACGCAGCAGCTGCAGGTTGCGGCGGCAGTTATACAATCCTCATTGTTTATGTGCTTATCTTTGCTGCTATGTACTTCTTTATGATAAGACCTAACTCAAAGAAAAAAAAGCAGGAAGAAGAGCTTAAGAAGAACATCAATGTTGGTGATGACATTACAACAATCGGCGGTATCTGCGGTAAGGTTGTAGCAGTTCGTGATGAGGAAGAAGAAATTATTATTGAAACAGGTGCTGACAGAGTAAAGCTCAGATTTAAAAAATGGTGCATCTACTCCAACAACACAGCAATAGCTGCTCAGGAAGAAGAAAAGAAACGTCAGGCTGAAGAGAAGGCAAAACTCAAGGCTGAGAAAAAAGCTAAAAAAGAGAATAAGGAATAATTACCAGGTCCCCTGAATATAATCAACCAGATTATATTTCAGGGGATGTTTTTATGAAAGCAATAAAAACTACATTAGCTCAGACGGGAATTTCTCTTTACATAAAAGCTTTGATTATAGGAACGCTTGCAGGTTCAGCTACAATTGCTGTTCTTCTTTGTCTGTGCAGTATAATTCTTCTAATATCAGCTACACTTCCCCATGATTTTCTAAGCTTCTTAGGAATAGGAATATGTATGCTTTCTGCATTAGTAAGCGGTTATGTATCAGCTCGGATTACAAAGCAAAACGGGTTACTGTGCGGTTTGATTTCAGGTGTTATAATCTTTCTTATAATACTCTTGGCAGGATTCATTTCAGGTGACGGTAAATTTACATATCTTACATTAATAAGATTAGCTGGACTCGCTGTACTTGGTGCATTAGGCGGAATAAAGGGTGTAAACAAAAAGGATAAATTGCATATTAAATAAGAAAAGCCACAGAGGGAAAGGTAATCTCTGTGGCTTAATTATTAATCTAAGTCTATTATTTCATATTCAGGTGTGCCTATGCCCAACTGTGCTCCTGCCTCTACAATGTGTATTCCGTGTCTTGAATTCATTCTCTCAATAAGAGATGCTTTACCCTCATCAGGAGAATTGACAACAGCATCATAGCAAGCCTTATCAAGTGCAACAGGGTCGGTTGATGCAAAAATACCTAAATCTCCCATTTCAGGCTCTTTAGGATGATCAGAACAGTCGCAATCTACAGACAATCTGTTAGCAATATTAATATAGACAATATTTTCACTGCCCATATAATCTATAACACTCTTACAGGCGTCAGCCATACACTCAAGGAACACATCTTGCTCAGGAAGATTGTCAAACATAACACGATAATCTGTTGTTACGCCGGCAGTATGAATATAAGTTTTTCCTCTGGTGGAGGCTACACCAATACTCATATTCTTAAGGGCACCGCCAAATCCTCCCATTATATGACCCTTGAAGTGAGACAGCATAAGCATGGAATCATAATTCTCAATATTCTTACCAACTATATTTTTACTAAGATTAATGCCATCTTTAACCTGAATTTCCATATCTGCTGTTTCGTCAAGAATATCACAAGGAGCAATTGCCTTGAAACCATGCTCCTCAATCGCCTTCCAATGGTCCTCGGAATTTAAACGTCTGCCTTTATAAGCAGTACAGGACTCTACTATTGTACCATTAAGACTTGTAACAAGAGGTTTAATAAGGCTTGGCTGAAGAAAATTGTGTCCACCAGGCTCACCTGTAGAAATTTTTACTGCCACTTTGCCACTGAGTTTTACTCCCAGTGCATTAAATATTTTTACCAAACTTTCAGGTGTGATTTCTTTTGTAAAATAAACAGATGCTTTGCTCATAACAAATCTCCTTTACTAAATATAGAATTTAAGTTCGCATTTATCTTTGATTTTATAATGTTCAAAATACTTATTCTCTAATGGTATCCATTTGTTTACAAATATTTTTGCTTTCTCATAACCATTTCGTTTCAATATTCTGTCAATTTGCTTTACTGTGTCGGTATATAAGAAAATATGTAAATCAAAGAAGTCAAAGAGTTTAGGATGACAGCTATACGAACCCTCTATAATTACAGTGTTCTTAGGTTCTATAGTTTGCGGCTCCAAAAAATCCATTGTGTGACAATCAAATGGCCTGTAAATTATATTTTTGTCATTATAAATTGGCATAACAACTTCGTCTAATAGTCTCTCAATATCTGCATTTCCTCCGGGTGTACTTAGTCTTTCCTCAGTGCGTTGCTTCGGACGCAAAAAGAAATCATCCATATGTATCAGCGTTGAGGGTTGTATTATACTTAAAGCGTTTGCAAATGTTGTTTTACCGCTTCCACTCATTCCGTCAACAGCAATAAGAACCTGATGGCTCTCCTGCAGAAGTTCAGATACTGTATCCAGAGTTACTTTCAAGGCATCATTCAAATTATTATTCATAGGCTGAATTACCTTTATGTTTTCTTTGCCTGAAAGGTTTAATATGTGTTCTGTCAAGAGACAGCATAACAGCCGGAATCAGAATAAGCTGCAAAATAATACCGGGGATTGCATTAAGCAGTGCTCCGTATATAAAAGCTTGCATAGTAAACAACTCTCCTTTAACTCCAAGGAGTAATGCCGTAACACATCCCCAGACAATCCTGCCTGAAATCATTGATATTACGAGGCATCTGTACAACGAGCGTATACACTGCCACTTTGCATGACTAAAAAGAAAACCTACTAAAAATCCATACATGGCAAGTTCAAAAGACATAGCTATTGCAGATGGATAAAGTGCAGGCATAGTGAAAATAAGACTTCTCATTACGGGGAGTATTGCACCTACTGTAAGCCCGTATTGCCATCCACATATTAGTCCGCAAAGAATAACAGGAATATGCATAGGAAGTAACATATTGCCTATCTGTTGTATCTGTCCTGTCAAAAATGGCAGAACGAGTCCAAGCCCCAGAAACATTGCAGATAGAAGCAGATTTACTAGGTTTTTGTTTATATTTTTCATAGCATCAACCTTCTGATAATTTAGAAATTAGGAGCTCTATATCCTCAGGGAGAGGTGCAACTACGCTTATAAGATTAGAAGAAAAAGGATGAACAAAGGAGACACTGTGACAATGGAGGGCTTGACGGGAAATATGTTCAAGCTTTCCTCCATAAAGGTCATCTCCAATGAGAGGATGGCCTATATGGGACATATGACAGCGAATCTGATGGGTTCTGCCTGTCTCAAGTGTAACATCAAGAACAGAGGCATCTGTAAGATTTTCAATTTTTCTGTAGTGGGTTACTGCATTTTGCCCCTCAGAACTTACTGTGCGAACTATCTTACTGTCAGGTTTAAGAGCAATCGGTTCATCTATAGTACCGTTTTCGAGGGAATTCCCGTGACAAACTGCAATATAATGCTTATTAATGTCAGCAGATTGCAAAAGAGAAGCAGTGTGACGGTCACGGGCGATAACTACTGCTCCTGAAGTATTCCTGTCTAATCTGTTTACTGCACGGAATATAAAGTCAGAGTCTCCCCCATTGTATCTGTAAGAAACCATATTAGCAAGGGTATCTGTTTGATGAATCTTAACTGGATGAACAGGCATAAAAGGTGGCTTGTTTACAATCAAAACAAAGTCGTCTTCATAGAGGATATCTACTTCCCCTTTAATTGGAATTACTGTATTAGTTTCAGCAGGAAGTCTCATTTCTATAATATCTCCTGCATAAACTGTATCAATTGAACGCAAAAGCGTACCATTTACTGAAAGTCCGCCTTGAGTACGTTTAAGCACAGCAAGGGTTCTCGCTGAAAGCTTACAGACGGTTCTCAGATATCTGCCTGCATTCATTCCGTTGAATTCAGCAGTTACGGTAAATTTTAAAATCTCAGCCATTTGCTTTTACCCATATAGTAGCACCGAGTATCAATATAATCTCGATTATAACAATAAGTGGTATGCCTATCATAAACCTTTTATGCTTAGTTTTGTGACGAATCAAAATCATAGTGATATATACAGAAATGCCTGAGCCAATTGCAGACAGGATAAAAAGAGCTTTTTCTGAAACTCTCCATTTGTTTTTCTTTGCAGCAATTTTATCGTGAACAGTTACAATGATGCCGATAATATTAATAACTGCTAAGTATAAGAAAATCCATTCTATATACCAAGGCATAAATATAACCTCCGGATGTGATTATATGAAAAGATTTAACTTTGCCATGTTTTTTACAACTGTATTCTTAATAACCGCTGTAATTCTGACTATGCTAATCGGAAGCAATAGAGATATAGTGAATACATCAGCATCAGAAACATCAACCTCCGATGAGCAAAATGCTGAGGATGAAATGAGAGGTCTCTGGGTATCCTACATATCTCTTGACATGAGCAACACTGATAGAAGCTTTGAAAGCTTTAAGAACAAGTTTGATAAAATAGTAGCTGATGCAAAAAGCATGGGATGTAATACACTGATAGTTCAGGTTCGTCCCTTTTGTGATGCACTATATAAATCTGCATATTTCCCCTACTCTCATGTTTTGTCAGGGACACAGGGTTCAGACCCAGATTATGATGCCCTGAAATATATGTGCAAAAGTGCACACTCAAAAGGACTAAAAATTCACGCTTGGATAAATCCATACAGGGTGTCATCATCAGGTACTCCAAGTACACTTGCAAAAAGCAATCCTTATATGCTGGATGATACACTTGGCACGAAACTCGAGTCAGGAATATACTTAAATCCAGCTAAAAAAGCTGTGAGACGACTCATTGTTGACGGAGTGAGAGAGATAGTAAAAAATTATGACATTGACGGAATTCAGTTTGATGACTATTTCTATCCTCCTGATTCAGGAGACTTTGATGAAGAAGACTTCAATACATACAGGAAATCAGTCAATAACATCACAAAAGCTATGTACAAAAATGAGTGGCGTCAAAACAATGTAAACCTGATGCTGAATGAAGTGTACAGAACTATAAAAGAAACTAACAGTAATGTAGTCTTCGGCATTTCACCGCAAGGAAACATAGACAACAATTACCTGATAGGTGCAGATGTTAAGACCTGGTGCGAAAACATAGGTTATGCAGACTATATATGTCCGCAAATGTATTATTCTGTAGACAACCCAGCTCTGAAGTTTGAGGTTAGTCTACAAAACTGGAGAGAGTTTAAATATCACAATGAGATAAAAGTGTACGTGGGTCTCGGTGCTTATAAGGCAGGAACAGATGCAGACAGCGGAACTTGGCTTAATAAAGATAACGAGCTTGCAACACAGCTTATGCTTTTACGCCGTTACGGATATGACGGCTATATGATATATGATTATAGTGCGTTAACTTCAGAAAAAGCAGAAAGAGAGCTTTCTGTATTTAAATCAATTATCTAAAATTGTGCCAAAACAACGTTCGCCGTCAGTTGATGTTATGTAAACGCTTAAGCACTCACCTGAGACATTTATTCCTTGTGTATCTACATATACAGGTGTGTAATTTTCACTGTAACCTTCATAGAAGCCTTCAGAATCAGGACGTTCAAAGAGAACCTGACAGGTTTTGCCTATCTGAGAATTCATAAACTCCACACGTTTTGACTCAGTAGCCTCTGCCATAGCTTTTGCTCTCTGTTCCTTAACCGCTTTTTCTATTTGATCAGGCATTCTGTCGGCTACAGTACCCGGTCGTCTTGAATAAGGAAAAACGTGTACTTTTGCAAATCCGATGTTTGTTACGAAATCCAGAGATTCTCTGAACTCTTCTTCAGTTTCTCCCGGAAAACCTACCATAACATCAGTTGTAATACTTGAATTAGTAAAATTTCTGCGGATTCTTTCTACGATCGCCCTATACTCTCCGTTTGTATATCTTCTATTCATTCTGCAGAGTGTAGCAGTACATCCGCTTTGAAGGGACAGATGAAACTGCGGACAGAATTTGTCGCAAGCAGAAAGTCTGGCTATAGTAATTTCATCAAGAAGTTCCGGCTCCAGAGAACCTAAACGAATTCGTTTTATACCTTCGTTTTCCGCAACACATTCCACAGCATCGCTAAGTGTGAGTCCTATGTCTGAACCATACTTAGAAAGGTTTATACCTACAAGTACAATCTCTTTGTAACCGTTATTTGCAAGGGTAGAAACCTCATTCTTTAAATCCTCTATAGGCTTTGAGCGGACTCTGCCCCTTGCATAAGGTATTATACAGTAGGAACAGAAGCGGTCACAGCCGTCTTCAATTTTGAGGAAAGCTCTTGTACGCTCGCTAAAGTTATTCACTCCGCAAGGCTCAAACTCTTCGCTTTTTCTGTCATGTTCAGTAACATCTACAATCTGCGTCTTATCAGATAAAAACTGTTTTATATATTGTGGAATTTGTGCTCTTGTAGTATTGCCTATAACAATATCGCAAATGTTAAAATTTTCGTATTTCCGCGGAAATGCTTGCGACATACAACCGCACAAAAGCAGGATACATTCAGGCTTCTCGCGTTTTAGCTTACGGAGAAGCTTTCTGCATTTTGAGTCACTGACTGCAGTTACAGAACAAGAATTGACAATAAAAATATCAGCAATTTTATCGTCTTCTGTATACTCATATCCATCAGTACACATTATTTGTTTTATAAATTCAGATTCATACTGGTTTACTTTGCAACCAAATGAATATATTTTAAAGAACATTATCTTCCTCCAAAAGGAAAATTTGATTTATCAGAAATCACCGAATAGTGAAATTTGAGAACTTTCAGGCAAACCCTTGAGAGAGCCGATTTCTCTAAGAGATTCAACTACAGCCTTAGTCACCTTTGTCTTCTGCTGTAATTCCTCTACAGAAAAATATTCTCCTTGCTTACCGCATTCAGAAAGGGATATTGCGGCAGATTCACCGATACCGGAAATTGACATAAAAGGCAGTCTCAGCTTGCCGTCTTCAATAAGAAATCTCTTTGCATCAGACTTATAAATATCAATAGGCAGAAGCTCTATCCCTCGAGCAAGCATTTCATTGATAATCTGTAATGTTGCATACTCTGATTTTTCTTTAGCTGTTGCTTCAAAGCCTTTCTGAGTGATGATATTCATTTTATTGACTACAGCTTGTTTGCCTTTCAGTGCTGTTACACCGTCAAAATCCTCACCGCGAACTGTAAAGTAAGCCGCGTAATATTCCAGAGGCATATGCACCTTGTACCAACCAAGTCTTAGTGCCGCAATCATATATGCAGCAGCATGAGCCTTAGGGAACATATACTTAATCTTCATACAGGAGTCAATGTACCACTGAGGCACATTATGATCCTTCATAGCCTGAATATGCTCTTCTGTAAGTAATTTTGTAGCCTTACCCTTTCTGACAATCTCCATAATCTTAAACGCCATTGATGGGTCTAAGCCCTTATGCATAAGATAAGTCATAATTGAGTCTCGGGTACCGATAACATCAGAAATTGTGCAGACACCATCACGAATAAGGTCGGCCGCATTACCTATCCAAACGTCAGTACCGTGAGAAAGACCTGAAATCTGCAGAAGGTCAGTGAAGGTTTTGGGCTGAGCATCAACAAGCATCTGCCTAACAAACGGAGTTCCCAGCTCAGGCAAGGAGAATGTTCCTGTGACAGAGTCTATATCCTCAGGAGTGACACCTAAAGCCTCAGTAGAAGTAAACAATGACATAACCTGAGGGTCGCTCATAGGAACTTTCATAACAGGTATTCCGGAGAACTCTTCGAGGTAATGATAGATTGTAGGAACATCGTGTCCGAGTTCGTCAAGCTTACATATGTTATCATGGATGGAATGGAAATCAAAGTGAGTCGTAATATTATCAGACTCTGTGTCGTCAGCGGGATGCTGTACGGGACAGAAATCATACACTTCCATACCTTTTGGTACTACAACCATTCCGCCTGGGTGCTGTCCGCTTGTACGCTTTACACCTGTAAAACCAGCCGCGAGACGCTCTTCCTCGGCTTTACCAAGATTAAGTCCTCTCTCCTGCTCGTACTTTTTAACAAAACCAAAAGCAGTTTTATCCTTAAGGGTTGAAATTGTACCAGCCTTAAACACATTATCCTTACCGAAAAGCTCTTCGGTATATCTATGTGAGCTTGACTGGAATTCACCGCTAAAGTTAAGGTCGATATCGGGAACCTTGTCACCCTTAAAGCCAAGAAAAGTTTCAAAGGGGATTTCGTGTCCGTCACGGTGAAGCTCCTGTCCGCAATTAGGACAAGTTTTTGCTGGAAGGTCAAACCCTGAGCCTACACTGCCGTCAGTTATAAACTCGCTGTACTTACAATCAGGACAAATATAATGAGGTGCCAAAGGGTTAACCTCAGAAATACCTGAGATTGTTGCAACGAAAGATGAGCCTACACTGCCTCGGGAACCTACAAGGTATCCATGTGCCTCAGAATTGGCAACTAGTTTCTGAGCAGTCATATAAAGAACAGAATAACCGTATGTAGTAATAGCCGCCAGTTCTTTGTCAAGACGAGCTTTTACAATCTCAGGCAGAGGGTCTCCATAGAGCTCCTTTGCACGAGTCCAAACTATATCCATAAGCTGTTCCTCTGCTCCGTCAATGAATGGAGGATAGTTTCCGCTTGGAATAGGTCGGATTTTGTCAATGCTGTCAGCGATTGCATTTGTGTTTTCTACAACTATTTCGTATGCTTTTTCTTCGCCAAGATATGCAAATTCTTCAAGCATTTCTGCAGTTGTACGGAAATAAAGCGGTGCCTGATTATCAACATCCGTGTAACCCTGACCTGCCTGCAGAATCTTTCTGTATTCAGCGTCATGAGGGTCGAGGAAATGCACATCACAAGTGGCAACTACAGGAATCGAAAGCTTTTCTCCTAAAGCAACAATCTTCCTGTTTATGTCTCTGATTTCTTCAACGTCTTTAACCATACCTTTGTTAATCATAAAGGTGTCGTTACCCTCAGGCTGAATTTCAAGGTAATCATAGTAAGAAGCAATCTCACAAAGATCTTGCTCGGACTTACCTTCAAAAACAGCTCGGAACAGCTCTCCTGCTTCGCACGCAGAACCAATAATCAAACCTTCTCTATGTTTATCAAGAACGCTTCTGAGAATTCTGGGTCGCTTATAGAAGGTGTTAAGATGAGAAAAAGAAATCAGTTTATATAAATTCTTCAAACCGACCTTATTCTTTACAAGAATTATCTGATGATAGGAAGGCAAATCCTTATATTTACCGCCGTAAATGCCAGTATTGATTGCACCGGTAGAAGTAATTTTATAGTCAGACTCAAGTCTTGACATTAACTGAATAAAAATCTGAGCAAGAATATTTGCATCATCACAGGCTCTATGATGATTAAATTCAGGCAGACGCAGATATTTAGCTACAGTATCCAACTTGCAGTTCTCAATACCTGTAAGAAGTACCCTTGAAAGTGCAAGTGTATCAAGAGAAGTGAATTTATAATCAATATCTAATCTCTTGCATGCTTCAATGATAAAGGATGTGTCAAAAGATGCTTTGTGTGCAACAAGAGTTCTGTCACCGCAGAACTCTATGAAATTTTTAATAGCATCAAGTTCATTAGGCGCACCCTCAAGCATTGATTCGTCAATACCTGTAAGCTCTGTAATCTTTGCAGGTATAGGTACACCGCAATTTACAAAAGTATTAAAAGTATCAGCGATTTTACCGTTCTTGACAAGCACAGCTCCAATTTCAGTAATGCGGTCAGAGCGTGCAGACAGTCCTGTTGTTTCAAGGTCAAAACAAACAAATTCACCGCTGAAAGGTTCTTCTTTTTCTCCCTTAACAACATTGACTACATCGTTCACAAAATAAGCTTCTGTTCCGTAAATAACTTTAATATCAGTACCGCTGTATGCAAGACCTTCTGAAGCGTTCATAGCATCAGGGAAAGCCTGGGCTACGCCGTGATCAGTGATGGCAATTGCCGCGTGTCCCCACTGAGCAGCACGCTTAATAAGGTCGCCTGCCGGCGTCAGGGCGTCAAGGGCTGACATATTAGTATGAAGATGAAGCTCAACTCGCTTCTTCTCTGCGTTGTCCTGAACCTTGAATTTTTCTGCAGTCATAATAGACTTACAGTTAATTACATATGCCCTGATGAAGGGGTCATACTCATAGTCGCCTTTTGCTATAATTGTCTTACCTTTTGATAAAGCTTCCAAAGGCTTACACTCTGCGATAGGTGCAAAAACTTTCAGCATAACCGAACCGGTATAGTCAGTGATATAGATAGAGATGATATTTTTATCACCTGATTTGGTAACTTTCGTTTCCATACTGAAGATATCACCCCAGACGGTAACCTTACCAGAATCCATAGAAAGTGTATTAATAGATACAGTTTTGCTTTTTATCATTCTTCCCCACAGAGGTTTTGCGGAACCCGGATAAACCATGGGATAAAGAAACTTATCTTTTCTGACTTCTATAATCTGTGACGGAAGATTCTCGTCACGGTGAAGCTCCTCAGCTTCTTCAAATGCTTCAAGCTCTTTTCTTTTTAAAGTCTCTTCATAATGCTTGATGTTCTCTATGTATGCATCGTCTTCTTCATTAATGTCTGTTACTCCTGTAAACTCAACGTTATAAAACACTCCGAATTCTTCTTGAATAATTCTTCGAAGTTCTCTGTCAAAACCCAGAGATTTCAAGGCAGACATTCCCCCGTGAAACAGCTCTACAGTAAGCACATCATCTTTGATATTAACAACACTGTCTGCCACCACTCCGTTTAAAGATGGAATTCTGCGGCGAAGCTCTGAAAGAATATTCTGGTAATATTCAGCCTTGAAAGGTATGTTATCATACACAGGCAGAATGATTACGTGGTTAAGCTCCAATTGTGAAGCTTCCAGAACTCTTTCTGTCTCAAACAAAACGTCTCTGTCTATAAGGTCACCAAAGCGTACAGTCAAATTTACTGTACGCTTGTCTTTTTCAATATTTACTTTTTCTACTGTGCCAAGAGCAATCTCCGGTTTAAAGGTTTCCCCTTGACTTAAATACTTTTGAAATAAATTTCCTAATGTTTTCATTCAATCCTCTTCATAAAAAACAATTTAGAATTTATAGTTTTTCAATTTCACTCATAAGTGCGTCTACGATTTTATCTTCCGGGACTTTATATAAAATTTCACCTCTGCTGAATATAAGACCGCATCCATCTCCGCCGGCAACACCGATGTCAGCTTCTCTTGCCTCACCGGGACCGTTAACAGCGCAGCCCATAATTGCAACGGTAATATTCTTTTTAACACTTGCGAGTCTTGCCTGAACGGTATTTGCAAGTCCGATAAGGTCAATTTTCGTGCGACCGCAGGTAGGACAGGAAACAAAATGCACACCGCCCTGTCTGAGTCCGATAGACTTCAGAAGTTCTATACCTGCTACAACCTCACGTACGGGATCTGCAGTAAGAGAAATACGGATAGTATCGCCAATTCCGTGAAGGAGCAAAGAGCCAACGCCTGCTGCAGATTTGATGATTCCGCTATATTCAGTGCCAGCCTCAGTAACACCTAAATGTAAAGGGTAATCACAACGCTGTGCGGCAAGCTCATAGGCTTTAACAGTTGTAGGTACAGAGGAGGATTTCATTGAAAGTACAATATCTGTAAAATCAAACTTTTCAAGAAGTGAGGCGTGATAAAGAGCACTGTCACAAAGAGCCTCTGCTGTTGGATGTCCATACTTTGCAAGAATGGATTTTTCAAGAGAGCCTGAGTTGACACCAATTCTTATGGGTACATTATGAGAACGGCAAGCATCGGCTACTGCTTTTACCCTATCATCAGACCCAATATTACCCGGATTGATTCGGATTTTATCAACTCCCGCGGCAACACACTCTAGAGCAATCTTATAGTCAAAATGAATGTCAGCTACAATAGGAACCGAAACTGCCTCTTTCAACGCAGGGATTAAAGCAACAGCATCTTTGTCAGGAACAGCCGCACGAATTATTTCACAGCCTGCTTCTTCAAGACGTTTTGCTTGCTCTATACTTGCTTTAATGTCATGGGCAGGTGTGTTCAGCATTGACTGAACACTGACGGGTGCTCCTGCACCAATTTCTACATTTCCTGCATTAACTCTTATTTTAGACATAAACACCTCACACAAAAAGCATCCAGATATCCTTGACGGATATTATAAGAATAAATATCAAAAGAATTCCTAATCCAACCGCATTGATTACCGCCTCTGCTTTTCTTGGGACAGGCTTTCTGAAAATTCCTTCAATGAGGAGGAAAAGAAAACGCCCGCCGTCAAGCGCAGGGAAAGGAAGCATATTTACAATGCCAAGATTTACGGTGATGATCATCATTACGTATACGATATTGAGTACAGCATCGCCAAAACCTGTTTTAAGGCCTTCCTGTGCAACTTCAACTGTTGCAGATGCGGCACCAATTGGACCTGACACATCTGTGAAACCAAATTCACCTTGTACAAGACCTACGAGCGAATCAACAACCATTCTGACTACAGATAAAGTCTGACTGCCTGTTTCTGATATGAGAGTAAGAAAGTTCTTATCTTTTGAATTAGTGTAGAAATCTATAGACATTCTCGGTGTTGGGTCATCTGCAGTAGTATAGGTCATAAAATCAACGTCTTTAAGTGTAACATTCTGACCATCTCGCTCCACAACCATATCAGTGCGAAATCTGGGTCTTGAATCTTTGATTTCTATTTCAGGAACATCAGCTTCCACATCGGGAAAATAACTGTAGATAACCTTGCAACCCGCTTCTAAAGCGTCTAAGGCTTCTTCTTTAGAAGCTGAAGAATTAACAACACTGGTGGCTATGCATAGATCGTTATATATTGCTTTATATTGTTCATCGGTGAAAGAGTCAAATGCACCATCATTAAACTGAGTGTAATAAATATCAGCCAGTGCGTTGGCACAGTCCTGCTTGTAAATCTGCAGGCTGTCACCCTCTACATCCTGAACCTTTAAAGTGGCAAGGGAATACGAAAGATCCATTGAGTTGTTAATTTTATATCCATCAATAGAAACAATCTTATCTCCTGCTTGAAGTCCGCAATTCGCACTGTAAGATTTAGGGATAAATGAATTAACTGTTGTTGTAGCAAAATACTCATTAGGCAACAAAAGAACCATCATAAGAATTAAGCCAAGAATGATGTTCATTACAGCACCTGCCGCTACGATAATCATTCTTTTATATATCTTTACGTTATTGAAGGCATTAGTTTTTTTGCTATCCTCATCCTCTCCCTCCATAGCACAGTATCCGCCTATGGGCAGGAGTCTGAGAGAGTAAGTGGTATCACCCTTAGTAAACGAAAAAATCTTAGGGCCCATACCCAAAGCAAATTCATTAACTCTTACTCCCGAAAGCTTAGCGGTAATAAAATGACCGCCTTCGTGAAACAGAATAATCAATTCAAAGAGCAGAACTCCGATTAGTATAAGTCCTGCTGTAATAAGGATATTGACAAAAGCTGTCAAAAGAAATCATCTCCAATTAATTACTGAACAGCAGATGCGACATATTCTCTCGCCGCAAAATCTGCATCAAGTACATCAGAAAGTTTTGTGATTGGTGTGGGTGTAATGTCAGACACAGCACCGGTTACAAGCTCGCCTATTCTTAAGAAAGGAATTTTACCCTGTCTGAAAAGGAGATTTGCAGCTTCGTTAGCACCGTTTGCAATAGCTGGAGATGTGCCGCCTTTGGAGAGTGCAGTTTTACAAGCAGTAAGACATTCAAAAGTTTCGTAGTCGGGTTTATCAAATGTAAGTGTACCAACTGAGGTTAAATCAAGCTCGCCTGCAGGTGACACAACTCTTTCAGGATATGTGAGTGCGTACTGAATTGGTATACGCATATCAGGCACACCTAATTGTGCAAGAACAGAGTTGTCGGTAAATTCAATCAGTGAATGAATTATGCTCTGACGATGAACAACAACATCAATATTATCTGCAGTTACATCAAAGAGCCAACGGGCTTCGATAATCTCAAGTCCTTTATTCATCATACTTGCAGAATCAACTGTGATTTTAGCACCCATACTCCAATTGGGATGAGCAAGAGCCTGCTCAACTGTAACATCCCGAAGTTCATCTCTTGTTTTACCAAAGAATGGACCGCCTGAAGCAGTTAGTATAAGCTTTTTCAGGTATTTATTGTCAGGACAAGCTTGTAAGCACTGGAAGATTGCACTGTGTTCGCTGTCAACAGGAAGTAAAGTAACTCCGGTATCTTTTACAGTGTTTATTACAAGTTCACCGCCTGCAACCAGAGTTTCCTTGTTTGCAAGGGCAATATTCTTGTGAGTTTTGCAAGCTGCAAGAGTCGGCTCAAGTCCGACCATACCTACAAGAGAATTGAGAACTACATCTGCACCGTTCAAAGTGGCAGCTTCAATAAGTCCCTCCATACCGCAGAGCACCTGAGTGTCTGTATCTGCAAGAGTAATTTTAAGCTGAGCCGCTGCAGACTCATCATACATTACTGCAAGAGCAGGCTTGAATTTTCTAACCTGCTCCTCCATTAGTTTAACATTGCTATGTGCTGTAAGTGCACAAATTTTTATATTATATTTTTCGGCGACATCAAGGGTTTGAGTGCCTATGGAGCCTGTAGAACCAAGTACAACCATTGATTTTGTCATATCATCACAACCTTATTATATCCATCAGACAGTGCAATTTATTACATTCACAACAAGTCCCCATGTTTCAGAAATGAAATAAACAAAGGGTACACAGAAGATAACTGAATCAAATCGGTCAAGGAGACCGCCGTGGCCAGGCATGATTGAGCCGTAGTCTTTGATTCCACAATCACGTTTGATTACCGAGAAAACAAGGTCACCAAGAATTGAAACTACTGAGCAATATATACCGATAACAAGAAGTGCAAGGTAGTTAAACTCAACATTTCTGTAAACAATAAACTGGAAAATAACACCAGCAAGCAATGCACTTAGAACCGAACCGATGATTCCTCCAATTGCACCTTCTACAGTTTTATTTGGGCTGATATTAGGACAAAGCTTACGTTTACCCATAAAGCTTCCTACAAAATATGCTGTGCTGTCTGCAAGCCAAGGACTGACAACAGCCATTATTAAATAGAAACTATTCCAGCCTCCACTGCAGCATATAAGTCTTGCCATAACAGACATTGACAGTGAAATCACCAAAACGCCTGCATAACCAAAAGTTATATCACTTACCGAAAGCTTTTCTCTCAAAAAAATCATAAAGAGAAACGAAGCGAAAGAATATAAATATATTGGAATGTACCAGTAAGCAGTACACGCTACTAAAGGCATTGAAAGTGAAAATAATATTGTGAGAATTGCAATAGGAGGATTCTTCTGAAGTTTTTTTGCTGTAAGAAATTCTATACAAATAATTGCATTAACAAGAGCTACAGCAATAGCAAAAAGAATCGGCCACATTTCACCGAATATCATAAGCAACACTACAAATATAATACCGATTATAGCGGTAATGATGCGAGTTTTCATAAGAACCTCCTGTTGTTATCACAAAAGATTTCAGACTCCACCAAATCTACGGTTACGCTTGGAGAATTCTATCAAAGCTGAATCAAGGTCGTCTGTGGTGAAGTCAGGCCAGAGCTTATCCAGGATAATAAACTCTGTATAAGCTGCCTGCCAGAGCATAAAATTAGAAATTCTATACTCTCCGCTTGGGCGGATAATAAGGTCAGGGTCAGGCTGACCTGCTGTATAAAGATTGGAAGATATCATATTGGTATCAATGTCGTCCACTTCAATTTCGCCATTCTTAACCTTCGTGGCAATAGATTTCATAGCTACTGCCAGTTCATCGCGGCTTCCGTAGTTCATGGCTATATTGAGAACCATTCCGGTTCTGTCAGCGGATTCTTTCTGAGTCCTATCAATAAGCTCCTGTAACTCCGGGGAAAAAGCAGTAGTATCACCGATAAAACGCACAACAATACTATCGTCCTTAAAATCAGACAAAGCTTCTTCAAGATATTGTTTAAAAAGCTTCATAAGGGCAGAAACTTCTTCTTCCGGACGCTTCCAATTTTCTGTAGAAAAAGCATAAACAGTAAGGTAACGGATACCAATATCACTGCAATACCGAGTGATTGTTCGGAAATTCTGAGCACCTGCAGTGTGGCCCGCACTACGAGGTAAACCGCGTTTTTTTGCCCATCTGCCGTTACCATCCATAATTATGCCAATATGCTCAGGAAGGACGATATTCTCGTCCTTCCCTGTGATTTTACTACGCCGAGAAAATAAAAACGACATAAGATTAAATCTCCATAATTTCTTTCTGCTTCTTCTGGCAGATTTCATCAGCAAGCTTAGTGAACTTATCAGTAAGTTTCTGAATCTTCTCCTGACCAACCTCAAGATCATCTTCTGTAATCTCAGAATCCTTCTTCATCTTCTTGAGACGGTCGATTGCATCTCTACGCTCGTTGCGAATCTGAACCTTAGTATCTTCAGCCTGCTTAGCAACATCCTTGCTGATTTCCTTACGCTTATCCTCAGTAAGAGGAGGGAAAATCAGACGGATGCACTTACCGTCATTCTGGGGATTGATACCGATATCGGAAACCTGAATTGCCTTCTCAATAGCGCGGAGTACAGATGCGTCCCAGGGCTGAATTGTGAGAGCTCTTGCTTCTGAAACAGAAACAGCAGCTAACTGCTGTACAGGTGTAGGTGTACCGTAATAATCAACTAAAACTTTATCAAGAACACTAGGGTTTGCGCGGCCGGCTCTGATTCTGCCGTACTCACTCTCAAGATGGTCGATTCTTCTCTGCATAGCCTCTTCAGCTTTTTTGATAACTGTATTCATATTTATCCTCCTGATGTATTAAATGAATTTAATTTACAAGCGTACCGATATTTTCCCCACACACGGCATCATAGATATTCATAGGTCTTTCGATGCTGAACACAAGGATAGGAATATCATTTTCACGGCACATTGTAGCAGCTGTGCCGTCCATAACTTTAAGCTGCTTTTCAACAACCTCATTGAATGAGAGATTATCATACTTCACAGCGTTCTCATGAGTTTTGGGGTCACAATCGTAAACACCGTCAACCATTGTAGCTTTCATGATAATGTCAGCTTCAATTTCAGCAGCACGAAGTGAAGCAGCAGAGTCTGTAGAAAAGAAAGGATTACCTGTGCCGCAACCAAATACGACTACCCTACCCTTTTCAAGATGACGAACTGCTTTGCCGCGAATATAAGGTTCAGCTATCTCTCTCATAGAAATTGCTGTCTGCACACGAGTATCAACACCTAACTGCTCAAGTGCATCACAAACACCAAGTGCGTTGATAGCTGTTGCGAGCATACCCATATGGTCAGCACGAGTACGGTCCATCTTTCCGCTTGATCTGCCACGCCAGAAGTTACCCCCGCCAACAACAATAGCAACCTGAACACCTAAATCCACACATTTCTTTATTGGTTCGCAGATTTCAAGCACGGTATCAAAATCAATGCCGCTTTTCTGTTCGCCTGCAAGGGATTCTCCAGATAATTTAAGTAATATTCTTTTATATTTCGGTTCCATTCAGAACACCCCCATAGGTCTATATATAGTTATTATAATAATACAACATATAGGATAATTTGTAAAGAAGTTATAACTTAATTTTAAATAATTTTCCTTAAATCAAATAATCTAAAATCATAATACACAGACATAAAAGAACAGCGCCTGCAAATGCAGACGCTGTATGTGTAATATTAATTACTGAACCATAGCTGCAACTTCAGCTGCGAAGTCATCCTGACGCTTCTCAATGCCTTCACCCTTCTCGTAACGAACGAAACCGGTGATTGCAATATTACCGCCAAGCTCCTTAGCAACGGAGTCAACATACTGCTTGATTGTTACATCGTTGTTCTTAACGAACTCCTGGTCTACAAGGCAGTTCTCCTTGTAGTACTTTGCAACCTTACCGCCGAGAATCTTCTCGATGATTGCCTCAGGCTTGCCCTCGTTGAGGAGCTGCTCACGCATAATCTTCTTCTCATGCTCAAGAACCTCAGCAGGAACAGCCTCTTTGTTGAGGTAAGGGGTGCTGAGTGCTGCAATCTGCATTGCTACGTCCTTACCGCAAGCAACGAATGCGTCAGAAGTTGTGTCAACATCTGTGTCAAATGTAACCATAACACCAATCTTACCGCCAGCGTGTACGTAACCTACGCAGGGAGCCTCAAAACGCTCAAAACGTCTGATCTGGAGGTTCTCACCGATTGTAAGAACTTTCTCCTGAAGGAGAGCCTCAACAGTCATCTCTGTGCCATAAGCTGTGCAAGCCTTGAGTGCATCTACATCTGCAGGTGCGTTCTCAATAACTGTAAGAGCACAAGTCTTTACAAAATTCTGGAAATCCTCGTTCTTAGCAACGAAGTCTGTCTCAGAGTTAACTTCGATTACAACACCAACTGTGTTTGTATCATTAGTAAGAGCATAAGCAATACCCTCTGCTGCAATACGGGAAGCCTTCTTAGCCTGCTTTGCAAGTCCCTGCTCTCTGAGGAAATCAATAGCAGCGTCCATATCGCCGTTTGCCTCTGTAAGAGCCTTTTTGCAATCCATCATACCGCAACCGGTCTTTTCTCTTAATGCCTTAACATCCTGTGCAGTAAAACTCATTTTACTTCAATCCTTTCGATAAAGTTATATAGGAATTAATTACTCAGCCTTGGGAGCTTCCTCTGCGGGAGCTTCGTCAGCCTTCTTTGTTGTTCTTCTCTTCTTGGGAGCAGGCTTCTCTGCGGGAGCTTCCTCTGCATCCTCAACGATAGCAGCAGCACCCATCTGGCCCTCTTTACCCTCGATGATAGCAGAAGCCATTGCACCAGCAATAAGCTTAACAGCACGGATAGCATCATCGTTACCGGGAATTACGTAGTCAATCTCATCAGGATCACAGTTTGTATCAACAATAGCAACTACAGGGATACCGAGCTTCTTTGCCTCAGCAACTGCAATCTTCTCTTTTCTGGGGTCTACAATGAAGAGTGCACCGGGCATCTTCTCCATATTCTCAATACCGCCGAGGAACTTCTCGAGTTTCTCGATTTCGAGTTTAAGCTTGATAACTTCCTTCTTGGGAAGGAGATCAAATGTATCGTCAGCCTCCATAGCACGGAGCTGCTTAAGTCTGCCGATTCTGCGGCGGATTGTTGTGAAGTTTGTGAGCATACCGCCCAGCCAACGTGCGTTTACATAGTAAGCACCTGCACGCTCAGCCTCTTCCTTCACGCTGTCCATAGCCTGCTTCTTGGTACCAACAAAGAGTACAGACTTACCCTCTGTGGAAATGTCACGAATAAAGCTGTAAGCCTCTTCGAGTTTCTTAACGGTCTTCTGCAGATCAATGATGTAGATACCGTTTCTTTCTGTAAAGATGTACTCAGCCATCTTGGGGTTCCATCTTCTGGTCTGATGACCAAAGTGTACGCCAGCTTCCAGAAGCTGTTTCATAGATACTACTGACATGTTTATTCCTCCTAAGGTTAAACCTCCGGCGAACTTTTGGATTTTGTCCTCTGAAAATACCCACTTACGGATACACCTTCGGGACAAGTACGCCGTGCGTAGTGCCTCAACATAATATCAAAATTAGCAGTATTTGTCAAGAGTTTTTGCGTTAATTCTTAGTATTTTTTAAATATACTTTTAATGAATATAAATATATAGCAATGATACATATTTACTTTAATAGAACATAGTGTAAAAACACAAAAGCAGTCGCTAAATGCGACTGCTTAAAATTACCATCTGTCAAAAAATCTGTGGCTGTTGTGTGCTACAACGAACTCCTGTGACTCATGGAATCCGCTTGTGCAAAGTGCAGGTGCATAGAAGTAGATAATGCTGTGCTGTACAGCTGCACCGCCCTGGTCAAAGATGAAATTAACTGCGTCAATTGCATCCTGATTAGGTGTGTTATACAGAGAAGCCTGATAACCCATACTCGTTCTTAAAGACTCAACAGATTTGTAACCGTCAATAATCATAGTGTCTCTGATTGCCTGAGCTACCAGACAGCAGCCGATAAAACCTTCGCCGCCTGCTTCACCCATTACAAGACGCTCAAGAATGTCTCTGTCGTAGTCTGTAAGAGAAATTGAATAGCTTACATAGCTTGTATCAGGATTTGAGATATCAAGAAGATACTTGCCGCTAGTAGAAACAGTTGCAGCAGGCTGCTTTATTTTAGCAGCTTCTGTAGCCTTCTCAATAACCTTAGCTGTCTTCTGAGCAGTCTGCTTTGCATCGTCAAAGCTCTTAGCTTTTTCTGTAGTAGCATTATCCTGCTTGTTGGAAAGCTTCTGATCATCTGTGTAAGACTTGGTTACGCGTGTGATAGTTGATTCGGTTGTGCTTAGTACGCCACTTGCGCCTGAAACCGTCTGTGCACTTGCAAAGAACACGGCACAAGGTACGATGATGATTGTTAATATGAGAGAAAGCGATACTACAGCAGCCAACCTTTTGAATGTTTTAATCAAAAATTCGTCCTCCTTATTTCCGGGTACAGCAACGAGTGTTATGTTGCGCTGTGTTGAGTTTCAATAGGAAAACTCGTTCACAGTACCCTTGGACAACTCAGCCGAAAATCTCACTCGACAGGATGGCTCCAAGGTTCCTTAAGGCGGAATCGTAAATTTTGGACATCCATGCCGATTTTCGAAAGCGTTGTTTTTAAGCGGTAATATATTGCTTAATCACACAATCTCGGGTGAAATTAAAACATATTTTTTTGAAAAATGCAAAAGTTACAAAATCAAATTATAATTCTATCATCGCAATATAACGGGTATATTATTCTGTGTTAGAATTATTATTCGTTATATTGCACAGTTTTTAAAACTCATTTTCGTCACTGTTGCTGGATGGTACAAATTTTTATAGTGTGCACACTATACAAAGGACTTAGGTATACGTTGTTTTTTTTGGTTAAATTTAATATTAGTTGATACCAGTATAGTGTCTTCTCCAATAAGTTGAATGTCCGACCAAGGTATGATAACATCTTCATTTCTGCCTAAAAGACCGAAAAGACGAGGTCTTCCAAATACTACAACAGCTCTTACTTGAGATGTAATGGTGTCTACCTCAACATCGTCAACGTAACCGATTCTGCAACCATTGCTGCTATTTATTACCTCTTTATGCCTGAGTTCAACAATTCTGCAAACCATACTTTGTCCCTCTCAATATATGACTGATACTATTATATTAAATCTGTTGATTTTATATGCATAATGAATTACATTTTTATAATTCAATTTTATTATATCCTATTGAAAAATATCTCTCTTATGTTAAAATATATATGTTTGGAGGTATATATATGATATCTTTATTAAAAAGTAAACCTGAACTTAAAGAAAAAAGCAAAGCGTATGTCATAAGCATTGCTATACTCTCATTGCTGAGTATTATATTATTAATGCTTCCTGTTATCGTAAACATTCTAAAAAATTTTTCAGCAACTGAAAGCACATCTGATGTTATATATTATTTATTACGAGGATTGTTTGGCATATCCCTTGCTATAGAAACAGCAGTCTTCTTAATAAAAAAAGATATTTCAGCATCAGCTATCCCCTGCCTTTTCGGCTTCATAACTGTTTTGTTTCCCTTGTACGACAGCGTTTCTGCTCTTACTAATGCACACGCAATCGCTAAGCAAATGTCAATGACCGTAGGATACGGACCCTACCTTATAACCATTGGTGAGTATCTTCTTTATACATTACTGTGTATTTTTACTTTTCTATATGCAATCGGTAAATTCAAGTACACACTTATAATTATGCTATTATCTGTTGTAGGTTCACTTGCTACGTTATTTACCTGTATTGACAAGTATGTTACTTATCAGATTCCTATTTATGAAATTCTTTCATTTGGTTATACATCTATTGCTTGTCTTATCCCCTTGTTGCTTGTTCTGTCAGCAAAACAAAGTCAAAACAGCACCGTAACAAAATACAAAGCAAAGAGGATGAGATAATGAAAATTGTAAGAACTCCCGTACTTAAAAACGACAAGAGAATTACTATATCAATGCTTGCTGTTGCATTTTTGATGCTATTGCTTTCTTTATGTAACATATCAATTGATTTTGCTGAAGGCACTCCAATACTTGCAATTTCTTTTATGAATGTTTGGTCTTTGCCAGTGTCTGTTATTCCTGTAACCTGGGGTATATGTACTGCAATGCTGATGAAAACAAAAAAGATTATGTTCTCTAAAATTCCTGCATACATATTCTGCTGTCTGATATTGCTTGCAATGATTATTTTGTTTATAGCTGCAGGAGACAAATATTTTGTATATAAAGTCCTTGGGTTTGCTTTAGCAGTATTACTTGTATATCCATTTATAATTGCTACACTCACAATAGAAGGCAGAATGTACAATCGTGTGTTTGCAACAGTTTTTAGTTCAATTTTACTTATGCTATGTTTTGTGGGAGCTGTTGCAGTTTGTATTGTACTTAAATCAATCATAATAAGTACCCTTATCCCCTCTTTGATTTATGTAGAACTTATTCTTAACGTACTCTGTTATGACTTAATAAAACCAAAAAAATCAGCCGAAACAAGCAAAAATACAATCACACACTAACAACAAAAGCTCCTGCTTAATCGCAGGAGCTTTTCAAATAGTGTTTTAATATACAATTAATAGGGAAAAATTATTCTCAAGCGCTGTTCGGGTAACATTCGTAAAGCTTGTGTCTACCAAATCAACAACTACATACGAATCAACAGCTTTTGCTTGTTTTACTTTCATTGTCTTATTAGCTTCAAGTTCTTCCTTTCTACTTTCAACCATTTTTTCAGCTTTTTTAGGTGTTTCAAAATCATATATATATACCATATGCTCAATGCTGCCGTCATCAGAAAAATACACAGTCCATATATAGGCATCGTAATAATTGATTACAAGTCTATCATCGTTAGTAACAAGATTTTCAATATCTTCAATTGTATTTATATTGTTAAGATATATACTTTCGTCATTTTCTTTGCCTGATACATCAAAATTATCACCATTTGCAGTACAGGCAGAGGAGCCGAAAGCAAAAATCACCACTGTCAGAACTACAAGCAACAACAGTGCAGAGTTTTTATTTTTCATTGTCTTCACCCAAATTATAGAAGATTAAATTGTTAACACCACTACAGATTGTGGATATAAATTGTATTGACGTAAAACAGGCTGAATTCCCCATAAAAACTGGGTTTTCAGTGCATATTTACTTTATTGTGTAGAAGAGTTTAACACTATTGTTTTCTTTTTTCAAACAACAATATTGTAACAAAAAATGACGGCTATGTAACATACATAGCCGTCTGTTTTTTAGCATATATATTGTAATTAATAACCGTGTGCGTTTTTTAAAACCATGTCCTTGACTTTCATAAGTCTTGTCTGTGTTGCACGCTCATTTTCATCAAGTTTCATAGTAATGTAACGAATTTTCTCCTGAGTCTCAGGAATCATAACGTGCTCAAGAGCATTTACACGGCGTCTTGTTTTTTCTATTTCTGCAGAAAGTAGCTGACAAGATTTTTCGATTTCTGCAAGTCTGAGCATATCAGGAAGAACATCAGAAAGAGATTTAACAGCATCGTCAAGGTCAGAGGATGTAAATGCAAGTCCGTAGCTATAAATATCATTCTGGTCAGGCGTTCTTGTTTTTACTTTATACACAGGTATGTCAACACTCATAACATTTGTAAATGATACATCAAGGTACACTTCCTGTTTTGATGCAAGCATCGCAGCAGAGAGAGTCTGGGGAGTCATTGAAGCACTGGCAAGAACAAAGTTGTTGTTTGCCTGCATTATAGCTTTCTCCACCTTTTCACGCAGTTCTCTGTTAAGTCGTGCCATATCAAGAAAACGTCTCATAAGCTCATCACGCTTATCTTTAAGAAGCTTGTGTCCTCTTAATGCAGTAGCAAGCTTCTTTTTTAGCCGTGTCAGCTCCATTCTTGTCGGATTGATTTGAGTAGTTGCCATTTACATCACCAAATCACTTTTTATCGTAATACATATCAAGGTATTTGTCATCAATACGCTTCAACTCAGAACGAGGCAGTATTCTGAGAAGCTCCCAACCTATGTCAAGAGTTTCCTCTATACTTCTGTCAGTTGTGTACCCCTGAGACACATATCTATTTTCAAACTCCTCAGCAAACTTTGCATAGAGTTTATCAATATCAGTCAGAGCCGCTTCACCAAGAATAACCATAAGCTCTTTTGCATCTTTGCCTCGTGCATATGCTGAAAACAGCTGATTCATAGTATTAGAGTGGTCAGCACGGGTTTTACCTTCTCCTATTCCCTTATCCTTAAGTCTTGAAAGAGAAGGAAGAACATCAATAGGAGGAGTTACACCTTTTCTGTATAGCTCACGGGAAAGAATAATCTGTCCCTCAGTGATGTAACCTGTAAGGTCAGGGATAGGATGGGTTTTATCATCTTCAGGCATTGTAAGAATAGGAATAAGCGTAATTGAGCCGTTCTTGCCTTTCTGTCTGCCTGCACGTTCGTAAAGGCTTGCAAGGTCAGTGTACATATAACCGGGATAACCGCGTCTTCCGGGAACTTCCTTTCTGGCGGCAGAAACTTCACGGAGAGCATCAGCGTAGTTTGTAATATCAGTAAGAATTACAAGAACGTGCATTTCTTCCTCAAACGCAAGATACTCAGCGGCAGTCAGAGCCATTCGGGGAGTTGAAATTCTCTCAATTGCAGGGTCATTTGCCAAATTCATAAACATAACTGTTCTGTCAATGGCACCGGTCTCACGGAAACTTTCAACAAAGAAATTGGACTCTTCAAATGTGATACCCATTGCGGCAAAAACAACAGCAAAGGGTTCTGAAGTTCCGCGAACCTTAGCTTGTCTTGCAATCTGCGCCGCAAGGTTAGAATGCGGAAGTCCTGATGCAGAGAAAATTGGTAGTTTCTGACCTCTGACAAGTGTGTTAAGTCCGTCAATAGCTGAAATACCTGTCTGTATAAATTCCTGAGGATAGTTTCTTGCGGCAGGATTCATAGGAAGACCGTTAATATCAAGTCTCTTTACAGGGAGAATTTCAGGGCCTGAGTCAATGGGTCTGCCCATTCCGTCAAAGACTCTTGAAAGCATATCATGAGATACGGCAAGCTCCATGCTTCTGCCTAAGAAGCGGACTTTTGAATCGGAGAGATTTATACCTGCAGCAGAGTCAAAAAGCTGAACTAGTGCATCTGTACCGTTGATTTCAAGAACCTTGCATCTGCGAATTTCACCTGATGCAAGTTCTATTTCTCCCAACTCGTTATAGCTTACACCCTCAACACCCTGAACAAGCATCAGAGGACCTGCCACTTCTTGTATTGTTCTATATTCTCTTGGCATATTAGTCCTCTCCTTTGCTCATAATTTCAGAAATCTCCTTGTCTAAATCAGACAGGATACTTTCATACTGTTTTTTGGTATCATCAACAGGAACGTATTTAAATCTGCCGATAGTTTCACGAACATTCATACCTACAAGACTGTTAATATCAGCACCTGAACCCAAAGCAAACATTGCCTTATCGTAGAAACTGAGAATAAGCTTCATCATCACAAACTGCTTAGCAAGAGGTGTGTAGGTGTCAATATCATGGAATGCATTCTGATGTAGGAAGTCCTCACGGATAGAACGTGCAGCTTCAAGTTTGAGTCTGTCTGGTGAAGATAGTGCATCCATACCTACAAGCTTAACGATTTCTTCAAGCTCAGCCTCTTCCTGAAGAAGCTGCATAAGACGTGCCCTCAGATGCATCCACTCAGGTGAAACATTGCTGTCAAACCACTTAGCAAGTGAATCTGTATACAAGGAATAACTTGTAAGCCAGTTAAGTGCAGGGAAATGACGTTTATAAGCAAGGGATGAATCAAGTCCCCAGAATACTTTAACAATTCTCAGTGTTGCCTGAGATACAGGTTCAGAGATATCACCGCCGGGAGGAGATACCGCACCGATTACAGAAAGTGTTCCTATGCGATTATCTGAACACAGAGTTTCAACCTTACCTGCACGTTCATAGAACTGTGCAAGACGGGAACCAAGATACGCAGGGTAACCTTCCTCACCGGGCATTTCTTCAAGACGTCCGGACATTTCTCTGAGTGCTTCAGCCCAACGTGAAGTTGAATCAGCCATGAGTGCTACAGAATAGCCCATATCACGGAAATATTCTGCAATAGTAATACCTGTATAAATAGAAGCCTCACGTGCGGCAACAGGCATATCAGAGGTGTTTGCAATAAGCACGGTACGTTCCATAAGAGATTTGCCTGTTTTAGGGTCAATAAGCTCAGGAAATTCATTAAGAACGTCAGTCATTTCGTTTCCGCGTTCGCCACAACCGATATACACAACTATATCTGCTTCTGCCCACTTAGCAAGCTGATGCTGAACAACAGTTTTGCCGGAACCGAAAGGTCCGGGTACAGCTGCTACACCGCCTCTTGTAATGGGAAACAAAGTATCAATTACTCTCTGACCTGTAACCAATGGCTCATCAGGTGAAAGTTTTCTTTTATAAGGACGCTGTACTCGTACAGGCCATTTTTGCATCAGACTAAGTTCTTTTTCTGTTCCGTTTTCAAGAGTCAAAACTGCAACAGTATCATCTACAGTAAACTCACCTGATGCGATAGACTTAACAACGCCTTCAGTGCGGGCAGGAACAAGAATTTTGTGCAAAACAACATCCGTTTCCTGTACAGTACCGATAACATCTCCTGCACTAACTCTGTCACCTGCTTTTACGGTTGCTGTAAATGTCCACTTCTTTTCTCTGGATAGAGATGGCACCTCAACTCCTCGCTGAAGATTACTGCCTGACATTCTCATAATATCTTCCAGAGGACGCTGAATACCGTCATAAATATTAGAAATAAGACCAGGTCCTAACTCAACAGAAAGTGGTGCACCTGTGGTTTCTACAGGCTCACCCGGAGCAAGTCCTGATGTTTCTTCGTATACCTGAATTGAGGCGGAGTCTCCGTGCATTTCAATAATCTCACCAATAAGTCTCTGCTGAGACACACGCACAACGTCAAACAAATTTGCATCACGCATATTATCAGCAATAACAAGTGGTCCTGCTATTTTTCTGATAGTACCGCTCATAATAAATCATCCTTTCGATGGATAATAACTTAATTAATCATTGAAGATTATATCTGAACCTACAGCTTTTTCTACTGAAATTTTCACGTTAGCAATGCCGAGTCCTGTGTTACCTTTTATTCCCGGAATAAGAATAATTGCAGGAGACGGAAGATACCTGTACTTATCTATTTCAGAGGAAAGTTCAAACGCTAACTGTTCAGTAATATAAATTACCGCGTACCGACCGTCTGTAAGTTCTTTAAAAACAGGAACCGCTTCTTTAGCGCTTTCCGCATAATACACATCAAGTCCAAGAGCGGCAAAGCCGTAAATGCTGTCTCTGTCGCCAATAACTGCAACCTTATACATACATTTCCCTTATCCTTTCTCTGATTATGCTGTCTGAAAGTGAATTGAGCTTTGCAGTCAGAATTAATCTTACTGCCTTAATTTCAGTCTGCTTAGCAATAATATATGCAACCAGAGGGCCAATTGAAAAAGGCTCTGATTTCTGGGAACGCATAAGCTCCATTACATAGTTGTCGCACCACTTCTCAAAAGCTGAAAAAGAGTCCTTAATATAAACAACTGCGTTTTTATAATCAGTTGACGACAGATAATTGCATATTTCATCAAAGCCTTTTACAGCCGATAAAGCTAAAGTTTTTATATTCAGTGACTCACAATCTGCCATAGAACGGAGAATAAAATCGCCGCTCTTTTTTAATCTTGAGCATCTGACAGCTATTCTAATATTACCTGAAGCCACAAACAGCTCACAATATTTTTTTATAAGTTCACTGTCTGAAGCCTTGCCAAGCAAACCAACATTAGTAAGGCAAGCTCTGTCAATTATAATGTCGCAAAGCTGACCGTCACCTGTACGCAGGAGTGTGTTCATAGCCTCTTGTGCAACATCGCAGAGGGGCTCCGGTATCACTTTATAATCCTTATTCTTTACAGCATTATATAGTAACTGAGGTTCAAGCACGGAACCCGAAAGAAACATACAATCAGCCTCTGTATCTGTATATACAGCTTTGATAGATGCTTTAAGGTTATGATAATCGTTCTGAATTCTTAGAAAATCAAAAGCCGACAAATCACCAGTCAACTCTTTCATAAGACTCCACAGCTTTTGCTGCTCCGTTGAAAGAATGTCAGTATCTCCGTAATCAGAACTACTGCCCCACCCTAAATCACGCAAGTATCTTTCAACACTTTGGCTGTCTTTCATAGAAATAAGCTGTTCTATGTTCTTTGAAGACAGAAGTTTGCCCTCTTTGCAACGGATACGGGCAACTGCATAAATATAATCTTCTTTTTGAAAACCCATCCGTTTAAGCCTCCTTTACGCAAACAAAAGCTTAGAAACTTCATCACTGAAGATTTCACTTTGTGCAGAAAATAAAGACAAAAAGGAACAGTTTACTTCAATGCCGCCGTATATAAGTATGAATCCGCCGTCTATATCAGCAGGTTTGCTGTCAACACTCAGTTTCCCTTTAGCAACCTCATTAAGCTTTTCAGAAAAATCAGCGGGCAGTCTATCAGTATCTTTCTTCGAAAGGCAAATCAAGCCATCTGCTTCCTCACTGTATTTTGCAATCATTTTATAAAGCAACTCAAAATACTCATCAGCAGGCAAATCACAAATACTACTTCTTGCCTTATCAAGAGAAGAAGAAATAATATCCTGTTTGGCTTTCAGAATTATAGAACGTGCCTCAAGTTCAGCAGAGGATTTTGCACGTAAGAGTATATCATCATATACAGCCTGAGCATCTTGCTTGCCTTGTGCAGTAATTACGTCAGCTTTTTCAGCAGCTTTGCAGATAATAGCCTTACACTGAGCTTCGGTTTTACTGTTTGTGTCAGCACAAACGCGGTCTGAATCATCCTTGATTTGTGCTATAATTTTCTCTAAACCAGTCATAATTATACCCCTTTAAAAGGATTTACGGTAATAATCAGATTGAAAGCACCTTAATACCGTTGATTGCAAGAATAGAAATAAGCAGAGCAAGAATTGCGTAGGTCTCAACCATCGCAGGAATGATAAGAGCTTTACCCATCTGGTCAGGCTTCTTTGAAACTGTATTAATACCGGCAACTGAGCATTTACCCTGATGAATTGCAGAAATAAGACCAGAGAATGCAATGGGAAGCGTTGCGGCAAGGTAAAGAGCTCCCTTTGCTACAGAAATATCACCTACAGGGTCACCGATTACACCTACTGCCTGAAGAGTTAAGAAGGCTACAAGCAAGCCGTAGATACCCTGTGTTGCTGGAAGGAGCATCAAAATAAGAACTTTAGAAAACAGAGATGGCTCCTCAGCAAGCACACCTGCTGCAGCTACACCTGCTTTACCAACACCGATAGATGAACCGATACCTGCCATAAATGTTGCAAACGCTGCACCTAAAATTGCAAGAAATAAACCTGACATAATTAAATATCCTCCTTGATATTGTAATACTTTGTATTGACTGTATAGGGCTTAAACTCTCTGCCTCCGCCCTCGTAGAATTTTCCGAAAAATTCTACAAACTGCAGTCTGTTGGTATGAACATACGCACCTAATGCGTTTATTCCAATGTTGAGCACATGACCTATTATAAACACCAGAGTGAAACCGATAACTCCTATAACTCCCGAACCGAACATTGAACCGAGCTGGTTGAAAACCTGTGCTACAACACCTGTAGCAAGACCTAAAGCAAGCAAACGGGAATATGAGAGCACGTCTGAAAGATAGCTGGTTACACCGTAGAGATTATATGCACCCTTAATCAGACGCTTAAAAGGATTTCGGTTTCTGGCACTGCAGAAGAGAATAATCACAGCTCCTACTAGTGCCATTACTCCGCCTACAGTAAGCCACTGAGATGAAAGTCTGAAACCTGCCATTGATGCAAGCATTTCTGTGGAAAGGAGAGCAAGTACTGCCCCACCCACAAGTAACATCCAAGACAAGTCATCAAAGATTGCATAAAGCCATTTTCCGTTGCGGATGTAGTTTACAGCCTGCAACGTCAAGCCTGCAAACAAATGGATAATACCCAGCAAGAATGAGAACATAAGAAGCTTAGTGGGACCTGCTCCTTCTGTTGGATTAAACCAAATCGGAGTAGTGATTCCCGGAATTACAGGCGGAGCGGCTCCAAAGAATGTGTTACTGATAACAGCAACTGCATCACCGAAGAAGCTACCGAACATCAGTCCCCAGAACAGAGTGGATATACCACACCAGAAAAACATCTTCAACGAACGTCTGAGACCAGACTCCATATTCTTAAACAGCTTAAGAGCTAAACCACAGGCAAGTGACATAACCAGACCGTAACCTGCATCTGAAAACATCATTCCGAAGAACACGTAATAGAACAAAGCCATGACCGAGGTTGGGTCTAACTCTTTTCTATGTGGTGCACTGTATGATAAAAGTACTCCCTCAACAGGCTCTGTAAACTTATTATTACTCAGTACAACAGGTACTTCTTCCCCTTCTACATCTTCGAGCTCAACAAAAGCATCAAAATGATCGCTGAGATATGAACAGAGTTTCTCAGCATCACGCTTTGCAATGTATCCTGTCATTACAAAAGTATGAGGCGAATAAGATAAACTGTCTACCTGAACATACTGGTCAGCCTTCATTGTGAAGTAATCCTCAAAGAATCTCAAGTCATCATTCATATCTTTTCGGGATACTATTCTTGATATATAATCCTGAGTAAGATTCTCTCTGCGTTTGATTTTCTCTTTTAGCTCATCTATTACCTTACATGGAGAAACATCTGTTGTGAAAGCCGGCAAAATAAATCCGATTTTTCGTAACGCCTCAGAGAAGCTTTCCGCCTGAGATGTGTGACAAACAGCAAACACACAAGTCTGATGTTCATCTGAAGAAACAACCTCAATGTCAAAGGAATCTAACTCAGGGTCAATTTGAGCAAGACTTAACCTGATTTCCTCAAGAGAGAGCTTATCAGGAAAAGCTCCCACAAAGGTTGTAGTTGTTGCTGTTGTTGTGCTTTTTAAAGGAACATCTAAGCTTTGCCAAGGCAAAAGACTCTCAATTCTGCTTTCATAAGCGACAATCTTAGCTTTGTTTTCTATTATCTTTTTATTGTCACGGATAATTCCGTAAGCAACATTCAATATTTTAGCATAATCCTCAGTACGCCTGTAATATTCATCTTTACTAAGTGGCTTACGTCCCTCTAAAGATGAAAGTAAGGATTTCTTATACTTTACAAAGGTTGACAGAATTTCTGAAGCGGACTTCATAGTGCTTGCGTTACGTCTGTAAGCCGCTTGCTGAGCTGAAGTGTCTTCTTTATAGAACACACTGTCAGACACATCAAGCTGTTCAATCTCCATAACACCCATCCGCTGCAAAGCTTCAATAACACTTTTGCAGTGCTTTGTAAGAGCATAAATATTGACACGTTGCATCTGAAGTATTGCCATAGCAAATCACCTCAAATTACATATAATAAATTACACTATCAATTCTATAACTTTTTCATTTACAAGAGTCTGCTTCTGCATACAGTCTTCTCTGAGTTTTTCTGCTTGAAGCAAGGCACTGTTTCGTGAAGTTACAAAAACCTCTTCTGCTTTTTTATATGCCCTTTCAGAAGAAGACTCTTTTTCAAATTTAACTTTTTCTTCAGCTTCTGCTAAAAGCATTTCTGCTTGTGTCTGAGCATCAGCTATTCTTTGCTGTGCATTTTCCTGTGCAGACACTACAGACTTCTGTGCAGATAATTCAGCCTCACGGATAGCATCCAGAGCGTGCAAAGCCATATTGAAATCACCCTTTCATACGCTTTGTAAATATTTTACAACCTACAGATTTTATAGTCAATATAAAATTACGTGATTTTATCATATTTATCAAATAATTTATATATTGTTAAAACTTCTGAATACATAGCACAATTCAACATTATACCTCCGCCGATTATGACAAAATCATCAGCTTACTTTATGCGAAAATATAACCAGAACAGACAGAGAAGAGGTAAAATAAACTGGTTATATACATAGATACATTAATTTGTATTAACATCTTCATTGATTATCTTATGATATATTCAACTAAAAGAATATTGCACATAAACTCAAAGATGTGGAGAATAGTTTTAGCATCGGTATTTGCTGGGATTTCAACAGCAGCTGTATTTCTTCCTTTTTATACCAAATTGTTTTCAGTAATATATAGATTTCTGATTTCAATATTAATTATTCTAATTGCGTTTGGATATCAAGGAATACACAAATTTATTGTCAGAAACTTAACGTATATCGGACTGAGTATGCTTATGTGTGCAAGTGTACTGACAATTGAACTGCTATGGAATCCAGCCGGATGTGCTATTTACAATGATGTAGTGTACTTTGATATATCTCCGACAGTTTTAATTATAACTACAATAATCACGCATATCATTCTTAGTATATATCAAACAATCAGCCAAAAACATAAACTCTCGTGTAAAGTAAGAACTGTGGAAATAAGCATCAATGAGAATAACCAACTGCGTTTTGAGTCAGCAGTTGACACAGGCTGTACGCTGAAAGAACCTTTTTCAGGATTGCCTGTAATAATGCTTGAAAAAGAGATAATAGGAAATGCACAAATCCCGAAAAAAGAAATGAGAGTAATTCCCTACACTACAGCCGCCGGCTCAGATATTATTATGGGCTTTAAACCAAAGCAAGTATACATAGATGGAAAAAAACTGCACAGCAACTGTTACATTGGAATATGCCACAATAAACTTAACGGCGAGATAAAATCTATAATGGGCAATGATATATCGGAGGGAATATAATGAATTTACTTAAAGGCATATTTGACATCATAAAGAAAATTTGTTTTAAGCATGCAGAAAGTAACGAGGTTTTCTATATAAACGGAAGTGAAACCTTACCTCCGCCCCTGACAAAAGAAGAAGAGCTTCAAGTGATTTCAGAACTTCAGGAAGGCAAGGAAAACGTTAGAGAAAAGCTTATTGTACATAATTTGCGGCTTGTTGTATATATAGCAAAAAAGTTTGAAAGCCCTAACTGCTCTGTAGAAGACTTGATATCAATAGGTACAATCGGTCTTATTAAGGCGGTTAACACTTTCTCACCCGAAAAAAACATCAAGCTTGCTACATACGCCAGCAGATGCATAGAAAATGAAATACTCATGTTTCTCAGAAAAGCCTCTCAACTAAAGAATGAAGTTTCCATAGACGAACCATTGAATACAGATTGGGACGGTAATGAACTCCTATTATGTGATATTTTAGGCAGTGACGCTGATACAGTAAACATAGATATGGAAAAAGAACTGGAAGTACAGCAACTGCTTATTGCCGTCTCTCGCCTAAGTGAAAGAGAGTCAACAATTATGGAACTGAGATTCGGACTGAATGGCAAAAAAGAACATACACAGAAAGAGGTTGCTGATATGCTGGGTATTTCTCAGTCTTACATTTCACGTCTTGAAAAGAAGATAATTTCAAAACTTAAAACTGACTTAGAAAAAACAGTTCATCAATAAAAAAGGACCGGCAACATTATTTTGTTGACCGGTCCTGATTTTCAATAAACCTTATCATCACATAATGCTGTTACCTGATGATCTGGTTGTATCTGTGCCTCCAGTTGTAGTATCAGGGACAGTGGTATTGGTGCTGTTTTCATTTCCAATGTGCCCGTCAGAATCTGTAACCTGTCCACTGCTTGCAGTATTGTTTTCTGTTTCTCTCTGAGAATCGGTAGAAAAAATAGAAGACACCATAGTTTCTATCATCTCACCCTCACGCTTACAACCTGTAAACGTAAACAAAGTCATAAGTGCCAGTAAAACGATTGCAGTTATTCTTTTCATAATTCACCTCATAAAAATGTAAAATACCGTCCTTAACTTATTAAGGACGGTATTATTATGTGAATTACTTATTAAATTATGTTTAATTATTCAAATCATCAAGTGATATTTCTTTTTTTACTGTTCTAAGGGTGTTCTCATCCCAATATTCTACTGTAAAAGAATTTTCGGTAAAACCAGTAATGCGGATACCGCCGTTTGTTTTCTGGCAAGCGGAATCTACATACATAAAGTTTCCGTCTTTATCAAAACGAACGCCAATGTTTTTTGGTTTGTTGTTATGCCAAGTACCAATATGGACAGTACCTGTCTCTGAGCTGACACCTACACCAAAACCGTTTCTGAGGTTGTTTGACCAACCTCCCCAGTAGCAAAGGCTACCGTCTTTATAGTAAAAACTTCCTATACCATGACGCTCATCAGCTTTATATTCACCCTCATAGGCAGTTTTTCCTGATGCCATAAGAGTTTTGCCTCTGCCTGATCGTCTGCCTTTATCATCTGTTTCCCCATAATAAAAATATTCAGCACCGTTACTTGAAATAACAGAATCAGGTGTGTTGGCAGACACAAGCTCCTGAGCAGTTCCCTGTACAACCTCCTGTGTGTCGGCTACAAGCTCGGCTCCTCCTGCGGCGAAAGCATCGTCAGCAGAGTCTTTGAGCTCGGCAACAGTTTTTGCATCAAGCAACAAGGAGTCTATGAGCGTCTTTACATAATCATCAATATCTTCATCATTCATTGAAAGCAAATCAACATCGTCCGAAGTCTCAACCTCAGAATTACCTGCATCTGGTTCTGTCTGCTTATCAGAGACTTTCATTTCCTCTGCTTCACTATCGTGTGCGGAAATATCACCTGTAATCACAAAAGCATCAATCGAAGATACAGACTGTTCATTCAGGAATATACTCTCAACCTGTTCTTCTTTTTCAGTTTCGTCAATATTAGAGCTATCTTTGCTGTCAAAAACAGACGCATCAGCGGTATCTGGTGCAGAGTCCAAGAAGAATTCAGAAGCCGAGCTATCTGTTTGGGGTTGTGAAAACACAACACTTTCATCAATATGGACATCGGTAGCATCTGAAATAATGCGGATTGCATCAGATATATCAGCTTCCAGTGAATAAGCATCTGGACTTTCTGTAAGTTGTGCCACCAAAGCTTCCTGTGATGCAGCAGCAAAATCAACAGAGGTTGTAGCTACATTCTCAGACACATCAACACTTACAGGAACTGTTGTTATATCAGATGCGGCAAAGTCTTCCTCAGAAAGCTCCTGAGCTTCTGAAAGATCAAACATACTACCCACGCCTTTTGTTGAATCAAAGGCACTTACATCAAAACAAAAACCTCCGGCTACATCTTCCTCAGTGGTGTAAATCTCCGGTTTGTGAAGAAGAGCATATTTTTCCTCTTCCTCTTTGAGAACTTGTTTATAAATGTTCAGAGTTTCTTCCTGAGCAAAATATAAAACGCCGTAGTTTGTAAGAGCTGTTGCTTCAGGCTCAGGAACCCTCTCTAACACATTGCTAAGTACCTGTGTACAGCTTGCGGCAGGACAGCAATATAAAGTGATTGGATATGTCTCACCAGTAACGTATTGGAGAATAACCGTTTCGCCGTTTTTCTCCTTAGGAACAATAGAGCAGAACAAGTCACTACCTGTAATTGAGTTATAATAATTTGTTTTCTGCCATTTGTGCTGTCTGTTAAAAAGTACGCGTTTGGAATCTCTGCCCTGGTCATCATAGTAATTAAGACAATATTTACCGTCAGAAAGCTGTTCAATATCCTCCACAATACGTCTGTTTTTAATAACTCTCCAGTTAAGTGGCTTTGTGGGGATAAAGGAGTAACTGTATTCAAATTTATTACCTTCAGATGTACGATAAAGCTTGCTGGATACCGGCTTCAGAGTTCTGAGATATCTCATAAGAATATTTGCAAAAATATCAGTTCGAACATCCTGAGCATCTCGGGACTTCATAGAAACACCGTAGAAGAATACATCGTTAAAAGGTATTTTAATCTTTTCAGTCATAACAGTCACCTATTATAGAAAAAGTCTGTATACAAAATACAGGCACACTCAGGTGCCTGTAAGCTGTAGTAAATATATCAGATAGAAACGTCCATTGCGATTCTGTAAAGTTCATCGTCAAATACACGCTTCATATTGAGAGCTTCTGTAATATCAAAGTCTACAACATTGCCGTTCTGCAGTGCACAGACACGGTTACCAATGTTATTAACAAGAAGTTCAACTGCATGGTGACCCATTGCAGTAGCCATAACGCGGTCGCGAAGTGTGGGAGAACCGCCTCTCTGAACATGACCGAGAACTGTAGCTCTTGTCTCAATGCCTGTCTTCTCTTCAATGTACTTGGCGATATCAGCACTTCCGCCTACACCTTCAGCAACAATTACAATAAAATGCTTCTTACCGGTTGCCTGAGTTGCCAAAATTTTATCAACAACCATTGTGTCAATATCATGGGGCTTCTCGGGTACTAAGATTGCAGTAGCACCGCAAGCAATACCTGTCTGAAGAGCAATATCTCCGCAACGTCTTCCCATAACCTCAACAACAGAGCATCTGTCATGAGACTGAGCGGTATCACGTATTTTATCAACCATTTCAAGAACGGTATTCATAGCAGTGTCAAAGCCGATTGTGTATTCTGAACAAGCGATATCATTATCAATAGTACCAGGAATACAAACACAAGGAATGCCTGCACCTGAAAGGTCACGTGCACCGCGGAAAGAACCGTCACCGCCGATTACAACAACACCTTTAACACCAAGACTGCGGCAATAATCAGCAGCTTTCTTAACACCTGCAGGAGAGTTGTACTCTTCACTTCTTGCAGTGTAAAGAACAGTACCTCCGTGATTGATAATATCAGAAACAGAACGCAGATTCATCTGAACTACGTCACCGTTTAAAAGGCCGTTATAACCTCTCTTAACACCGTAAACCTGCAGGTTACGGTTAATGGCTGCACGAACAACAGCTCTTACAGCAGCATTCATACCTGGTGCATCACCGCCGCTGGTTAATACAGCAATTGAGTTAGCAAATTCAGACATTATAATATACCTCCGGGTAACAATAATACAAGTTAATTATAATAGGAATATCTTGTAAATTCAAGTCTTTTTTATTATTATGTGTATTTTAGTTTCACGCAGTCTTCTCCGAGCTGATGTTTAAGCTCAGAAATCAACACATCGTTTAGTGAAACCCACATATTTCTCGGTGCTCTGAGAACCTTTTTATCCTCTTCAAGATAAAAGAACACAGGAGTAGAACCGTCAAAAATTTCAATGAGCCTGCGTGCCTTATTGAACAATACACCGTCTTTAGTGTCCACTTTAATATAAAGCGAAGCAACTGCCTGTGAAGATTGCATATTGCCGGGTTCAGAGATTTTCTCTGGCATCATGTCAGCAAGATTATCAACTTTGGAAGTTTCTGCAGAACAAACCTTTACGTTGTCAGCCTCCACATCTTTTTTCTTTTCTACCTTTTCGACTAAATTAACAAGGATTTTGGAATCTTCATCTTCACGAGAACTGACAGTCCCCATAACAGACACAACTGCACCCTCGTAAAGCATTGAACCATACTGGCTGAGCATTTTAGGAAAAATTACAAGTTCCACGGAACCGGACTTATCTTCAACAGTAAGAAAAGCCATCATCTGATTCGACTTTGTGAGTTGATTACGGTACTTTGAAACAATACAAAGCAAGCGTACTCTTTCCCCATCACGATAAACTCTGTTTCCCTCTCCAGTGATAATGTCACCGATTCTGTCAACCTTGTTTATTCTTGTATACCACTCATACTCAGACAAAGGATGTCCTGACAGATACATTCCTGCCATTTCCTTTTCCATATTGAGAAGCTCTGTAAGAGAAAACTCAGGCAAATCAGGTATTGTTACAGAAGAAGATGCCTTAACATCAGGGTTGCTTTCAAACAAAGAGAGCTGACCTTCAATATTCTTTCTTCTTTCATATTCAAGGTCGTCCATAACAGACTTAGCTATGCTGAGCATCTGTCTGCGGTTAGCTCCCAAATCATCGAGGGCACCGCATTTTATGAGACTTTCAAGAGAACGGGAGTTCATACCTCCTGTATAAAGTCTTTTGAAAAAGTCCTGCAGGGAGCTAAACTTCCCCATCCTCCGAGCGATAATTATGGAGTCAATAAAATTATATCCAAGGTTTTTAATAGCCATTAAGCCATAGCGGATATTTCCTCCCACTACATCAAAACCGTGGGTACTGTAGTTTACGTGAGGAGGTAAAACCTGTATACCCATTCGGTGGCAATCTGTTATGTAGGTTGCCATTTTATTCTGGTTATCAAGAACGCTTGAAAGAAGTGCCGCCATATACTGCTTAGGATAATGGTACTTAAGCCATGCGGTCTGATATGAAATATAAGCATAAGATGCAGCATGAGACTTATTAAATGCATAAGAAGCAAAGCTTTTCATTTCTTCGTAGACACTCTCAGCACAGGCTCGGTCTACACCTCGGCGGATGCATCCTTCTACTTCTACTGTGCCGTCATCAGAAACCAGACCGTTAATGAATACCTCTCGCTCCCGTTCCATTACATCATGCTTTTTCTTACTCATAGCACGGCGGACAACATCAGCACGTCCAAGTGAATAACCTGCAAGTTTTCTGAAAATCTGCATAACCTGCTCCTGATAGACTATACAGCCGTAGGTAACATTGAGTATATCTTCAAGAAGAGGATGCTTATACTTGACCTTTTGCGGGTTATGGCGGTTTTCAATATAAGTAGGTATACTATCCATTGGGCCGGGTCTGTAGAGAGAAATAACGGCTATAAGGTCTTCAAGTGACTCAGGCTTGAGCTGCACAAGAACATTTTTCATTCCCTGAGACTCAAACTGGAACACACCCTCAGTATTACCCAGAGAAAGCATATTATATACTCCTCTGTCGTCTTCGCTTATTCTGTCAAGAGTAAAATCAGGTTCTACCTGGCGGATAAGCTTTACAGCATCATTGATAACAGTCAGGTTACGAAGTCCGAGAAAATCCATTTTCAGAAGTCCAAGTTCTTCAAGAGTAGTCATTGTAAACTGAGTTACCACCTGCTCGTCATTCTTTGCAAGAGGCACATAATCCGACACTGGCCTGTCAGAAATAATAACACCAGCCGCGTGAGTTGTGGCATGCCTTGGCATACCTTCAAGACCTAAGGAAAGGTCAATAAGCTCTTTTATCTCAGGCTCAGTGTCATATCTGTCCTTTAACTCCTTACTGATTGAAAGAGCTTTCTTCAAAGTCATATTAAGCTCAAAAGGAATAAGCTTTGCAACAGAATCACATGTGCTGTATGGAAGACCCAAAGCTCTGCCTACGTCACGGACAACACCTTTTGCCGCCATTGTACCAAAAGCAATTATTTGTGCTACGTGGTCATAGCCGTACTTACGGATAACGTAATCTATAACTTCGCCTCGTCTGTCTTTGCAGAAATCAATATCAAAATCAGGCATTGACACACGCTCAGGGTTAAGGAAACGTTCAAACAGAAGATTGTATTTGATAGGGTCAATACCAGTAATGCCAATGCAATAAGCACACAAGGAACCTGCACCTGAGCCTCTTCCGGGGCCAACAGGTATACCCTGACTTTTAGCATACTGAATAAAATCGTTAACAATAAGGTAATAGTCAACAAAACCCATACGATTGATTGTAGAAAGTTCAAACTCCAGACGTTCTAAAATTGCAGCATGCGGGTTATTTCCGTAATGTTTATAAAGACCGGCGTAGCATTGTCTGCGAAAATATTCGTAATGGTTTTCATCGTTTGGTACATCAAAAACAGGGAGTTTCCTTTTGCCAAACTCAAATTCAACGTTACACCTGTCGGCAATAAGCTGAGTGTTATCAAAAGCCTCCTGACACTGAGGGAAAAGCAAACGCATTTCACTTTCAGTTTTCAGGTAAAACTCATCTGTTTCAAAACGCATTCTATCCTCATCGTGGATAGTGTGGTTAGTCTGGATGCACATAAGGATTGACTGAACACGTGCATCCGTTTTTTTAATATAATGGCAGTCATTGGTAACAACAAGTCCTGCTCCGATTTCTTTAGAAAGTCTGATAAGCAAAGGATTTACCTGTTGTTGTTCAGGTATTCCATGGTCCTGAAGTTCAATAAAAAAGTTATCCTTTCCGAATAGAGACTGATACTTAAGAGCTTTTTCCTTAGCTCCCTGATAGTTTCCGGAACTTAACTTCTTTGGTATTTCACCAGCAAGACAGGCAGAAAGGCAAATTAAACCTTCGTGATACTCTTTAAGCAATTCATCATCAATTCTGGGCTTTACATAAAATCCATCAGTAAAACCCATAGATACAAGCTTCATAAGGTTGTTATAGCCTGTGTTATTCTCGCACAAAAGAACCATATGGTAATAGTCTCTGTCAAGCTCAGGGGTCTTGTCAAATCTTGACCTTGGCGCAACATAAACTTCACAGCCAATTACAGGATGTATTCCTTGCTTTTTACACTCACGCCAGAAATCAATAACTCCGTACATAGCTCCGTGGTCAGTTATTGCAACAGCGGTCTGCCCCGCTTCTTTTACAGCAGAAACAAGGTCTTTAATACGACAGGCTCCATCAAGGAGACTATATTCGCTATGAACATGTAAATGCGTAAATGACACGGGACACACCTCCTTATTTAAAGTTTAATTTACTGTAGCTGTAACATCACCGTCAGAAAAAATAATTTTCACAACATCTCCGCTTTCAAGTTGTGATACAGAGGATATTGTCTTATCATCAATACAAGTAACAGAGTAACCTCTTTTAAGAATAGCTACAGGGTCAAGAGCAAAAAGACGAAGCTTAAGCTCATCATTTCGTGATTTTTCCTCAGAACTAAGCTTCTCTCCTGCGAACAAAAGCCTATCTTTTATCCTCAGGAACTCATCCTTCATTTTGTCAAATTCAACAGTCGGGTCCTTCTCAGTAAGCACATTAGAAAACTCCGACAAGGTTTTTTGTTTCGAATTAATAAAGTTTTCTCCCAAAACAGAAAGGTACTGACCTTGTCTTATTAAAGCATCCAGTTCTGCGTTCCTGTCAGGAGTTGCAAGTACAGCCGCGGCAGTAGGTGTAGGTGCTCTCATATCCGACACAAAATCGCAGATGGTAAAATCTGTTTCGTGTCCCACAGATGAAATCACAGGGGTTTTGCAAGCAAAGATAGCACGGGCAAGCTCCTCATTATTGAATGCCCACAGGTCTTCAATTGACCCGCCGCCTCTTCCAATAATAATTACATCTGCATTACCTGCACTGTCTGTCTCTATGACAGCATTTGCAAGCATTGCCGCCGCTGAGTCGCCCTGAACAAGAACAGGAACAATCTGAACCTCTGCAAAGGGCCAACGATTTCTGAGAATATTCAGTATATCCTGCAAAGCCGCGCCTGTAGGTGAAGTGATAATAGAAATCGTTTTTGGGTACTTTGGCAAAGGCTTTTTATATTTGTTATCAAACAAGCCTTCTGACTCAAGTTTCGCCTTAAGCTGTTCATAGGCAATGGACAGAGCTCCAACTCCGTCAGGCTGCATATCCTCAATATAAAGCTGATACTGACCAGACGGTTCGTAAACAGATACTCTGCCCCGTGCAATAATCTTCATACCGTTTTGCGGTCTGAATTTAAGATTTCTGGCACTGTTTGCAAACATAACTGCCTTAACAACAGCCTTTTCATCCTTAAGGGACAGGTATATATGTCCGCTTGCGTAGTGGTCAGTCATATTTGAAATCTCTCCTGTTACAAAGACATAACGGAGATTATCATCGCTTTCTATAAGGGATTTAATGTAAAAATTCAGTTGTGAAACCGAGATGAACTTCGGTTGTGAATAATTATTCATAACATCACGCACTTATTTGATAAGTAAGCTATTTTAGGTGTTTCATAGCGCCAAGCACTGCCACGCCAACTGCATTGTCACAGGAATACTGAGGCTGTGCAAAGCAAGCGTTGAACTTACTGCTGAGCTTGTTCTTTATTATAGTGTCAGACATAACACCGCCTGCGTATACAACGGGCATCTTACCGTATTTTTCTAATACACTCTGAGTCATCGCAGATATGGTTGACTCAATGTACGCAAGGGTGTAAGCGGCTGTAAGTGCTTTATCTCCAGTCCTTTTGTAAAGGTCTGAGAGCTTGTTTTCAAATCCGCTGAGACAGCAATCTGTTCCTTTAATTACAGGTTTAACCTTAATCGCATCGGTATAATCTGTAGCTATCTCTTCAAGCTCTTTACCGCAAGGAAACTGTAATCCTAACATTACTCCAACTCTGTCTATAAGCTGACCTGCGTTAAGATCAAGGGTTTTACCTACAATCTCACAGGATATAATATCCTTGTCATCAGGTGTAACAAGTACAGCTTCGGTTGTACCTCCGCTCACATGAAAAGCAAGGAAAGGTTCAGACACGATGGAAAGCTTGTCCGCAGAATAAAGTGCGGCAGCAATATGCCCTTGCTGGTGTGAAACGTCAAAAAGCGGTATATTCATTGCAGAAGCTATGCTCTGTGCTACACAGAAGCCAACTGTGAAGCAAGGCATATATGACCCCTCTTGACGTCTGGGAGTTACCGACACACAAACTGCATCAATCTTTGCTTCGTTACAAAGTGAAAAAAGCTCCTTCATAAGCTCTGGAAGCTGTCTTGTATGATGAAATACAGCATCGCTCTGGCGGATACCGCACTCGCCAAACTTCACGGGTAACAGCTTCTTTTTCTGTATTACGGTTTTCGTTTCTGAATTATAAAGTGCACAGGATGTTGTGTAATTACTTGTATCTATTCCAAGTACAAGTGCCATTACTCAAGCTCCTTTGCAACTGCACCCAACAAACCATTTACAAAAGATGCATCGTCTGTTGAATATTTCTTTGTAAGTTCAACGGCTTCGTTTATAGCAACAGAAATCGGAACTTCTTCTACATATTTCATTTCATAAACAGCAACTCTGAGAATCGCAAGAGATATTCTAGAGATACGGGAGATTTTCCATCCTGATGACAGATTATCAGAAATATAAGTATCAATCTCCTGACCTTTAGCCTCAATCTCTTTGGCAGTATTAATAGCATAATCACTATAGTATTCGTTTCTGCTGTCGATGATATTATCTGCAATTTCATCAAGATCGGTGTCAGAGAACAAGCCTTCAAAAACAAGAAGCACAGCTTGCTCTCTCATTTTATATCTGGAAATATTGTTGCGGTTTGTATAAGCAACATCTTCAGGGGCAAGACACTCTGCAACCTGCGCATCATCGGTTACGTCTCTGCCTTCAGTAAGATTAATATTTTCGTTCATATTATCACTCCGCTCATAGTTATTAAAATCCAAAATAATTATATCATAAAACCCAAAAATTGCAATAATTATAAGTATTTATATAATATGAACATTAATTTAGCAGACAAAAAGCAGATAAGCTATACACCGTCAGGTATTGCTTATCTGCTGATTTTACGCTTCAACTATACTGATATTCTCAAAAGGTAAATCTGCAACTTCATCAACGCAATCCTTTATTATAAGAACTGAATTATCACCCATTTCATCTTTCGGAATAATAATGGTGCATGATGTATCAGATAAACAACAAATACAATCAGTGAATCCCTTTGCCTTTAAGGTTGTTTCAATCCTATTCTGGCTGAGCAGTGTTTCCTCTATTCTTGAAAGCTGTTCAGCGGCTTCTTCCTTAGCTTCATCTGACGAGTCAGCAAGCTCTAATACCTGTCTGGCAAGCTGTATCACTTCATCCTGAGTTTTCTGTCTCTCACTTCTGGATGTAGCAAAATACTCAGCTTGTTCTTTACTTAGTTTACTCTGTGTGGTCTTCATAGTATCAACAGCGTTTTCGTCATTTGTGCTTACATTACTGTTGACATATGTTGCCGCGCCCAATTCTTTAGCTGTATCGGCCACTGCAAGTCCTTTACTTTCTGATAACTGCCAGTTAAGGTACACTGCAGCAGACAGTGCAAAGACAAGCGATGCAAGTAAGATGTGACGTTTTTTGATTTTCATTATTGCCTCCTGAATTTAGTTGAGTTTAGATATACAGACTTTGGTACTGGGTATATTCAGCACCGTAGTCAGAAGCTCCGTAATATCAGCCTTGACTAAAGCAGAGTCTCCTCCTTTGCATGCAACCACCACACCTCTGATGGTGGGTTCGTTGATTTTTTGAAGTGTTTCTCCGTCATCAAGATATATGTATTCATAGGAATTCTCTAAGGTCAAAAGGATTTTTGCTTCCCCTGCCCCCTCAACACTTGTAACCATTGTAAGGATTTCAGACGAAAGAGCACTCTGATAATCCCGTGTACTGAATTCCTCGTCAGAGACCTTATCAGTGTCCTTTTCAAAGGTTGAACTGAAAAATATAAGGGCAACTGCTACAAGTCCTATTATGATTATTATTGTTCTTGCTTTCTCTGTTGCAAATAATTCCTTGAGTTTTGCTTTGTCAGTTTTCATATTGAATCTCCGTTACTTTTGGTTCAATTCCAAGTGATGTTTCAATCAAACTTTTAATTTCGTCAGCTTTGTCCCATGTGTATTTCCTTACATATATATTCATTTGCTTTACATATATGCCTTTTTCCTTTGTAACACCAAGAACCGTTTTTATATTCTCAGGGACTATTTCTGCATTTTTTAGTAAAGATAAAACATAGGAGTTGATATACTCTCCTGTAGTGCTCAGCACCTGCTCATCATAGAGTTCTGTTAAATTCGTGCTTTCCGTATTTAGCTCCTTTTGATATATATTTACATCAATGTCTTTAAAAAGAGCCACAAATGGAGATATTAAACAGCAAATTGTGAACAATCCAATTATCAGAGAAAGTATTTTCGAGGTATTTCCTGACGGTGCAATTATTCGTACTAACGAAGAAACCACTAAACAGCAGCAAAGCGAAGCGGCACAAATATATATTGATTCGTTCATCAGCCACTGCCTCCTGCTGTAATAATCAGAGCAGTTGAAATAATAAACAGTGCCATAATGCAGATGATTACTGCAAGGAGAACACTCAAAACAGTAGAAACTCCTGAGAGCATTTGCACAGGCAAGCTTAAATTTATCATCTGACCGAAGGTTTTACATAAATTCACAGAAAACAACCACAACATTAGCCTGACTAATATGGGTAAAAAAACAGCGGCAACTGCAAAAATCACAAATACACCCAAACCGTTTTTCAGTATATTTACACTTCCTTGAACAGTCTTGTACGCTTCAGCCAGAGCAGTACCTACAACAGGTATAAAGGACGACACCGTGTATCTGACAGCTCTTGTTGATACTGTATCAACTGATGTGGATATCAATGTTCTGAATGTAAGCAGTGCAGAAAATATTGTAAAAGTAAAAGACAACAGCCACTTCACGGTTTTTGCAAAGAAAGCTGTAATTCCGCTTAAGTTCACCTGAGGAACTACAGTCGAGCATAAACTGACTCCTAAGAAAACATTGAGCATAGGCGTTATGGTTTTGTCGCACAGCTGTGATATTCCTTCAGCGGCGGCAATCATTAGAGCATAATATCCTGAACTGCTCAGAGATTTTCCGCAGGTAATAAGCACTGCCGACATTATTGGAACAAAAGCCAGCATAAAATCCGAAGCTGTACTTATTGCAACAACAGAGGCTTCAATTACCTCAGTTGCAGGTACAACAAGTGCACAAGCAAGGCACAGAGCACACACAACAGACAGCACTTCCCGAAGTGTATCTCCTGTTAAGCTGTTAGCAAACCCTTCAAATAATGAATAGATGAGGAGCACGGCGACAATCATACAAAATGACTTTATTACACCAGAACTTTCAGTTTTAACGGACGAGTATATTCCCTGAATAACAGAAGAAAAGCTTACGTTATCAAGAGTGTCTCCTCCTACCTCACCGATCCCCATAATATCAAGTGATTCTTTAGCACTGTCAGGGAGCTTATTGTAAAGCTTTTGAAGCTCCAAAGACTCAAATAAAACATCAAAAGTTTCCTCTGTTACTGTCTCTTCTGTAGCATAAACAGTTATCATACTGTATGTGCAAAAAATCAACAGGACAGCAAAAACACAAATTACTCTCTTCATAATCCGCCTCCTGACAAATCAAGAGACAAGGATAAAAACTCATCAAACAGAGGAAAAGCTGTTATAAGTACACATATTCTGCCTGAAATAAGCACAACAGAGGACAAGGCACTCTGGGATGCATCTTTGCAACAATCACAGGTAAATTCAGTTATAAAGCATATTCCCACGCATTTAAGCAGAATTTCTATGTAAAAAGTATTAATCTGTGATTTTTCAAATATTTCCCGAATGTTTGTAACAGCAAATATTACAGAAGAAATTAAATACACAAATATTAATGAAGCGGTACAAACTGTGAGTATCAGCGAATATTCAGCATTTTGCTTTTTCAGAAGAACAGCCAGAACAGAGCTGATTACTGCAGCGGCACATAATGATATTATATTCAAAATCCAAACACCCGCTTGATTGTTTCAAAGAGGTCGCTTATCTCTCCTATAATCATCATAAGTGCTACAACCAAGCCGGCAATAGTTGTAAGAAGAGCTTGATCTTCTCTGCCGCTTCTTATCAATAATTGATTAAGCACAGCTACAATAATTCCCACTGCAGCTATCTTAAAAATCATATCAACGTCCATAATTACCTCATACAATCATTATAGTTACTGCACAGCCAAGCGAAAAGCCCATAATTCGGTATAGTCTACCGGATGCTTTCTCCTTTTCTTTGGCAATTTTAAGCTGTTCTTTAAACAGCTCAGAATACAAATCGCAATTAAGGGTTTGTCCCTGAATATCAGATACACCAAGTCCCTCTGCAAATCTTTTTAAAAGTTCCTTGTCCTCCGTGCACAGGAAATATGCTGAAGGCAATGAGTCAACGCACTTATAAAAGAGCTCATAAAAACTTTCATCATTATTTGAGAGTTCACTTACCATACTAAAACCTCGGATAGGACCGAAGCTTTCTGTTATAACTCTACTTATTTCATAACCGCCGAACGTAATTAAAGTTTTTGTCTTATTTATTGAGTCAATCAGCATTTCAAGGGTACGTTTCCTGTTTGTAAGCTTCTGTGAAAACCAACAGCCAAGCAGTGTGGACGACATAATAAACACAAAAGACAATATAAACTTATACACAGCAAAGCTCCTCTGAAGAACATATATCTTTAACCATACAAGGTTTTTCTCGTCCCTTTAGAAAAATCACTCTTTCAAATGCCCTTGTAGATAGAATTTCATTAATATTCTTACGGCATAATAGTTCTTCCTTGTTGTCTGCATGTATTGTGGCAACAAACCTTACACCCGAATTTACTCCGTGTAAAATTGCCTGAATATCCTCTTTGCTTCCGATTTCATCACAAATAATATACTCAGGCGATAAGGAACGTAGTGCTTGCTCTATGGCATCAGCTCTTGGATATCCGTCCAGTACATCTGCCATACCTATATCATTTTGACTTATTCCTTGCGAGACTGCCGCGAGCTCACCCCTTGTATCAATTAAAGATACACGGCTTCCATATTCACTTGATAGAAGCCTTGCCATATCTCGTAAAAGGGTAGTTTTCCCGCTGCAGGGACTACCGCAGATAAGCATACCACCGTGAGTATTCAGAAAATCTTTTGTGATATCTTCTGCACACCCTTTAATTTGTCTTGAAATTCTCACTGAAACGGTTGATATATCACGTATATTATGTATCTGACCTGATGCTAATACAGCAGTTCCTGATATTCCTACTCTGTGTCCGCCGCTAATTGTAACAAACCCTTCCTTTATTTCGCTTATATGGGAGTACACTGAATATCCACACACTGTATTAAAGCAATCTGATATATCCTGAGCCTTTGAAGTCACAACCTCTTGGGAGCTAAGCGTATCTGTGAGACAACCTGTTTTTGTAAGATACATCTGTCTTCTGCCGATATAAACACAAACAGGGCGTTGCGAACGCAACACAATATCCTGAACACTGTCAAGACGGGTGCTCAAAGCAGATATGAGTTTTGCTCTTATAGGTGAAGGAATTACCCTCAGAGCAGACTGAACTGCATTAGTACTTTCCTTGTCTTTCATTTTCATCATCCTTTCATTAACCTATATGAAAGCAAGTCCTGAGTTATGACAAGCTGTCAGATACAAAAGAAAAAGCCTGAGACTTATAATAAGCCTCAGGCATAATTTAAAAATTCAGTTAATTCTTAATCACAGGAGTTACCACCGGTTTGCCGTAGCTGTCAAGGAGAACGGTCAGTCCTCCGGCATAGCCTGATGAATGAAACAGATAATTTACGCCTGTTTCTTTATCAACCCAAATTTCTGTAGCACCCATTCCTTGAGAATAGGTCTTCTCAAATCGTTTATCGCTCATTATATATCTCCTATATTAATTCTCCGCTTTCTATCATTGAAAGGAACTGTTCTTCTGATATTACAGTTACCCCTAATTTATTAGCTTTATCAAACTTACTTCCAGCATCCTCACCTGCAAGAACATACGATGTCTTCTTGGAAACAGATGAAGATGTCTTACCGCCGTTTTCCTCAATAAGAGCTGAAGCATCAGAGCGTGTAAAGGTAGGAAGCGTACCTGTGAGAACAAAAGTCTTACCTGCAAATATCGCAGATGCAAGCTCCTTCTTCTCGCCTTTCATCTCAATCCCCAGCTCACGAAATTCCTCAATAAGTGCATGTGTGCTTTCAAGAGAAAAGTAAGTATATGCACCCTGTGCCATAACATCGCCAAAGCCTTCAATCTCAAGAAAATCATTTGTCTCTGCTGTAAGTATGGCATCTATTGAGCCAAAATGCTCACATAGAACCTTTGCAATTTTCACACCGATATGACGGATACCCAAAGCAAAAACAAAACGGTGTAATTCTCTGGTCTTGGATTTCTGAATTGCGTCTATAAGGTTCTGAGCAGATTTTTCTCCTTTTCTATCAAGAGAAGAAATATCCTCAGCTTTGAGTCTGTATATATCTGCAGGAGATTTAACAAGTCCGCTTTCAACCAATTGCTCAAGAACAGCTGGGCCCATACCGTCAATATCCATAGCATCACGGGAAACAAAGTGAATAAGGTGACGCATAAGCTGAGCAGGACAGTCGGTATTTGTACAACGGTATACAGCTTCACCGTCTTCTTTGGAAATAGGGCTTGAACAGGAAGGACACAAATCAGGAAATGTATACTGAACGGAATTATCAGAATGTCTTACTACTGACACAACCTCTGGAATTATCTCTCCTGCTTTTCTGATGATTACGGTGTCACCTATCCTGATATCTTTTTCTCTTATATAATCTTCGTTATTAAGAGTTGCTCGGGATACAGTAGACCCTGCCAGAAGCACGGGCTCAAATATACCAACAGGGGTAACCGCACCCGTTCTGCCAACATTAAGTTCTACATCGAGAAGAACCGTTTCTTTCTCCTCTGGAGGATATTTATATGCCTCTGCCCATTTAGGAAACTTTGCAGTACTGCCCATAAGCTTTCTGTGTTCAAAATTATCTACCTTTATTACAGCACCGTCTATTCCATACTGAAGCTCACCGCGTAGATTACCGATACGTTCAATCTCTGAAATAACATCATCTATATTTTTAAAAGTATTATAAAAAGGAGCAGTTGGAAATCCCAGCTCTGTAAGATAATCAAGAGACTGCTTATGAGAAGTAAGCTCAACACCTTTAACCTGCTGAATATTGAATATAAAAATATCAAGTGTGCGTTTTGCAGTGACTGAGCTATCTTTCTGTCTCAATGAACCTGCCGCCGCATTACGTGGGTTTTTAAAGGGCTTTTCACCGTTATCAAGCTGCTCATTACAAAGACGTTCAAAGGTGTTAAACGACATATACACCTCACCTCTTACTTCAAGGTATTCAGGTGCATTTTCAATAAACTTCGGCAAAGATTTAATTGTCATCAGATTTTCTGTTACATCTTCACCGGTCAAACCGTCACCTCTGGTAGAACCTCGGAAGAAGGTTCCGTTTTTATATTCACAGGAAACCGAAAGGCCGTCAAACTTCGGTTCAACAATATAAGTGGGATTTTCTACTACTTCCCTCACCTTACGGTCAAAATCTCGCAGTTCATCATGTGAAAAAGCATCGTGAAGACTTTCCATAGGAACCTGATGAACAACAGGTGAAAACTTCTGGGAGCGATTTCCGCCAACGTGAGATGTGGGAGAATCAGCAGTTTTCAGTTCAGGGAACTCATCCTCAATGTTCTCAAGTTCACGCAGGAGCATATCATACTCAAAATCTGAAATTTCAGGGTTATCCTTGTTATAATATCTATCGTTATGATACTCAATAACCCGTCTGAGCTCCTGAGCTCTTGAAGCAGCTTCAATTAAAAGCATATACAAACCTCACTATTACTTATTTACAGCAGATGTGCCCTTTTCACGAAGATATGTTGATTCAAGGTCAGCCAGATGTAACTTTACTGCCAAGGGGTATTTCTCATAAGCCTGACTGAGTGTAAAGCCCTGACTGTCATCAAAGCTACCCATGTGCCAACGGATTGCCATAGCTTCATCAAGATGCAGACGCATAAAACGCTCAACAAGGAATACAGACTTCTCACCATGTCCAAAGGGAAATCTATCCTCAATTGAATAAAATGGCTGTTTTTCCCATTGTCCTGTAAGCTCGTTCTTTACATTTCTTGTAGAAATTTTATAAAACTCTGCTTTGCAAACATCGTGTAATAGCGCACAGATCGCAAAGCTCTCAACAGAGTCAACGCCTTCTTCAAAATGTTTTTCCATCATTGTATTAAAAACACTTACAGAGTGCATTACAAGGCCGTTTTCACAAGCACAATGGTACTTTGTGCTGGCAGGTGCCGTGAAAAAGTCCGTGTTCATAAGCCAGTTAAGAAGCTCTTTTGCACCGGGTCTTTGAACGTTCTCTGTAAAAATTTTAATAAATTCTTCTTTAGCTGTCATAACTTACACCTCACAGAAGTTCCTGATTATACATAGCACGTTCACCGCCGATAAATTTAGGACGGGTACGTGCACAGATAACTGTAGCTTCACCTATAATTCGAGTCTGTGTTTTTACCGGAACAGCAGTAGCACGAAGATGCATACCGATAAGAGTACCCCCTACATCCATTCCTGCATCAGCTTTTATGTTCTCAACCATTACAGGGTCGTTAAACAGTGAATATGCCAAAGTAGCACTTGCACCGCCTGCGTGGGCGTGAGGCACAACATTAACAATTTCAAGGCTTTGTTTAATTGCAACCTCACGTTCAACTACCAATGCACGGTTAAGGTGTTCACAGCACTGAGCGGCAAGATAGATACCGCGCTTCTTAAGCTCAGGTAAAAGAACATCATAAAGAGCCTTTGCAGCTTCAGCACTGGAAGCAGTTCCAATATGATTTCCGCATATTTCACTGGATGAACAGCCAAGAACGAAAACAGAGCCTTCTGAGAGTTTTGCTTTCTCAAGAAGTTCAGACACAACCGACATTGCATCCTGTTTTATTTTTTCTATAAATTTAATATCTAACATAACAATTCCTCGCTTAAACAAAACAGGCATCCCCTATAATTAGAGGATGCCCATAAATCAGCAATAATTATTCCTCAGAAGCTTCCTCAGCAGGAGTCTCCTCAACAGGAGCCTCCTCTGCAACCTCTGCCTCAGGCAGAAGTGCTCTTACAGAAAGGCTTACACGCTTCTTGTCGAAGTCGATGCCAACAATCTTTGCTTCAAGCTCGTCACCAACAGCAACTACATCCTGAGGCTTATCAACATGCTGGTTGGAAAGCTGAGAGATGTGGATAAGGCCGTCAATGCCGGGTATGATTGTAGCAAATGCACCAAATGTTGTGATGCCTGCAACCTTTACATTGCATACTGTGCCTTCGGGATAGTCACGGCGGAGAATCTCCCAAGGATTGTCCTCTGCCTTCTTATAACCGAGAGAAATCTTGCTTGTCTCAGTGTTGAAGTCCTTAACGTAAACCTCGATTGTATCACCAACGTTTACAACCTCAGAAGGATGCTTGATTCTGGACCAGCTGAGCTCGGAAATGTGAATCATACCGAATACGCCACCAAGGTCAACAAATGCACCGTATGTTGTGAGGGACTTAACAGTACCTGTGTAGGTCTTGCCAACCTCAATACCCTCCCAGAATGCAGCCTTAAACTCACTGCGCTGATCTCTGAGAACGCTCTTAATAGAACCAACAATCTTCTTGCGTCTGCCACGCTGGGAAACCTCAAGAAGTCTGAATTCTACTTCTGTATGAAGAAGAGGAGTAAGGTCGTCCATACGAACGATAGATGCCTGTGAAGCAGGAATAAACACACGGTTGTTACGTGCAAATACGATTACACCGCCGTTTACTACTTCAATAACCTCACCTGTGAGAACTGCGTTCTCCTCAGCGAGCTTCTCAAGCTCGTCCCAATCCTTCTTAGCGTCAACTCTACGCTTAGAAAGCATAATTGTACCTTCTACATCGTTGGTCTTCATAATGAGAAGCTCAATCTCATCACCAACAGACACGAAATCGTGGGGATCATTAACAGGGCCGAAGGAAAGCTCAACAGCAGGAATAAATCCAGCCTGCTTTCTGCCTACATCAACATAAACCTCTGTGGGAGTTATGCTGATAACAGTACCCATTACCCTCTCGTTTGTATTTAAGCCTTTGAGGTTCTCTTCCAGAAGAGCCTCAAAATCTTCAGTTTCGTTTGTTACACCGGACTTGGTCATTTCATCCATTTTATCCAGTACCTCCTTTATAATCCTTGCAGGAGTGGAAGCTCCCGCAGTTACACACGCCGTACAGACATTGCTTAATCTTTCTGATGAAAGCTCAGAAGCTGTTTCAATCCAAAGGGTGTCAGGGCAGACTTTGCTGCAAAGCTCGTAGAGTTTAGCGGTGTTCGAGCTTTTTCTGTCACCAATGACTATCATCAGGTCAGAGGATTTCGCCAGATTTTCGGCTTCCGCCTGACGACTATGCGTAGCACTACATATTGTAGCAAATATTTCTGGATTTGTACAGACTTTTTTTATTGTTTTATAACATTTTTTCCACTCTTTTTCGCTGAAAGTCGTCTGAGCCACAAAAATAGCGGTGTTATAATTCTCATCAGGAATATTTCTGAACAAATCAAGTAATTCATCTTCATTTTTGTAAGTATAGCAAGGAATTTTTGAATGTCCGATTATTCCCTGCACCTCCGGGTGTGATGCATCTCCTGCAATAAAAACCGACTTATTCTTTTCTGCATCAGCAGAAAATACTATTGAATGAATTTTCGAAACAAAGGGACAGGTTGCATCACAACAATCAATGCCTAGTGATTCAATTTCATCCATAACACTGCGAGAAACTCCGTGCGAGCGAACAACAAGGGTTGCACCAGTCGGTGTCTGCGATGGAGTATCAACCGTTACAACTCCCCTGCTCTTAAGTTCATTCACCATTTCTGTGTTATGAATTATGGGGCCCAGAGTTGCTACCTTTTTACCTTCATCAAGGAGGGAATAGACAATCTTAACAGCACGGTTTACACCAAAGCAAAAGCCTGCGGTTTTAGCGAGTTTAATTTCCATATTTATCCCTTTCCCACATTACGGCAATCTTTTCCATAAGCTGACGGGATGCTTCACGATATTCACGGGGACCGCCGTTGATAATTCCAAGCTCCTGAACTGTTACAGGTTCTCCGAAAGATATGTATCTGCGTGAGAAAAAATACTTTTTCTTAGTTCTATAAGTTATTGATACAGGAACAAGCTTGCAATCCATCTGATGTGCAATCATAACAGCACCGCTCTTAGGGCGTAAAAGCTCACCTGTTTTAGAGCGTGTACCTTCAATGAAAATACCAAGACATTCGCCGTCATCAATGATACTCTTTGCGTAGTTTACAGAGTCCCAGTCACCTTTTCCGCGGTTGACAGGAAAAGCACCGAGTTTTGTCAGAAGCCATCGTGTAAAACCGTTTTCAAAAAGTTCAGCCTTTGCCATAAATCTAATGCGTCTCTTCTGACCAATACCGACAAGTATCGGGTCAGGAGCTGAAATATGATTACCTGCAAAAATATAGCGTCCCTCAGTTGGAATTTTATTTGCATTAGTATATTTGAAACGATATACAGGCCAAAGAACAACTGCAACTATCCACTTCATTACAGTATAAAATTTTTTGCTGTACTTTACTTCTTTCACTTACTATTCTCCTCTATTGTTTTTATAAGAAGCTCAATAGATTCTTCTAAATTCAGCTCTGAGGTATCTACAAGGATACTGTCCTGAGCAGGTTTTAACGGTGCAATAGGTCTGTTCATATCATTGTTATCTCTCTCTATTACATCGGCTAAAACATCCTCATACACTGCCTGCTCACCTTTTGCGATAAGCTCATCATATCTTCTGCGTGCTCTGATTTCTGCTGAAGCTGTCAGAAAAATCTTTACCTTAGCATCAGGAAGCACTACAGTACCAATATCTCTTCCGTCCATAATAACATCTGAAGCTTTTGCCATATCACGCTGAAGATTAAGAAGGAAAGATCTGACCTCAGGGATTGCAGAAACTCGGGATGCAGCCATAGATACCTGCTCTGTACGGATAAGAGACGACACATCCTCTCCGTTAAGAATAACGAGCTGAGCCTTGTTCTCATCTCTTGCAAGAGAAACCTCGATCTCAGAAAGAAGTGCTACTACAGACTGAGTGTCCATAGGGTCAACACCTTTACGGATTGTATAGAGACCGATTGCACGGTACATTGCTCCTGTGTCAACATAAATAAAGCCAAGGTGCTTTGCTGCAGCCTTTGCGATAGTGGATTTTCCTGCTCCTGCAGGACCGTCAATAGCAATTGCAATAGACATAATAATTACTCCTGTAAAAATAAAATATAGTGTTTGTTTCTTTAAGAATTATAAACTGACCAAGTTCCAGCAAGTCTGCCTGTGGAGAAGGCTATTTGCAGATTAAAACCACCCGTATAGGCATCAACATCAATAACTTCACCGCAGAAATAAAGCCCTGAACAAAGTTTGCTTTCCATTGTAGCAGGGTCAATCTCCGAGGTTTTAACACCTCCCCGGGTAATTATAGCTTCATCTATAGGGCGTGTATTAGATACTCCAAAACGAAGGTCTTTTAACACTCTTATGAAGCTGTGCCTTTGCTCCTTAGTGATACTGTTGCATCGTGTTTCAGGTTTAATACCTGAGCGTCTTATAACAACAGGAATCATAGAAGCAGGTAATAAATCAGAGAGAGAATTTGAAAATTCTCTGTTTTTGTATTTATCGAAATCTCTGAGAAGTCTTGCGTCAAGCTTTTCAAAATCAAGTGCCGGTTTCAAATCAATTGATATTACGTATTCTTTACTTCTAACATCTTTGATATGAGCACTTGAACTTAGAATTGTTGGTCCCGAAAGACCGAAATGTGTAAAGAGAAGTTCACCGAAATCGCTGTATATTTCTTTATTGTTTCTTAAAAGCTTTATTCCTGCATTTCGTAAAGAAAGCCCCTGCATTTCTTTGCAATCATTCAAATCGCCGCCATCGCAGCAAAGCGGTATCAGTGACGGCTCAGGGTTAATAACTGTATGCCCTGCCTGACGGGCGAATTTATATCCATCACCTGTAGAGCCTGTAAGCGGATACGAACAACCACCGGTGGCAACTATCACCGCATCACATAAATGCTCTTTTCCTGTGCTATCAACCACACCTGAGACCTTATTATCATTGATAATCAGTTTTTTCACACTGATTGCAGATATCGCTTTAACACCGTTCTTCTTTATAAAACGTTCAAGAGAAGCCACAACATCAGTCGCTTTATCGGATTGCGGAAAAACTCGGTTACCCCTCTCTGTTTTTAGCGACAACCCTAAATCCTCAAAAAACGACATTGTGTCAGAGCAGTCAAAACTGCTTATGGCACTATACATAAACCGAGGGTTTGTGTTTACGTTTTCTATGAAGACGTTCTGAGAACAGTTATTGGTTATATTACATCTGCCCTTACCTGTGATGCAGAGTTTTCTGCCAACACGCTTGTTTTTTTCAAAGACTACGACTTCAGCACCCAGCTCAGCAGCTGTTCCTGCCGCCATAAGTCCTGCGGCACCTCCGCCGATTACGATAATTTTGCTCATATTACTTCTTTTCGTTCTGATGTGTGCTTGTGTATACGCCCTGTTCGTTCCAGACAGTTTCAAGAGTTGCAAAAGTTTCTTTAACTTCGTCTTTATTCTTTATAACTGTAGCTACAATCAGAGCGTTGATTAAAGACAAAGGTGCAACAAGAGAGTCAACAACAGATGCCATATCACTGCGAGCTATAAGAACTGAATCAGCACTTTCCGCAAGAGGTGACATCATACTGTCGGTAATTGCAATTGTAGCGGCACCTCTGGAAGAAGCAAAATCCATTGCACTTGCTGCAGTTTTTGAGTATCTGGGGAAACTGATGCCGATAATTGCATCTTTGTCTGAAATCCTGAGTAAAGCCTCGTACATTCCCGAACGGCTTGCAGTTGTAACAATATGAACATTTCCGAGAATAAGGTCGAAGTAATATCCTAAGAATCCTGCCAGGGAGCTTGCAGAACGAGTACCGAAAATGAAAATATTCTCAGCAGAAGTAATAGCCTCTACAGCTCGTTCAAAATCCTTATGAGAGGTTTCTTCCAGAGTTCTGCGGATTTTTTGAATATCCTGATTGAGAACACATTCAAGTACATCACCGTCACCAATTTTCGCGGCGGTAACCTCGATACGCTGAACAGAGGTAAGCTTGTCCTTTATCATTTCCTGCATAGCTTTCTGAAGCTGAGGATAGCCGGCATAGCCAAGCTCTGTAGCAAAGCGGACAACTGTACTCTCACTGACACCGACAATCTCTCCAAGCTTAGAAGCTGTAAGAAATGCTGCCTGGTCATAGTGCTGTTCAATAAACTCCGCTATAAGCTTATGTCCCTTGGACAGAGAGTTCATTTTTGAATCTATTCTAACTAAAAGATGAGTTTCCATAGCTATACCCCTCATATAAATCTAAAAAGTATTTTATCATATCAGCTAACAAAGTTCAATAATATTTGCAGGATTTTAAAATTAAATTTGCAATATTTTAGTATTTCAAAGGGATTTATAAGATTTTTCTTTCATTTCTTACATTATTTGCAACAATCAAATAAAAAACGCCGAATTTAATCGGCGTTTAAAAGTTTATTTACCACAGAAAACCACCTGAGCATTTTGGTCAAGTGTATTGAGAATTTCTTCTCCACATTTACTTCTGATATAATTAACAGCCTGAGATATTGTCTCAGGTGAGTTGCGAGTAGTTGAATGAACGTCACTTGACAGAATATGTATGTAACCGTCCTTAAGCAACTTCATAAGCTTTCTCTTTGTTGAAAATTGAGTGAAAGAGAAAGCATTAGACTGAATGATAACGCCCATATCAATCAACTCCGCGAGAGTCCTCTTGTTCTTTATAAGATGCGAATAACGTTCCACATGTGGAATTACAGGGGTTACTCCCCTGTTTATAAGCAAATTAATCAAACCCAGAGTTCTCTCTGAAAAAGTAGAATTATATGAAAATTCAGTTATCATAAAAGAAGTACCTTCAATACACAAGGATTTTAGGTCTCGTTCCTCAGAAAATAAATATTTAGTGACAAACACCTCCGCACCGAGTTTTATGTTAATGTCTTTAGGTACTAAAGGAAGAAAATCTATGGCTGAAGCATTTCTTCGTTGCAAAAAAGTCTCAACGCTTTCACGGTGTGTATAAAAATGAGGAGTAAGACATATATTCTTAATTCCCTGTGAACTCAAAGCATTCAGAAGCTCTAAGGCTTCCTCTTTTGTGCTTGCACCGTCATCCACTGCAGGAAGTATGTGGGTATGCAGGTCATATGTAAGATTCATTTAATCTTCCTCTTTTTTTACAGGAATAAGCTTATACACTTCAGCCACACGGTCTCTTTGCCAAAGCATAGGAGTAACTCTCATAGAAAAGCCGTAGCCATTATCACAAGCCCAATCAAAAGGCTTTGCCTGAGGAATACCGTAAACAGCAAGCAAAGTCATAATAATACCGCCGTGTGTAATGATAGCACAGTCAGTATTACCTGTTTTGATAAGTCCGTCAACAATATTCTGGAACACAAGACAGATACGTCTTGTGAATTCATCGTTAGATTCACCCAGAGGCGGAGCAATCCCCTCATCACCTGCAAGCCAGCTTTCAAAGAGAGGATCTCCTTGAAGCTCGTCTGCAGTCTTGCCCTCCCATTTACCAAAGTTCATCTCTGCTAACTCGTCAATTACAATAGGTGTCACGTGGGGATAAAGCACTTCACAAGTCTGCGTACAGCGTTTTAAGGGACTTGTAAAAATAACAGGAGCATAAGGATATTTATGGGTATTATCAAGTTCTTTCAGAGTTCTTATACCCTTTTCTGAAAGTTCAGAGTCAGTCACTCCAATGTATGCACCTTTATTGGTTTCTTCTATTGCACCGTGTCTGATAAAATGAATATAATAAGATTTCAATTAAATCCCTCCTACAAAACTTTACATATTGTAAAAATAGTATTATACTTACAGTATAGAAAGGCGGTAATAATATGAACAGAGATTTTCCGAGAATAATAACAATGCTGAGAAAAGAAAAAAAGTTAAGCCAAAAGCAAGCCGCAGAGGAATTAGGAATCTCTCAGGCATTATTATCACATTATGAAAAGGGAATCCGTCAGTGCAGTCTTGACTTTGTCATTAAAGTAGCAGAATTTTATGCAGTATCCTGTGATTTTTTGCTTGGACGAACACCTGAAAGGTCAGGTGCAACCTTGAATTTTGATGATATTCCCGATGCTGATGAAACAATTGCGGACAGTGCAAAAGGCAGCTCCCTTGTACCCTTGCTCAACAAAAAGATTCTTTGTAACACATTATCTGTAATATTTGATATGCTGTCAAAAAACAAAAACAAACAGCTTACAGCAGATGTATCTAACTACTTAATGCTTGCAGTATACAAAGTGTTCCGTTCACTATACTCTGCCAACAGCAAAAACGAACAGGCGATGTTCTCTGTAAAAAAAGCGTTGTTTCACGGCTACTGTGATTCATATATGGCAAGATACTCAGCGAAATTCGAATACTCAACAGGCGCTGATTGTGAAAATGACAACGCCTTAAGACTCAGAGAAACAGAATACTCCTCTGAAGTATTATCGCAGGAATATGCAAAAGAGTCAAGTTCATTATTCAACTTAATCCAGCACGCAGAGAGCAAAATCAGGACTAAAACAAGCAAAACTTAATACTATATAGAGAAGCACTTTTGAACAAAAGCTCAAAAGTGCTAAATTTTTTATTCTGTTTTCTCAGGGCCGGCACTGACTACAAGATAGATGGGTACATCAAGAGAAATAATATCCCCTGCATCATATTTTTCGTAGCCTATAACTTTTCCTTCATGGATTTTGTCGCTGTGAACGACTGAAGTATCCTGATATACAACGTAGCCTAACTCAGTGAGCCTTGAAACTGCAGATGCTAAAGACATATCTTCCACATTAGGCAGTGTTGCGGCTTTAGGACCACGGCTCACTTTGAAAGTTACCGCAAAGCCGTTATCGGCATCGAGAGGTGTTCCTTCAGGAAAACTCTGTGACATAATCACACCGGTGTCAAACATGTCAGAATAGCCATCATCTTCACTTGTATAAGCGTCTTTATAAACAACAATACCTTTAGCAGAAAGCTCTGCACGAACTTTCTCAAAATCTTTGCCTACATAATTCTGCAAAGTCTCGCCGGTCCAGTCTTCATCATTAACAGTTGCCTGCTGAGTAGGCGACTCTGTAACTGTCTGTCCTACATCAGGGTCATTTGTATTCACGTTTTTATCAATAATCATAATGCCAATCCAAAGGAAGACAAGAGAAGCAATCACTGTTACAATGATACCTACAGAAATGGGAGACATTCCAAAATTCTTTTTCTTAGGTTTCTCTGTTTTTGCCATACTTGCAGTACGGCTGATTTCTTCCTGTATTGCCTTTACTGTAGGAGCAACAGACAACTGAGAACGCAAATCTCCAAAGTCAATGATACGCTCTTCACGCTTTACCTGAAGTCCGTTTGCAAGGGCTGACACTACGTGAGGCGGCAAACGTTTTACCGTGCTTGTGCTCATAAGGAGAGCACCGTCAGAAATTCTCTCCTTTGCACTTGCAGGTAAAGCACCCGTCAGTGCATAGAAAAGAGTAGCAGTAAATCCGTATATATCGGTTATGTTATCAATAGGGAAATTGCTTTCGTACTGCTCAGGAGCGGCACAACCTGTAAAAAGCTGAGATTTAAGAGCAGTGCCTCGTCTACGTTCATTTATGGTCGCAAAGCCTAAGAGTAAAGCTTTTCCTGAAGCGGCTATATAAAGATTAGAAGGCGAAATAGCATAATGACCGTATCCATGCTTATGAAGAGCTTCAAGAAGAGATATTACAGGCATAAAGAGAGGGCGTGCAACCTCCCACTCAAGATGTCCGTTATTACGGGTTACATACTCTTCAAAAGAAATAAGCTCCTCGTATTCTTCAACAACATAACAAGTGTTGTTAGCTCTGAAAATATCTGTGATAACATTCATCGCAGACATATCACGCAAGGTTGAAAGGAAACTAAAGAACTGCTCAAACTCAGATACAAGTCTGTCATAAGTATCCTGTTTTGATGAGTCCACCATTACTTTTACAGAGCCTTCAGCTCGGCTATAATAACCTGCCGGAAGGAACTCTCGGATAAGTACAGTTGCAGCTGTCTCTCTGTCAAAACCTATATATAGAGTACTTTCTCCATTAGTTTCTATGTTTCTGCCCACAATATAACGCTTGTCAAGGACAGCACCGTATGGCAGAAAAGGAGCAGACTGAGTACGTGAATTATCAAATCCGCAGTCAGGGCATACAACCTCAGAGCCTATTTCGTGCATACAGCCTATACATAATGACATAAAATCATCTCCTGTTGATATGCATAGCTTCACATATAATTAGAGTGATTATATTATACCACGTTACACTTGTAAAAAGCAAGAATCTACACTGTTACACAATTTACAGTTTTGTTATAGTATTGGTAGTTTTATGGAAAATATATTGACCGTGCAGCATCGGATACACAAGTGCTGTTAAAATACAATAACATAAATTTTTCAGTAACCAAAGTTGAATAAAATCCAAACACAACAAAAAAAGCCTTGAAGTCCGCTAAAAACAGATTTCAAGGCTTTTTCGTGGTGGAGACGATGGGGATCGAACCCACGACCTCTTGAATGCCATTCAAGCACTCTCCCAGCTGAGCTACGCCCCCACGAACGAATAGTATATTAACATAAGATTAAGAAAATTGCAATAGTTTTAAATATTATTTTTATATTAAGCTGACATAAGAACAAAAAACCGAACTTCTTTTATGGAAGTTCGGTTCATATTTAGTTGGATTTCATAGTATTATAAGAAAGCTCTACTGCCTCTTTGCTGATATTACAGCAGAATTTGTAAACAGGAACTTTTGTTAGAGTTTTATCAAGCATGGTAAACAAAGCTGACATTTCTTCTGCAGTGCTTGGTCTGATAGTCTGTTCCAAAAGTACTGAAAGAGCTTCAGCAGTTGAAATTCTGGATATGCTATTTTCTTTACTCTGGCAAAGAATGCTTATTCCGCACAAAGGAACCTTCACATTTGCGTTAATATCATGCTTACCTGAAAAAGGTGTTCCGCATATGTAAGGTACCCCATCAAAAATTCTGACGGCAGGCTTATCGTCATTAACAGAGATTACTTTATCACCAAAATACTTTCTCCATAAAGTTGCATGAGTGGACTTACCCGCTCCGCAAGGACCAGTAAAGACAAATCCCTTTCCGTCAACAGCCAGAGCTGCACTGTGAAGAAAAAAAGCACCTCTTGTAATAACAGCTCTGTAAAACTTAATCCCTGCTACAACATATTCTGCAAGGCTTTCATCCATTGGGTATTTTTCTATATGTTTAGCAATATCCTCATCTGTAATCTCTATGGAAAAGTCAGGGGTTACATTCTGGTCTTGTGAAAGATACTTCAGTGAACGTTCCTTAAGCCGCTGAAATCTCGGCTCGTATTCAACATTGAAGTCGCATATAGAATAAATCATTCTGCTCTCCTTAAAGTTAATTATTTTTTAATTCCCAAGGCTTAAGGTCTTTGATTTCGTTAAACATTTCAACATAAGATTGATGCCTTGAAGATGAAATTTCACCGCTTCTAACAGCATCAATAACTGCACAGCCCTTCTCGCAGGTATGCATACAGGAAGAAAATTTACACTCTCCTATATATTCCTCAAACTCAGGAAAACAGTACATAAGCTGTTCCTTCATAACAAGGTGATAACGCTCAAGGTCAACTGTGGAAAAACCGGGGGTATCTGCAATATATCCTGTGTTGGTTTTAAAGAGTTCCACTGTTCTTGTGGTATGTCTGCCTCGTCCAAGCTTTTGGCTGATTTCACCTGTTTTAAGCTTAAGTTCAGGAAAAAGGTTATTGATAAGAGTAGACTTACCTACTCCGCTGTTGCCAATAAATGCCACAAGTTTACCGGAAAGAGCAGCACGGATTTTTTCTACACTTTCAGTATCTCCGTCTGAATATGAAAAGGTTGGAAAACCAGCCTTCTCGTACACACTGATAAGCTCCTCACAAGAGGAAAGGTCAGTTTTTGAAAACACGATATAAGGCATTGTGCCTATATCCACAGCAGCTGCAGTAAGCTTGTCAATAACCAAAGTATTCGGAACAGGCTCAACGGTGGAAATTACAATAACCAACGCATCCAAATTAGCAAGGGGCGGACGCACTAAAAGATTTTTTCTTTCAGAAATTTTCTCTACGCTGTGATATCCGTCTTGCTTCAGAGAAACAGTAACCTTGTCTCCTACTACGGGTGATTCGCCTTTGTTGCGAAATTTACCCCGCGCCTTACACTCAAGGACCTCGTCCTGAGTATCAACATAGTAAAATCCGCCTGTCAGTCTGATGATTATACCTTCTTTGTTAAGCTCACTCATCATTGAGCATCACCCTGCTCTACAGACTCTGTCGGCTGATCCTGTCCTTGACTAACATCTACGTACTCATTCTGTGTAATGGTCTCGTAGGTTCTCTCAGTAAAGTCTACACGGTATTCTCTGTAAAGCTGGTCGTCCAGAAGAACCTGAACAATTATAGCATCACGGCCTGTTACGCTGAAATTATAATACTCTGTACCGCCGTAAACGGTTATTGTCTTTGAATTATCACCAGTGTTTACAGTAAACTGCATTGAATGTGTAACACCCAAAGGCAAATCTACAGAAATCGTAACAGAATTCTCAGGAGACAGAGCGCTTACATAGATTGTAACCGCTGAGCCTGAGTCAAGGTCACCTCCGAGAGGAGACTGTGTTACAACAACATCCTTAGCCTTGTTGCTTTCTATAGGCTCAATAACTACCTCAAAACCGAGATTTTCAAGTTTAGTGATAGCATCTGCCTTTGTGTAACCAATCACATTAGGAACACTTACTTTTTTAGAAGCAGATTCACCGCCTGCAACGTAAAGGTAAACTGTTTCGTTGAGAGAAACAACAGAACCTTGCTGAGGATAAGAACGCACTACAGCACCTGACTGAGCGTTGTTATCTGAAATCTCAATAACCTCTACCCTATAAAAACCGTTCTTGTTAAGAGCTGCACGTGCGGCACTTTCATTGAGACCGTAAATAGCAGGAATAGACTGGTCGCTCTGAGCACTGTTTACTGAGAGAGTAATTGTACCGTTAGCTTTAATTTTCTTAGAACCAGCCTTAGGCTTCTGGTCAAGAATAACACCAAGCTCGTGTTCATCGCTATATATATAGTCATACTCAAACTTAAACTGATAATCTGCATTTTCGTTTAATTCCTGAATTGTCATACCTACAAAATCAGGTACATCAACATCGGGTGCTTCTGTAGTCTGACTGGAACGGAACGCTCCCAGAGGAATACAAACAATAAGTGCAATACAAAGTGCAACCAAAATACCAACAACAATAGGAACTGTCAGGCTATGGCGGACTTTTTCTTCGTCTTTACCTTTATAATTCTGAGCAAACTCCTCAGCTCTGTGGCTTTTGCCGCGGCTTACTGCATCCACGTACTTTGTCGGCTGTTTATCATAAAGGTACTTATATTCAAAACGAACAGAAGGATTCATACGAAAACGCTCTATATCGTCAAGCATATCCTGTGCTGACTGATATCTGTCGCCGGGTTGTTTCTGCATAGCTTTGAGAGTGATTTCTTCTATGCCTTCAGGGATAGAAGGATTAAGAGTTCGGGGTGTATCAGGAACTACCTGCAGATGCATTAAAGCTACAGAAACAGCATTATCACCATCAAAGGGAAGCTTGCCTGTAAGCATCTCATACATCATAACACCGATTGAATAAATATCAGTTTTACCGTCAGTTATATCACCTTTTGCCTGCTCAGGCGCAATATAGTGAACAGAGCCGATTGCCTGCTCTGTCATTGTTCTTGTGGAATTAGAAAATCTTGCAATACCGAAATCAGTAACCTTTATTGTACCGTCAGACAGAAGCATCATATTCTGAGGCTTTATGTCACGATGAACAACACCCTTACTATGTGCATGGGACAAAGCCTTAAGAATCTGAGTTACAAGATGTACAGTTTCTTTCCAAGTAAGAACTTTCTGCTGATTAATGTACTCCTTAAGGGTAATTCCGTCAATGTACTCCATAACGATGTACTGAATCATATCACCGAAGCTTACATCGTAAACCTTTACGATATTAGGATGAGAAAGCACCGCAATAGCTTTAGACTCATTCTTAAATCTACGGATAAACTCCTCATTATTCAGGTACTCATCCTTAAGAATTTTTATAGCAACCTCGCGGTCATCAATTGTATCATAGCAACGGTATACATTTGCCATACCGCCTATACCGATAAGTTCTCGGATTTCGTATCTTCCGTCCAGCTTTTTTCCAACGTATTTATCCATTAAGCTACACCTCCTCAATAAATAACTGTTACAGTGATATTATCTGTACCGCCGCCTTCTTTAGCTTTATCAACAAGTTTATTTGTCATATCTTCTCCACGGTTCTCATGAACAATCTTGACAATATCTCCTGTGCTGACACAGTTTGTCAGTCCGTCAGAACAGATAAGCAGAACATCACCGTAGGTAAAGTTCGCTTCAATATAGTCAATATTGACCTCAGGACGGATACCGAGAGCTCTTGTGATTATATTCTTATTAGGGTGCTTCATAGCTTCCTCAGGGGTGATTTCACCGCGTCTGACCATCTCCTGAACTATTGAGTGGTCTTCAGTAAGCTGTTTAATCTTACCTCCGCGAATTGCATAGGTACGGCTATCCCCTACATGAACAACGTGAACTGTACGGTCTTTGACAAACACAAACTCGCAGGTTGTTCCCATTCCCTCAAGCTCAGGGTTTGAAATTGACAAATCAAAAACGTGAGCGTTAGCACGCTGGACGATATCTGTAAGCAGTGTAACAAGCTGTTCATTGGAGAGTGTCTCGTCATAAAGCTGCTGAATCTGTTCACTGATAACATCCACAGCCGCGGCACTGGCAACATTACCTCCGTTTGCACCGCCCATTCCGTCACAAACTACAGCCCACGCACAACAGGGCGAGAAAACTCCGAAGCGACAGTCGTCCTGATTTGATGTTCTTACTAAGCCTATATCACTTTTACTGAAAACTTCCAAGTTATACTCCTCCTTTGCTTTTAAGTTTCTTTCCTCTCAACTGACCGCAAGAAGCATTGATATCACTGCCGAGAGTACGGCGGACAGTTGCGTTGACGTTATATCCTGAGAGAACGTTTACAAAAGATGTAAGACGTCTATCTTTACTTGGGTTATAGCCTGTGCCCTCAACAGGGTTGACCGGAATAAGGTTAACATGACAAAGTGTACCGCGTATTTTTTGTGCGAGCTGACGTGCACATTCATCGCTGTCATTGACACCGCTTATCATTGCATATTCATATGTAATGCGGCGTCCTGTTGTGTCTGCATAATATTTACAAGCTTTAAAGACTTCTGCCAAGGGGTATTTTTTATTAACAGGCATAGTCCTTGAGCGTATCTCATCGTTTGGTGCATGCAGAGAAAGTGACAATGTTATTGGAATATTAAGGTCTGCAAGCTCGTATATTCTCGGAACAAGTCCGCAGGTAGAAAGGGTGATGTGTCGGGCACTGAGATTAAGACCCTTCTCATCAGTTGCAAGTCGTATAAATCGAACAACATTATCAAAGTTATCCAGAGGCTCACCCATTCCCATTAACACAACATTAGAAATTCGGATGCCAAGGTCTTTCTGAGCTGTTTGTATCTGGCTGAGCATCTCCCCTGCAGTTAAATTTCGTGTAAAACCGCCTTTACCTGTGGCACAGAAGGTACATCCCATCTTGCAACCTACCTGAGTTGAGATGCACATTGAGTATCCGTGACGGTAATCCATTACAACTGCTTCTACATATTCTCCATCAGGAAAAGAAAATAGATATTTTATTGTATTATCATAACTTGAAACAAGCTTTTTTTCAATATTTGCAACAGAAATGTAACATATTGAAGCAAGGTCGGCAAGCAATTTTTGAGGAATATTAGTCATTTCATCAAAAGTGGTCACGTGCTTTTGATGAAGCCATGAGTATATCTGGTCTGCACGAAACCGCTGATGACCTCTTGAGGTTAAAAGCTCTGTAAGTTCAGTTATATTCAAAGATTTAATATCGGAAAGGCTCATAAACTTCTCCTTTCCATAGTTGCTATAAAGAAGCCGTCACTGCCCTTTGCACTTGGAAACAGTGTGAGCATATTGGAAGGCTCATCAATAACGCGAGAAAAACCTTTAGGAAGTTCTACAGGTTTGCTTACAAACTCAGGGTGTGAGGAAAGAAACCTCTCCACAACTTTACTGTTTTCATAGGGGTTCAGAGTACAGGTAGAGTATACAAGCGTCCCACCTTCCTTTACAAGTTTTGCGGAATTTTCAAGAATTGAATACTGCAAAGGAGGCAAAGTCATATAATCTGCGTCTTTTCTGTATCGAATTTCAGGTTTACGGCGTAAAATACCGAAACCGCTGCACGGTACATCACAGAGAACCACGTCTGCTTTCTCTGTAAGAGCTGAGTCCTCTGCCGCATCACGGATTTTTGCTTTAATAATTGATATTCCGAGACGTTTAGCACCTGACTCAATGAGCTTTATTTTATGAGGATATAGGTCAAAAGAATAAACCTCACCTCTATTTTCCATATTTATTGCCATTGCAAAGGACTTTCCGCCCGGTGCACTGCAAACATCGTAAACTCTGTCGCCTGACATAGGGTTAGCAACATAAGCACAAATTGCAGATGCTGTGTCCTGAACAAAAAATTCACCCAATTCATAGGCTTTAAGTGTATCCACTGCTCCAGTATTATTGACAGTAAGCATATCCTTAAGCTTTGATTTTTCAGCTTTGACGCCCTCTTCAGAAAGATTTTCAATTAAAGTGTCACTGTCTGTAAGGAGTGTGTTTACGTGTATTGTTAAAGGCGGTCTACCGCAAAGTGACTCAAGCACAGGCACTGTTACTTCCTCACCGTAAGCGTCTATCCACAGCTTAACAAGATATTCAGGGCAGGAGTATTTTACAGACAAGTGCTTAACCTTATCGCTTTCAGGCGGAAGTATCACCCTATTGTCATCTCTGATTAAAGAGCGGAGCATTCCATTAATAAAGCCTGAGGATTTAAAAAGCTTCTTTTTCTTAGCAAGATTAACACTCTCATTAACAGCGGCACTGTCCGGTACCTTATCCATATAAATAATCTGGTATATACCCATACGCAGAAGCAAAAGCGTGGAGTTTTCAATTTTACGAAAGGGTACAGAGGACTTTTTACGAATTATGTAATCCAGAGTAAACAGTCTTTCAAGCACACCGTAAACAAGGGCAGTACAAAAAGCACTGTCCAGCTTACTAAGTTTATTCTCTTTTACCGCTTTATCAAGTGCCAGATTTGAGTATGCATCTTCGGTCAAAACCTTATTAAGCACATCAAAAGCCACTTCTCTGGAATTTTTCATTGTATACTCCGTTTAAAAATTTGTTGTTTATCTGCGGCGTTTAGCAATAGCGATTACACGCAAAAGCTGTAAAAGTGCTGTGAGAGCCGCTGCTACATAAGTGAGAGCCGCCGCTGTGAGAGTCTGCTTTGCACCGTTGTACTGCTCGCCTGTGAGAAGCTGAGAGTTTTTTATAACATTCAATGCACGTTTTGAAGCGTTAAACTCCACAGGTAAGGTAACAAGTGTAAACAAAAGAGAGGTGCTGTAGAGTAAAATGCCTATTACCAGCACAACTCCTCCAAGCTGATAGGTTAACGACTCGGTATTAACATTACCGTAATAGTAATAAAATCCTGACATTGCAAAACCGATAAGAATAAGAATCCAACCGATTCTGGAACCGAAATTTGTGACAGGCACCAAAGCTCCTCTGATTTTATTTGGAAGATACCCCTCAGCATGCTGTACTGCGTGACCTGCCTCATGTGCAGCTATACCTACTGCCGCAATAGTAGTTGCGTTGTACACTCCCTCAGAAAGATAGATGGTATTGTTACGAGGGTCAAAATGGTCTGTAAGCTTACCATTTACAGGTACAATGTTTACTCCGGTAACATTGTTAGCCATAAGAACCTGACGTGCCGCATCTGCGCCTGTCATACCGCGCATATTTTGAATTTTGGAGTTTTTGCTGTAGGCGGAATTAACCATAGCCTGAGCAATAAGAGAAATTATTAGTGCGGGAAGCATCCACATTAAATATGATAAATATCCCATACCGATACCTCTTTTAAATAAGTTTTATTTTCCGAAATAGCTTGTGCTATCCAGTCTGTGTCCCATAAGGAAAGCTTTGCTGTCCATAGCCTTTTTACCCTCAGGCTGAAGAGTCAAAATCTCAACCGAGCCTTCTCCGCAAGCAACAGTCAGCGGATTGACAGATACAACCTGTCCCGCCTGACCCTTAAGTGCAGATTTACGGGTAGAAATAACTTTAATACGCTTACCGTCAAGAGTAGTAAGTGCCACAGGCCAAGGGTTTAGACCTCTTACTAAATTATGAACTTCGTCACAGGATTTAGTCCAGTCAATTACACACATAGATTTATCAAGCATACAAGCATAAGTAGCCTCTTCCTCATTCTGAGGTGTACGCTCCGCCTTACCCTGTTCGATTAAATCAAGAGTTCTGCTGAGTAGGTCAGCTCCCTCTACAGCTAAGCGGTCAAAAAGTTCGCCTGAGGTTTCATTCTCGCCTACCTCGGTCTCATATTTGAGAATCATATCTCCTGTATCTAAGCCCTCATTCATATACATTGTGGCAGCACCGCCTACCTTGTCACCGTTTAATACAGTCCATTGTATAGGTGCGGCACCCCGATACTTAGGAAGCAATGAGCCGTGAAGATTGATACAACCCATTGGCGGAATATCAAGAACTTCACGAGGTAAAAGCTTGCCGTAAGCAACAACCACAATAACATCAGGGTTTAGTAATTTGATAGTATTTATAACATCTTCATCACGAAGAGTCTTAGGCTGGTATACAGTCAGCCCTTTGCTCTGTGCAAAAACCTTGACCTCAGGAGGAGTCATTACCATTTTTCTGCCTCGAGGCATATCAACCTTAGTAAACACAGCAGAAATATTATGCCCATCCTTTATGAGTCTATCAAGACTTGCAACAGCAAAGTCGGGAGTTCCCATAAATACTATGTTCATAGGGTTCCCTCCTATTATCCGTTAATTTCTTCAGGTGTGAGCATACGGACTACATTATCTTTAAAGAGAATACCGTCCAAATGGTCAATCTCGTGGCAAAAAGCACGTGCAAGAAGGTCTTCGCCTTCATAAGTTACCTCATTGCCAAAACGGTCAAATGCCTCTACTTTAACTCGCATAGGTCGTTTTGTGATTCCGTATTCGCCGGGAGAAGAAAGGCAACCCTCTACTTCTTCCTGATGTCCTGATTTTTCTACGATTTCAGGATTTATAAGCTCAATAAGACCTTCGCCGATGTCTATTACAACTACACGGCGGAGCACTCCGACCTGATTTGCGGCAAGACCCACACCGTTTGTAGCGTACATAGTCTCAGCCATATCATCAAGCAAAGTGTGCAGACGCTTATTAAATTCTATAACAGGGCGAGCCTGCTTACGCAGTACATCGTCTCCTTCTTTTACTACATTTCTTATTGCCATAACAATTACCTCCTGTCAGGTGCTGTCAGAAATTAAGAGGTTTCAAATCTGCATACACCGTAACATCCTGAAAAGCTTTATCTTTGCCGAATTCACGCAAAAGTTCTGACATAAGTTCTCTGAGCTTCGCACAGTTACGGCTTTTGATAATTACTTTATATCTATATCTATTATTGACCTTTGACACAAGTGCAGGAGAAGGTCCCAGTGCACGAATGGGAAGGTCTTTATACTCTTTTTCACAAAGCTCTTTAAGCCTTGTAACAAAGGCATTTGAGCAAGCAATGGTCTTTGCCTTGTTTTCTCCTAAAAATCCCACAAGAAGTAAATCAGCAAAAGGTGGATACATCATAGCCCTGCGGATTTCAATCTCGTCAGAATAAAACTCATCATAACTTTGTTTAGCTGAAAGTTCTATTATAGGGTTCTCAGGAGTATAAGTCTGAATAACTGCCCTGCCTTTTTCCTCTCCTCTGCCACTTCTGCCAACTACCTGCGTGAGCATTGAAAACGCTCTTTCAAAGCTTCGGTAGTCATCACTGTATAGCATCTGGTCAGCAGAAAGAACACCTACCAAGGTGACATTTGGAAAATCAAGACCTTTTGCTACCATCTGAGTTCCTACCAGTATGTCGTATTCTCCGTTTGCAAAGGCAGTGAGTAATTTTTCGTGGGCATTCTTATGCATTACCGCATCTGCATCCATTCTGAGCACTCTTGCATCAGGAAACAACTCAGCTAAAGTTTCTTCTGCTCGCTGTGTACCTGAACCGCAGAACTGAATGTTTTTCTCATGACAATTTGGGCACTCGTCAGTAAGCGACTGAGAGTATCCGCAATAATGGCACATAAGCCTATGATTTGCCTGATGGTAGGTAAGAGAAATTGAACAGTTAGGACAAGCAAGTGCCTCCTTGCAACTACGGCAGACTGCAAAGGTGTTATATCCTCTGCGGTTAAGCAGAAGTATAGATTGCTTACCTGTATTGAGATTATCCTCAATTGCCTGCAGTAAAGCAGAAGAAATGCCTGTGGTATTTCCTGCTGCTGTCTCCTCATTCATATCCACTGTGAGTACATCAGGAAGCTGAGCACTGCCGTAGCGGTTATTAAGGGTAAACAGAGAATATCTGCCAGTATTAGCATAATAAAAGCTTTCAACATCGGGAGTAGCAGAAGATAAAAGCAACATACAGTTGTTACTTGAGCAACGGAACTTAGCTATATCACGGGCATGAAATCTGGGTTTGTTTTCTGACTTATAAGTGTGTTCCTGTTCCTCGTCCATAATAATCAAACCAAGGTTGCTAAACGGTGCAAAGACAGCACTGCGGGTACCCACAGCGATTTTAGCAAGACCTTTCTGCACACGTTTGAATTCATCAAGCCGCTCGCCCAGAGAAAGTCCGCTGTGAAAAATAGCAACATCCTCACCGAAAAGTCCCTTGAAACACTTAACAAGCTGTGGCGTGAGAGCAATCTCAGGCACCATTACAATGACACCCCTGCCGTCTTCAACAACTGTTTTTATGAGACTGAGAAAAACAGAAGTCTTACCCGAACCTGTAACTCCGTATAAAAGAGAAACAGAGGGTTTGTTCTCTCTGTACTTTTTACAAAGCCCGTCAAAAGCTGTTTGCTGTTCATCATTCAAAACAGGGAAATCCTGTTTTTCATACGCAGAAGTTTCCGGTGTACGGAAAACCTCGGCATCAAAGTATTCTGCAATGCCTTTTCTGACTACCGCATCCACTACTGCCTGAGTAACACCGGTAAAATAGCACACTTCTTTTACAGAAGCTTCTCCTGCATCACAAATAAGGTCTGCTACAGCCTGCTGTTTCTCTGTAAGCTTACAGGATACCTCCTGTGAATTCTCACATAGACGAAGCATTCTGACAGACTTATCACCTAGACGGCGATAGGCATCATCGGATTTTTTTAGAAAGCCTTTCTGAACAAGACGCTCAAAAGGTGAAAAATCAGATAAGCCGAAATCACTCATAAGCTCTTCACGTCTGACAGGAACTGAGGTCATCTTGAGATAATCATAAATTCTTCTGTCTTCCTCAGTAAGCTCCTCAACCGAGACATCCTCTGCCGCAGAATAAACTGTAGTGATATTATAGCTGAGACCAGCAGGAAGCATAGATTTCACTGCTTCATAAAGGGTGCAGTAATAATGCCTGTGCATAAAATCTGCAAGACTGAGCATTTCCGGAGAAAGTACAGGTTCTCTGTCCAAAACAGAGGTTATATATTTAAGTCCTGTGCTATTTCCTTCTTTAATATACATAACTATGCCCTGACGACTACGGTTGCCCCTTGCAAAAGGCACATTGACCCTGCAACCGGATTTAAGCACTGATGCATCTTCAGGTTTTACCGCATAGTCAAAAATTTTATCAAAATGATATACTGTCCCCTCAACTGCAACACCTGCAATAAGGGTGTTATCACTCTTCATCCTGAGGCTCTAAAATATTGAACTTGTGGTTTTTGAACTCGTCAATTGCAAGAAGCACAGGCTTGTCTGCTGTAACAACACCCTCATCCTCAAAGCCCTGTGCAATTTCTCTTGCTCTTTTTGCTACACCGATTACAAGTGCGTAACGGCTCTCCTTACCGCTTAACATATCATCAATAGATGCTCTAATCATTTTATGTTCACTCCTATAAAAAATTTTATATTTAAAGCATTCGCTTTATAACAATAGTAATGTATTTTTTTGTGTCAGTTTGAAATCTCTTTACGTATAATTGAGATTACTTCCTCAATTGCCAAATTAAGTTCTGCGTTAATAACCTGATACTTATAAAGAGGTGCGGATTTGATTTCGGTTTCAGCCTCAGCAAGACGCTTCTGAATAGTTTCCTCATCCTCTGTGCCTCTTTTACGGAGTCTTCTCTCAAGCTCCTGTATGCTGGGAGGCAGAATAAAGATGCTGACGCATTCAGGGAATTTACTGATTACATTTGTACCGCCCTTTACCTCAATTTCAAGGATAACATTTATTCCTCGGGCAAGCATATCTTCAACAGCTTTTTTAGGTGTACCGTATTTGTTACCACAGAATTCTGCGTGTTCAAGGAAGCCGTCCTCCTCAATCATTGCATCGAACTCTTCGTGTGTTACGAAGAAGTATTCAACTCCGTGAGTCTCACCGGGTCTGGGAGCACGAGTAGTTGCTGATACTGAGAATTCAAGCTCGGGAAAAGCTTTAAGGATATGCTCCATAATTGTTCCCTTGCCTACACCTGAACAACCTGAGTATACAATCAGCTTACCGGGTTTTACTGTATTTTCACTCATTTTTCATCACCTTCCTCAATTCTGTTGGCAATGGTCTCGGGAGAAATGGCAGAAAGAATTATATGGTCGCTGTCAGTGAAGAGTACCGCCTTACAGCGTCTGCCGTAGGTTGCATCTACAAGATTACCTTTTTGCTTTGCATCCTGAATAATTCTCTTTATAGGTGCTGAGTCGGGACTTACAACAGCTATGAGTCTGCCTGCAGCAACTACATTGCCGAATCCGATATTTATCAGTTTCATATATCTTTCCTCACTCTATATTCTGAATCTGTTCACGAATTTTTTCTATCTCCGACTTAATATTGACAACCTGATGTGCCAAAGCAGCATCTTGCACCTTAGAGCCGATGGTGTTAGCCTCCCGATTCATTTCCTGTACAAGGAAATCGAGCTTTCTGCCTATAGGACCTGTTGCCCCCATAATGGAATCAAGCTGATCAAAGTGACTGCGAAGACGGACAGTTTCCTCCGCAACTGCAACCTTATCTGCAAATATAGCAACCTCAGTGAGAACTCTCTGACGGTCAAAGGTATCGTTGCCTACAAGCTCCTCTATGCGTGCACAAAGACGCTTCTCGTATTCCTCTACAATAACAGGAGAACGTTCCTCAATAATTGCAACAATATCAAGGATTGTCTTAGCCCTGCTCATAACATCTGCATACAGGCGTTCACCCTCTGCTTCTCTCATTGCGATGAACTTATCTACTGCTTCCTTGGCAACTGAAAGCACATCCTCCAACAGCTGTTCCTCATTCTCAGGAGCTTTATGTACTGTAAGAACATCAGGAAAACGTGCAACAGTAGTAGCGGTTATGTCGTTCTGAACACTGTAGTTCTCAGCAATTTCCGTGAGAGCTTTAAGATAACCCGAGGCAAGCGAGTGATTAACACTTACAGTTGAGTCCTCAGTCTCACCTGTTGAGACAATGGACACATACATATCAACCTTACCTCTGGAAACACGGGAGCCTACATAGGACTTAAGCTTCTCTTCCAAAAATGCGTAACCTCTGGAAGTTCTGCAGGAAAACTCAAAATACTTATGGTTTACGCTTTTAAGCTCAACTGTGATTTCCTTGCCGTTGAGGGTCGCTTCGCCCCTGCCGTAGCCTGTCATAGATCTTATCATAACACTCATCCTTTCCTTACATATAAACATAGGTATGATGGCGTTTATCCTTTGCTCTTAGCCTTTGATAAACGTTCATATAATTATATCATTACGATTTTATATATACAATAGTTTTGTAACCAATTTGTAACCATTAAAATAATTTGCAAATAGTGTATATATGTGCTATAATCTCTGTGATATTTTTATAAAAGGGATGAATTTTTATGTCAGGACATAATAAATGGAGTACCATTAAACAGAAAAAAGGTAAGAATGACGCCGCTCGTGCTAAGATTTTTACAAAAATCGGCAGAGAGCTTATTGTTGCAGTTAAGGAAGGCGGAAGTGCTGACCCTGCTGTTAACTCAAAGCTTCGTGACTGCATTGCAAAGGCTAAGGCAAACAACGTTCCCAACGACAACATTGACAGAATCATCAAGAAAGCCGCAGGCGAAGGTGACTCTACTAACTACGAATCTGTAACATACGAAGGCTACGGTGCATCAGGTGTAGCAGTTATTGTTGAGGCTCTCACAGACAACCGCAACCGTACCGCCGGCGATGTTCGTCACTACTTTGATAAATTCGGCGGTAACATGGGTACTCCCGGCTGTGTTAGCTTTATGTTTGAGCAGAAGGGTGTTATCGTAATTGACAGAGAAGACCTTGAGGCTGACGAGGACACCGTAATGGAGCACGCTCTTGAGGCTGGTGCTTCTGACTTTGAAGCTGATGAGGATGTGTTCACAGTTTATACAGAGCCTTCTGATATGGGCGGTGTACGTGATGACCTTGCCGCCAAGGGCTATAGCTTTGTAACCGCAGAGGTTGCTATGGTTCCCAACACTTATGTTAAGGTTGAGGACACAGAAATTCAGGAAAAACTCCAGAAAATGCTGGATATGTTCGAGGATAACGATGATATCCAGAACGTTTGGCACAACTGGGAAATGGCCGAGTAATTTTTAACATCTCTAATTAAGGTACTGCTTTGTGGCAGTACCTTTTTTATTTGTTTTTTGTGAATATACTTCCCCGATTGTACCGCTGAGTAATTATAAACGCTATACTCTAAGCGGAGAACATACAGGGAGGTGTCCAAGATTTCAAAAAGTCTCTTTAAACGAATTATAGCAATAGTCTTGTTGCTACTTGCCTTATTAATGTATATGATACCTCTTACACGGGCAATCACTGCAGAATTTGTTCTCACAGATTATTGCACTGATATCCCCTACACTGTGGGTATATATGATGATGTTGTGTCCATTCACTCAGAAAATCTAAACGTTGATTTGCCTATTGACAAGCCTGTTATTTCTTCCTGTATTCATCGGAATAAATTTTACTTTCTTACTTACACAGAATACAATTCAGATTATCACGCCGCCTTTTACATCTATGATAAAAACAGCGGTACTCTTATATACAATCTTACTAATCTTCATGTCTATACGGACGAAACAAGATTTACGGTTGATAATGAAGAAAAGCTATATCTTGTTGACAGGTATGATAACAGTTTAATAAACTGTTATAAACAGGGCACAATTAAAACATTTAACCTGAACTCTACAGTAACACAGATTATGTGTCTTGACGGAGAACATATAACCGCTATAACTACAAAGGGAATATATCTGATTACAGATTTAGAATTGATAAAAATTTCTGATGCTCCTCCTGTAGCACCCTGTGTTTATACTGCTAACGGATTTGTAACTGACAGCACAGGTACAAAGTACACCTATGAAAGCGGAAAACTAATCTCCTACATTCCTGAAACTTCAACTGCAGAAACTGATGTATCGGAGTATAAAAATATTGTTATAAACGATGATTACATAATAACTTTTCAAGGCACTACAGTAGCTAAGCTTTACAAAACACTGGGGTTACGCAAAGAGGATTTGAGAGTTTATAAAAAGGACGGAAGTGTTTACACTCAAGGCAAGGTTGGCACAGGAATGAAAGCTGTGTTTGAAAACAAAACCTTCAACATAGTTATTTTAGGGGAGCTTACTGGCGAAGGTAATATAAACTCCAGAGATTTGAAGCTTATAATGAAATTCCTGACAGATGAAGAAGTTCCTGATCCTGTACAAAAACTTTCTGCTGACATAAACCGAGACGGAACTATCAACACAAAAGATTTGCTTGCTCTTTCCAAGTTATACTAACAAAAAGAAAAAGGCGACAGTTTTCATACTGCCGCCTTTAATCATTTGTTTATAAATTACTTTTCTACCTTTGCGTAGCCTACTCCATCAAGAACCAGATTTCCCTTGTCAAGATAATAGGTGAAGGTGCCGTCTTCCTTCTGTCCTCCGTAATAATCCAGAGTAATGAGTATCTTATCCTCATAAACTGTATATTTGAACTTGTACTCCATACCGAGGCCGTAACCCATATACTCGCTGAAATTATACTCAGAGCGATAGGAACCTGTACCGTCTGCGTTGAAAGTGTATGTGCCGTACATTTCTTCATTCCAGGTGCCTACTATACCGTCAACAATATTAACCTCAGTAATGCCAAGTTCATCAGCAGATGCGTGTGTGATATTCTCAGGGTCAATCTCATGGTCAGGAAGATTTGTCTTCACAAACTGGAGAGTACCGGCAGGGAATGCCATTGACATTGTCTGCTTGTTATCAGTATATGTTACTGTTGCCTGACCGCCGTATGAAGCGATAAAGTAGAAGTCTGAAGTAATAACATCAACACCGTCTATCTTCTCCATTGTATAAGTACCGTAGTATTTGATACCGCCGCCGTCCATAGAAACGTTTCCGTCTTTATCAAAAACAAAGTAGGTGCCTGAGTCGGGTGCTTCTGCAAGCACATATGCACCGTTTATACCTGGTTTAAAGAAGCCGTTATAAACAAGAATAACTCCGCTTACAATAATAGCTGTAAGAAGAAATGCTATAGTTGCAATGATAATAGGCATCTGCACAAGACCTTTTTTCTTTACAGGTGCAGCATCCTCTGTTTCATCAGAAATACTCTCTTCCTCTTCAGCAATCACACCGTAACGTGACATTTCCTCTTCAATATCCTCCTGAGTTACATCAAGAGTTGAAGCTGTTTCATCTGTCTCAGCTTCTGTTGCAACCTCATCATCAGGGGTTGTATCTTCAGAAACAACCTCATCCGTGAGGATATCATCCTTATTTATATCCATTATAAAACCTCCAATAAAATAAGCTCCTATTATATTACTATGTTTTTTTGAATAAATCAACATATTTTATTTGATGTTTATGTGAACACTTTCAGAGTGGATTCCTCTATTTTATCCTAATTACCATTTTCTATTGAAATTTTTCATATATGATGATAAAATAATGATAATTATCGTTTGGATATAATTTACATTTTATATAAATGGGGATTTGATTATGAATTATATGGAACTTTACAAGCAGTGGCTGGAGAATGCTACTGACGACCCTGAGCTTATTAAAGAGCTCAAAGCCATTGAGGGCAACGACAAAGAAATTCATGACCGCTTTTACAGACAGCTTGAGTTCGGCACAGCAGGACTCAGAGGTACTCTGGGAGCAGGTACTAACAGAATGAACATCTATGTTGTTCGTCAGGCTACACAGGGTCTTGCAAATTATGTAAATAAAAAGTTCGGCGGCGGTGCTGTTGCTATTTCTCATGACAGTAGAATCAACGCCGATGTGTTTATGCTTGAAGCAGCAAGAGTACTGGCTGCTAACGGCATCAAAACTTATATAACAAAAGAACTTCAGCCTACACCTGTGCTCAGCTACCTTGTGCGTCACTTTGGCTGTCAGGCAGGTATTATGGTTACTGCAAGCCACAATCCTGCCGCCTACAACGGATACAAGGCTTATGGTGAGGACGGCTGTCAGATGACAGACGTATCTGCAGGCATTGTATATGACGAAATCTGCAGTCTTGACATGTTCACAGGTGCAAAGCTCTGTGACCTTCAGGATGCTGTAAACTCAGGTCTCGTTGAATATGTTGATGAAAGTGTTTACACAGAATATCTTGCTGAAGTAAAAAAGCAGCAGGTTAATCCCGGCATCTGCAAAAATTCTGACATTTCTGTTGTATATACTCCTCTCAACGGCACAGGTAACAAGCTTGTCCGCCGTGTACTTTCTGAGATTGGCGTTGACAATGTATCTATAGTTAAAGAGCAGGAGCTTCCTGACGGTAACTTTACCACCTGCCCCTTCCCCAACCCTGAAATCAAAGAAGCTCTTGAGTTGGGTCTTAAGATGTGTGACGAGTTAAAGCCTGACCTGCTTCTGGCAACTGACCCTGATGCTGACAGAGTCGGCATTGCAGTTCCTGACAAAGACGGCAGTTATCGCCTTATTACAGGTAACGAGACAGGCATTATGCTTACCGACTACATTCTCAAGTGCAGAAAAGAAAACGGCACACTGCCTGAAAATCCCATTATTGTCAAGACTATTGTTTCCACTATCCTTGTAAAACGTATCTGCCAGAAGTACGGTTGTACTATGGTTGACGTGCTCACAGGATTTAAGTATATCGGTGAGGTTATTCTGGGTCTTGAGCAAAAAGGCGAAACTGACAGATACCTCTTAGGCTTTGAGGAAAGCTACGGTTACCTTGCTGGTACTTATGTACGTGACAAAGACGCTGTAGTTGCTTCTATGCTTATTGCTGAAATGGCTGCTTACTACAAAAAGCAGGGCAAGACTCTCTCTCAGGTTATTGATGAGCTTTACGAAGAGTACGGCTATTACTATAACAAAACTCTCAACTTCTATTTTGAAGGTGCTGAGGGTATGCAGAAGATGGCAGAGCTTATGGATAACCTCCGTGAATGTGCTCCCAAGGACATTGCAGGCTTCGGTGTAGAGGGTATCTGCGACTACCTTATGAGCACAGACACAGACCTTGCTACAGGTAAATCTGTAACAATAGACCTGCCCAAGTCAAACGTTCTCTCCTACTCCCTTGAGGGTGGCAATGCAGCAATTGTACGACCCAGCGGTACTGAGCCTAAGATAAAACTTTATCTCACCTCTGTAGGTAAAGACAAGGCTGACGCTCTGTCTATCATGGACAAACTTGAGGAGTCCGCAAAAGCTTTGCTGGGCGTTAATTAAAACACAAAATTATCCAAACAACACACTCCGTATGTCACATTGGCATACGGAGTTTTCTTTTGAAAACTCTTCCTCATTTTCCGATTATTTATATTGACTTTCTCGAACAATCGTTCTATAATATCTATATAAGAACATCCGTTCTATTTCGAATATATGAAGATAAATTTCAGGATGAGGTTATTATGAGAGTTATACTACACAGTGATTGTAACGGATTCTTTGCAAGTGTGGAGTGTCTTTATAATCCTGACATAAGACAAAAGCCTGTGGCTGTATGCGGAGATGCAGACAAACGCCACGGAATTATACTTGCAAAAAATGAAATTGCTAAAAAATTTAAGGTTCAGACAGGCGAAGCTATCTGGCAAGCAAAAAAGAAATGCCCTGACCTTGTAGTAGCTGAAGCACACTATGACAGATATATGAGGTTTTCGCAAATGGCGAGCAGGATATATGCTGACTACTCAGATATGATAGAACCTTTCGGACTGGATGAATCATGGATCGATGTTACTGCAAGTGTAAATGGTTTTGAGGACGGTTACCGAATTGCAGAGGAAATCAGACACAGAATAAAATATGAGCTTGGCATAACTGTCAGCATAGGAGTAAGCTTCAACAAGATTTTTGCAAAGCTTGGAAGCGACTACAAAAAGCCTGATGCAGTTACTGTTATAACTCCGCAAAACTACAAGGATATTGTCTATCCCCTGCCTGCACAGTGTCTTTTAGGTGTAGGCAGAGCTACAAATAAAAGTCTTAAAACTCTGGGAATCAATACTATAGGAGACATTGCAAATACTTCAAGAGAGCTTTTGCACTCTCACTTAGGTAAATTCGGAGATACTCTCTATACTTTCGCAAAGGGATATGACAGCTCCCCTGTTAAACCCTTAGGGTACACAAGCATCCCAAAATCCATAGGCAACTCTACTACCCCCTCAAGAGATATGAACAACACAGAAGATGCCAAAATAGTACTTGGTGTACTTTGTGACAGCGTGTGCCGAAGAGCAAGAGAGCAACATCTTACGGCAAAAGCGATATGCATAAACATACGGGACAAAGATTTGTTCATCATAAGCAGGCAGGAAAAACTGAGCCGAGGTACAAACCTCACACAAGAGGTTTTAGGTACAGCACTTAAACTTCTGAGAGAAAATTACAGTTTCAGTAAGCCCATACGCAGTATAGGTGTTACTCTGGCAGATTTTATGCCTGACACAGTGTCAGAGCAGACAAGCATCTTTGTAGACGAAGAAAAAAGAGCTCGTCTCCTTGAACTTGACAAATCTCTTGATGCGCTGAAAAAGCGATTTGGAAGCTTTTGTGTACGCCCTGCAAATATGCTTTCCGATAAGGTGCTCTCAGGATTTTCACCTAAAGAAGAAAACATCGTACACCCTGTGGGATATTTTTCGTAAAATAAAAACCGTAGCTTTACACTACGGCAGAAAGGATTTTTACTATGAAACAATATGTATCTGTAACAGCACGTTTTGACTGTGACGGAAATCTGCTTCCTGTGGCTATACACTGGAAAGACGGCAGAAGTTTTGAGATAGACAGAATTCTGGATGTAAGATACGCCGCCTCTATGAAAGCAGGCGGCGCAGGGATTCGGTATTCCTGCAGAATTGCAGGTCAGCAGAAATATCTGTTTTTAGAGGATAATCGTTGGTTTGTAGACAGCAAGGAAGCTGTCTGAGTTAAAATTATTCCTGTGTGAAAACTACATCGTGATTTCTGTGAGGCATTCTGAGCTCTGTTATATTGCCCTCAGAATCGGTCTGAGTAATAACTGCGGTTTCTGTTGTGTCGTTGTTATAAACCATCTCAATCTCAGTATCAGATATGATTTTATATGTACCGCTTTCGTTGTTAACATTACCATACACACCGATGAATGTAGTGAAGGTACCGTCCTCTTTGAAGCAAAGCGAGCCGCCGTAATCACGAAGGCTTGAACCGTAAACTGTATATATGCTCACCTCAGAGCCAGTTGCATCAAATGCTTTTTGGGGAATATAAGAGGCTGAAAGTGTAAGTTCTGAGGCTGTGTTCTCAGTAGTTACGGGTTCGGTTTCAATTGTTGTTGGCTCTGTAGACTCGGTTGAAGGCTGAGTGCTTACAGGCTCTTTGGGTGTGCAAGCAGTAAAAGCAATCACACACATAACCAGCATCACAGAAAACACAACAGTTATAAATCTTTTAATATTACTCATCATTTGACTCCTCCAGTCTTTCAATAAGAACTTTTCTTTTTATCATTTTGCCTTGATAGAAGATGTACTCTTCCCCGTCACCTTTTCTGAGTTCATCAATGTCAACTGCAGAGCAAGAGGCAGTTTCTTCCTCATAAACTTCTCCTCTGGGACGAATGTCAGGAGCAGGAGCAGAAGAATTGCTTTCAGAAATATCCTCACCTGCAATTACTGAACGCATATTGGGATAAAGGTAGTTACTGATTATCATTGCACATGGTGCAGGAATGAGCACACCGAGAGCAATTGCACCATAAATTACAAGCAGAAGCTTTACTGTTTCTGCAGGCAGAACACTGGATGTATAAGATATTATAATTATAGGCATAAGCACCACAGCAAGGTAAGCCGCCACAGAAATAGTAGCAAAAAAGTTCTGCTTAGCTTCACCAAAAGTCATCAACGCACTGTTCTTGTAAACATCCTTGAGTTTTAAGTCGAAGGACACAGTCATAAGAGGCACTGCGAAAAACATAAACAGGAAGAACACGCAGATTACAATTGCTACAAAAAGCAGAATGTAAAATACCCAGCTTACAGAAGTAAGGGCAGCGTAAATGCTTACACTAAAATAGCAGATAAGATAAGCTACATAAAGCAAAAATCCGCCAAGCAAAAACTTGAGACCATTTTCCTTAACAGCAGAAAAATACTTTTTCAGCATTTTCTCAGGCTTTATGCCCTGTGAATAATCACGAGACAATGACACAACACCGGCATAAAACGGACTTGCCAGAACTATAGCCATAGGTATAGTAACAGGTACATAAGGCAAAACATACAAGCAAAGCACATAAGCGATTGCAAGAGAGCCCAGAAGCGGTATCGCAAAAATAAGGTTTGTGAGTATCATCCAGCCGAGACTTGACCAAAGGTTCTGAAGCAAAAGCTCAAAGCCAAGTTTTTTTCTTTCCTGATTCATATTACACATCCTAACTGTAATTTAAGGTATGTCAGAAAAACAAACCTGAAAATGCAGTCCACAGCAACATATCAGCCAAGGCTGCCACTGCAGTGAGTAACAGCATATAAAGGCTCCTAAGAAGGAAACTGTGAACATAAACGGACACAGGCTGCATATTCTCTCCTGATGTAAAAACTGTCTTGGCAATTTTACAGGAAAGATATTGTGCCTGTATACATTCTAATATAAGAGCGAAGGAGAAAATAAAAGTGCCTATGAGAATCACAAGCAAATAAAATCCAACGCCCCTGAATCCGTATGTAATAAAGAGATAACCTGCAGAAAGCCCCACACCAAACCCTTTGAATGCCGGTGACAGAAAAGCAGCAGTCATTCCCCAGGGTGAAAGTCCGCAAAGAAACACAAACAACAGAAAAAGAAAATTTGACGCAAAGCTGGTTGCGAAGGTTGAAAACACAGGTTGTTCCATTCTTGCACTCAGGTTAGTTGTAAAAAGAAAATTAAGGGAGTCAAGAAAGGTCTTCTCTGCGTTTCTTGCATACAACGAACCCATAAGCAATCCGCATGCATAAACAAATGTAAAAAACATTGCCGTTCCGTAGCGTCTGAACATAGCAGACAGATTAGAAAAATTCCGTCTGTTTTGACTTCTTGGTTTTCGTGGTCTTCCTGATAATGTAAATACAATTCCTCTCATAAGTTCCTCCAGATAACGGTTGTCCGTATTCAGTAAAACTTATGAGACAAATGAGCAAATTATGCTTCTGCGGCAAGCTCTGCGGCACGTTTTGTACAAGCAGACATTGCTTCTTTCACCGCAGTTTCAAATCCGTGTTCATAGAACTTGTTTAAAGCTTCAATGGTAGTGCCGCCTTTGGAGCTTACTTTTTTTATGAGAGTATCGGGGTCATCGCCTGATGAGCGAAGCATCTCAGCACTGCCCTCCATAGCCGCACAGATAAGATTCATAGCACACTGACGGTCAATACCCTCTGACTCAGCATAGTCTGCCATTGCTTTTGCAAAAAGATAAAAATAAGCCGGAGAGGAACCATTTACAGAAATTACAGCATCCATTTTGTCCTCAGAAAACTCCTCCAAAGCACCGCTGCAAGAGAACATTGAAGAAGTAACCGCTTTCGCCTCTGTGCTTACATTTTCTGAAAAGCAGATTGCTGTAGCACCTTTGCCTACAAGCAAAGGTGTGTTAGGCATAACTCTGACTACAGGGCAATTAACTCCGAGAACATGTCTGACAAAATCAATAGTAATACCTGCGGCAATGGAAACAAAGGTCTTGCTCTCTTCAGCACAAGGTGCAATCTCAGAGAGCACCTCTCTGTAATTCTGAGGCTTTACAGCAAGTACAACAATATCACAATTATTTGTTACATCCTTACTGTTTTTGTCAGCTATCATACCCTTATTGCTAAAGCTCTTAAGCTTATCTGTGTCCATATCAAACACGTGAATATCCTCAGGCTTTGTGCCTGCATCTAAAAGTCCTCCGATAATAGCAGTGGCCATATTGCCTGCACCGATAAAACCTATTTTCATAATATCCTCCAAAAATATAATTTAAACAATATTTCACAGTACAGTCGAAGAATTGACCGCACAAGTGAACTTGTATCCGTAAATATTATTTGAACCGTTACGTACATAATCTCCGTAATAGAAAACATCAAGCTCATCTACTCTTCTGTTGAGGAGTCCCCATACACAGCTTGAACCAGCGTGATGATACTGCAGCATAAGCTTTGTAAATTTATTTTTATCCACTCTTCCGAGAGAATAATCGCCGCTTTGGCTGAGTCTGCCCTTAGATACATAATCAGCATACACATAGCCCTCTGTGCCGTCCTGAGTTTTGACGTGATACCAACCGTTTGTTTCGGCAGTTTCAATGAGAGTCAGTACTGTACCGTAATCAAGACTCTTTATAACTTTGTATGAAGTACCTGCACCGCTTCGCATATTAACATCTGATGCGTTAATATAAGCTTCCTTGTCGCTCACAGGTTCTTCTTCTTTAATATTTGTAGCAAGAAATATCTTCTTAAAATCGCTGTCACCTGTGAGAATGTTTGCACCTAAGTTGTATACAAAAGAAACAAGTGCATCAAACTGATATTGGTTTCGTTTAATATTATACTTATCAAGGTAGCTGTTCACAGATGAGGTAAAACCTCCTTCATTCACAGTTTGAACAAGGTAAGCATAGGCTTCCCTCTTGGTCATATCATTATAGAAGCTGTCTCCGATATAAATAACCTTACCATATCCGAGCGTAGGAATTCCGTTGGCTATTGTGTCAAAATAGACACTTGGACTGTAACCCTCAAACTCTGAAAGAAGAGTAATGAGCTCATTAGACGCACGGCGTTTTTCTGCTGTTTCAGCTTTCAATGAGTCAGTTTCTCTGATAAAGATAGTTGTCTTTGCATCATCTACAGAGGAGGAACAAGTCTGCCAGTCTCCGTTTTGCTTTGAATATGCAACAACATTATATGTTCCGCTTGCAGAAATTGTAGTAGTACCTGACCACACAAGCGTATTTCCGTCACTTGCCTTGCTTGTGGCATTTACTGTTTTAACAGTACCGCCAACAGTTACGTTGAATTTAACAGCCGTGCGGGTTTTATCGGTCACAGCATAAAGAGTGACCTTTTCATTCTTTGCGGCTGTATTTGGCACAGAATATGCAAAGCGGATAGGCTCAGCAGGTTTAACAGTTACAAAACAGGTTTTTGTACTGTCCGAGTTCTTAGCTGTTATAACAGCTACACCCTCAGAAACTGCAGTGATAAAGCCATTTTGAACCTTTGCAACTGAAGTGTCGGAGCTTGACCAGCTTACAGATGAAGTTGATGTTGCTCCGTTGTAATAAGATTTACCTGCGGTAATTGTGGCAGTTGACTTATATATCGAAACTCCGGAGGGTGCCGTCTTTACTGTTACAGAGCAAGTGATACTCTGTGTATCTGTATAAGCGGTGATAACCGCAGAACCTGTCCCCTTTGCTGTGACAATCCCGTTGCTGACAGTTACAATATCTGTATTGGAGCTTTTCCACTTAACAGGAAGATTGGATTTCAGATGATAGTGATTGCCCTTATACACAGTAATTTTGGTGTCAGAAATGCTTATAGGGTCCTCAGAAGGCTGTGTGTCTGACTCTGTGACCTCAACTTTACAGAATGCAGTTGAGTCAGAGTCGTTTAAAATAGCTGTAATAGTGGCTGTGCCTACTCCTATACCCTTAACTATGCCGTTAGGTGTAACTGTGGCAACAGATTTATCAGAGGTCATAAACTCAACTGATGCCTGAACCGACTCTCCGCCAGTGATATAAACAGCAAGTGTATGCTTACTGCCTTGCTCAAGGGTGATACTCTCTGAAGAAAGAGAGATTTCACCTTTAAGAGGTGTATTGTCTTGAGAGGTGTTTTCTCCTAACACATTATCAAGAGCCGATGACTCAAACCAATTTGGCGTAGAAGGTAAGTCAGAAGATGTATTACCGCCTTCAGGCAGTGAAACCGTAATCTCAGTATATGTTCGGTAGATATAACCTGTATCAGAACCAACCTGAGCTTTTACCCATAGTTCATCGCTGTTATCAAGAACTGTGAAAGAAGTACCTGTATACAGAAGCTTAATTGAAGTGTAATCTGTTGAGGGACCTTTACGGAAATTCACATCATCGGTTGTAACACCTGTGATTTTAACCCCTGAGCCCTCAGGAACATTAATATAATCAACAGAACAATAACCTTTAGTGCCATTAGAACGACTGACATAAGCCCAACCCTTATCACTGTTTTTAAGCAATTCGAGGGTTTCACCCTTATCAAGTGTTGTTATAATATTATCAGAGCTTATAGAGGCAGATGAGCGGAGTCTGACCGCATCGGTAGTAACAATCTCTGCCGACAAAGCAGACACAGAAACCGCACCGACAGATAATATACCTGTCAGCGTTGCTATTAACAATAAGCAGGATATAAATCTTCTGCTGAAAGATGTCACAGCAGCCACCTCCGTAAACTTGATATTTTAACAAATAAAAACACACCATACATATATATTGTACCATATATGCAAGGCGTGTTCAATTTATAATTTAATTTTTTCTACAAAATTTATTTAATTTTCAGTTTATTTCTCCATTTTGTTACATATTCTGTAATTATGCGGGTAAGGCACAAATCGTAAATAAGAAAAACAAGGTTACCGATTAGCAAAAACACCCAGGGCAGATATACACCGAAAAGTTCAAAACTTTCTTTTGGAACAGATAAGATGAAAACACTGACAAAGAAAGCTCCGATTATACAAATATTAAACACAAGATACTTAAGTAAATACTGTATAATTCTCGATTTAATACGCTCCACAACACCTTTAAAAACGGGATAAAAGCCCAGAAACGCCGTATAATACAGTGCTGCTTCTTTATCAGCTACAAGTAAAAAAGACAAAACAGATACAACAATATAAACTGCAAGAGCACTTGCATAGCCTGCTTCAATTACAACAACCGCAAGCAGTGCACCTGCTATACACGGAAACGCATATGTACCCACAGGAATAATCCCTGTAAGCAAGAGCATTACAAGGGACAGTGCAGAAATGAGAGCACACAAGGCAACAGAATAAGACTTTCTCATAGATTTCTTCATAGAATTAACAACATCTGCACAGGTCTCCGCCCATACATTCACAACAAGCATCTGCACAGCACAGAGCTGAGCACATATCACAGCTTGAGCATCCGCAACCGTTTCCGGATGCTTGGTTATATTCGGGAGATGTGTACGCTCTTTGCTGGTTTATTCTGCTGAAAGTTTGTCTGAATTCCATGTTTGACGGGTCCATATCACAGGCTGTCTTAAAACAACTGTAAGCTTGGTCAGTCCAACCCTTGTTATAATGTATCATTCCCTGAAGGAAGTACCACTCTGCATCTCGGTTTGTAGCAGGCACACCGTTCAAGATGGTTTGAGCGTCATCAAGCCGTCCGCTTCTGATGAAATTTCGCACGTCAGGATAATTTGTCCGGGTATATCCGCTACTATAGCTCCCTGAATTATAACCTGGATTGTAAGATGAGGTTGAAGAATAGCTTCTGCCTTCTTTACGCATACGTTGGATTTCATCATATGCCTCGTTGATTTCCTTCATCTTCTCTGTAGCAAGGTCACGTAGCGGGCTGTCCTGATAATTATCTGGATGGTATTTCTTAGCAAGCTCCCTGTATGCGGTTTTAATCTGGTCATCGGTGGCATTTTCCTGCACACCCAGTACTGCGTAAGGGTTTTTATTCATCTATTTTTTCCTTTCCGAAAAAAGTAATTCCTTCTGTTTTTTTGCAAGTCCCAAGAGAACTATATTATCAAGTATATCTTCAAAACGTTTTTTGTCAATAAGACGGTATGCCGATGTTAACAGATACAGAGACTGAGAAAGAATATTATCAGCAAATTCTGCAGATTCTATCCGAGTTTTCTTAAGTTTATTATATATTGGATTGAAGGATTTGTGCTTAACATCACTGTCAATGTCACAGGCAGCATCCATAAGATATATCCATTTTCCAAGATGATACCCCAGTTGTTCAAAAGCCGGTTTAATTTCCTCACTGTAAGCTTCGTGAGAAAACAGGGTTTTCAGCAGATTTGCTGTAGGCTCTGCGGCTTCGTCAATTGAGGCTCTTCCTTCCTCTGCTATTATCTGGTCAGTATACATTTTCTCACAAGCATCTACATAAAAAGGATATTTTTTATAAGTCTTTTTCTTCCATGAAGAAAATAAGGGCTTTATAATTACACATCCGATTTTCGTAAACAAATTTCCGTCACGGATATTGTCAATAAGCTTATAGTAAGACATTGCAACTAACAAAGCGGCGGCTTTTGAAAGAGACTCTTCCCCTTCTGTACAATACTTGCAGGTCTTGAGGGGATTAAATTTACATCTGCCCTTTTTAAAGCAGATGTGCTCATCACTGTTTGCCATTATAAGTAGTGCAATAAAGGTACAGTCATAATTTAACAAAAACCGCGTAAGAAATGAATATTCCTTGCCCAGCTGTTTACAGAGACTGCAGTACACAGCTTTATATGCCTCATAGTCCTTAATTTTCATCTCAGCCTTATTTATGCACACATAACCAAACATACAGCCCCTCCTTTACTGTGTTAATAATATTATAATACATCAAAGTGAGAAATGGTAGATTAACAAGATGTAAATTTTCTGATTTTTATTGTTGAAATAAAGTGTATCAAAAGGTATAATTGAAACAGAATACTAACAGGAGCTTTTTATGAACGTTTACGATTTTGATAAAACAATATACAAAAACGACAGCACTGCAGATTTTTTTCTTTACTGTCTTAGAAAACACCCAAAGATTTTCAGAATACTTCCCTCTATCTTTTCAGGTTTTCTACAGCATTATATTTTTAAGAAATGCACAAAGACAGAGTTTAAGGAAAGAATAATGCAGTTTGTGCGATATATTGACTATGAAAAAGATATAACAGACTTCTGGAAAAAGAACAAAAACAAAATCAAGACATTTTATTTAAAACAGAAAAGACAGGATGACGTTATTATTTCTGCCTCACCCTGCTTTATCCTTGAACCAATCTGCAATGAGCTTAAGATTTCCAACCTTATTTGTTCAAGGGTAGATGTAAGAACAGGTAAATACATAGGAGTAAACTGCCACGGAAAAGAAAAAGTTGTCAGATACAGAGAAATCTACGGAAATAAGCCTGTACACGAATTCTACTCAGACAGCAAAAGCGACACACCTATGGCAAACATTTCAGAAAAATCATTCCTTGTAAAAGGAAGCAAAATAAAAGTATGGAAATAACACGGAGGCTATTATGAACAAAAAAATATTATCACTTATACTTGCTTTATTTCTTATTCTTTCTCTCTTTGCCTGCACAGGTAACACCCAAAGCACAGAACCTGATGTTAAAAGCAGCACCGCTCCCTCTGCACAGTATGTTGAGGCTGCTACCGAAGCACAAAGCGATGTGCTTGAATGGGTACAGTGCGGCGGATACACATGGGATGAAACAGCGCCTGTAAAAAACATCATTCTTATGATTGGTGACGGTATGGGCGAAAATATAGTTAAGAATGCTGAGATTGTAAAAGGCTCAGAATATGCTACAAGCTTTATGCCTTACAGCTGTTATGTGGGTACCGACTCACTGTCCGGAACAACCGACAGTGCCGCTGCTTCAACAGCACTGAGTTGCGGAGTTAAGACAAAGAACCAGTACATCGGCGTTGACGGTGACGGAAATCCTGTGGAAACAATCGTAGAGTTCGCAAAGGCTAAGGGAATGAAAACAGGACTTATTGATACTCACATTGTCCCCCACGCAACCCCTGCAGGTATGGTAGCACATGTAAACTACAGAGGTCTTTATAATGATATACTCAAGCAGATGCTAAATGCCGAGGTTGATGTTCTTTTCGGAGGCGGTGCAGAGTATTCTGACACACCAAAGATGCAATCAAGAATTGAAAACGCAGGCTATACCTACATAAAATCAGGTGAAGAGCTAAACACTCTGACTCCCGACACAAAAGCACTCGGCGTATTCTCATACTACGATATGAACTCCAAAGTTAATCCATCTCTGACAACAATGACTCAAAAGGCACTGGAGCTTTTAGAGGGTGACAACGGTTTCTTCCTTATGGTAGAGGCAAGTCACATTGATATTTATGAAGCTAAGGAAGATATGGATGCAACAATGGTAGAAATGCAGGCTTTTGATAAATGCATTGACTATACTCTCAAGTGGGCAGAAAATCACCCGGGCACACTGGTGCTTGTTACTGCAGACCACGAAACAGGCGGTGTTACCACCCCTGAAAGCGGCTTACCTGAGGATGTAAACAACGATTGTTTCACATCAGGAGGCGAACACACAAGCACAGATGTAAAGCTCTTTGCGGCAGGTGCTCAAGCAAGTAAAATACTCACAGAGGATAAAATTGAAAACACAGAGATTGCTCAAATTATGAGAAAAGTTCTCAACGACACGTACGGGGAAAACCCTGTTACACTCCTCAACTAATGTTCTGATAAACATAAACGCAGGAACGTAATTTACGCTCCTGCGTTCTTTTTATACATAAAATAAATATTACTCTGTACGCAGAGCTGTTACAGGGTCTTTGCGTGCTGCTTTGCGAGATGGGAACAAGCCTGCAATTACAGTGAGCACAACACTGAGCAATACAAGAATTATAGCCGCTCCTGCCGGCAGTGATGCACTTACGATGGTAGTGCCTGCAATAGTGTGAATAAGAGCATTACCCGGTATAAGAAGAAGCAGAGTAACGCCTATTCCGATAAGACCTGCACAAAGACCAATAATAAGTGTCTCAGAAATAAACACCTGAGAGATATTGGACTTAGAAGCACCGATTGCTCGGAGTATACCAATTTCCTTAGTACGTTCAAGAACAGAGATGTATGTGATAATTCCAATCATAATGGAAGAAACAACAAGAGACACACCTACAAAAGCAATAAGCACATAGGAAATCACATTTACAATTGTTGTAATTGATGACATCAAAAGTCCTACATAATCGGTATATGTTATCTGATTTTCCTCTTTTGCTGTTTCGTTGTACTTATCAATACACGATGAGATGCTGTCTTTGTCTTCAAAGCTGTCACAATAAAGAGCTATAGAGGTTGGTGCATCCAGACTTACCACACCAAACGAAGACATATTGTCATCATAGTCGCCTGTAGAAATGTAATTTTCATAGATAGAAAGTAACACATCGTCTTCAGGATCAGCAAGGTAACTGTCCATCATAGCTGCAAGCTCAGTTTCTCCTAATGCCATCATCTGAGCCGCAGCGGCAGGATTTTGAGCATACATTAAGCTGAGCATATCTCTGCAGATTTTAGCTTTATCGGAAACTCCAAGATTATCAAGATAAACTTTAGCATCCTCAATTCTGTCTCTGTCATCCTCAGGGGCGAATTTCATACCGTTGAGAACATTTATATCCTCGCTGTCCTTCTGAGCTTTAACAACATTGCTCTTATCTGTATGTTCGATTATATAATCAGTAAGTGCTCTTGTATAGCCGATATTTGCTGAAATGGTAAGGTTTTCTGCATCCTCAAGGGGACGGATAATACCGGCAATTTCAAGTTCAAAAGCTGACTCCATAAGCTCTTCAACCTTATCCTTATCATCACCTACATACTCGAATATACCATTTTCGCCTTCAACGTAGAAGTCACAAGCAGGGATTAATTTATAAGTCTTGTCACAAAAATCTTCATAACCGATACTTTCTGTATCAAGCTTGACTTCTTCGCCGTTGTCAACCTTTTTCATAATTTCTTCATAATCCTCAGAAGGAAGTACACCAAGCTGATAAAGAACAGTTGCCTGAATTTCATTACGTTCGTTTAGAACAAGAACAACCTGATTGTATTCCTCAGGCCAATCGCCATAAACAAGCTCATAGTTATCGTAGACGATATTACTGATAAGTGCATCATTCTGACCCGGCAAAAGTTCATCAAAGTTATTTGAGTTGAACATATCAGAAGACAAGCCCATCTCCTCATACATCTGCATCTCAGTGTTAATCATCTGAGTTGTCTTTGAGGTATAAAGTGTACTGCCGTCAGTGTTTACAAGAACACCGTCAGGGTCATAGGTATATACACTGAACGCCGGACTGTAGGAATATACGATACCGTTCTCACCGATATAGTCGTGTATTTCACTATCCTTATTATCAAGAAAAATCTTGAAATCTGTAAGGTTATTCTCCGTAAAGCTCGTTGTCAGCGAAGATTCAAGTTCAATCGCTCTGCCATCAGAATAAATCGCATTGCGGTCGTGAGGAAGTTCGTCAATTGAAGCGGCACTGCTGCTTAACTCCATAAGACCAGAGAAATCCATAGCCTGAGCTTCCAGTAAAATAGGATATGACGCCATTGTGCTCTTCTGAATATCTACAATATAATTATTCACACCGTTTGAAAGCGACAAAATAAGTGCTATTCCGATAATACCGATTGAACCTGCAAAAGATGTAAGTAAGGTTCTGGCTTTCTTAGTAAGCAAATTATTAAAACTGAGAGTTAAAGCAGTAAGAAGAGACATAGAGGATTTTCCCATATTCTTATGCTTTGGTGCCTCAAGGGACTTTTCGTCTACTTCATAAGGGTCTGTGTCCCCTACAATCTTACCGTCACGAATGTTGACAATTCTTGTTGCATACTCATCTGCAAGCTCTGGGTTATGAGTTACCATAACGACAAGTCTGTCTTCAGCAACTTCCTTTAAAAGCTCCATAACCTGAATACTTGTATCTGAATCAAGTGCACCGGTAGGCTCGTCCGCCAAAAGAATATCAGGGTCATTAACAAGAGCACGTGCTATAGCCACACGTTGCATTTGTCCGCCAGATAATTGATTAGGACGCTTATGCAGCTGGTCGCCAAGACCTACTTTTTCAAGTGCAAGACGAGCCTTCTCACGGCGTTTTGCACGCTTCATGCCTGAAATGGTAAGAGCAAGCTCAACATTTTTCAGTATTGACTGGTGCTCAATTAGGTTATAGCTCTGAAAAACGAATCCAATTGTATGGTTTCTGTAAGAATCCCAATCTCTGTCCTTATATTTTTTAGTGGATATACCGTTAATAATCAAATCACCACTATCATATCGGTCAAGACCACCAATAACATTAAGCAGTGTTGTCTTGCCTGAGCCTGAAGGACCCAAAATTGCTACAAATTCATTATCACGAAGGTTAAGAGAAACGCCGTCAAGAGCGGTTTGCTTTAGGGTGCCGGTTACATATCGCTTGCTAACCTCTTTGATTTGAAGCATAATATACCTCCTTTTACTTTATGGTACTGATTATATACAAATCCATTACCATTGCTGTAAACTATTTGCAAGTAAAATATAAACAAGCTGTAAATTTTTGCAAATTTTTAAATCATTATACCACCAAATAAAATCGAATACAATCGAAATTCATAATTTTGATTAAACAAATAAAAAAGAGGATAGGTTCTCGCCTATCCTCTCATACACAACGCTCTCAATCACATTTTGAATGGTTCTTTCTGCAGGAACAGGAAGAACCGTTATCACCGCTGAGTTCTCCCACATTGGGAGGAAAGAATTCATTAGTGGGGAAATCCAGACGTGAGAACACCTCACAGGGATTGTCAGAAGAATTTGTACACTCTTTCTCAGGAATACAGAAATCGTAGGAGGGCACAAGCATCTGAACGTTTCTCTCAATCTGAACAATTGAGAACATGCCAAGAGTAACGTAAACATTTCTTACACAGGAGGTTACAAACTCACCGCCGAAGCATTCACATACTTTAGAAGGAATTCTGCAGGGAGGGCTTATATGGTGAGCAGACTCACAAAGCTTTGCAGACAGTGCTATTGGCTTTGCAACCTGTACAGAAACTCTAGGGAGATTTCCGCACTGAGAATTCTGAATTTCAATTTCATCGGGTTTACATTGACCCGTAAACACCTTAACACTTCCCTCACTGCCGTAAAGAATAACCTTCTTATTGAAGATTGATAGGCCCTGTGCCTGAGTAGGTGAAGTGCCCGGTGCTAAGAAAACATCCAGAGCTATGTCATAAAAAAACGTCATATCCACAGAGTAAAAACCCTTGTGGAAAGGAACCGGCTCAAGGTCGGTCATTACAGAGATAACCTCCGCATCCTTAATACGTACGCTCACTGCAGAGTCAATTGCACTCTGTGTCTGTTCAGTAAAATACACCTTCAAATCAGTGAGACAATCCTTATCAGAGCAACTGTCATAAACACGTAGTGCATCAATACAGACAGACTGTGTTGAGCTGTTTTCTGCATTTTCTGCAGATGTGCAGGCTTCGACAACGTTAATATTATCTGCCATAATACTACCTCCAACTATAGATTGCAAGCACCTGACATCCGTAAATTGACGGACTAATCGGTACTGTAGCTTACTGATATATTATGCCGTTAAGGAAGAAGTGTGCAAAAGAGAAGGAGTACGGATTTCTCCGTACTCCAGTAAAGTTGTTATCAGATTTTTTCCATTTTACAGAAGTTTGCCATCAAGGTCTTAGTACCAACCTTATCAAATGAAACTTCAAGCATTGTATCATTACCCATTTTTTGAGCACTGATAATCATTCCCACACCGAAAACCTTATGCATAACCCTATCGCCAACTGAAAAAGCTTGGTTTGATGATGCAACATCTGTTGCAGTGCGTGATTTATTAAGTGCAAATGGGTCAAACCTCTTAGCACCCACGGAAGATGAACCTACAGAGACTGCTCCCTGAGGCTTTTTGTTACCTGTTTTTTCAAGATGCGCATCAGAAATTTCTTCACAGAATCTTGAAAGATTATTATGCTGAGTAGAGCCAAAAAGCATTCGGCTCTGTGCATGTACAAGGTAGAGCTTTTTCTTGGCACGGGTAATTCCTACATAGGCAAGTCTGTGCTCTTCGTTGAGCTCATCAGGGTCGTAGATAGAGAGATTTGACGGAAACATTCCCTCCTCCATACCTGCAATAAAAACCAGAGGAAACTCCAAACCTTTTGAACTATGCAACGTCATCATTGTAACGCAATCAGCACCGGTTTCCATATTATCAAGATCTGTTTGCAATGCTATTTCTTCAAGGAAAGCTGAGAGAGTTGCCTCCTCACCGTAGTCCTCTTGGAAGTTGATAATATTAGACATAAGCTCATCTACATTTTCGATTCGCTCATCACCGTTTTCTTTTTCAGCTTTCAGATATGATTTATAGTCAGTATGCTCTAAAACAAGCTCATAAAGCTCAGCAACTGTGTAATCACCTGAAATTGATGCATCAATAAATCCCTGTAGCATCTGTGCAAATGCAGTAAGTTTTGATGCGGCACGACTAAGGTCGGGATAATCCTGAGCACGGTTTATTACATCAAACATACTCTCACCCAGAGCTGAGGCTATGTTTGCAATTTTCTGAACAGTTGAATCACCAATTGCACGGCGTGGCTTATTGATAATTCTTGTGAGACGAACATCGTCACGGGGATTGCTGATAACCTGCAGATATGCCAGCATATCCTTGACTTCTTCACGATCAAGGAAGCGGTGTCCACCGATAATCCGATGAGGTATTCCGGAGCGAGTCAGTGCGTTTTCAATTGCGTTGGACTGTGCATTCATTCTGTAAAGAACAGCTACATCCGCAAAAGAACCTCCCTGTGCCACATATTCAAGAATTGTTTTAGCTATATAAATGCCTTCATCCCGTTCATCAGAAGCAGTATGAAGAGTGATTTTATCTCCGTCCTCATTTTGAGTCCAGAGAGTCTTACCTTTACGTTGTTTATTATTAACAATAACGTCATTTGCCGCAGCAAGAATTGTTTTTGTGCTTCTGTAGTTTTGCTCAAGACGTATAACGCGTGCACCTGTAAAGGTGTTTTCAAAAGAGAGAATATTCTCAATTGTAGCACCCCTGAAACGGTAGATACTCTGGTCGTCGTCACCCACAACACAAAGGTTACGACTCTTTGCCGCAAGCATACTGATAAAGCGATACTGCACCTTGTTAGTATCCTGATACTCGTCAACCATGATATATCTGAACTGATTCTGATACATTTCAAGCACATCAGGGCAGGTCTCAAACAAGCGGACGGTATTAAGGAGCATATCGTCAAAGTCCATTGCATTTGAAGAACGAAGCTGTTCCTGATACTTTTTATACGCACGGGCGATAGTAATCATTCTGCTGTCAAAAGCTGAGTTTGCCTCCTGCTCCAAATCCTCAGGAGTTTTCATTTCATCCTTAGCACGGGAAATTGCAGAAAGCACCTGTCTGTGACCTAAAATCTTCTCATCCACATTCATGCCTTTAAGGATATCCTTCATAACCTTACGCTGGTCATCAGTATCATAGATAGTAAAATGAGAATCGTAGCCTATTCTGTCACCAAATCTGCGGAGAATTCGTGAGCAGACAGAGTGGAAGGTTGCCGCCCAGATATCCTGACCACCCTCAGGCACATTAAGGCAGATTCTGTCTTTGAGTTCTCTTGCCGCCTTATTAGTAAATGTAATCGCAAGTATCTGCCAAGGCTTACAAAGGCCACACTGGAGTATGTATGCTATGCGGTTTACAAGCACAGTAGTCTTACCTGATCCTGCACCTGCAAGAATGAGCAGAGGTCCCTCTGTGCAGAACACAGCCTGCTGCTGCATATCGTTCATTCTTGAATAATTTTGCTTTATACTTTCAATATCCATAGTTCATTTCCTTTAAATAAAATCTGAAAATCATTTTACCACAAAACAAAGAAAGCCGCAACCATATCCGACAAATTTTACGGACAAGTTACGGCTTAATTATTATTCAAAATGTGAATTATACCATTCAGTTATTTCGTCAAAATCAGAGCTCATAATAAGGGTTACGTAATTACCGTTTTTAGCAACAGAGCATTCATTGACAATAGCAAGAAGCTCTGCAGAGTAGCTTGCACATAAATCTCTCTGTGAGTTGTAGCGGATTTGCAGTGCATCATATACACGCTGTGCAGCGGCACCGTCTACAGCTTCAACCAGAATAATCTCGGTAATATCAGTTGCAGAATTCACAGTAGTTTCTGCGGCAAACTGTTTTACATCAGCAGGAGCAATGTTATAGTAAAGCTCCAAATCATCTGCCGTTTCAATCCGCATCATTTCATCCTCAGGGATTTCGAACTTAAAGTTGATAGAATTAAGCACCTCAAAAAGGTTGACATCTTTCTTACTTAACTCACCACAGCCTATAAATGCAAAAAGCATTAACGCACAAAGTAATAATGATATAATTTTAATCTTTCTCATATTTTCACTCCTGCTTTTTAGTATGAATTAATTATAATTGTGGATACGAAGAATGTCAAATTAAAGTGGGAAATATATATAAAAAAATCGGCACAGCTTTGTCAAACTGTGCCGATTTTGGTCGAGGTGACGGGATTCGAACCCACGACTTCTTCGTCCCGAACGAAGCGCGCTACCAAACTGCGCTACACCTCGATATTAAGTTGTTAAGTATATAAAAATTGCTTTTTGACGAAGAGCCCACTTCGCCCCGAAGGTCGCACACTACAAAACTGCGCTACACCTCGATATTAAGTTGTTAAGTATATAAAAATTGTTCATTGACGAAGAACCCACTTCGCCCCGAAGGTCACGCGCTACCAAACTGCGCTACACCTCGATATTAAGTTGTTAAGTATATAAAAATTGTTCATTGACGAAGAATCCTCTTCGTCCCGAAGGTCACGCGCTACCAAACTGCGCTACACCTCGATATTAAGTTGTTA
>JAZQIX010000008.1:0-266694 GCA_045541275.1 Ruminococcus sp.
CCTAAATAGGTATCATTGACTGTTTCTTCTGCATCAGAATCATTCTGCAGAATGTTGAACGCTATCTTGTAGCAGTACGCTCCATATTTATCGGCGGTTTCCTTCACTGCACTCTCAGAACGCATTAAAAAAAGACTCACGATTTCTTTATCTTCCATAATACACCTCCTATGTAAAATATTTGAAGCGGCTTCATACATATAGTACCGATTAATTCGGTTTGGTTGCATAGATATAAAAAATTCCTGTCGAAAAAGTGACAGGAATATGAAAAGTAAATATTAGAAAAATACACCTGTAACGAGAATTTCAATGCCAATAAGAACAAGTATAATTCCGCCAAGAATTTCGGCTTTGCCTGAAAACTTTGTGCCGAATTTTTTGCCGATGATAACACCTGACATACAGATGATGAAAGTTACTACTGCTATAATGAGGGCACAGACGAGTGCCATAAGAAAGTTATATTCTGAAATAGTGAAGCCCACAGACAAAGCATCTATTGATGTAGCAACGCCCTGCAAAAGCAAGGATGAAAAACCTATGCTACGAGCTTTGTTTTCATCCTCTCCCTTTGACTTGATACCGTCATAGAGCATTTTGCCTCCTATATAAAGAAGCAAAATGAAAGCAATCCAAGGAACACACGTCTGAAAAGCTGTGAAGTATTGGAGAACTGTATGTACACAGACCCAGCCAATCATAGGCATTAGTGCCTGAAAAAAGGCGAAGACTCCTGCTATAGTGCAGGTTTTTCGGAGCCTCATCTTAGGCTCCGAAAGACCGTTTGCAAGGGACACAGAGAATGCATCCATTGCAAGACCAATGCCAAGAAGTATGCTATTGAGAAAAAACATAAGATTCCAATTCATTGTAAACCTCTATAATAAAAAAATCAACTATATATACAGTTTGCAAAATTCAGATAACCTTGTTGCAAACTCAGATAAGCAAGTTTGATCAATATTATTCTCAAAATCAAGTTCCTGTACAAATCCATACATTCCGCAAGAAGAAAGATGACCTTTGATATTTATATGACCGTATCCGTCACCGTAAAACTTAATGAACTGATGTTCTCCATAAGGCTCGCTGATTTCCGCCGAGCCATTAAGTGTTGAGTAAATAACATTAAAGTCATCTGCAAATTTAGCAAGCTGTTTGATATCAATGTCCATATTCGCCACAGCACAAAAGCCCATACTGTTAACATTAACATTCATAATTGTATTCGATGAATATTGAACATCTGACTCAAACACTTCTAATTTCAGATAAATCTCAAAACCAGAGGAATTTATAGAAATTGTATTCATTTATTTTCTCCTTTGCGGATATCATTGAAAAAAGCCTCTTTGACGATAGACAAAAGAGACTTTTTTCGTGCGAAAGAACGACTAAAAGTAGCGTAAGTAGGGGTAAGAAATACGAAAAGCACACCAAACGCATCAAAACATCTTTTTCAAATTCAGTTGCTCTTTATCTCCTGTATAACCACAGCTATGATAAAATACATGTGCGTCCGTTCTTGTCATTCCCGAAACCAACCGCACCCCTGCTGCTCCCGTGGACTGCGCCCATTTTTCTACTTGTTGCAGTAACGCTCGTCCAATTCCATGACGCTTGTGGCTTGAAAATACGGCAATTCCCATAATGTTTTTCATATGCGGTGCATAGCTCACATCATAACTATTGGCGTGGATATATCCGACCACAGTATTCTCTGAAACAGCAACAAAAATTTTATCTGTTTTACTGTTAAGCAGCACATTAAGTTTTTGGCTCGTTGCATCAATTGGATATTGATATCCCATCTCTAAATAATTCAGTTCCCAAATAGCCACCACATCGGATCCGCAGGCTTCTCGAACAAAGAAATTCATTTCGTATTCTCCTTTGCGGTGTTGATGGAGGCGATCAGAATACGGCGGATTGTACCACATTGATTATAGAGATCAACCGCAGTTTCTCTATTCAGAATATCAGACTTTACAAACAATTCAAGCCAATATTCCGTCTCGTAGCACTCTTTCAAAGCGATCTGCAGTTTTGCAATGAAATCAGGTTTGCCGTGAGCATAGTTTGCTTCGTGAATGTTCGCGCCAATCGAGGTTGCAGAACGCTCCAACTGATTCACAAGGGAATAATGTCCTTTGATATTTTCGCAGAGTTTAATTATCTTAACGGCAAAATCTATAGATAAATCAACAAGTTTATTTTCTTTCATATTGATCACCTCTGCGAATATTATAACATGTCAAATGAAATATTGCTAAGCAATATGAAATAATCCTTCAGATTATGAAATATTTTGCCTTGTCGGCAAAATATGAAATAAAATAAATCCCTCATATGCCACAGCGTATTTCATAGCGTTAGCTATTTCATAACGCGTAGCGTTATTTCACAAATCCCGTAAGGGATTTATTTCATTGAAAAGAAACACTTTTTGTCTACCAGACAAAAGGTGTTTCTTTTCTGGTGCCGGTAGTGGGACTCGAACCCACACGGTATCGCTACCAACGGATTTTGAGTCCGTCACGTCTGCCAATTCCATCATACCGGCGAATGCAAGAGATATTATACACTATGAAAATGTAAAATGCAAGAGGAATAATTGAAAATCCCCCGGTCGGTCTTACAGACTGATAGCCCCCTTTAAACAAGGGGGCCGTTGACTGAATCATTAAAAATCAAATTCGCCATTTTCAATCTGAGTAATCATATCTACTCGTCTTGTATGGCGGTCACCATCAAAGGGAGTATTAAGGAATATCTCTGCAAGACGTACTGCAGTATCACAATCGATCACTCTGCCGCCCATTGTAACAACGTTTGAGTCGTTATGACGGCGAGTCATCTCTGCACAAAACTCGTTGGTTACAGTAGCGGCACGGACACCCTTTACCTTATTGGCAACGATGGCAACACCGATACCTGTTCCGCAGCAGATGATTCCCTTTTCACACTCACCCTTGGATACTGCATTTGCTACCTTATAAGCATATATAGGATAATCTACTGAGTCCTCAGTGTATGTGCCAAAGTCGATGTACTCAACCTGTGCTTTCTTTAAATACTCTACGATTGCGTTCTTGATTTCAAGTCCGCCGTGGTCACATCCGATTGCAATCATTTTAAACTCTCCTTTATATTAAGCATTATTTTCTGCTTGTTTTTCCTGACGTTCACGTTCTGCCTGAGAAAGCCTCAGGTATGAAGGCAGAAGCTCTGCGGAATTCTTTGGCTTTTCCCCTGCTTGAATACGGGATAAAGCCGCCGAAGCTACAGATGATGCTCGCTGGAAACGCAGTGACTCAGGTGCCATTTCTACAGACCTTTGTAAATCCATAAGTTCACGCATAGAAACTGTACTGCCGTCACCTACTAAGATGACACGCTTGCCCTCATACTGCTCTGCGATTTCTTTTTTGAGCTCCTCCAGTGATATTGCTCTGTCATCACAGAGTCGGTGTACTTCGCCGTACTCTATGGAGAACATAGCGTTATACACTTGATTACGTCTTGCATCCATAACTGCACATACAATACAATCTGTGAGTACAAGGTTATATGCCATAGACTCAAGAGTTGATACAGCCATACATGGCAGGTCGTCAGGAAAAGCAATACCCTTGGCAACAGACACACCGATTCTGACACCTGTGAAAGAGCCGGGGCCGTTGCTGACTGCTACAAGCTCAATGTCTGAAACAGTCTTGCCTGTAACACTTAGAAGATTGTCTATCATAGGCACAAGTGTACGGCTATGGGTAAAATCTGTATTTACAAAAAACTCGCCTACGAGCTTTGAATCCTCAAAGAGTGCCACAGAAGCGGCGGTTGCTGAGGAGTCTATTGATAAAATTAACATTGTGTTACTTCCTTGTGATAATCCTTGTGTTTTCGTCCTCACCGTATGATATCTCGATACATATAGCATCTGAGGGAATGAAATCTCTGACGTTTTCGCTCCACTCGATTATAAGGATTCCCTTGCCCAGATAATCATAAAAGCCTGTGGAATACAAATCGTCTTCATCCATAACACGGTACATATCGAAGTGGTAAATGGGATATTTACCACCCTGATACTCATTGACTATGGCAAAGGTGGGACTGTGGACACCCTCAGTAAAACCAAGCTCTGCACAGAAGCCACGTGTGAAGGTAGTTTTACCTACACCCAAACCTCCGAACATTGCAACTACCTCGTCTCCCTTCAAGGTTGAGGCAATCTCACGGGCAATACGCTCTGTGTCCTCTAAAGAATGTGATATATACTGCATATTATCAGAACAAACCACTGATTGTACCCTGAGCATCTACGTCAATACGTTCTGCGGCAGGAACCTTGGGAAGTCCGGGCATAGTCATAATATCACCTGTATAAACTACAACAAAGCCTGCACCGTTTGAAAGCTTAAGGTCACGGACAGTAATTGTGTGGCCTGTAGGTGCACCAAGCTTTGTGGGGTCGTCAGAGATAGAATACTGAGTCTTTGCAACGCAGACAGGGAGATTGTCAGCACCGAGAGCTGTAATTTCTTTGAGAGCTTTCTCAGCATTTGCTGTGAAGTTTACACCATCTGCACGGTATATTTCTTTTGCGATAGTCTCAATCTTCTCGCGAATTGTCATTGTGTCAGGATAGAGAAGCTTAAAGTCAGAAGGCTTTTCACATGCCTCTACAACCTTCTTTGCAAGCTCTACTCCTCCTTCTCCACCGTTTGCGAATACATCGGAAAGTGCAAAATCTGCACCCTTTTCGATGCAATACTCCTTGATATAATCAAGCTCAGCCTGAGAGTCTGTGAGGAAGCGGTTGATTGCAACTACAACAGGCACGCCGTATTTACGCATATTCTCAATATGAACACCCAAATTTACAATACCAGCTTTGAGTGCTTCAAGGTTCTCGTTGCCTGTTTCTGCCTTGGGAACTCCGCCGTTATACTTGAGTGCACGGCAGGTTGCAACAACAACTACTGCAGAAGGTGTGAGGCCTGCATAACGGCACTTGATGTCAAAGAACTTCTCTGCACCTAAGTCTGAGCCAAAACCTGCCTCAGTGATGCAGTAATCTGCAAGCTTAAGTGAAAGCTTGGTAGCACGGACAGAGTTACATCCGTGAGCAATATTAGCAAAAGGACCGCCGTGCATAACTGCAGGGGTTGCCTCAATAGTCTGTACAAGGTTTGGCTTAAGTGCGTCCTTAAGGAGCGCTGTCATTGCACCCTGAGCGTTTAAGTCACGGGCAAAAACAGGCTGTCCGTCATAAGTATATGCAACAAGGATACTACCGAGACGCTTTTTCAGGTCCTCGACATCACTTGAAAGGCAAAGGATAGCCATAACCTCTGAAGCAACTGTGATAATGAAGCCGTCCTCACGGGGAATGCCGTTGAGCTTTCCACCAAGACCTACGTTGATATATCTGAGAGCTCTGTCGTTCATATCAAGGCAACGCTTGATAAGAATTCTACGCTGATCAATTCCCAGTGCATTACCCTGCTGAAGATGGTTATCAAGCATTGCACAAAGGAGATTGTTTGCAGATGTGATTGCGTGCATATCGCCTGTGAAGTGAAGGTTGATGTCCTCCATAGGAAGCACCTGACTGTAGCCGCCGCCTGCAGCGCCGCCCTTGATACCGAACACAGGGCCCAGAGAAGGTTCTCTGAGTGCTATGATTGCATTCTTGCCGATTTTAGCCATAGCCTGACCTAAACCGCAGGTGGTTGTTGTTTTTCCCTCACCTGCAGGTGTGGGGTTAATGGCTGTTACAAGAATGAGCTTACCGTCAGGCTTTGTTGAAAGTCGCTCTGACAGTTCATCACTAAGCTTAGCCTTATATCTTCCGTAAAGTTCCAGCTCTTCAAAAGAAACTGAAATCTTTTCTGCAATTTCTGTAATGGGACGAAGCTCAGTCTGTTGTGCAATCTGGATATCTGACAGCATAAAATGTTCCGCTCCTTTTATTATAAATTAAATTTGATACTACAATATCAGATTAATTATATCATTGGTAATTGATTTGTTCAAGTATTTTGATAACTTTTCTCTTTTTGGCTTGATATTTCATTATCATTTCTATATAATAAATAAACGTGAAAGGCGGTGTGCGGATGAAAAAAATATTTTCGGGGATAGGCGACTATATTCTAAGCTCCGATAAAATACTATGGCTTGTAACTTTGTCTGCAACCGTGTATAGCTGTTTGTTACTGTCAAGCGTTGAGCGTGCAGGCGGAAGCTTTGTAAGGACACAGATTTTAGCTGCTGTGATTGGTTACACTATGGCAATAATCATCTCTATGATTGATTACGAATACATTGCCCGTGTATGGTGGGCACTTGCCATTGTGTCAATCTCGCTGTTTGTGGCGGTGTTCCTGTTTGGTATTACAGTTGCGGGTACTGACGACACAGCGTGGCTGAGACTACCCGGAGGCATTACATTTCAACCTTCTGAGCTTGTAAAGATATGCTTCATTGTAACCTTTGCTAAACATCTGGATTACCTGAAAAAGACAGGAAGACTTAAAACCTTAGGAGCAGTGATACAGCTTATTCTTCATGCAATCATTCCTATTGCAATTATTCACTTCCAGGGTGATGACGGATCTGCCCTTATCTTCTTCTTTATTGCTCTGATTTTAATGTTCACAGCAGGAGTTCAGGCAAGATACTTTATTATACTACTGTGCGGACTTAGCATTGGCATTCCTGTACTTTGGAATGTGGTTATGAATGATGAGCACAGAAATAGAATTCTTGCACTGATGGATATTGACGGAAATGCTATGACAGACTACGGATATCAGCAGTATCAGAGTAAGGTTTCAATAGCATCTGGCGGTGTGTCAGGCTCAGGTATCGGACAGGGCTACAGAACAGGTATCGGATATGTTCCTGAGCAGGAGAACGACTTTATCTTCTCTGTTGCAGGGGAAGAATGCGGATTCATCGGAGCTATGCTGATACTTCTCATACTCCTTGTTATGATTATCAGAGTATATATGAACGCACAGAAAGCTCGGGACGAGCTTGGTTCATTCATCTGCTACGGTATGTTTGCACTGCTTGCTTCCCAAACAATCATAAACATAGGTATGGTAATCGGACTTCTGCCTGTTATAGGCATTACTCTCCCCTTCTTCAGTGCAGGCGGTTCCTCGGCCATGTGTCTGTACTTCGGAATAGGACTTGTGCAGAGTGTGCACATGCACAATAAGAATGTGGATTCGGTAACAGTGAGTTACACAAGAAACGAGAGAATTAAAATTTAATACAGTGTAAAGTTAAACCCCGTTGAAATAAATCAACGGGGTTAATTTTATATTAAGAAAAAATCAAAGTTCAAAGAGCCAAGGAATAATCTCGGGCATTATCATACGCCATGCATATTCGTTATGAGAGAAAGTATCCTCATGAACAAAGGTCATTTTTTCTGCGGGATAACCAAGAGCTTCCATCCACTGAGGCATTGCCTGTGCGTAAGGCAACAGGTCTTTTTCAAGAGAATCTGCACCACCGTTAAAGAAATAGATTCTGGGAAGCTTATCTGCCTCTGAAAAATCAAACTTTGCAAGGTAATTGTCCCAATCTGCCTTATCAAAAAGCAGGAATGCGGGAGATATTGCACCGATATTACCGAAGATGTCCATATTCTCCATGCCGATGTAGAATGCTTCGATACCGCCTGAGGATGAACCGATGATAGCGTTATCCTCGGGTTTGATTGATACATTGTAGTTCTCTCTGACATAAGGGACTACTGTATCTGCAACAAAGTTTGAGAATCGCTCGCCGGTGCCGTTCTCGAAATTGCCGAGAGGCTTGCACTCAGGAACAATCTCTCCCAAATCAGGAGTGAGCTCATTGTCACGATTGCGAGAATTATCAATACCTACCAAAATAAAACCATCGTGTCCGTTGTTCTGCAGGCAGGTAGCGATTTTATCTGTTACCCATCCGCCGTAACCGTTAGTAGTGCCGAGGAACTGGTTCTGTCCGTCAAGGAGATAGATAGCCTGATAAGTCTTTGAAGTATCAGCAGGGTCATATCCGTTGGGAGTCCAGATTGTGATTGGTTTCTGGTAACCATCGGGATAGTCAAGTTTTACAGTTGTCTGGTTTCCATAGTTAGCCTCATCAAAAGCATACACTCCTAAGGGCAAGGATGTTTTAGGTGTATCTGCAGCAATATAAAAGCCTGAGCTTGCAACGGAAACGGCGGCGTTCATTGACTGTGTCTTATTACCATTGTTGAACACAACTCTGTTATACTCAGACACATCTACATCCATTTTGTAGATTTGTTCGCCGTAGTCGTTAGTACCTAGAAGTGTCATCTTAACGCCGGGCCATGTTGCATTTTCTTTCTGAGCAGATTCGTTGTAGAGGTATGCATATACAGCAGGCCATTTTTTGTTATTAGAGAAGTAGATTGTGATATTGGTATCCATTTTTTCCTCCGGCTCTGTGGGAGCAGTTGTAGGTTCTTCAGTAGGCTCCTCTGTGGGAGTAACTGTTGGGTTAACAGGCTCAGTTGAAATGGTAATTGCTTCACCAACCGGATGATCAACAGGAATACTTGCAACGTACTTCTGGATAACAGTTGCATCCTTGATAGTAATATCTCCGTCTTCATCCGCATCCGCACAAACAAGCCCTTCATAATAAAGGGTATCAATTATTGCCACGTGTTTCTGAATTGCAGTAGCATCCTTGATGTTTACTTCAAAATCATAGTAAGCATCACCAAGATAGTAAACTACTGGGTCATATGCCGAAACTGCTACAATAGACAAAGAGAGTACAATTACCAGCATAAGGGAAATAAACGATAAAAGTTTTTTCATTACAAGACCTCCTTAGATTCGGATAAATACAGGGAATAAATCAGACAGTGTTTAACTTTTTTACCCGTTGTCTCTTCAATAGCAAATTTGTAGAGTCTGAGCTGTTTTACATACATCTGAGCAAGTGCATCAAGAGTCTTAACTCTGTCAGTTTTATAATCCACTACTATTATACCATCTTCACACATAATTGCAAGGTCAACAGAACCTTGAAGAATAACCGCAGCTGAAGACATTGTCTCAGGGATGGTTTCATCTACCATACCTGCTGGAATATTTACTGTGAAGCGGTACTCGCGGTAGTACTCGCCGCTGTCTAAAGCAAGAGATATTACATCGCTGTGTATAAATGCTTCAAGACGAGGGACATCAAGCGACTCAGCCTGCAATGGTGTAAGTCTGCCAATCACACAAAGGCGGTCAGCCTCAGCTTTTACATCAAGTCGTGCACGCTTAAAATCGCAATATTGCAAGAAAGTGTGCATTGCAGTACCCTTCTGTGCAGGAGTGAGAGGTGAATCTGACATAAATGCAGGGGTAGCTAAAATGCGGTCAAAGTGTTTTGCAGTGTCCTTATGAGCAAGCTCGGAAGCTGTTACTTTCTGAGGAAGTGTTGAAAGCTCTTTATAAGGATAAACATAGTTAAAACGTGAAGCTATTATACCCTTTATATCTGAGGGGACGCTCTCAAAATCAGGAGAAACCTGAACCTCGGTTGTTTTATTACTGAAATTAAAGCTGAGTGAATCTATGATTTTTACTGTGAAGTTATGTGTATCTTCGCAAGCAAAGCTCTCAGGTTCTTCCATTCCTGCAAAATCACGCAGAGTTGTGCCGTTTGGATGCATAAGTGCACACATAACAAGCCAATCACTTAAATAGGTACAGTCACGCACTACAAAAGGCGGAAGCTTCTGCCCAGCTACAAGACCCGAAGAAAGCTTAGAAACGTATGAAGAAAGTTTCTTTTTTGAGGCAAGCATAATCAGATGTTCTTTTGCTCTTGTCATTGCTACATAAAGCACACGGAGCTCTTCGGACTTTTCGCTTCGTTTTATCTCAAGAGAAACGGCTTCTCTCGGCAGTGTGTTATAACTGCACATAAGTGTGTCATCGCGGCGTTTTGATGCAAAGCCAAGCTTTGAGTGAAGCAGAACGTTTTCTTTTGCATCAGAGGTAAACTGACGTGCAGTATTTGCAATAATACACACAGGAAACTCCAAGCCCTTACTACCGTGGATAGTCATTATACGCACGGCGTTTTGGCCCTCAGGATTGCTTACTGCCGCTGCAGGAAGGTCTGTGCCGTTCCGCTCTAATCTGTCAAGGTAACTAACAAAAGCTGATATACCTTTTGAGGCACCTTTTTCAAAGTTCGAAGCATACTCCATAAGGAGACGCAGATTATTAACTGCAAGCTCTCCGCCTGTGACAGAGGAGGTTGAAAGCAAACCTGTATACTCAAACAAAGCTCCTATAAAAAGGTCTGACGGCATTGTAAGAGATAGATTGCGGAGATACTCTGTATCAGAAATAAAACGCTGTGCTTTTTCACTTCCTGCATCCGCATATGCTTTAACTGCCATATACAGAGAGTTTTTTCTGTTATCACAACGGATTAATGCCATATCATCCGGAGTAAAGCCGTATATGGGAGACATCATCACAGAAAGAAGAGGTATATCCTGAATAGGATTATCAATTACTCTGAGGAAATTAACAGCAAGCTTAATTTCAAAAAGAGTAAAGAAGCCTGTAGAGGTTTCACAATATGCAGGCACACCGCAACGTCTCAGCTCATTTACGTAGATATCGGCATATCTGCTCATATTACGCATAAGTACAGCTACGTCACCAAACTGTGTAAGACGCTCCTCTTCCCCGTCTTTTATATAGGTGCTCTTGCACATTTTAAGAACTATAGAGGCAATGTGCCGTGCTTCAGCAACAGAGGCGTCAATATCTCCGATTTCATCTAAGTCAAGGAGATGAAGCTCGTTGCAGGGTGTCTGTGCTTTTTTGTAAGGTGCCTGAGGGACAAGTAGTTCTTCTTCATTATATTCAAGGTCTCCTGTCTGTTCAGACATCAAGGCTTTGAAGGTGAAGTTGATAAAGTCCGTGACTTCCTCTCTGGAACGGAAGTTACGCTCCAAAATAACCTTTGCAGGATAGTTATCTTCATCTTTATTATAAAGGCTGAGGGAGTTCTTACGGGACAGGAAAATTTCCGGCATTGCCTGACGGAAACCGTAAATACTCTGTTTAACATCTCCTACCACAAAAAGATTTGAGCCTGAGTGGCTTACGGAATTGAAAATTAAATCCTGCACTTCGTTTGCATCCTGATATTCGTCGACCATTACAGCATCAAAACGAGATGAAACTATGTCGGCAACTTCTGTTGCTTTTACATTACCCTCACCGTCAAGAGTTACAAGAAGTTCCAGAGCATAATGCTCTACGTCTGAGAAATCGGCTACATTCCTCTGAAGTTTAAGGTTAGAATAAAACTCCCCGAAAGTACGCAAGCATTCAAACATCTCTTCAACAATACTACACTGGGAACTTATGTCAGAGATAATCTCTTCTTCAGTCTGTAAAAAAAGACGCTGGATAGTTTTGACTGTACCCTTTACAATATCTCGGTTTGCAGAAACTCTGAGCTTTATGGGATGGTCAGTAAAGCCTCTTGCGTTGAGTCTGCCTGTTGTGAAGGTATGTACGAAAGACGAAACAGTGTTCCACTCTGAGTTTTGGAGAAGATCCTTAAGTTTTTTGAAAAAAGCAAGGTCGCCTATAAAAAGCTCTGAGGCTTTTGAGTAAAGCTCAGGTTCTTCTGAAAGGAGTCTTAAGGAGCTTTCTGTAAGGTCAATGGAATAGTCCACAGCAGAAGCTGTGTAATCAAGGATTATTTCACCCCACACACTTTTGCTTACACTGCTGCAGTTCTGATAGTAGGAAAGCTTTTCTGACAGCCATTTCTCTCCGAAAGGATGTGAACGGAGGAACTCGTAGAGTCTTAGTATATTACTTTGCAGACGGGAGTCATCACGGGAAGAGGCGAAGGCTTCCACAAGATTTATAAAACGGATATCACGCTGTGAATAGAATTTATCAAGAGTAAGAGACATAGCCTCCTGCTTTAACAGTGTAAGCTCACCATTGTCTGCAATACGGTAGTCACCTGATATAGGGAGTTTTTGAAAAAACTCTCGTACCAAATCACCGCAAAAGCTGTCCACAGTAGAGATATGGGCAGAAGGTAAATGCACAAGCTGTCTTCTGTACCATGGATTGTCGGGATTAGAGGAGATAAGAGAAAGAAGAGTTTTCTGAATTCTCTCTTTAAGCTCAGCGGCGGCGGCTCGGGTGTATGTAACAATCAGAAGTCTGTCGATGGGGATTGGATTTTGACTGTCAGTAACCATTCTGATTACCCGCTCAACCAGTACAGCGGTTTTTCCTGAGCCTGCAGCGGCACTGACAAGGAGTGAACCGCCACGGGCTTCGATGGCAAGTTTCTGATTATCTGTCCAATTTCTGCTCACGGTTACTCCTCCTCTCCTGAATTTTCAAGGTTTAACTCTCTGAGAATTTCTTTTCTGTCAAGCTTGAATATGTTTCTGACAGGGTCTCCCTCACGATGTCCGCAAACAGAAAAATAGGGACAATACTCACAGGCATCGTAGCAAACAGCAGCAGGGGTAGCATCTACCTTGCCCAAACTAAGCTCAGTTGCCATATCACTTATCAGAGCATCTATACGTGCAAAGATTGCACCAAACTCTTCAAGGCTTGCAAGATTGTCTGTACCTTTGACTGAGTCGCCCTTAGATGAAACAGGAATAAAGATACCTGCTACATCCTGCTCCATACCTTCCAGCACATCCATATCGCTGAGGACAAGTCCGTTCATACGGAGCTTTTTCATCCGTTCTTTTAAAACTGCAGAGTGAGAAAAATCAAATGCCGCATCTATAACGGGAACAACTGCAGGCATATAAAGCACTCCTGCAGGAACAACCTCCGTGCCAAAATATTCTGAGCCGCTTCGGGACAGGACAGACATATAAATAAGCATCTGTAGATTAAGACCATACATTATATCAGACAAATCAAAAAGCTTTGTTCCTGTTTTATAATCCACTATACGGATATATGCTCTGCCGTCTTTATGCATAATATCAGCACGGTCTACAAAGCCTCGGATGGTAACGGTCTGACCTGTAGGCAGTGTAAGGGTATAAGCAGGAACATCATTTCCGATGTCAAGCTCAAAAGCAACAGGCGAAAACCTGCTCTGTGAAAATTCACTGATAATATGACGGATAAGATGAAATGCTGAGTTGGAAACTCTGGTGTACAGGTAGAGAAATCTGTCTGTTTTATCCTCAGTGCCTCCCAGATGCAGATCTGCATAATCCTTCATAATAGACTTTACATCGTGCATAATTTCTTCATCTGTAAGACTGCAAAATGCTTCTTTATTATATTTTTTTATAAAGCACTCAAGAATATAATGGACAAAAGAACCGTACTCCATTGCATCAATCTGTGCTGTTCTGCGTTCACGGAGTCTCAGTCCGTAGGTACAAAAGTACATAAACCTGCACAGGTGGTATTTTTCGACCTGAGAAGCAGAAAGCTTCATATCTTTACCAAATAGCCTCTGTGCGTTCTCGGAAGATTTTATCTTAAAAGGCTCTCGTGTCAGAGCACGGGAAAGTGCCTCTGTAGGTGCTGTGTAGTTTTCGTTTTCACTGTAATATTCCCGAAGCCCCGCAGTGAGTTCGTCAGCACCTCTTGCTCTGCCTGCATACAGACGGAAAGAGGGCTTTGCCGCCCAGACTCTGTCCAGAGCTTTAACCGATGCTGATGGGTAAACCTCAAGGCCTTTTATGAGAGCCTGAAGCTCTGTAATAATAACAGAGGGGATGTTACTGCTTCCTGACAGATTGGTTGCAGGAAAGCTCACAAAAAGCTTCTGAGAGCCTGCAGTAAGGGCATAATAACAAAGATATTTTTCACGAGTTGACTGAATTTCAAGGGACTTATCAGGTAAAAAACCTGCTTCTGTGAGAGTTTTGCGTTCATCTCCTGTGAAAATTCCGCTGTCGCCTAAGGTGAGGGGAAATTCCCCTTCTATTGCACCGATAACAAAAACAACCTTTTTATCACCGAGGCGGAGACGCTCAATGTCGCCTACTGTAATCTGGTCAATAGCTTTGGGAATAAAAGCAAGCATAACCGAGGAAAACTGAAGATTTAAAAGCTCTGCGTAGCGTGACACAGAAACTTTTCTGTCCCCTATTACCTTAATTGTTCGGTCAAGAGCTTCAATGAAAATCTGCCACAGACGCAGTTGCTCCTCGGACAGCTGATATTCGTTTTCCTTTTCTAAACTGTCACAAAGTGCTATGATGCGTTTGTCAGCTCCCAAAGACAGCATAAGAGCATAGAGTTCCTTTGAAATAACCTGTGCGGCTGCATCTTTGATGTTTTCACGGAACCTTACAAGAGGCTCAACTATAAACTTACGAACCTCCTCAATCCTTGAAAGCTCAAGCATATCCTCTGTAGTAAATTCATCTGCAAAGCCTCTAGGGTTTGCTGTAAATTCCGAGTGAAGCTTTGAACCTGAAAGTGACCAAGTGAACAGGTAGTTCTCAAAAAGAGAAGCATCTACAGTGTCTACCGCTGTGAGTCCTGACTTAATCACAGAAAGAACAGCATCTTTATTAAAAGAAGATATTACACAGTCAAAACAAGCTGAAATAAGCTTCATAAGGGGCTTTGATAAAACGTGGGCAGGTGTATCCATAAAGAACGGAATATCGTAGGAATTAAGAGTGATGTCCAAAATTCCGTTATAGGGGGAGGTGTTTCTGCAAACTACCGCTATATCTTTATAACGATAGCCCTCTGTTATAACAAGTCTGCGAATATTGCGTGCAACAAAATCAGCTTCTTCGTATCTGTCGGTTGCACTGTAAAGAGACAGAGAGTCGGTACATCCCTGTAGAGCAGGAGTATTGTTTCGGAAAATGTTCTCTTCAATATGTAGTATCTCAGGACTTTCAAAATAGCCGTTATAATCACAGACAACATCAGCACCCACAGATACCTGATTGTTCTTAGCACAGGTTTTGAGGCGTGTGCAGGTATCCTTAGATACAGTGAAGATGCTGTCCTGTGACACCACTCCGTCATCAGAAAGAGTTATGAGGAGTTCCTTTGACTGAAGCATTAACTGTTCAAGCACATCGTACTCAAGCTGTGTGAAGCTTAAATAAGAGTCAACACATATTGTATAACCTTCAAATATAGGGTTGCTTTTTAAAATATCACAGACGATAGAAAGCTCCCCGTCAGGGTCTTCAAAGGAATTTGTAAGAAGAGCATCATAGGCAGAAAGCACTAAAGATATATCATGGAGCTTATCTGAAAGCACCTGATTTACAGCAGTCGCTTCTTTGAGAACCTGAGGAGTTACCTTATTGCGGACAAACTCCTGACGGAGAGACAGCATCATAGAAAGCAGTTGTGGAGAAAGGGCTTTGTCCTGATAAAGCTTCATAACATCCATAGTATCTTCCAGAGCAATGCTCATAAGAAGAGTTCTGGTGGCTTCGTCTGCAAGAACTCCATGGGAGACACCTACATACTCAAATACATAGTCGCAAAGACGTGAAAATCCCAGAACCTTTACGTTCATAGACTTTTGAGGACCTAAAAGGTCAAGAAAGGCTTTTTCTGTATCGAAAGACTGTTGGTCAGGAACAATCACAAGAAGCTTGCTGTCTCCCTGCTGTGCCATAGCACCCAAAAGATTGCGTACATATTCGGTTTTACCGCTTTTACTGCGTCCGCGAATTATTCTTAGCATTTTTACACCGCCTTGAATGTAATGTTTTACGGATATATTATATAACATTCAGTGTACCGAAAACAGGTCATTCCTTAGAAAACATATTAAGGAAGCTGTTGAACACCTCAATAAATTTAAATCTGAACTGATATTTACCGTCTGACGACACAATGGAAAACTGAGAAGGTGTGAGTTCTTCCTCCAGTGTTACGTTTTCACTTGCTGAAGGAATACAAAGGGATGGATACATAACACACCACCAGTTTTTACCTTTTGCCTCGCCTATACGGATTTGCAGAGCATCATATACTCCTGAGGGCATTGTAACATTTTCATAGTAACGGGTATCAAAACGTATAGGCTTAACAGATGCAGTGACAGGATAGCAGTAGCCCTCTGAATACACAGTCTCTTGTGCTACGGATACAAGTTCATTTATATTCTCTTGTGCTATATTCATAGCCTCAGTTTTATTACAAGCACTGTGAAAAAGCTCTCGACTTTTTTGGAGAACTGCATCACGGACTTTCAGTTTAAGGGACTGATCCTCTGCGCTATCTGAATTAGCAAGAATATGGATGCGAAAAACCTGATCTGAAATTTCTCGGCATTCCCCTTCAAAAGGCACAAGTGTTAAAAGGATTGACAAAAGTACGCCGGCCGTGAGAGATTTGAAAACATTTTTCATTAGAAAAAACCTACCTAATCAGTTGTTGTATGCTGATTATTGGCAGGTTTTTCTATTTTATTCATCGTATGAAATATCGGTTATCATAGCACCTGTACGGCATGGCTCAGCTACAAACACCTCATCGTAGGTTTCACGCAAGATGTCTGCACACTTCAAAGCCTTACGCTCTGTTAAAAAAAGTCCAAAAACAGCAGAGCCTGATCCGCTCATTGCACTGCCCTGAGCCTTGCACTTGAGCATAACTGACTTAATGGAATTGATAACATCAAGAGAGAGGACTTCTTCAAAATCATTGTGAAGAAAATCAGAAACATTGCGAATGCTTCCGCTGTAGAGAGCTTTAACAGCAAGGTCGGTGTATGAAAACTTAGCACCTGTACGGCTGTCAGCAAGGGCGTATGCTTTAGCTGTAGAGATTGAAACCTCGGGCTTGCATAGGAGAACATAGCAAGGAGGAAGCTTCGGAAGTTTATGTAGGGTTGTACCGGTTCCTGTTGCACGGCGGGTACCGCCTACTATACAGAAAGGAATATCTGCACCTACCTTCTCACCTATCTTACAAAGCTCATCTTCCTTGAGTTTTGTGTCATACAATCGGTTAAGGATAACTATAACTGCCGCTCCGTCTGCACTGCCTCCAGCAAGACCTGCACCGAAAGGAACAGACTTTTCAATATGAATTGTCATATCCCCGTGAACTTTACCGGTGTAGTCAAAGAAAGCCTTCGCACATTTATAGACAATGTTGGAGCTGTCGCAAGGGACCCCTTCTTTGTTGCAGGTAACGGTAATTTCTCCCTGCTCTGTATCGTCAGGGTTTGCGGTAATAGTGATTTCATCGTAAAGAGAAACCGTCTGCATAAGCATATCCACATCGTGGTAGCCGTCCGCTCTGCGTGAAAGGATATCCAGAGTAATGTTGATTTTTGCAGGTGCCTTAGCTGTAATACGCATATTAGAGCTCCTCTAAGAATTCATTAATTCTGCCGAGTGCCTCGGTCAGATGATTGATTGAATATGAATAAGAAACACGGACAAAACCTTCTCCGCACTCGCCGAAAGCATCACCAGGTACAATAGCAACGCGCTTTGAATGAAGCAGACGTGTGCAGAATTCCTCAGAAGTGAGTCCTGTGGACTTGATACAAGGGAAACAATAGAAAGCTCCGCCTGGCTCAAAGCAGGTAAGTCCCATTGAGTTGAACCTTCCCACTACAAGACGGCGGCGCATATCGTATTCGCCACGCATATGCTCGATGTCTTTATCGCCGTTTTTGAGTGCCTCGATAGCCGCGTACTGCGCAACTGTAGGTGCTGACATAATACAGTATTGGTGAAGCTTTGTCATCATTGCTATAATTTCCTTAGGTCCCATTGCATAGCCAAGTCGCCAGCCTGTCATAGCAAAAGCTTTAGAAAAGCCGTTAATTACCACTGTGCGTTCACGCATACCCGGGAGAGTTGCAATGGATACGTGCTTGTCCTTGTATGTAAGCTCACTGTAAATTTCGTCTGAAATAACCATCAGGTCGTGCTTAATAATTACTTCACTGAGTTCCTCTAAATCCTCTTTGCCCATAATTGCACCTGTAGGATTATTAGGATATGAGAGTATAAGAAGCTTTGTTTTATCCGTAATAGCAGACTCAAGCTCCTGCGCTGTAAGACGAAAGTCATTCTCAGCCTTTGTGTTCATAACAACAGCTGTTGCTCCGCACATTCTGGTAAGGGGGTCATAACAAACAAAGGAGGGCTGATGAACAAGAACCTCTTCCCCCGGATTTACCATACAACGGATTGCTACATCCAGTGCCTCGCTACCGCCTACAGTGACTAAGATTTCTGTGTCGGGGTCGTAGTTAAGATTATACTTTCGGTCTACAAAACCGCTAATCTCCTGACAGAGCTTTTTAAAACCGCGGTTTGGAGTATACCAGGTTTTACCGTTCTCAAGAGAGTCAATACCTGCTTTGCGGACGTGCCAAGGGGTACGAAAATCAGGTTCACCTATTGAAAGAGAGATAACATCATCCATCTCATTAACAATATCAAAGAAACGTCTGATACCTGATGGCTTCACGTCCTGAATTGTTTTATTTAAATATTTGCTGTAATCCATCAGAACTGCATACACCTTTCGTCAACTGTAGTATCTGTAAGAACAGTGCCGTCATATTTATATCTCTTGAGGAAGAAATGAGTTGCTGTACTGAGCACTCCCTCTAAGGTTGAGAGTTTACGGGAAACAAAGGAAGATACATCCTGAATGGTGTCACCCTTAACAGTAAGTCCTAAATCATATGTACCTGCCATAAGAGATACTGAAGAAACTTCATCAAATGCCATTACTCTCTCGGCTATATCGTCAAAACCTTTATCTTTTGTAGGAGTAACTTTCAGCTCAATATAGGCTGTAACACCTGAATCTGCTACCTTCTCCCAGTTTATAACAGCACGGTATCCCTTGATAACTCCCTGCTTTTCATAGGAGTTTATCCGCTCTTTTACAGAAGCTTCCGGCTCACCGAGAAGCAGTGAAAGCTCCTGTGTTGTGTAGGCTGAATTTTCGGAAAGTAATCTGAGAAGTTTATCCATAAGTATTCTCCTTATCTTGAATTATTAATAAGCGTATAGTTAAACCGTTACCCGCTTTGGGGAATCGGTAAAATTAACAGCATTGGCACAGATTGCGGCAGCAATACAGAAGCACTCTCTCTGTTCAGAATAAATATCAAGCTCGTAAGCACCTGTAGAGAGGTATCTGTCAGCACTCTGCGACATTATAAGTTTGCCATCAGCATCGAAAATTTCAAAGGAACGACAGTCATTACTTTTGCACAAAGTCCAACTTATGCCATGAAAGCGGTAATCTATAAAATTTCTGCCTTTTGTAGCAGTAATGGCAAATCTGTCTTTGGAGTCTTTAATGCTGAACGCATAAAAAACGTGAAATGGTGCACTGCGAATTGTAAGAAGAGGCGTAGCATCCAATGATGACAAAACCATTTTATCTGTTGAAGCAGTGCGTTTACCTGTAACTGTGAATTTCTCATCTCCCAGATGGTCGCAGACAATGAAGCGGGTATGCTCCGAAGAATTATCACGTTTCAGAAAAAGTTTCATACAATCACCCTCGATTAATATTCAAGCAGATAAAACGCTCTATGAATATTATGTATCGGAACTTTACAGAAAATCAGATTATATGAGTTTTTGCGGGATTTTCATATTGAAAATATAGAGACTGCTTCTGCGGTTATAGCCTTGGTCTAGTGCGTAACAGGAAGTATAACCTAAAAGAAGCCAGAAACTCATTACAAGATATGTAATATCAAAAAGTAATGTTTTCTCGATAATTGCATAAAAAAGATATGCACCTATGTAAGCAATAAGACAGGGGTACACACTGTACTCCATAATTCTGCGATGAACAAACCAAGCAGGCAAAATCATCATAAGGTAACGTGCAAGAAAAATAAAGAAAAATATTGCTCCGATTATACCTGCTGTAACAAGCACAGTGAGGTATCCGTTGTGCAAATCGGTAAAAGCTATCTGCACAAATCCGTCAAACTGGGAATTGAAATTCTCTCTGCCTGTAACTGCGATTATACCGTCATGCAGGTTGCCTTTTCCAATACCAAAAAGAGGGTTCTGCTTAAACAGCTTCACACCTGCATCCCATAAAAACCACCTGCTGGAAACACCTGTGTCGGTTTTTGGAACAAACAATGCATCAGCAGCAAGTTCTTTAATCTGCTCTGAGGAAAGCGTGGTATCGCTGAAAAACACAGCTACACCTACTCTGCAGACAACACGGACAAAGAGCATTGCCGCCAGTATAACTGTGCCGACTATAGCAAGGGTTACAATACGGGCAATCATCTTTTTGGGTGTCAGGTTATCCATCATAGAAAAAACCTTCATCAGAAGAATGATTGCGGCATATGCCACCAAAAGAATGAGACTTCCTGTGCTGTCACAAAGAAGTAAAGCTAAACAGTTAAGCAGAACACAGCTCATAAGCCAAATGCGGCTTACACGCTTCTGTCCTGAATGTATTATAAAATTAGGCTTTGTAAGCATATGGCAAAATATGATTGAAAGTGCCGACACATAGCCTTGATAGTTGGGGTTTGTGTAAAAACCTTTGAACACACCCTGATAATACATATAGTTATCGAACTTACCCTGTGTAAACATCATCATAAAAAGTCCGATAAAGGTAAAGACAGTGGAAAGATAAACTATAATTCTTACCATAAGGTAAAGCTCCCATCTAAAGGGAACTCCCCGCTCTGTATGCATTCCGTAGAATACGAAGAAACACACTCCTATGTGCACAAGCATAAGGAGATTATATGCCACCGCCTGCAGGTTAGGATTGATACTTACAAGAACGGTTATTGTGAATGACGCCATAAACGCCATAAGCCATATTCCAAGATAAAGGGTTGCGTACGCTTTTCTTTTGACAACAGAATAAACACTGAGTCCAACACCCCAGACAAACAGCACATATGTAAGAACATAGGCTGCTTTTTCCACATACATAACCATGCTGAAAAACATACACAGCATAAATATGAGTCGGAAAAGTGAGGTGTCCAGAAAAACCATTCTGAGCTTCTGCATAAAAAGACCTCGCTATTTGATATCTTTATGAAAACCTATTACTTCAGAACTTCAATAACAGTTTTAAAAATCAAGTACAAGTCCCTTCTGAAACCGAAACGGGAAATGTATTTTAAGTTATATTCCATTTTCTGTGGCAGTATAACCTCGATGTATTCTTTATCTACATCAGTAGATTTCTCTAAAAGCTCAGCTTCATCCTTGAACATAATGCTTGCAAGGGAAGTAACGCCTGCTGGCATCAGGAGAGTTGCCATCATCTCAGGTGTATAAGCTTCAACATACCTTGGAACCTCGGGACGGGTGCCTACAATGCTCATCTTACCAGAAAGCACGTGGAATATCTGAGGTAACTCGTCAAGACGGAACTTTCTTAAGAATTTGCCTATTTTTGTAACACGGTCATCCTCTGAACAGGTCAGTTCACCCTGTTTGTCTGCACCTACATACATTGTGCGGAACTTCCAGATTTTGAACTGCTTGCCGTAGGTAGTGACGCGGACCTGCTTATATATAACAGGGCCCTTTGAAGATACTTTGATAGCAACAGAAATAATAAGCATTGGAAACAAAAGCAAGACTGCAAGAAGCAGTGAAGCTAAGATGTCCACAAATCTTTTGAAAAACAGGCTTCTGCTCTTCGCTTTCAATATATCATAGTAGGGTCTGACTTCCTCTGTACGCATAAATTCAGGGAGCTCAGAAAAAGGTAACATCCGCATAGGACTTCCTCCACATATCAGTTTCAGTTATACAGTATATATTATACTATTAAACAGAGATTTTTTCAACTATTTGTAAAAAATATAGGGAGGCAACAGATTTCGGCGAAAAAACACACAGACTACAGGTAAAATTAAACAGAACTTACAAGCTTTTTTATTGCTGTAAGCCTTGACTTAATAGCCTTGTATGAGTAAAATTATATAGGATTTGAAATTCATTAAAGGAGCAAAATTATGAGTAACGATTATTCACCCGACCTTATTACTCTTATTGATGATGAAGGAATTGAACATAACTTTGAAATTCTGGACACCGTAGAATTTGACAGCAAGGAATTTTATGCTCTTTACCCTGTGTTTGACAATCCTGCTGATATGGTTGCCGACTCCGGGGAATACTACATTATGGAAGCTATTGACAGCGATGAAGGCTGGGAGCTTGCAGAGGTAGATGACGATGACCTGATTGATAAACTGAGCGTTATCTTTGAGGACAGATTTGCTGACAAATTCGGTGAAGAGGAATAACCAAGCCTTATTATCACAAACTAAAATTACTTAATAAACTTCCTGCCTGATTCGTGAACGGGGCAAAATAACCCTACAACCTTTAAATCGGGAGCTTGACTCCGTCAGTGGCGTGCAGACCTCCCCTACAACGGGACGAAGGGAGCCAAAAGCTGTTGGGCGAGCACCCACCTGCTTTTTTAGTAGCAGGTTATATTATGCTCTTACGGTCAGGCGGGTTTTCTTTTATAATCAATATTAGGAGAATACATATATGAAAATTTCTGTACTGGGTTGCGGAAGATGGGGCAGCTGCATCGCGTGGTATCTTGACAAAACAGGCCACCAAGTACTTTCCTGCGGACTTGAAAATGCACCAGAATTTAAACAGCTTAAAGAAACAAGAAAGAATGATTACCTTGAGTTTCCTGAGAGTATTGAGGTAAGCTGTGACCTTGATTATGCAGTAGACCGTGCTGAAGTTATTGTTATCTCCATTTCTGCACAGCATTTGCGTGAATATATGGCAGATATTTCAAAATACAATCTTGACGGTAAAATCATTGTTCTTTGTATGAAAGGTGTTGAGAAGTCTACAGGTTGCAGACTCAGTGAGGTTGTTGCATCCTTTGTAGATGAAGAGAAAACTCCTATTGCTGTTTGGGTAGGTCCCGGACATCCTCAGGACTTTGTCAAGGGAATACCTAATTGTATGGTTATTGACAGCAAGAACGAAGATGTTAAAAAAATGCTTGTCAATAAACTTTCAAGCTCTCTTATCCGTATGTACATCGGTAATGACTTTATCGGCAGTGAAATCGGTGCCGCCGCAAAGAATGTGGTTGGTATTGTGGCAGGTATGCTGGACGGTATGAACTACCAGTCACTGAAAGGTGCACTCATGGCAAGAGGTGCAAGAGAGATTGCAAGACTCATTGAGGCTATGGGCGGTAATCCTATGTCTGCATTTGGTCTTTGCCATTTAGGTGACTATGAGGCTACACTGTTCTCTAAATGGAGTCACAACAGAATGTATGGTGAGAACTTTGTTAAGGGTATCGAGTACGGCAAGCTTGCTGAGGGTGTTATGACCACAAAAGCTCTTAAAAAGCTTGCAGAAAAACACAACGTAGAGATGCCTATTGTTTCGTGTCTTTATGATGTACTCTTTGAGGACAAGCCCTTTGAGACCGCAATGGAAGAGCTTTTTGACCGCTCTGTAAAGGCAGAGTTTTAATGATATATACTAAAAAAGTCGGTACGAAATGTACCGACTTTTTCTTTGCTTAATTATCAGAAATTGCCTACTGTAGCGGCAATTACTGCTTTGATTGTGTGCATACGGTTTTCTGCCTCGTCAAAGACAATAGACTGTTCAGACTCGAACACCTCATCTGTAACCTCTAAAGCAGAAAGTCCGAACTGCTCACCCACCTGCTTGCCAACACCTGTGTTAAGGTCGTGGAATGCAGGCAGACAGTGCATAAACACTGTGTCCTCACGGGCACTGCTCATAAGCTCTTTATTAACCTGATAAGGAAGCAGATCGTTTATTCTCTCAGCCCAGACCTCTGCAGGCTCACCCATTGATACCCAAACATCAGTATAGATAACGTGAGCATTTGCAACTGCTTTTTTGGGGTCTGTCTCAAAAGTGAGAGTTGCACCTGTTTCCTTTGCGATTTCCTGACACTGTGCCACGAGGTCGCTGTCGGGAAAATACTTCTCAGGTGCACAGGCGGTAAAGTTCATACCCATCTTTGCACAGCCTACCATAAGAGAGTTACCCATATTGTAGCGAGCATCACCCATATATACAAAGTTGATTCCCTCAAGTGTACCGAAATGCTCACGGATTGTAAGGAAATCAGCAAGGATTTGTGTGGGGTGGAACTCATTTGTGAGGCCGTTATATACAGGAACACCTGCTTTGTCTGCAAGCTCCTCTACTATCTCCTGACCGAAGCCACGGTACTCGATACAATCGTACATTCTGCCAAGGACACGAGCTGTATCGGCAATACTTTCCTTCTTGCCAATCTGGGATGCATCAGGGTCAAGATAAGTTGTGCTCATACCAAGGTCATGAGCTGCAACCTCAAATGCACAGCGGGTACGAGTGCTGGTTTTCTCGAATACTAATGCGATGTGCTTACCGTCACAGATTTTGTGAGGAATGCCTGCTTTTTTCTGAGTTTTCAGAAGCTCAGCAAGGTCGATAAGCTTTCCTATTTCTTCGGGTGTAAAGTCAAGAAGCTTCAGAAAACTTCTGCCCTTGAAATCTGCGTATATTTTTTCCATATTAAACCTCCGTGTTACATACGGTTTTGATTATTTCTACTGCTTCCTTGAGTGTCTCCCACTCTATATTAAGAGCAGGAAGGAGTCTTAATTTCTGCTTAGCTTTGATAACAAGGAGACCCTTATCCATACATTCACTGACCACTTCATCAACAGAACGCTTTGTGGTGATACCGAGCATAAGACCCATACCGTCAACTGCCACAACACCTTCACAAGCTGAAAGCTCTGAGATAATGTACTCGGACTTTGCTTTTACATCTGCAAGAAGTGCGTCATCAATACGGTTCAGAATACTCACTGCGCCTGCACAGCAAACAGGGTTTCCGCCGAAGGTTGAGCCGTGGTCGCCTTTACCAAGTACGTCCTGTACTTTATATGAAAGTACAGTTGCACCCAGAGGAAGTCCGCCGCCCAGACCCTTTGCTGTTGAAAAGATATCAGGCTCGACGCCATAGTTCATATAGGCATAGAGAGCACCTGTTCTACCGTTGCCTGTCTGAACCTCGTCAGCGATTGTTATAATATCATACTCTGCAGAAAGTTCAAATATTCTATTTACGAAGTCCTGTGTGAGAGGCATTACTCCTCCCTCACCCTGAACAAGCTCAAACATAATTGCGGCAATATTTCCGCTCTTTACCTTTTCTTCAAGGTCTTGAATATTGTTAGCTTCTACATAATCGAAGCCCTCTGTAAGAGGCAGGAAATCATTGTGGAAAACATCCTGACCTGTTGCAGAAAGGGTTGTAATTGTTCTGCCGTGGAAGCTGTTTTTGAGAGTAAGGATAACATTTCTTTCATTGCCGTATTTATCTGCGGCATACTTACGGGCAACCTTGATTGCACACTCATTAGCCTCTGCACCTGAGTTTGAGAAGAAAACCTTGCTCATACCTGTTTTCTCACAAAGAAGCTGTGCAAGACGTGCGCAGGGACCTGTATAGTACAGGTTTGATGTGTGCTGAAGCTCCATAAGCTGTTCTGCTACAGCACTAATCCATATATCATCACAGTAACCAAAGGTATTAACTGCGATACCTGTTGCCATATCTATGTATTCCTTGCCGTCATCGGCAATAGCAACTGAACCCTTGCCCTTGATAAGTGCTACAGGAAATCTGCCATAGGTATGGGCTATATATTCATTATCAAGTTCTTTAATGCTCATCAGAGAATTCCTCCGCTACCATTGTACCAGCGCCCTCATCGGTGAGAGTTTCGATAAGAAGTGAGTGGTGTACCCTGCCGTCCATAATGATGACACGCTTAACGCCGCGTGCAATTGCCTCAAGACAGCACTCAACCTTAGGAATCATACCGCCTGAGATTGTTCCGTCACGGAAAAGACCCACTGCGGACTTTGTATCAATAGCAGGAATGAGAGTTGTGGGGTCGTCCTTATCACGGAGAATACCTGCAATATCGGTCATTGTGATAAGTCGCTCTGCCTGCAGTGCACCTGCAATCTGTGCGGCGGCTGAGTCAGCATTGATGTTATATACATTACCCTCATCATCACAGGCAACTGTAGAAACAATGGGAATATATCCGTGCTCAAGCAAATCAAGGATAGGCTGAACGTTGACCTCCGTGATTTTGCCTACAAAGCCGAGACGCTCATCCTTAGTGACAGCTTTAATCATACCGCCGTCAATACCCGAGATACCCATAGCCTTACCGCCCTTGGTGGCAATAAGGTTTACAAGGCTCTTGTTGATTTTACCTGCAAGAACCATCTGAACAATATCAACGGTTTCTTTGTCGGTAACACGAAGTCCGTCAACCCACTCACTCTCCTTGCCTACCTGCTTGAGAGTTTCGGTTATCTCAGGACCGCCACCGTGTACAAGAACAACCTTGACACCGATAAGCCACAGGAGAACTATGTCCTGCATAACCTCCTGCTTAAGCTCCTCGCTGACCATTGCGTTGCCGCCGTATTTGACAACGACAACCTTGCCGTTATATTTCTGAATGTAAGGAAGTGCCTGTACAAGTACTTCGGCACGCTGTGCGTTTGTAATATCTAAAGACATTTTAATTATCCTTTAACTAATAAATTTATCAGGTACGATAGTCGCCATTAATACGAACATAATCATAAGTGAGGTCGCAACCCCATGCGCAGGCTGAATACTCACCTGTACCGAGAGATACTAAAATCTCAACCTCTTTTTCAAGGAGGATTTCCTTTGCAAGCTCCTCAGAGAAAGGAACACCTGCACCATTAACACAAACGGGAATTTCACCTTTTGCAGATTTAAAGGAAACAGAAACTGCATTGGGGTCTAAATCCTTGACTCCGTAACCCAGTGCACAGAGAACACGTCCCCAGTTAGCATCTGAGCCGAACATAGCTGCCTTTACAAGAGATGAGCATATTACACTCTTTGCGGCAATTTTTGCCTGCTGTTTAGAGGAAGCACCCTCTACCCTACACTCAACAAGCTTTGTAGCGCCCTCACCGTCTGCGGCGATATTGCGACAGAGGTAAACTGTTACTGTATTGAGAGCCTTAGCAAATGTTTTGAAGTCGTCAGAATCGGTATCTATAATATCGTTGCCAGCCTTGCCGTTTGCAAGGATTGATACCATATCGTTGGTTGAGGTATCTCCGTCAACAGAGGTCATATTGAAGGTATCCTGAATATCTGTGGATAGAGCTTTCTGAAGCATCTGAGGGCTTACGGCACAGTCGGTTGTAATGAACACAAGCATTGTAGCCATATTGGGATGAATCATACCCGAGCCCTTGGCAATACCGCCGATACGGCATTCTTTACCGCCAATCTCGAAGGAAACTGCAATCTCCTTTTTGACAGTATCGGTTGTCATTATGCCCTCTGCAGCGAAAGCTGAGTTATCACCCAGACCCTCAACAAGTGCAGGAATACCCTCACGGATAGGAGTAATGTCAAGCACTTCGCCGATAACACCTGTGGAAGCAACCACAACGTCTGATGCAGGAATAGAAAGCTTGTCTGACACATGGTCACACATCTGCTGTGCAATCTCTACACCGTTGTAATTGCAGGTGTTTGCGTTACCTGAATTACAGATAACAGCCTGAGCGTAGCCATCGGAAATGTTCTGTTTTGTCACTGCAATGGGTGCACCCTTGACAAGATTAGTGGTGTACACTGCGGCAGCTGCACAGCGGGTATCGCTGTATATAAGAGAAAGGTCGCGTTTTGATTTGTTCTTACGGATTCCACAGTGGATTCCGTTGGCAGTAAAGCCCTTTGCGGCACAAACGCCGCCTTCTATAATCTTCATATTTTACACTTCCTTAATTGAGAGTGAAGTTGTTTTATCTATACCGAGAGCAATGTTCATACACTCAACGGCGGCACCGGAGGCACCTTTGCCCAGATTATCATATCTGGCGATAAGGAGGATTCTGTCCTCGTTGCCCTCGACAGTTATCTGCATATTATCATAACCTGTATAAGCATTGGAGGAAATGAAGCCGGTTTCATCCATTTTGTCAACGTAGGTTACTACATTATCACAGTACATTTTTCTGTATACATCTCTGATGCTGTCGATTGTGAAGCCCTCGCAAAGCTGAGCTTTGTGCAAAGGCACTGTGACCTGCATACCGCTAAAGTAGTCTGCAACAATTGGACTGAACACAGGTGCATTACTGATACCTGTGACCTTGGTCATCTCGGGGATATGCTTGTGAGATTGCAAAACTCCGTACTGACGGGGTGATGAAAGCTCATAGCTTCTGTCTTCATTCTCATAGTCGGCAATCATCTGCTTTCCGCCTCCGCTGTAGCCTGTTAAGGAGAAGCAGGAAAGAAGCTCATCCGTGGAAATTACCCCCTCTTTAACAAGAGGATAAACAAGTGCGATAAAGCCAGAGGCATGACAGCCGGGAACTGCAATACGCTTTGAAGTCTTGATTTTATCTAAATGCTCTGTTGACAACTCCGCAAAACCGTATGCCCAATCGGGATTAGTGCGGTGTGCAGTTGAGGTATCAATAACAACCGTGTTGGGGTTATCTATTAGTGACACTGCTTCAATAGCCGCCGCATCAGGCAGGCAAAGGAAAGCAATATCAACCTTATTCAGCATTTCTTTACGTGCCTGTGTGTCTTTTCTAAGCTCTTCAGGAAGAGTGAGAAGCTCAACATCAGCACGCTCTAATAATCTATCGTAAATCTTCAGGCCTGTTGTGCCTGCTTTACCGTCTATAAATACCTTAGTCATTCAAAAACTCCGTTACATAATCTATCTGTGTCTGTACAGACTTGGGACCTGTACCGCCCTCGGAAATTCTCTTGTTAACGCAAGCCTCAAGAGAGATGTCTGCGTATACATCTTCCTCGAACAAGTCGGAAAGCTCCTTGTACTTTTCAAGAGGCAAATCCTCTAAAACTGTGCCGTTCTGAATGCAATATGCTACTGTCTCGCCTACCAGCTTATATGCTGAACGGAAAGGCATACCTTTCTTAACAAGGTAGTCCGCAAGGTCGGTTGCGTTGATGAAGCCCTTCTGAGCAGCACGGTACATATTATCCTTGAGCACAGTTGTGGTAGCAATCATAGGCGTGAATACTGAGAGGCAAAGCTTAACTGTGTCAAGTGCATCAAAGATTGCTTCCTTATCCTCCTGCATATCTTTGTTGTAAGCAAGAGGCAGTCCTTTGAGGGTTGTAAGCAGTGCTACTAAATCACCGTAAACTCGTCCGCATTTACCGCGGATAAGCTCTGCCATATCAGGGTTTTTCTTCTGAGGCATAATGGAAGAACCAGTGGAATAGCTGTCGTCAAGTTCTATAAACTTAAACTCCCAAGATGACCACATAACTATCTCTTCGCAGAAACGGCTTAAGTGCATCATAAGAACTGAGTAAGAACTCAAAAGCTCTAAACAGAAGTCACGGTCGGAAACACCATCAATACTGTTCATTGTGATAGTATCAAAGCCTAAGTGCTGAGCCTCAAAGTAGCGGTCTGTGTTGTAGGTTGTACCTGCAAGAGCACAAGAGCCGATAGGAGAACTATTCATACGCTTTACTGCGTCTTTGATTCTGCCAGCATCACGGATAAACATCATAGCATAAGCCAGAATGTGATGTGCGAAGGTTACAGGCTGAGCACGCTGAAGGTGAGTGTAACCGGGCATAATTGCATCTGTGTTCTCCTGAGCCTTGTCCCTGAGAGCTGTAATAAGATTTTTAAGCATTTCAAGTATCTCATTATTCTCTGCACGGAGATACATACGGATGTCAAGTGCTACCTGGTCGTTACGGCTACGTGCTGTATGCAGACGCTTGCCTGCATCGCCTATACGCTTTGTAAGTTCAGACTCGATAAACATATGTATGTCCTCAGCGTTTGGGTCAAAGCTGAGAGTAGCGCTTTCAATATCTGCCAGAATTCCTGTAAGTCCTTCAATGATTTTTGAGGAGTCAACTGCTGTGATGATGCCCTTTGATGCAAGCATCAGTGCGTGTGCAATTGAGCCTTCAATATCCTGTTTGTACATACGGCAGTCAAAACGGATTGATGAATTGAAATCATCTGCCAATTTATCGAGCTGTTTTGAAAATCTGCCTGCCCACATCTTATCCATAATGTTACCTGCTTTTCATAAAATGTTGAGGAAATATAATCCCCTATGTAAAATCAAGTGCTCAACTCCCCTATTTCAGAGAGTTGAGCAGATAAAAGTATTCTTTAAAATTACTTGATACCGTTCTTTTTCTTCATACGAGCATAAACGGTAGTTGAAAGACCGTAAAGGTTGATGAAGCCTGTTGCCTCAGACTGGTCGTAAACATCGTCCTCGTCAAAAGTTGCGATTTCAGGGTCGTAGAGAGAGAAGGGTGACTTAACGCCAGCGTTAATCATATTGCCCTTGTAGAGCTTAAGGGTAACATCACCTGTAACGGTCTCCTGAGTCTTCTTAACAAAAGCAAGGATTGCCTCTGTAAGAGGTGTAAACCACTGTGCATTGTAAACCATCTCACCAAGCTTCTGAGCAACAAGAGCTTTGTAATGAGCTGTCTCTTTATCAAGGCAGATTGTCTCAAGAACATTGTGAGCCTTGTAGAGAATTGCACCACCGGGAGTCTCATAAACACCGCGGCACTTCATACCAACAAGTCGGTTCTCAACGATATCGAGAAGGCCTACACCGTTCTCACCACCCAGCTTGTTAAGAGTTGTGATAACCTCCGTAGCATTCATCTCTTTGCCGTCTACAGCTGTAGGAACACCCTGCTCAAAGTGGATTGTAACATAGGTGGGCTTATCAGGAGCCATCTCAGGAGAAACGCCCATCTCAAGGAATCCCTCTTTGTTGTAGGTAGGCTCGTTCATGGGGTCTTCAAGGTCAAGACCTTCGTGAGAAAGGTGCCAGATGTTTTTATCCTTGGAGTAGTTGGTCTCGCGGTTAATCTTCAGAGGTACGTTATGTGCCTCTGCGTAATCAATTTCTTCTTCACGAGATTTAATATCCCACTCACGCCAAGGAGCAATGATGGGCATATCGGGAGCAAACGCCTTAATAGCCATTTCAAAACGAACCTGGTCGTTACCCTTACCGGTACAGCCGTGGCAGATTGCATCTGCACCCTCTGCCTCTGCGATTTCAACAATACGTTTTGCAATAATGGGACGAGCAAAAGCTGTACCTAACATATAGTCTTCGTAAAGAGCTCCTGCCTGTACGCAAGGGAAAACATAATCTGTGAGGAATTCCTCAGTAAGGTCTTCAACATAGAGCTTAGAAGCACCTGTTTTGAGAGCTTTTTCCTCAAGGCCCTCCAGCTCATCAGCCTGACCTACATTACCTGAAACAGCAATGATTTCAGGGTTGCCGTAGTTCTCCTTGAGCCAAGGGATAATGATAGATGTATCAAGTCCGCCTGAATATGCAAGCACGATTTTTTTAAATTCTGTCTTTTTATTCATTTTTATTACCTCCGTAATGCAATATGTATTTTTGAATATGCATAAATATTACCATATCCAGAATATTTATGCAAGTGTTTAAGGACAAATACCAATAAATTCATTAGTTTGCTGTAATATACCAAAAACACTGTGTCACTTTTAGTAATAATCACTATATAAATCAAGAATTTAGTTAGAAAATATAAAGTCCAACATTAGTCACAAAAAGAAAAAACCTTTCTGACACAGGAACAAATATATAATACATCTGATTCCTGTATCAAAAAGGTTGCATATTTATGCATTATTTTTGCATATTTAAAATCATTCAGTTTCGGCTTCTGTTGCCTCGGGAGAACCCTCGCCGTTAAGGTAATAGTCAGCCTCTCCAAGAACAATCTTTGTTCCGTCAATAGTATATGTGAGAGTTTCTGTAGTCTCTGTGTTGTCGTTAGTCTTGTAGAAGTAAAGGGTAATTTCGTTATCATTCACTGTATAGGCGTGCTTAATCTCAGTTTCATAAACATAGATGCCGTCTTCAAGCTTCTGACGGAAGACAGCAAAACCGTCTTCTGTAAACTCATAGGAGTCAGCATATGCATTATTTATCCACTTGCCTACCAGTGCGTCATTCTTCACAAAATCCTCTTTTGCTTTAAGAGTGATAGGTGTGTAATTAATTCTGCTGAAGGTCTGAACCTTTTCATCAGGATATGTAACAGTGAGAGTATCTTCCTCAACAGTATATGTCCACTGACCGTAGAGGTATGTGCCCTCTGTGAATGCTGACTTGTTTCCGTATCCGTCTTTACCATATTTGATAGAAGCATCAAAAACCACAGTGCCGTAAACTACACGAAGCTTGCCGTCATCAGTAAAAAGAACATACTCTCCGTTTACAGGCTCTGCAGGCTCCCATGCACCTACAACCTCCTGGTCAGGAAGATTTGTCCAGTCAATCTCATACGTTGCCTCTCCTGTGCTTGGCTGTGTGGTTGTAGTATCATCGGGCTTGCAAGCACCGAGGGAAAGTACAAGTACACACACAAGAAGAATAGCGAATAATCGTTTCATAATAACACCGCCTGAAAATATATGTAATATGTCATAATTATATAAAATCAGTCGGCGGATGTCAACAACCGCCGACTGATAATCAACAAATTTTCATATATTAATATGCATTATAGTAAAGCTTTCCTTTGTCGCTGTCATCAAGAGCAAGAAGCTGAGAGACAGTAACAAAGCGATAACCTCTTTTGTACAGGTTATCAGCAACCTTACAGAAGGCATCGTAGGAATTGTAATATATCTCATGAAAAAGGATAATATCGCCCTCGTCAGTAGAATTCAGAACATTATTCACTATTGTGTTGATGTTCTGCTTCTTAACAGAGTTTGAATATCTGCTTGTATAACGCCAGTCGTTTGAGTCAACGTTCCAGTTAATTACAGCATATCCTGACGACTTCACACGGGAAGAAGTAATACCTCCGCCTATGGGACGCATTGTGAAAGGAGCCTCCCCAGTAATATTCTTAATAAGCTTTGCTGTTTTTGAAAGTTCTGAACGGAAGGTTGCATCCGAACAAGTATCATAATAATACTCGTGAGTATAGCCGTGGACACCAATTTCGTTACCCATATCATAGGCGTACTTCATAGCATCTGCCTGCTGACCGTGAATACGGTTACCTACTACATAAAATGTACCTACTCCACCGTACTGTGCGAGTTTATCTACGAACTTATATGTAAGCTCATAGTGAGGACCGTCATCAAAGGTGAATGCTATATATTTGTAATTTTTATCTTCAGTTGTGTGAGTTGGACGCTGAGTTGTAGGAACAGTAGCCTCGTCACCTGTTGCATCAGGATTTACAGGCTTAGCAGGTTTAGTAGGTTTTACTACAGGAACAGGAGGCTCTGTAGGGTCGGGTAAATCCGAAGAAACCTTGTTAGAGGTTATAGGTGTATAGATGACCTCTTTAGCAGTAGTACCGGGAACGGTAGTCTCTGCAGGTTTTGAAGTTACAGGAACGGTTGTAGACACCTGTGAGGATGGAATTTCTGTAACAGGGATTTCGTCAGCTGTTGCGCCTGTAGGAACATCTGACGGAGTCTGAGCACACCCTACAACAAAAGCAACACAAAGTAATACTGATAAGATAAAGGTAATTGTTCTTTTCATTATATTCTCCTATATATAAGCAAACTTTAATTTATTAGACAGCAATACTTATTATATGACAAATTTTTACAAAGTCAATACATAAAGACGTAAAACAGGAGAATTATTTTTACAACAGAAAACGGCACATCATATTTCAGATGTGCCGTAAATCGTAAATTCAGTTGTGATAATCGTTATCAGTACATACCGCCCATATCAGGTGCAGCAGGAACAGCAGGAGCAGGCTCCTTGATATCTGCTACAAGGGACTCGGTAGTAAGCACCATAGAAGCAACAGACGCTGCATTCTGGAGAGCACTGCGGGTAACCTTTGTGGGGTCTACGATACCTGCAGGAATCATATCGGTATACACTTCGTTCAATGCATCGAAACCAAAACCGGGCTTCTCTGCACGAATAATGTTGTCAATAATAACTGAACCTTCAAGACCAGCGTTAGAAGCGATCTGGCGAACAGGCTCTTCAAGAGCTTTAAGGACAATACGCATACCAGTCTGCTCATCACCTGTAGCGGTATCTACAAGAGCAGAAACTGCAGGAATTGCGTTAATCATAGCAATACCGCCGCCTGCAACGATACCCTCTTCAACAGCCGCCTTTGTAGCTGCAAGAGCATCCTCAACACGGAGCTTCTTCTCCTTAAGCTCAATCTCTGTAGCCGCACCAACCTTGATAACAGCAACACCGCCTGCAAGCTTTGCAAGACGCTCCTGAAGCTTCTCTCTGTCGAAGTCGTTGTTTGTTGTTTCAAGCTGCTGACGAATCTGTGCTACTCTGCCCTGAACAGCAGATGCATCGCCTGCACCGCCTACGATAATTGTGTTCTCCTTTTGAACCTTTACCTGATGTGCCATACCAAGCTGCTGGAGTGTAGCATCCTTAAGCTCAAGACCTAAATCAGAAGTGAACACTGTACCGCCTGTGAGAGTTGCAATATCCTGAAGCATTTCCTTACGTCTGTCGCCAAAACCGGGAGCTTTAACAGCTACACAAGTGAAGGTACCGCGAAGCTTATTAAGTACCAATGTTGTGAGAGCCTCGCCCTCTACATCCTCAGCGATAATGAGAAGCTTTCTGCCAGACTGAACAATCTGTTCAAGGAGAGGCAGAATCTCCTGTGTGTTGGAAATCTTCTTATCTGTGATAAGGATAAGAGCATCGTCAAGAACAGCCTCCATCTTGTCACTGTCTGTTACCATATAAGGAGCGATGTAGCCACGGTCAAACATCATACCCTTGACAACCTCGCTATAGGTCTCGCCAGTTTTGGACTCTTCGATTGTGATGACGCCGTCCTGAGTAATCTTCTCCATTGCATCTGCAATAAGGTCGCCAATGGACTCGTTAGCAGATGAAATAGTTGCAACACGTGCAATATCCTCAGAGCCCTTTACCTGAACACTGTTAGCAACAATTGCATCTACAGCTGTTTTTACAGCCTTATCGATTCCTTTTTTAAGAATCATAGGATTAGCACCGGCTGTTACATTCTTCATACCCTCACGGATAAGTGCCTGAGCAAGAAGTGTAGCTGTGGTTGTACCGTCACCGGCAGCATCGTTTGTCTTGATAGAAACTTCTTTTACAAGCTGAGCGCCCATATTCTCGAAGGGGTCGTCAAGCTCGATTTCCTTAGCAATGGTGACACCGTCATTTGTGATAAGGGGTGCACCGAATTTTTTGTCAAGAACAACATTTCTGCCCTTGGGACCAAGTGTGATTTTAACGGTATCTGCAAGCTGGTCAATACCGCTCTTTAATGCTTTACGTGCTTCCTCGCCGTAAATAATCTGCTTTGCCATATTATATACCTCCTGAAACTAAGTAATATTACTCTACCAGAGCAAGGATGTCAGACTGGCGTACGATTGTGTACTCCTCGCCCTCAAGCTTTACCTTTGTGCCTGCGTACTGGCCGGTAATAACCTTATCGCCGACTTTTACGTACATTGCAACTTCTTCGCCGTCAATTATGCCGCCGGGGCCTACAGCGATTACAGTTGAAAACTGAGGCTTCTCCTGTGCGGCACTGGAAAGTACGATACCGCTTGCAGTAGTCTCTACAGCATCGTCTGCTTTAAGAACTACTTTGTCGAGTAAAGGTTTAATAGTCATATATATCCTCCTAACATATTTGTCGAAAAATTAGCACTCGTTTACTTTGAGTGCTAATAATATACTATACCATTTTTTGTAAAAAATCAAGTGTATTTTGACAGCTAAAAATTAATTTTATATTAACATATTGTAACATCACTAAGAAATTACGATTTATTATTTACAATTGTCATTCCTTCCAGGGTTGTTTCGTCAATTTTGAAACTTTCTGCAACCTGTGCGTTAACCTTATCAATACAAACATCAGGATACTCTACGGAAAGGTCAGAAACATTCCTCAGTTTTTTAAGAATTATGAGTGCAAGCTCACCTGCGTTGTAACCCATATCCGAATAATCGGGAACACTGGTAGCAAGGCAACCTGAGGAAAGAAGAGCTTCCGAAGAAGAAATCACGGGCACTTTCTTTTTATTTGCCGCTTTGATTATAGCATCAGCGTGCTCACGGGTAAGCTTATCCTCAATAAGATAGAGCACATCACAGTCTTTCAAAGCATTGTCAACACAGGTATCAATCTGCTTTTCATCGGTTGCAGTATATGCTGTATAATCAAGAGCAAGAGACTGAGCCGCAGTGTCTGCAAGGGTTGACAGGAGAATTGAGTTTTCATCAGTTGCCATATAGACAGAGGATATCTTTTTAGCCTTAGGAACAAGCTTTATAACAAGACTCAACTGTTCAAAAACAGGTGTAAGGTCAGACACACCGGTGATGTTTTTATCAGGCTTTTCACAGGATTTAAGGAGTCCGGCTTCTATAGGGTCAGTAACACCTGAAAAGATAACAGGGATTGTATCAGTTGCTTTAGCCGCCGCAACTGCCGCAGGTTCACCAATGGCGAAAATCAGATTTACATCTTCAGAGACAAATCTTTCTGCTGCTTCCTTGCACTTGTCTTTATCACCCTTGCAGTTTACTACAGACACAGAGTGAAACTCTGACTGATAATAACCTTTGTCGTTAAAAGCAGCAGAAAAGCCCTGATAAGTATGCTCGCTTGACGCATCATCAAAGCTCTGAATGACACCGATAGCATACTTGGCAGGAGCTGTGGTAGGCTCTGTCTCCTGAGAATTGTCTGCTGTGCAGGCACAGGCAAAAGCTGTGAGTACAATTGCCATAGCACCAGCAAGTACTCTCTTCATCGTCTTAGTTATAAACATAATTGTAATTCCTCCGTAAACTTCAGAATTTTTACATAGCAGTTTAAACATTCAAATCAGGTATAATACATATAAAGCTGACATTGAAGCATACCGTTGTAAAGCTTTCTGCGTTTGTCAGCCCGTCTGCCAAAGCATTTTTCAAAATCGTCATCAGGGGTAATAACAGCATAACTCCAGCCTTGTTTGCGAACAAACCTCTCTCCCATTGTGCGATAAAGCTCCTCAGCCTCTTTGACAGAAAGCAACCGCTCTCCGTAAGGTGGATTGGTTATAAGCGTACCTCTCTCCCGCTCAGGGATAAAGTCATGCAAATCACGCTCTATAAATTCAATTCTGTCAGCAACACCTGCTACTTCTGCGTTATGCCTTGCTACAGCTAAAGCGTTTTTGTCTATATCGCTTCCGACTGCAAAAAAGTTTGCATCAGGTCTTTCGAGAGAACGGGCAAGCTCTCTTTCCTGTTTCCAGAGCTTTTCAGGAATACAGCTCCAATCCTGAGCAGAAAAAGTTCGGTTAATTCCGGGGGCAATATTCAAAGCTTTGAGTGCTGACTCAACAAGGATTGTTCCGCTTCCGCACATAGGATCAACCACAAAATGATCCCGTCTCACACGACTGAGGTCTGCCATAGTAGCAGCTAAGGTTTCGCTTATGGGAGCATCGTTTGCTTCTTTGCGGTAGCCTCGTTTGTGAAGGGGTGCACCTGAGGTATCAAGAAGAATACTTACCTTATCCTTACGAATCAGAAATTGAATCTGGTGAAGTGAGGCTGTCTCAGGAAGCCAAGAGGTATTGTATTTTTCACCCAGTCTTTTTGCAACTGCCTTCTTGATAATCTTCTGGCAATCCGGAATGCTCATTAGTTTTGAATCAAGACAACTGCCCTTTACAGGGAATGCCTCATCTTTACAAATAAACTCCTCTAAGGGAAGATTATAAACACCGTTAAAAAGCTCCTCAAAGCTTGTCGCATAGAACTCTCCTACGAGAAGCTGCACACGCTCTGCACATCTGAGGCGGAGATTTGCACGGACAAGAGCTTCCCATCCGCCTTCAAAAAGCACTCTGCCTGTCTGAGCACATACGCCTTCAATATCCATAAAACGGAGTTCGTTTGCTACAATGCCCTCAGTGCCAAAAACACAAGGAGCACAAAAAGTAAGTTTATTCATTGTAACCTCTGAAAAGTTAAAGGCGGGAGTTTATGCCCCCGCCTTATAAGTTTTGATTTATAATCAGCCATCAACTGAAGGCTCTAAGAGTCCGTATGCACCATCCTCACGGATATAGACAACATTTGTCTCACCTGTGTCGGCGTTTGTAAACATATAGAACTTGTGGTTTGTCATTTCCATCTGGAGAATTGCTTCTTCAACAGAAATGGGTTTAAGGGGTATCTGCTTTTTGCGTACAACAGATATTTCTTCATCAAGCACTTCTTCTGAAGAAGTGTCTGCAAAAAGTTCCTCAATGGAGCCTGTTCTCAGCCTCTTGGAAAGACGTGTTTTGTGCTTTCTGAGCTGTCTGGAGAGAAGGTCAACAACCTTGTCAAGGGCATCGTTCATCTCAGCCATGGTAGATTCGGCACGGTAGACCATAGAATTATCCTTGATAGTAACCTCCACTGTCTGACGGTTTTTCTCAAGGGTTACAACAACTGTAGCCTCTGCACTGTCTGAAAAAATTTTCTCAAATTTAAGGAGCTTACGCTCAACTCTTTCTTTGAAGTTATCTCTCAGGGTAACTTTGCGTGCAACATAGGTAGTCTTCATACGGGTACCTCCTTTGAGTTTGATATTATATTTTATTTTCTGCCTGAGCCGTTACCTCTGCGGCTGTATCCGCGGGATTCACCGCCGCGTTTGAGGTCAGACATACGGTCCTGGCTTGACTTCTTGAATTTTGACATCATATCCTCAAAATCGGGATTGGAGGAAACCTGCTCCTCCCAAACTCCGTCAGGATAAAACACAGGAGGCGCTGATGTTCTCTTAGGCTGATCCTGCGGTTTTTTTGTAACTCTGCGCTGAGGTGATTTGTCCTGTCTGTCAGGGCGGTCATCCTTCTGAGGACGCTGAGGCCTATCCGCTGCCTGCTTGATAGACAGAGCAATCTTGCCGTTTTCAGCAATGGTGATTACTTTTACCTTGACAGTGTCGCCTACGTTACATACATCGTGGATGTCTTTAACAAAACGATCTGACACCTCAGAGATATGTACCATTCCGTCAGGGCCGTCAGGCAGGGAGACAAAAGCTCCAAAGTTGGTGATACTTGTGATTTTTCCTTCGTAAATCTGTCCAATTTCCGGTTTCATACTTTTCCTTTTCTGATTTATAAAATTTAAGCAAAGCAGGAATTATCAGTTACCTGCTGAATTAACAAATACACGCTCGCCCTGTCTGACGTAATCAAGGTCAGTGTGAGCTTTATTAATAACGTACTCCAAATACTCCTCATCAGAGTAGTTGAGAACATGTTCAAGTTCTGAATTTTTGATTTCCTGAATTCTGATTTCGTTCTTGATAGCATCAAGCTCCGCCTGCTTTTCAGCAATGTGTTTTTGTGTAGTTACAATAGTGATAAAGGAGCTGATTAAAAAAACAAAAATAGCGGCACCGAGGACAACATACCGCAGAGGATGTTTCTTTTTATTACTCTTCAGCAGTTTTAACTCCATAGTACCGTTTACCTCGTTTAATAGATTTTCTGCTTACTTCAGCAGAATCCTTCTTCCTATTTTTATTATACAATATGTTGCCTGTTACTTGCAAGAGTTTTTTCACAAGTTTTCCCATATTTACTGCAATTTTTCTGCATTTGCCTTTGATTTTTCTTAAAGACGGTTCAAAAAATCTGACACTTAACCTACCAAGTGTAAACCTGACAATCAGAATTCCTAAAACCTCACCTGCTACAATAAAATATCTTGTGTTTCCCCGTGAATAACAAATACTGAAAAGCACAGACACAAAAGCAAACACAACCATGAACAGCACATCACAGAAAAAAACAAAAATCTTACGTGAATGAAAAGCAACACGTAACAACCTTAGGATTTCATAGAACAAACCTAAGGCTCCGCCGCACAGTAGAGAAAAAACAAAACATAAAAGCTGGTCAGTAAGTGTAAACTCCATGTGCTCACCTGAATATTTTGGACATAATACCTTTTTGGCGAGTATCTTCAAGATACTGCAGAGAGTTAATTCTGCCGTCTATGGACACCTCACCAGTGTCAAGGGAAAGCTTGTTTATGTGGAGCTTATCTCCTTTGATTATAAGAGAACCCAGAGGTGTTCTGAGACTGACAGTCTCTTCGTCAAATCCGGGTACATCTGTAATTCCTGTAAGAGTCAGGTTTTCTCTATTATCCAGAGTAAGTGTGTGAGTCTGAAATGCTGAATTTTCCTGCATAATATCCTCCGAATAAATTATTCCTTAAAATAATATTCAGAGATGCAGGCAAATATTACATTAAATCAAAGTGGTTTATACATAGCATCTGCGTCTTCCTTACGGACGTGCTCAAGCAGAGTTACAACCTGAACCCTAAGCACCTTTTCACCAAATGTAAGCTCGATTATATCTCCTACCTTTACATCATAGGATGCCTTCTGAACCTTTGAATTAACTGAAACCTTACCTGCGGCACAGGCTTCTGCAGCAACGGTTCTGCGTTTGATTAATCGGGAAACTTTCAAATATTTATCAAGTCTCATAAATCCTCCAAATATGTGATAAAAAAATAATGGGCATACGAGATGTATGCCCATCTAAACAAATTACTTGTTTACAGCGTCCTTAAAAGCTTTACCAGCCTTGAAAGCGGGAACCTTAGAAGCAGGAATCTCAATCTTAGCGTTTGTTCTGGGATCGCAACCTGTTCTTGCGTTTCTTGTTCTCTGCTCGAATGTACCGAAACCAACAAGAGCAACCTTCTCACCTGCTGCGATGGACTCTACGATTGTGTCGAGAACTGCTGCAACTGCCTTGTCAGCGTCCTTCTTAGAAATGCCACTCTTTGCAGCAACTGCTGCAACTAACTCAGTCTTGTTCATAATCGAACCTCCATTAATATTTTTTATTTTACTCGGCTTTGCCGAAAAATAACTGAATTAAAAATCAGTACAGGGCTTGTCCTGATAATCACTGCTTTTTGATTTCATCCCAAAGAGCGTCAAGCTCTGTGAGAGAAGCGGTTTTCATATCAATACCTCGCTCTGTTGCAAGTTTTTCAACTTTCGCAAACCTTGCGATAAATTTATCTACTGAAGATGCAAGAGACTGTTCAGGGTCAACAGAGATAAAACGAGACACATTGACTGCTGAGAAAAGCACATCACCCATTTCCTCGTAGCAAGAGTCTTTATCCCCCGACTCAACAGCCTGACGAAGCTCTTCAACTTCCTCAGAAAGCTTTGCAAGTGCACCGCTCACATCATCCCAGTCAAAGCCGAATTTGCGGGCTTTGTGCTGAACCTTATGAGCACGGATAAGAGACGGTAGAGCGTGACTTACACTGTCTAAGGTTTCTGCATAGGTAGTTTGCTCTTTTGTCTGCATTTTGATAGCGTCCCAGTTTTCAAGCACCTTGTCAGGTGTGTCAGCAATAACATCTGCAAACACATGAGGATGACGGATAATGAGCTTTTTACAAATACCATCACAAACCTCGTTTATTGTGAAGCCGCCAAGGTCTTGTTCAATCTGAGAATGGAACACAACCTGCAGGAGCACATCACCCAGCTCTTCACAGAGAAGCTCAGAGTCCTCGGTGTCGATAGCTTCGATAGCCTCGTAGGTTTCTTCAAGAAAATCACGGCGGATACTCTTATGAGTCTGCTCTGCGTCCCAAGGACATCCCCCCGGCTGACGCAGGATTTTCATAATATTTACAAGATCGTTAAAATCATAACTGTCTTTAAATTGAAAATTCACCGTTATTTCCTCCACCGAAATCGCGAAATCCGCATTCCAATCATATATTTTACCCTATAAGGTGTAATTTTTCAAGTATTATTACAATTTTTTTACCTTTTGGAAGCATTAAAATTTCATTTCTCGTAAAAGTATGCAACATCAACAAAACTAACACGTAGAATATAGCAGAAATCACAATAGAAATCAGCACGTGGAGATTGAAAATATATGCACACAGGTATGCACAGCCTCCACAAAGGATTGCTCCTATCATGGGTTTGATAGCCGAATTGACAAAATTAGGCATAATTTTTGTGTTCTTTATGAGCAGGAACATAGCAACGGTACACATTAGGAAATTGGAAACCAGAGAACCAATTGCCGCTCCTACAATGTTGATTTGAACATTCCTTGCAAAAAGATACGACACAATAATCTTTGAAACAGTACCGAAAATATAAATATACATTGTGGTCTTTACCTTGCCTACACCCTGAAGCATTGAGCAGATAGGAGTGATTGTGCCCATGAAGATTACAGAGAGACCTAAGACCTGAAGCACTTCCCCGCCAAACTGAGAGATGTTAGGGTTGCCTGAGTAAACCAGAGACAAAACAGGCTCAGCTAAAACTGCAAGTCCGATTGCACAAGGAAAAGCAAACATTGTTGTAAGGCGAAGAACAGTTTCCATCGCCTCTTTAAGCTCAGTTTTATTACCCTTTGTGTAGGCATTGGTTACATTTGGCATAGCACTTGTGCCGAATACCTGAGTAACAGCAACCACAAGAGACGAAAGGGTTACAGATGCACTGTAATAACCCCAGATACAAGTATGGATAGTGATTTTTTCATCTGTTATCTCATTATCCAAAACGTGATTAAATTCAGCAAGGAGTGCCTGCGGCTGAGTAACAGCCATATTATACATAAGATTCTGGATAATTGTGGCATCAATAGTGCTTGAGATACTCATAACAAGAGCACCAATACCGACAGGTAGTGCTGTTTTGCACATTTTTGAGAAGGTTTCACGCTTTGAGACAGCCTCAACTGAGCGAAGGTAGTATTCCTCAGGAATATCCCCCTTATTAAGCGAAAAACGAATACGCAGGTAAAGGAATGCTATTACACTGCCCATTGTGATACCTAAAATAGAAGCGGCTACAGAAATAGCTACAAGTGTGCGGTATGCCTCATCTGTTGACTCAAAGGTAAGGCCAAATATTGTACCTGTGGATGCGTATTGATTGGCACCTACATTGACAAAAATATAGGAAAGAACTACTCCGATTGCAATTTTTGAGAAAGCTTCAAGAACCTCTGAAATTGCAGTAGGAGTCATATTACGCAAGCCTTCGTAATATCCGCGGTAGACAGACACAAGGCAACCGAAGAATATGGTAGGTGCAAGGACAAGCATTGCAGGCAACGAGTAAGGTGAGTTGATATACTCAATATAGAAAAAGCTGCCTACAGCCATAAGCAGAAAGCACAGCACACCCATTACAATAAAGAAGGGTTTTGCTACTTTATAAATCTGCTTAATGTCATTATATCGTTCCTTGGCGTAGCTTTCTGACACAAGTCGGGAAACAGCTATGGGAAAACCTACTGTTGCCAGTGTGAACAAGGGTACGTACAGCTCGTAGGCGTTAGAGAACAATGCTGTACCAAACTCAGCAAAACTGCCGCCTAGTTTACCGTAAAGGTTTGTAAGAAGAACTTTCTGGGCAAGTCCGCAGAGTTTTACTGCAATCATACTGAGTGTGAGTATGAAGGCACCCTTTAAGAAGCTCTGAGAGGAGTTCTTCTGCTTAGTTTTTTTATCCGACATTATTACCGTTACCTCCTTGTCTGAATTCCCTGTAAAAGGGAGCAACAGCGTCTTTACGGCTTATGAGCTCATCGTATCTTGCATTATATTCATATGGATACTTAAAGTTAAATATACGCTCGATACGGTCAGAGTATGGGTCGCGGAGCTTTGTGACAGCACCTGCACCGCAAGCAAGTATGGTGTGGGTTTCGTCCATAATGTACACATTATAAAGTCCTTCAAAGCCGTGCTTTGACCAGCCTGTATTTTCCATATTACCAACCATTCTGCTCTGACGGTAAAGATAATATGGCTGGAATCCCTCTGCTTCAAGGGCTGAGTAAGCAGTGCTGAGCATACTTGACACAGAGCAGGTATCCTCACGCATTATCTGCATATTCTCCTCTGTAAGCTTTGAGCTTCTCTTCATAGAAAGAGTATGAACTGTAACGCTTTCAGGTGACAACGCACAGATACCCTCCATAGTTTTTCTGAAGTTTTCAGGAGTATCGCCCGGGAGTCCTGCAATAAGGTCGGTGTTTATGTGCTTAAAACCTACCTTGCGTGCAAGTTCAAAGGAACGATAAAAATCTTCAACAGTGTGGCGTCTGCCAATATTGCGAAGAATTTCATCGCTGAGTGTCTGAGGATTGACACTTAAGCGGTCACATCCTCCCTCTATGAGAGCTCTGAGTTTATCTTCGGTGATTGTGTCGGGTCTGCCTGCTTCTACAGTGAATTCTCTGCAGGTTGACATATCAAAGTTTTCCCTCACTGCTGAGAGAAGCTGTGTAAGGTGAGGAGGCTCCAAAGTTGTAGGGGTTCCTCCTCCTATATATACAGTTTCAAGACTCAGATTAAGGTCTCTTGCAATCTGACCTGTTAGGGCTATTTCCTTACAAAGCAGATCTACATAAGGGTCAATCAGGTGCTTTGCCTTCTCTACAGACTGAGAAACAAAGGAACAATAACTGCACCTTGTGGGACAAAAAGGGATTGATATGTAAAGACTGAAAGAATCTTTGCCTGATAGATTCAGAATTTTCTGCTCGTTTACACAGGTGATTCCTGCAAGTTGGGTCTTCTCCGATGACACAAGAAGATTTTTAAGAAAGTAGTTTTTTGCTCCCTCCTCGCCCATTTTTTCACAAAGTCTTCTGAAAAGCTTTATGGGTCGGACTCCTGTGAGCAATCCCCATGAAAGAGAAACGCCTGTGAGTTCCCGCAGAAGCCTATAGAGCAATGTTGCCATTGTAAGCTCATCGTCAGATGTGCCCGAGTGTTCGCTGAGAGTTTTAGAAAACTCACCGCACACCACAGACACAGACATATCCTCACCGTACTGTGTAAGAATGTAGGGAGCCTCCAAAACCTCAGGCAAAAACTCTGAGGGAATTACTGCAATCTTTTCGTTAGGAAAGAATGCACGTGTTAAATTTTCGAGTTCATAATGATAGGAATGATTTACTGTGTATAGATTCATAATTAATTATCTTTAACTTATAAAATAAGGATTGAACCTGCGTTCGTCCTGAAGGGTTGTGGGTCTGTCGTGACCGGGGTAAACGGTGTAGTCTCCCTGTATATCACGAAGTTTTAAAAGTGAAAGCATCATCTGCTGAGGGTCTCCTGTAGGGAAATCTACCCTGCCCATAGAGCGAAAAAAGAGCGTGTCTCCCGAAAAGATTACTTTATCCTCAGGGATAACAAAACATCCGCTCCCCTGAGTGTGCCCCGGAGTAAGAAGAAATTTAATCTCGGTTTCACCAAGCATCAAGGTATCACCCTCGTTAAGGGTAACGTGTGCATTCACGGGACTTAACTGAGAAGCACCTAAAAGGCAGGAAAGATTCAGGTTATTGTCGTGAAGAAAAGGCTCTTCCTCAGAAGAAATAACTATCTGAGATGAAAACATCCGTGCATACTCTGCTACACCGCCGATATGGTCAAAATGTCCGTGAGTAAGCAGGATATATTTAAGTTTTTCCTTGCCTGCTTTTAAAAGTTCTGACGTCAGTGAGTCGTCCTTGCAGGCAGGGTCAACAAGAGCACAAAAACCTGTAGCTTTATCAGTAATCAGGTAGGTATTTGTGGACATTATACCAAGATGAAAGGTTTTGACAGAAATCATCGGCTCAGCTCCTTGGAATCCACAATGAGAGTAACAGGGCCGTCATTAAGGAGGTTAACTTTCATATCAGCTCCAAACTCTCCTCTTTCAACCTTTTCTATATCGTTATTTTTCATACACTCACAGAAATACTCATAAAGTGCATTTGCTTCTTCAGGACGAGCAGCGTTGTCAAAACTTGGACGTCTTCCCTTTTTGCAATTTCCGCAGAGAGTAAAGTTTGAAATTACCAACACTGCTCCGCTGATGTCAGAAAGAGAAAGGTTCATCTTATCATTTTCGTCAGTGAAAACCCGAAGTCCTGCGATTTTCTTTGAGAGCACCTCGGCTTCAATTTTTTCATCGCCTTTCTCAACTCCTAAAAGGATGAGAAAGCCCTTTTCTATCTGTCCTATTATTTTTTCGTCTACGGTGACACAAGCCTGTGACACTCGTTGTATTACTGCCTTCATATACTAATCCCCGAATAAATTATTTTCTTGTAACTGAAGTTATGCCTCTGATTGTATTAAGACGTGCTATTACAGTCTTAAGGTGACCTGTGTCGGTAACGTCAATGGTAACATTGATAACACCAACACCGCCGGGAAGCTCACGGCAGTTAAGAGTGCGAATCATAATATGCATTGCAGAAAGCTGGTTTGAAACATCTGCAAGGAAGCCTGTGCGGTCCATACCGATAATCTCCAGACTGGTCTGGAACACCTCTCGTACACTGTTCTCCCAGTGAGCACTCACCCAGCGTTCAGGATGCTCTGTCTTTTCTATGTCCTCAGGAACATTTTTGCAGTTACATTTGTGGATAGAAACACCGTATCCTCGGGTAATGAAACCTATGATATCATCACCGGGTACAGGGTTACAGCAACGGGAGAACTTAATAAGAACATCGTCCATTCCCTCTACAATAACACCTGAGCCCACCTTCTTACGCTTTGACTGCTCAGCACTCGCGGACGGTACAAACTCAGTATTTTGTTTTACATATAGCTTTTGATACAGGTCACGAATTCTGGGCATAATCTTCCACAGCTGAATACCGCCATAGCCGATTGCCGCATAGAAATCATCAAGGTTATTAACCTGAATTTTAAGGTTAACCTTTCCAAGAAACTCCTCAAGCTCATTGTCAGGAATATTGATGCCGTTCTTTTTGAGTTCACGCTCAAACTCCGCTTTACCTTCGGAAATATTTTCTTCTCTGCGTTCTTTCTTAAACCAAGAGCGAATCTTACTCCTTGCCTCTGAAGTACGTACAATCTTCAGCCAGTCACGCTTGGGACCCTGTGCCTCTTTCTGAGTAAGGATTTCAACAATTTCACCTGTTTTGAGAGGATAATCAATAGGAACAATTCTGCGGTCTACCTTAGCACCTACCATACTGTTACCAACAGCAGAGTGGATTGCATAAGCAAGGTCTATAACTGTGGAACCTGCAGGCAGATTGATAACATCGCCCTTTGGAGTAAAGACAAAAACTTCGTTGGGATTAAGGTCGGTTTTGATTGTACTGACAAGGTCTGTGGCATCAACAGAGTCCTTCTGGGTCTCAAGTATTTTTCTTACCCACGAAAGGTGTTCATCAAGGGAGTCTCCACCCTTTGAGCCTACTCCTGCTTTATACTTCCAATGAGCTGCAATACCGTACTCGGCAGTGTGGTGCATATCCCATGTACGAATCTGCACCTCAAAGGGAATACCTCTGTGGCTTACAACTGTTGTATGCAAGGACTGGTACATATTGGGTTTAGGTGTAGAGATATAGTCCTTGAAACGGTTTGGAATAGGCTTATATATGTCGTGGATAAAACCCAGAACATTGTAACAATCGGTAAGTGTATTTACAATTATTCTGACAGCAAAAATATCATAAATTTCTTCTATAGTTTTACCTTTCATAAAGGTTTTGCGGTAGATACTGTGTATACTCTTAACTCTTCCGCTGATGTAAATATCCTCAATAGCATCACGGCTTCTCTCAAGTATTTCATCTTTAAGGTCAGAAATAAAGGAGTCACGGTCGCCTGCAGTTTTGTTAAGCTCCGCTTCAATCTCTGCATAACCAACAGGGTCGAGATAACGAAGAGAAAGATCCTCCATCTCTTCCTTGACAGCAGTAATACCCAGACGGTGTGCAATAGGTGCATAAACCTCCATTGTTTCCAATGCTATGTCTCGGCGTTTCTGCTCACGCATACAATCAATGGTACGCATATTATGCAGACGGTCAGCAAGCTTTATGATGATAACGCGGATATCATTACTCATAGCAATGAGCATTTTTCTCAGGTTCTCTGCCTGCTGCTCCTCTCGGTTTGAGTATTTGATTTTTGACAGCTTTGTGAGACCGTCAATGAGCAAAGCTATATCCGGGCCGAAATCCTTTGAGATTTCTTCTAAAGTTGTATCTGTATCTTCTACAACATCATGAAGAAGCGCCGCAATGATAGAGTCAGTATCCATACCCAGACCAACAAGAATATAAGCAACTGACACAGGGTGTAGAATATAAGGAAGTCCTGACACACGGCGTTGATCCTTGTGTGCCTCGTACGCATACTGATATGCTTTTTCAATACGCTCCATATTGAATTTAAGTCCGCTGGACTTTATGAGTTCCTTAAGATCACCATAATCTCTATAGTGTTTCATATCAGCACAGACGTTTTCCTGTTCGTTTACACTGGTGATATTGTTATTTTCTGATATATTCATCTGCACACCTCCGTGAGTTCCTGAATAATTGGTGCTGACTGCAGGTCAACTTTTCCTTCAACCTGACACAGTGAAATCTGTGCCGTAGTCATACCCTCCTGCATTTCTATGAGTCTAAGCTCACACATAGCAGTAAGCACTGTGCGAAGCTTACCAAGAGAAAATCCCAGTCTTACAGAAAGCATATCAATACTTCCAGTAAAACCGCCGTTTTTACGTAAATAACGGTAAACAAGAGAGAAATCTTCCCTGTCAGGTAAAATAGTACGAGCTGACTGTGTAGTAATGCTTCTGCCTGTGCAGAAACGTTCATATATACGCTCTGAGATAAGCTGAGCTTCGTTATCTGTTGAACTGAGCTTAATATCTCTGACAATAACTGAGAGGTATGTATTTCCTGCGTAGAAGTTTCTGTCCAGTGCAACAGCTAAATCCACAACATCTCCTGTATTGTAGCAAAAACCTGTTACATCTACACCGAAGCACATAGCCGTAACAATGGCTCCTTCTCGGGAAACGGTAAGCTTTCTGTGCTTACCCCCTGACAGCTCCTTAATATCATCAATACGCATATTATAAAGCCCGAACAAGGGAGAAGGATTGCCTGCACCAAAAGGCTCTAATGCCGAAATACTGTCAAGCAAAGACAAATCAAGAAGTGTAGGATTCAGTTTGCAATCAAGGTGAAGCTCAGGCAAAGGCATATCGTCCAAAGAATCAGTGTAGGAATACAGAGTCTCCTTGAATTTTTCAATGTTTTTGCTTTTGAGAGAAAAGCCCACTGCCATAGGATGTCCGCCGAAATGCTCCAGTAAGTCACTGCAGTTAAATATTGCATCGGATAGAGAAAATCCCTCTATTGACCTGCCAGAAGCACGTGCAGAGTCTCCCTCACGGGAAATAACAATACAGGGCTTACCAAAAGCACTCTTGACTCTTGCGGCAACAATACCGATAACGCCCTGATGCCAGTTATCCCCGTCAATTATGATTATGCTCTGCATTGTAAGAGCAGGGTCATTTTTTATTCGCTCGTCAATTTCTGCAAGAATTTCTTTTTCTATCTGCTGTCGGGTACGGTTATCTTCAGAAAGCTCTTCAGCCAAGCTTTCTGCCAAGGCTTCATCTTCAGTGAGAAGAAGCTCCACCGAACGAGTAGAAAGCCCAAGCCTTCCCACAGCGTTGATTCTGGGAACAACAGTATATGCCAGAGTACCGGCGGTCAGAGGTTTATCCTCATAGCCTGCACTGCGAAGAAGTGCACGGATGCCTACTCTGTCGCTGTTTTGGAGGATACGGACACCTTCTTTTACAATAGAACGATTTTCGTCCGTAAGACTTACAACGTCACCGATTGTTCCCAATGCAGCTAAATCAGCAAAATTTTCAAGAATATCTTCTGTTTCGGAGAAACCCTCTTCCAAGGCCATCACAAGTTTCAAAGCCACACCTACACCGGAAAGTTCTTTAAAGGTGCTGGGGCAATCCTCCTGATGCAAGTCCACAACAGCTGCTGCCTCTGGTATAACCTCAGGAACAGTGTGATGGTCAGTTACAACAGTATCAATCCCTAAGGATTTAGCATAAGCAATTTCTTCATAAGCAGAAATTCCGTTATCTACAGTAACAATCAGGCTGACACCCTGTGCAAAAAGTTGGGTGATGGCTTCACGGTTCATACCATAGCCTTCCTCTGCTCTGGAGGGAATATAATAGATTACGTTTGCTCCTACAGAATCAAGGTAAGAATACAAAAGAGCTGTAGCTGTAACTCCGTCAGCATCGTAGTCACCGTAGATACATATTCTTTCAAAATTTTCAATGGCTATTCGGATGCGGTCAGCTGCTTTTTCCATATCCTTTATGAGAAAAGGGTCAGAAAACACAGGTTCATCACTGAGGAAGCCTGAGATTTTTTCTTCATCGGTGAAGCCTCGGATGCACAACAGCACAGATAAGAGCATGGGGATATCCATACTCTCACTGAGTCTGAGTGCCTCAGCCTTATCAAGTTGTGCAACAATCCATTTTCTCATAATCTGCTCCGAATGTATAAATTAGTTGTGATTAATGTCTTTGTTATGTGAGAGAAGCTCTCTTGCGTAGTCAAAAGCTGCCTCGCCAATATCGACTCCGCCAATGATGCGTGCAAGTTCCTCTACTCTGCCCTCATAGGAAAGAGGCTTGACCTGTGTGTAGGTTCTGCCGTCTTTTTCGCTTTTTTGGATAAGGTAGTGAGAGTCAGCTAAAGCCGCAATCTGTGGTAGATGAGTTACGCAAAGAGACTGGGCACTGTCACTTACACGTTTGAGTGCATCGCCTACTCTGCGTGCGGCAGAACCGGAGATACCTGTATCTACCTCGTCAAAAATCAGGGTATCAGTAGGGTCTGTGTGAGATAGAACGGTTTTAATAGCTAACATCATACGGGAAAGCTCACCGCCTGAAGCTACCTTTGCAACAGGTTTTGGAGGCTCGCCAGCATTGGTAGAAACCAGAAATTCTATTTCATCAATTCCGTTTTCGCTAAGCGGACAGTTAATCTGTGAAACTGCAACTGTAGCACTGGGCATATCAAGCAGACGCATCTGCTCTGAAACCTGATTACAGAAAGACTCGGAAACCTTTCTGCGTTTCTCTGAAATAGCACAGGCAAGACAGTTACAAAGCTCAAAGGCTCTCTTTTGTTCTTCGATGAGCTTTTCTCTGTCCTCTTCAAACCGGCTTATTGTGTCAAACTCAGTCTTGATAATTTCCAGATACTGAAGCATCTCTTCTTCAGTATCTCCGTATTTTTTAGAAAGTCTGTTTATTAAATCAAGCCGCTGTTCAATTTCTTCTAAACGATAAGGGTCATCTTCAACATTTTCACTCTCGCGGCTAACATCAGATGCCAAATCCTGAAGCTCAAAATAGCAACTGCGAATACGCTCCGAAAGAGATGAAAAAGAGGAAACAAGATTAGATGAGGACTCAACCTCATCTACAGCATCGCTAAGTGCTGACAGAACTCCTGAAAACTCTCCCCCGTCACCTGTAAGAAGGTAAGATGCGTTTTTCAGATGCTCACGCAAACGGCTTGAGTTTGCCAGAATTGAGCGTTCTTCCATAAGGGCTTCCTGCTCACCGATTTGAAGGTTAGCATCCTCAAGCTCGGAAATTTGAAATGTAAGCAAATCTGTACGTCTTGCTCTGTCTCTGTCATCGGTATCCTTCTGGTTAAGAATACGGGTAAGCTCTCTGTAGTGTGCATACTCTTTTCTATATTCAAGAAGTTCCTCAGAAAGATTACCCAAAGAGTCAATGTAGCTTATGTGCAAATCAGGAGACATCAGCTCGTAGCTTTCATGCTGTCCGTGAATATTTATAAGATATCTGCCGATTTCCTTGAGCACTGAGAGTGCGGCAGGTCTGCCGTTAATGCGGCAATTGTTTTTGCCTGAAAGAGTAAACTCTCTCTCAATAAGCAGTGAACCGTCTTCAAGGCTGTAATTAAGCTCCTCAAGTGTTTTAATCACTGCCTCTCCTACATTGCAGAAACGGGCACTTACATAGGCTGAGTCAGCTCCTGTACGGACAAGCTCACGTGAGGTACGTCTGCCAAGCACTGCGGAAATTGCATCAATGACTATGCTTTTACCTGCACCTGTTTCACCTGTGAGTACATTAAGTCCCTTGGTAAATTCTATATTTGTTTTTTCAATAACTGCTATGTTTTCAATGTAAAGTTCTGTAAGCATAATATGACCTGTTCGTAAAAGAGTATGTGTTGGTTAAGATTATACTGCATAGTCTCTGAGAGTGTGTACCAGAGAATTAGCAGATGTTACGTCCGTACAAGCAATGAATATGGTATCATCACCTGCAAGGGAACCTACCACAGAAGGCAAGTTCATAGTATCTATTGCGGCACAGGCAGCAGACGCCATACCACTGAAAGTTTTGACAACTACTATATTCTGAGCAGTTTCTACTGATACAATCGAACCTGAAAGGATACCTGAAAATCCGTTTTTCACATCAGGCTGAATGCCTGTAGGAGCAGAATATCTGTACTTGCCGTCTATACTGTGAGTCTTCTGGAGACGAAGAGTCTTGATATCTCTGGAAACTGTGGACTGTGTTACAGAGTAGCCCTCCTCCTTCAGCTTCAGCAAAAGCTCCTCCTGAGTAGTTATGGGATGGTTTTTTATAAGTTCAAGTATTTTTGCGTGTCTGTTAATTTTCATATTGAGTCACCTCTTGCAGTCTGAAAATCAAAGCTTTTCGCCTGCTTTTTTGTAGAAGTTTTTATCTTTGAGAATATTCATTCTGAGTGTATGGCGTGACTTGCTGATCTGCACTATATCACTGCTTGCAAGAGGAACCGACACTTGACCATCTACAGTAAGATAAGATGTATCGGGTGAATTGCATACAACAGAAAACACAGTATCCTCAGAAAAAATAACCGTTCTGGCTGTGAGAGAATGAGGGCAAACGGGAGTAAGCTCGATAAGACTCAGATAAGGGTCAATCACGGGGCCTCCTGCTGATAGAGCATAGGCGGTGGAGCCTGTAGGAGTGGAAAAAAGAAGCCCGTCTGCACGGTAGTTGCAGATTTTTTCTTCCTGCACAAAAACATCAAGGTCGATGATACAAGAAAGTGAACCTCGGGAAATAACCGCATCATTCACTGCCAAGTATGACTCTTTTGTGCCGTCAGAGTGTTCTACACAAACATCCAGAAGCATACGCTCACGGGTTATATAGTCCCCTGAAAGAAGTCTTGCAAGAGACTTAATCTCTGAGGGTTCAACCTCTGCTACATAGCCGAGAGTCCCTAAATTGACACCAATAACAGGTTTTTCTGAAAGAGCTGCGTGACGTGCACTGTGGATAATAGTACCGTCACCGCCTACAGTTACAGCACAGTCACAGTGAGAGAACAGGGACTGATGGTCAGAAAAATACTCTGCACCCTCTGCTGAAACCGTACCTTTCATATTCTCAGGCAAAAGTATTGATGCACCCTCTTGTGTAAGGAGAGTAGCTATTGCCTGTGCACACAAAAGTGCTTTGGGTTTATCTCCGTTAGGAATCAACGCAATTTTCACGTTTATGCCTCCTTGTCAAGGGCTTTATGAGAAGCATCTGAGAGTTCCTCAGGTGTTACGTCTGTGAAAAGTGTAGGTTCATTGCTTGTTCGTATGTAAATAAGATATTCGATATTTCCTTCAGGCCCTTTAACAGGTGAAAAATCAAGTCCAAGCACATCAAATCCGCATTCCAGACAGAAGTCTCGGATTGAGGTAATGACCTCTGTATGCACCGACTTGTCGCGTACTACGCCTTTTTTGCCTACCTTACCTCTGCCTGCTTCAAACTGAGGTTTTATGAGGCACACGCCCTGCCCATCGTTAGAGAGCAGAGGGCGTACAACAGGGAGGATAAGCTTGAGAGAAATAAAAGAAACATCAACTGAGAAAAAGTCAATTTTATCTTCAATCATGTCAGGAGTAACTTTGCGAAAGTTGGTACGCTCCATATTGACTACACGCTCATCGTTTCTCAGTTTCCACGCAAGCTGGCCGTAGCCTACATCTATGGAATAAACCTTTTTGGCTCCGTTTTGAAGCATACAGTCGGTAAAGCCTCCAGTAGATGCTCCGATATCCATAGCTGTTGCGTCCTGTAAATCAAGTGAAAAAGAAGCCATTGCTTTCTCCAGCTTGAGTCCTCCGCGGCTTACGTATTTTAGGGCAGGGCCGCGAACCTCAAGACTGCAGTCCTCTTCATAGGTACTGCCGCATTTATCAGCTTTTTGATTATTCACATATACAAGACCTGCCATAATAACAGCCTTTGCCTTTTCTCTGCTTTCAGCAAGTCCTTTTTCGTATACAAGTACATCAAGACGTTTTTTCATAAACAGCTCCGTTTATTTTCTTAAAATATCAAACATTCCCTCGGCATCAAACTTGAGTGCGTGAAGTGCCACTGTATCTTTGGAATGAGGAATAAACATATCCTCAATTGCAGTTATTGAGTAACTGCCTTCAAAACGTACCTTTACAAGCTCTGACTCAAAGGTCTCTCCTACTCCTCCTGATCGCATTCCTTCTTCAAAGAAATACACACGCTTGAAGCAAGAGGCAAATCGGATTGCCTCCGGGTCAATGGGCTTAATTCGGCAGAGCTTCAGGATGCACACCTCTTTACCCACTGCCGAAAGCATCTCCTTTGCCTTGCAAGCCTGAGCAAAGAGCCTGCCGTAGGTCACTATGAGGCGGGATGCGTTGGGGTTGCCGTAAACACTGAAGTTGATACCGTTATGAGTAAAGTCATCGGGACGGAAAGGCTCTGAACCTCTTGGATAACGAACTGCTGTGAGTCCTTTTTCTTTGGTAACAGCCTGAGTAATACAAGCTTTTAAATCATCAAAATAACATGGCGAGTAGATAGTAGTTGATGGGATTGTGTTAAGAATTGAAACATCAAATACTCCCTGATGGGTTTCTCCGTCCTCACCTACTATTCCTGCACGGTCAACACCTAAAACAAGGTGCAGATTTTGTGAGGCGGCATCGTGGACAAGCTGGTCATAAGCTCGCTGTAAAAAGCTTGAATACACTGCAAAAACAGGAGTCATACCCTGAGAAGCAAGACCGCAACCGAAGGTTACTGCATGCTCCTCGGCAATGCCTACATCGTAAAACCTGTCGCGAAACTTTGATGAAAAAGCAGAAAGACCTGTTCCTGTAGTCATAGCCGCTGTAATTGCACAGATAGTTGCATCATTATCTGCAAGCTCACAAATACAGTTGCCGAAGCAATCGCTGTATGAGTCGGAATGAGAAAGAGGTTCGCCTGTGTCGATGTCGAATTTGCCGATACCATGGAAGCTCTTGGGGTCGTTCTCTGCAAACTGGTAGCCTTTACCCTTAACGGTAACAGCATGAATAAGTACAGGTTTATTCACCTTTTTAGCCGCCTGCAGTACATTTATCAGGCTTTCAAGATTGTGACCGTCAACAGGGCCGTAATAATGAAAACCAAAATTTTCAAAAATATTTGTCTTGTAAATTTTCTTTTTAAACCAGTTTTTGAAGTTGGTAAGAAAAATTACAAAGGGTTTTCCTATAAGGGGAATTTTTGTAAGAAACCGCTCTAAATCAATTTTAGCATTAAGGTACCAAGGACTTACGCGGATTTTGGTAAGATGGCGAGACAGTGCCCCTACGTTCTTGGAGATTGACATTTTATTGTCGTTGAGAACAACAATAAAATTACGCTTATGTCTTCCTGCGTTGTTCATACCCTCAAAAGCAAGACCGCCTGTGAAAGAACCGTCACCGATAAAAGCAACTGTGTAGCTGTCCTCTCCCTTGAGCTGTTTTGCCTTGGCGATACCTAAAGCCGCAGAGATAGAGGTGCTGCTGTGGCCTGCACCGAAAACATCGTAGGGACTTTCATATCTTCTGGGAAAACCTGAGAGTCCGCCTGTACGGCGGATAGTGCTGATTTTGTCGTATCTTCCTGTAAGCATCTTGTGAGTATAGCACTGATGGCCTACATCCCAGACAATAGAATCATCAGGGCAGTTGAAAACATAATGCATAGCAACAGTCAGCTCAACTACGCCTAAATTAGGTGCCAGGTGACCGCCGTTTTCTGACACGGTCAAAATAAGCTTACGGCGTATTTCTTCACAAAGTAAGGGAAGCTCTTCAACCTTTAGTTTTTTCAGGTCTTCCGGTGATTTAATTTTTTCAAGCATCTGAAAATTGTTATTATCCATATCTGAATCCTCGGTTATACCGAAATCTATAATTCCTATATCAGTAAATCAGTTACGCCTTTTTGAAAGCTTTATTGCAAAATCCTTGAGGAAAGATGTATCTCCCTCAAATACACTGAGAGCATCAATAGCCTCCTGAGTGAGAGCTTCTGCACGGCGTATGCATTCATCTGTTCCGAAAAGAGAAACCAAAGTGGATTTGTTATTATCCACATCAGAGTTTACGGGCTTGCCAAGCTCAGCACTTGTGGAGGTTACGTCCAAGACATCGTCTACCAGCTGAAATGCAAGACCGATACACTGTGCGTACTTTGAAGCGGCTGTGAGTTTTTTCTCGTCAGCACCTGCAACAACGCAGCCCATAAGGCAAGCCGCCTCAATGAGAGCACCTGTTTTAAGCAGATGCATCTGAGTAATGACTTCCTCAGAAGCTCTTTTATTTTCATATTGTAAATCTATAACCTGACCGCCTACCATACCTGAAGCTCCGCAAAGTTTTGCGAGATAGAAAGCGGCACCGGCAGCTCTGTCAGCCGGACAGCGGCTCAGGGTATCAGGTGAAAGCATAATCTCAAAAGCAAGACTTTGCAGCGCATCTCCGGCAAGGAGTGCTGTGTCTTCACCAAATTTGATATGGTTTGAGGGCATTCCCCTACGCATATCGTCATCATCCATACATGGAAGGTCATCGTGAATTAATGAGTATGTGTGGATAAGCTCAACAGCACAGGCAAAAGGCAAAGCTGAGGCTTCGTCTCCGCCACACAGCTTGCAGAATTCAAGGGTAAGCTTCGGACGTACCCGCTTACCGCCTGCACCTACGGAGTAACGCATTGACTCCCATAAAACTGAGTAAAGCTCAGGTGTTTCCTGCAAATATCCGCTGAGAGCTTTTTCAATCATATCCTGAGTATTAGTCATAACTCACCCCTCCTCCAGAGCACCGAGAAGCTCTGCCATTCGGTTATTCAAGTCCTTGATTTTATCTGCCGCAGTATTAAGGTATGCTGTACAATAGGTGTAATACTCAAAAGCTTCCTTGTATACATCCATCAGCTCTGTGAAGGTTCCGTCAGATCGTTCAAGCTTTGTAATAAGCTCTGAGAGCCTTGTGACTGCTGTTTCATAATCCATATCCTTGAATTTCTCTAAAGGATTTGCTGTGCTCATAATATCATTCCTAACTGTTAGCTAATAATTATTTAATCTGAAGTGCCCTCTGCCATTTCCACAAGCTTCATAAGTCTGTGGTTAACACCTGAACGGCTGATTGGCGGGTCTGCAAGCTGACCTAAATCTCTCAGTGAAAGCTCAGGATTGTCACGGCGGAGAAGTGCTATTTCATAAAGCTGTGAAGGCAGAGAAGAAAGTCCTACAGCAGCCTCCAGCTTCTCAATAGCTGAAAGCTGACGTGCAGCAGCCTGAGCTGTTTTATTGATATTTGCAAGCTCAGAGTTTGTCCTTCTGTTTGCAATATTACGCATCTGCTTATAGGCTTTTGCATTCATAATATCCATAGCACAGGAAGTTGCACCCATAAAAGTCAGCAGATCAGTTATCTGCTCACTGTCCTTAAGGTAAACTACATAAGAGCCTCCCCTGAGGATAGTTTTAGGAGTTAAATTACAATGTTCAATCTCAGAAAGAAGGAGACACAAATCATTGCAGAGGTTTTTATATGCGGCACAGAACTCAAGATGGTAGTTCTTCTGGGGGTCATTGACAGAACCGCAAGCCATGAATGCACCGCGAAGAAAGGCACTCAGGCACACATCATCCTCAATATTGCCCCTGTTTACTCTGAGAGTAGTATCGCCCGCCATATGACCAAACGCTGAAAACATCCGCTCACATTCATCAGGCAGTATAAAAGAAACTGTGTGTAGATTTATGCAGTCTCTGGTGGCTTTCAGGGTTGACTGCTTTTCAATGACCGGTGTAAACAGCTTATTTGACAAGGTAATATACCGTTCAGCAACGTGAATGGACTCGGTTTTTAACTTTATCTCTGAGCTTGAAAAAGGTCTGGAGAAAAGCATCATACCGTAGCACTCAGCAAATTCCTGAGCATAGACACTACAGTCATACTTTGATAATTCTTTTTTTACTTCGTGTGAAAAGGACATTGTTATCTCCTTAAAAAAACAAGAAACAAGAAAATCAGGCTTTCCAGATATCTCTGTGATGGAGAGTGGATTTCTGACCTAATTCGATAAAGTGGCTGTTGAGAAGTCTTGCAAGGGTTACACTTCTATGCTTACCACCTGTACAGCCTACTGCAATTACAAGCTCGCTTTTGCCTTCTTCTCTGTAAAGAGGCACAGAGTAATCCAAAAGAGCCAAGAGTTTTTCTATGTACTCCTGAGTCTCGGGGAATTTTAGGACATACTCTCTGACTGATTCGTCGAGACCTGTTAACTCTTTAAGTTCCTTAACATAGTAAGGGTTTGGCAGACAGCGGACATCAAAAAGCAAATCTGCCTCAAGAGGGATACCGTACTTAAAGCCAAAAGAAAGGCAGGTAATAATAAATCCCTCACCCGGGTTGCCAGAGAACATGGTGGTAACTCGTTCTTTGAGCTGTTTAAGAGCCATATAGGATGTATCAATAATATAATCCGCTCTTGCCTTAAAGGGTTTCATCAGCTCCTTTTCAAGCATAACAGCTTCTTCGGTAGTACTGCCTTCAAAGCTCTCAGCAAGAGGATGCTTACGGCGGGTTTCCTTGTAGCGGATAAGGAGCACATCGCTCTTTGCATCAAGGAAGAGGATTTTATATTTTTTGCCATCCTGATTGAATTTTCGAAGCTCTGAGAAAAGGTCATCAAAAACCTCGCCTGTGCGGATATCAACAACAACTGCTACTCGCTTCATTCTGGAGTCGCTTGCTTTCTCACAAAGGTCCCAGAAAGTGGAAAGAAGCGCAGGAGGCAGATTATCCACACAGTAAAATCCGATATCTTCAAGGGCTCTCAGGGCGTGGGATTTGCCTGCACCCGAAAGACCTGTAATAATTATAAATTCCATATTTGTTCACTCCGTCAAAGGATTAAGAAAGATAGATAATCTCCCTCTCCAAGGTATAGCCTGTTTCTCTTTTGACTTTATCCTGAACCAGTTTTACAAGGTTCATAACGTCACTGCAGGTTGCGTCCCCTGTATTGATAATAAAGCCGGAGTGTTTGGTGCTAACCTGAGCACCGCCTACACTCGTACCTTTGAGACCGCACTGCTCAATAAGAGCACCTGCAAAAGCTCCCTCGGGACGTTTGAACACACTGCCTGCTGAAGGATAATCAAGAGGCTGTTTTGTAACACGGCGGTTCATAAAATCATCCATACGGGCTTTTATGTCCTCTGCACTGTCAGGAGAAAGTCTAAACTCAGCTGAAAGGATAATGCAGTTGTTCTGCTTGTATATGCTGTTGCGATAAGAAAGGCTGAGGCTGTCTGCAAGGACTGTTTCTACTACTCCTCCCGGAGTCAAGTGAGTAACAGCAAGCAAAACATCCTTCATCTCTCCCCCGTAAGCACCTGCGTTCATATACACAGCACCGCCTACAGTGCCGGGAATACCGAAAGCAAACTCAAGTCCTGACAAGGAATTTGAAAGTGCAAAAGTACACAGCCTTGCAAGAGTTGCACCTGCACCGCAGGAGATGGTATTTCCCTTAATTGAAATGTTCTTGAAGTTTCCTCCCAAGCGTATAACTGCTTTGCGAAGTCCGTTGTCGCTTACAAGGAGATTGCTTCCATTGCCCAAAAGCATATAGTCAATGTCGTATTCGTCACACAGTTCTATAGAAGCTGTAAGCTCACTGATACTGTGAACTAAGATGTAATAATCGGCAGGTCCGCCGATACGGAAAGTAGTGTGCTCCTTCATAGGAGACTGCGGGGTGCAAAGAGCACCTGTTTCTTCTATTGAAGAAATGAAATCTTGGTTTATCATAAAAAACGACCTTATTCGAGAGGAATATTCATCTCAGTTAAATATTTGTTTAAGTTATCAACACTTGCGTTTACCACAAGTTCCTCAGGGAAACCGATTTCTTCAAGCATACGGATAGCTTCATCTGCACGCCCAAGCTGGGTAATGAAATGGGCGTCTGTATCAACTGACACACGGCAACCGTATTTCATACAAAGCTTTACAATTTCCTTGCAGTTTGGAACAAAATCGGGCTTGTGCTTAATTGAGGAATTGTTAATTTCAATAAGCTTTCCACACTGGGCGAAACGCTTAATGACAGTTTCGTAATCATACTTAAAGTACGGAGAGCCTGAATGGGCTATCATATTCACACAGGGATTTTCTGCTATATTCAGATAAGCCTCGGTACAGGCATCCACAGACACAGTGTCAAGATAGGTTGGCATATGCAAAGACGCAATGCAGAAATCGAGGTTTTTCAGAATTGAATCGTCAGCATCTAAACTTCCTTTTCTATCTGTAATATTAGCCTCAATTCCCTTAAGCACACGGACACCGTTCATTACACGGGGAATTGCGTGAAGATTCATAAAGTAGAAAGGATGCGGTGTACCGTGCATACTCTGTCCGTGGTCAGTAATTGCAAAAGCATAGAGTCCTATACGCTCCGCCTCTTGTATCATTTCCAATGCGGTGGAGTATGCGTGAACAGAGGTGATTGTATGAGTATGAAGGTCTGCAACAATTTTCATCAGAAATCCCATCCTGTATCAACTTTTTTGTTCTGGATAGTTTCTTCGCTTACATCCATACCAAGGCTCTGTAAAAGCTCCTGTGCAGCATTGTATCCCATCTTCTTCTGACGGTTGTTCATTGCGGCAACCTCAATGATGATTGCAAGGTTACGACCCGGCTTTACAGGGATAGTCATAATAGGAACCTGAATACCCATAATCTCTGTATAGGTATTATCCATGCCGATTCGGTCGTAAACCTTTTCGGTATCCCACTGCTCCATATTGATTACCATATCTATTTTTTCAGTAAGCTTAACAGCACCCATACCAAAGATACGGCGTGCGTTGATGATACCTATACCGCGAAGCTCAATAAAGTGACGGATATTAGCAGGAGAAGCTCCAACCAAAGTACGGTTTGAAACACGGCGGATTTCAACTGCATCGTCAGCAATAAGACGGTGTCCGCGTTTGATAAGCTCAATTGCGATTTCAGACTTACCTACTCCGCTGTCGCCGATAAGAAGTACACCTTCACCGTAAACCTCAACCAGTACACCGTGACGGGTAATACGGGGAGCAAGTTCAGCATTGAGGAATGTGATGAGAGATGCGGAGATTGCAGATGTGGTCTCAACACTGCGGAGAATGGGAATTCCGTTTTTCTCTGCAGATTTTACAATAGCTTCTGTAGGTTCAAGGTTTCTTGCAATGATAATTGCAGGAGGCTGCATAGTAAAGAGTTTGTCAACAAGCTCAAACTGCTTATCCTCCTCAAACTGGCCCAGATATGCAAACTCTGTATTACCGAAAATTATAATTCGGTTACCGTCAAAAAAGTCCAGATATCCTGTAAGCTCCAAACCCGGACGGTCAATGTCCATAGAAACAATTTCTATATCCTCAGGACTACGAGGCATATAGAAAGGTTCAAGCTGAACTTCTTTGATGATTTTTGCAAGAGATAAAGAAAACTGTGTACTCATATAAAACACCTCTTTTATACTCTGACTAGCTACGCTTGCCGATAAATCTTAAGAATATGTACTATCTGATTATAGATATACTTATACGTTGTTTATTATAACTCAAAACTTCTAAAATTAAAAGTGGTTTTTCGAATTATATGCAAAAAATATGCAAAATTTGAATTGTTGAAATAAGAGTTTTAAGCCACAGAAAAACACTGAATAATACAACCGTTCATTACGCATATTAACACAGGGTGAAACAATGGTAATTTCAGTAATCAGAACATCATTGATGTATATTTTTGTAATATTCGCTATTAGAATTATGGGTAAAAGACAGTTAAGTGATATGCAGACCTCTGAGCTTGTGGTAACTATGATTATTGCGGATATTGCTTCCATACCTATGCAGAATACTTCTCAGCCTTTGCTCTCAGGTATTGTGCCTGTACTGATACTTATTTCAGGAGAAATCTTCATAAGTGTGCTGATGATGAAAATACCGGCTTTCAGAAACCTTATATGCGGAAAACCTGAGATTATCATTGAAAACGGAAAACTAAAACAAAAAATGCTCAGGAGACTTCGGCTTACCACAGAGGATTTATCTGTTCTGCTTCGTCAGCAAGGTGTGTTCAGCTTTGAGGATGTGCAGTTCTGCATTATTGAAACAAACGGGCAGATTAGTGTTTTGCTGAAGCCGGAAAAAAGAACACCATCAATGGAGGATTTGAGACTACCTGCAAGAGATACGGGAATTGAGGCGGTAGTTATAAGTGACGGAGAGCTTCTCAGCCGTTCTATGGCTTTGTGCGACATAGATGAAATGTGGATAAACCGTACTCTTGCACAGGAAAACGTAAGAGTTGAAGATGTTATGCTAATGACTGCAAACCGTCTGAAGGAATATAATATTATCAGGAAGTGTAACTAATGAGGAGATTATACGCTGCAGCGGCACTGCTTCTAATTGCAATCAGCCTGTGCATTACTGAATATGTGAGCATCAGCAATTGCACAGATGAGTACATTAAAAGAATTGCTTTAATTGAAAATATGGTAAAATCAGGGAACTACAAAAAAGCCGCCTTCGCCGCAAGAGAAACTGAAAAAAACTGGGAAGAAACCGTGTCAATCATAGATATGCTTTTGTTTCATGATTATGTTGATGAAATAGGAAAAAATATGTCTCAACTTGAGTCATACATTACTTGCGGAGAAGATGCAGATTTGTTTGCAACCTGCGAAAGCACAAAGGAACAACTGCTCTCCCTCAAAGAAAGTGAATTGCCTAATGCTAAAAATATAATATAAAAGAGGCTGTCCCACAAAAAAGTGAGACAGCCCTTAATTTTGCTTTATTCTTTTGTTTTCTTAGATGTGGTTTTAAAAATCAGAGATATTATCAAGAAAATCAGGAATACAGCCAAGTTGAAAATCACTATGGTAGCACCTACGGGTACATCCTTGAAAGTAAAGGATGTTAAAAGTCCTGAGAGCACACAGCACACAGACACTATCACAGAAGTGATGATAACTGTAACAAACCGTTTACAAACACGCATTGATGTAAGTGCAGGGAAAATAATCATTGCAGAAATCAGAAGAGTTCCAAGCATTCGCATACCTACAACAATGGTTATAGCGGTAAGCAGAGAAATGACTGTATTGTAAAAACCTGTACGCAATCCTGTAGCTTTAGCAAAATCCTCGTCAAAAGTAATGGCAAAAATTTTGTTGTAAAACATCAGGTACATTGCAATTACAAAAACTGAAAGCACAACGCTTATTACAATATCCGACTTACCTACTGATAAGATAGAACCAAACATATACTGCTGAAGATTTATGTTAGTTCCGTTTATGCTTGCTATAAAAACTCCTATTGCAAGGGCAGAACTGGAAATAACAGCAATAGCCGCATCTGCGTTAATCTTGCTATTTTCTGTAAGTCTCAAAAGAAAGAACGCCGCCAACATAACGACAGGCAGAGAAAGGTAGATTGGTGCAGAGATATTTAGCACAGCCGCAACCGAAAGAGCTCCAAAACCCACGTGAGAAAGTCCGTCACCAATCATTGAATAGCGTTTGAGAACAAGGACTACACCTAAAAGTGCACAGCAAACTGCAATGAGCACGCCTACTATTAGGGCATTGACCATAAAGGGATAACGAAAAATATCAGCCATTTACAGCACCTCTTCTTTTTGTATTATGTGCGCAATCATCACAGGGGCAGTCAGAGATAAGAAGTCTGCTGCCGAAAGGTGAATGCATATACTCATGGGTTGTGCCGAAAAAGTAGCTGTCTGCACCTAAATGAAGGATATGAGTTGCGTTGCGAACAGCAGAGGTGATATCATGAGATACCATGATAACTGCCATTCCCTCTTTGCTAAGTCCCTTTACTACAGAATAAAAATCTGCTGTTGCAAGGGGGTCAAGGGCTGAGGTCGGCTCATCGAGAAGTATCAGCTTCTTAGCGGCACACAAAGCACGGGCAAGAAGTACCCTTTGCTGTTGTCCTCCCGAAAGCTCAGAGAAGCTTTTTTTCTGCAGAGTCTCTACTCCTGTTCGCTTCATAATTCGGCTTGCCTCTTCCCTTTCTGTCTTAGAATATGAAAGAGCAAAGAGTCGGTTATTGAGAAAACCTGACATTACAATCTCGCTGACGGAAGCAGGAAAATCCTTGGAAAGCTTCTGTTGCTGAGAAAGGTAACCAATGTGGTTACGGGAAAGTCCCTCGGAATATTCAACTGAACCGCTATAAGGAGGCAAAAGTCCCAGAATACCTTTTATCAGGGTGGTCTTGCCTGAACCGTTTTCACCTACAACACATAGATAATCACCAACGTTTACAGAAAAAGAAAGGTTGTCAATTACTACACTGCCGTTGTAGCCCAATTTTAAATCTGTCGCTTTAAGAAGTGCCATAAGTCGTTTTCCTTTATTATTAGGATTAATCAGCATAAAGTAAATAACGGGCGGATAAACCCGCCCGATTATTTGTGATGTTTTATTACTTATACCTTTTCAGCATAAAGCTTGCAAGTAAAAGCAAGTGTAAACACAACAGAGAACACTGCTGTAATAATTGCAGGGAATGCGTAGAAAGCAAATACACCTGCTGAGAAAATAAGAGAAACAACAAAAGCTCCTACAAGTACAACACAAAGGAGTACAAGTAAAATAAGCATAATTTGCCAAACTTTATTTGCTGCAACTGAAAAAGCATCAGTCTCTGTCTCAGCAGTCTTTTTGCGGGATACCTTCTTAGTAAAACTGTAAGCAAAAATAATAAAGGTAATGAAGCTTAGAGCTACTGCAAGGAGAACTACTGCAAAGGCCATATCTGAGAGACTTGCTCTGAAAATAACGCAAAGAGCAAATGCAACAAGTGCATTAACTGACGCACCCACAGTAGAGATAAGAGCCATTTTTGCTCCTGATTTCTTGAAGCGGATAAAGAAGTATACAAGCACAAGTACACACACAAGCACAGCTGCAACTACTGCCTTGATTACAAGGGAGAAGCTAAGGTTAGCAAAACCGTACTGGTTTACTGTTTTACTGCCGAAGATTGCAAGAATCAAAGCACCTGCTACTACAACTGCTGCCGCAATAATAAGCATAAGTTTAGTAAGGGAAGCAAAATTAATAGACTTTTTCATTACTTTGCACCTCCGAACATTGAAGGCTTCTGAGAAAAGCTCTGAAGGCTTCTGAGCATAAGCTGGGGAACCATATAACCTGTAACAAGGTTAAACACAGCACCGAAGAAGAGTACATAAGAGAAGTTGTATACACCGCTTACAGTGAAGCTTCCGAAGATGGATGTGGTAAATGAAGATGTACCGAACATAAACATACCGATAAGTGAAACTACTGCAAGGACTACGCTTATGTCGAGGATAATCTTTCTGCTCTTTGTGGCGGCTGTGGAGATAGCTGTACCGAGAACAGTACCGCCTGAAAGCTCAGCCTTTATTCTCTCGCCCATAAGCATAAAGCTAAGAACTGTTACCATTACAGAAAGAGCCAGAGCACAGGCACCGGGGATTGTAAGCAAGAAGGTTCTTCCCTCACCTACAAAACGGGTGATTACAGCAAGGACTGCAGAGAACTGCAGTAAAACTGCACATACGCCTGCTACAGCACCAAGTCTGTATCTGAATATCATAAGCACAAGGATTACTGCAAAAGCAACCATACCTGTGATAAATATAATGTCAGAGATATTATTTGCAACAGGAGCCACCTCCTCAGCAGATACAACAGAAACCTGACAAGGCAGTGTGCCTGATGTGATAATTGCTGAGAAAAGCTCACACTTAGACTCTGTCATACTGTCAGAGCTGAAAGAAAGAGCACCCTGGTCGATGGTTTCGCCAACTGTAGGATTGGCAAGCATACGGTTATCAAGCCAGATAGAAACAGTCTGATTGTAATATGCACCGGTGTCTGCGTTTGTATAAACAGCCATTTTCTCTGAGCCTGTTTCATTGAAGTCAAGGTTTACATAATAATATGTAGCCTTATCCTCTGTGTACTCAAACCAAGAAGAACCCTTGATGTCGTCACTTGTGATAAGAACAGTCTCTGCAGTTGTGCCTGTAGGAATTACAAAAGCTGCACCGTTTGATGAGTCCACAGACATAGTTGTGTAAGAACTGCCGGGACGGATTGTAACTTCACCATAGGAGGTAAGGAAAGCCGCTACCTCTGAAGCTGAATAGTCACAGTTAAGGCTTGTGGGAACAGTAAGCTCCATCTCACCTTTTTCTTCGTTTACAGAAATCTGACAGTCGTTGAGACCAAAGCCTGCGGCACGCTCTCTGACTACCTTTGCAACATTACCGATTTCATCAGCACTTGCTGCTTTTACTGCGATTTTAGAACCGCCGTTTACGTCAATGCCCCAATCAATACTGCCAAAGCCCTTGAACACTGTGTTTTTATTATCGCCTACATAGTAGCTGTAGCCGAAAACAGAAAGCACGGAAAACACAAGGATAAGTAAGGCAAGTATCAGGGAAACAGATATTCCAAGCCTTTTCATAATGCAATTGGACCTCCGTATAAAAAAATAACTCTGCTAAGTCTAAGCAGACATAACAGAGTTATTATAAGATTTTTTTACTAAAAAGTCAATGATTAGGGATAAAAATACAGCAAAACATCACATAAAATACATAAATTCGAAATGTGACGGAGTATTTCCCTTTAATGTGTCTTATGAGTTGGATTACTCAGACAGAATTTTTTCGATAGCACAGATACGAACACAAGTGCAGAAAACATCCATAGCAATCTGAAGTTCCTCCACAGGAGGATAAGAAGGTGCAATACGGATGTTGCTGTCTTCAGGGTCAAAGCCTCCGGGGAAAGTTGCTCCTGCAGGAGTCAGCACAAGACCTGCCTCTTTGCACATATTAACAACAGCCTTTGCAGTACCGGGATAAACATTGATTGAAACGAAGTAACCGCCATTGGGGTTAGTCCAATTTGCTATACCCAAACCTTTAAGCTGTTCATTAAATTTAGAAATTACAGTCTCAAATCTGGGGCGGAGAATTTCCTTATGCTTCTGCATATGAGCTTTGATGCCGTCCATATCCTTGAAGAAAAGAAGGTGACGCATCATATTGAGCTTGTCAAAACCTATGGTCTGATTTGTGTAACGCTTTTTGAACACCTTCATGTTGTTTTCTGAAGATGCCATTGCGGCTACACCTGAACCGGGGAAAGAAACCTTAGAAGTTGAACAGAAAATAATGGGAAGGTCAGGGTTACCTGCTTTTTCACATTCTGCCATAAGGCTTAAAAGTGTGTCAGGGCTGTCAGTTACATCGTGAACACAGTATGCATCATCCCACATAATGCGGAAATCCTTTGCCGCAGGCTTAAGTCTTGCAAAACGGCGGACAGTTTCATCAGAATAAGTGATACCCTGAGGGTTGGAGTACTTGGGAACACACCAGATACCTTTAATGCTGTCGTCTTTAGATACAAGCTCCTCAACCAAGTCCATATCGGGACCATCTGCTGTCATAGGAACAGGAATCATCTCAAAGCCGAAGTAGCCTGTTACAGAAAAATGTCGGTCATAACCCGGTACAGGACAAAGGAACTTACGGTTTTCTACGTTAAACCAAGGGGTACAGCCTTCTACAATGGGAGTTGTCATCATACATGCGATAGCATCAAACATCATATTAAGTGAGGAATTACCCCCTATCATAACCTGTGAAGGCTTCACCTGAATAAGCTTAGACATAAGCTCCTTGCACTCAGGGATACCGTCAAGAATACCGTAGTTGCGAAGGTCAAATCCATTTGCTGATTTGCAAGCTGAGGATGAATTGAGAACATCCAGCATAGGAAGACATATATCAAGCTGTTCTGTACAAGGCTTACCGCGGGACATATCAAGAGAAAGCCCTTTCTCAACATAGCCCTTGTACTGCTGTGAGAGCACAGTAAGCTCTGCAGAAAGCTCTGATTTTGTAAGGTTTGAATAAGACATTTTGCTCACGCTCCAAAATAAAAATGCAAAATTTTAAATTACAACTGTTGTATTGTACCACTATTAAAATAATTTTGCAAGATTAAAAACCAAATCTTGCATATTAAGACATAAATCAACCCGTTGCAGTGCAACGGGTTGGTGATTTTGACAGTATTTTAAAAATTATCAGTAATATTTGTAGTATCCGTACTTGCCCTTTGAGTATTTTTTCTCCAAAGCTGTACAACCTACTTTGAGGAAACCTATAACTTTGCTGTCAGCAAGTTGAATGCTCTGAAGTGCCTTTTCAATGTCGCCGTGAGTAGTAACACGCTCACGTACTACTACAACGTAGCCTGAGATGAAATCCTTTAAAAGGAGAGTGTCGGTAACAATACCTACAGGAGGAGTATCAATGATGATATAATCATACTCCTTCTCCATATCGCGAAGGAATGCCTCAAAGCTTGAAGAAGCAAGAAGCTCTGAAGGATTTGGGGGAATAGAACCTGCTGTAACGATATCGAGGCAAGGGAGAACTTCTTTGTGAATAACCTCAGAAAGAGGCTTAAGCTTTCCGATAACCTCAGAAAGACCTGCTGTGTTCTGAAGCTTCATAAGATTATGAAGATTAGGACGGCGAAGGTCGCAATCAATAAGCAGAACCTTCTTGCCCATTTTTGAGAATGAAATTGCCAGATTAGCTGTAGCGGTAGACTTACCCTCACCCTTTGACCAGCTGGTAACAACTACATACTTGCTGTCTGAAGCGGAAAGCGAAAAAACGAGGTTTGTACGGGCAATTTTGTAGCCCTCAACAATAGCAAACTTACTATCGCTGTTGATAACGTTTCTGGACTTATCAACATACTTGACTGACTTACTCTTATAACCTATTTTCATTATTTCTTCACCGCTCCTTTCTTTCTGGAGCCTGAATCCGTTTCAAAGTCAATAATCTCTGCGAATACAGGTACATCGTAAATCTTGAACAAATCTTCACCCGGCTTGATGGTAGTATCTATTACCTCAATAACAATGGCGATAAGGATTGAAATAATAAGACCGCCGATGAAACCGAAAAGTGCAAAACGAGTTTCGTTAGGGGATGAATGTGTAGAAGGTACTGATGCAGGACGGCTGAAAGGCACTGCCTCTCCGCCGTAATAATACTTTTCGAAAACCTCGGGAGATGCATTACGGATAGCATTGGCTGTATCTGCACAAATCTGTGCATCACTGCCTGACACAGTAATTGTAAGTGCGTTTGTCTCATTGTAGCTTGAAATACTTACATTATATCCTGCAGGAATAATATCCAACATTTCTTCGCATCGGCTGAAAATTACTGCGGCATTTTCTGCAAGATTTGCAGAAAGAGTCAGTGCTCCTGAGGAAACTCTGTTGTCACCGCTTGACTGTCCGTTTTCAGAAGAATCAGACGCATCATACTTGATAATAATCATAGAAGTAGATGAATATTTCTTGGGAATAAAATTATCCGCATAGATATATGCACCTAAAGCCGCGATAACAGATACAATAATGATAAGCTTGATATGAGCAAAAATCATTTTAAGAATATCATTGATTGTGATATCTCTCAACTGTATCATCTCCTTAATAAATTCAGACTATAAAAACATAGTCGCACATATGATTATTGTAATGCATATGTGCGACTTTTTTATTCTTTTTTAGAATATTAGGATAATATTTTGTAAAATCTTCTGGAAGTTCTCAGAAAATACAGATTAGCTGAGAACACTGATAAGTACACCAGCGGCAACAGCAGAACCGATAACACCTGCTACGTTGGGACCCATTGCGTGCATAAGCAGGAAATTTGAAGGATTCTCCTGCTGACCGACCTTGTTAGCAACACGTGCCGCCATAGGAACAGCAGATACGCCTGCAGAGCCGATAAGAGGATTAACCTTGCCCTTGGTGAAGATATACATAAGCTTGCCAAAGAGAACACCGAATGCTGTGCCCAGCATAAAGGCAGCAAGTCCAAGTCCGATAATCATAAGTGTATCCCATCTGAGGAACACATCACCAGTGGCAGTAGCACCAACGGTAACTCCAAGGAAGATGGTGATAATGTTCATAAGCTCGTTCTGAGCTGTCTTGAAGATTCTATCAACTACTCCGCTTTCTTTGAACAGGTTACCGAGCATAAGCATACCTACAAGAGGTGCCGCACTGGGAAGCAGTAGAGCTACAACAATTGTTACGATTATAGGGAACAGAATCTTCTCAAGCTTAGAAACAGAGCGAAGCTGCTGCATTACTACAGAACGCTCCTTCTTTGTTGTAAGTGCTTTCATAATGGGAGGCTGAATAATGGGAACCAATGCCATATAAGAATACGCCGCAACGGCGATAGGTCCTAAGAGATGAGGTGCAAGAATTGAGGTTGTGTAGATAGCTGTGGGGCCGTCTGCACCGCCGATAATACCAATAGCACCCGCCTCTGCATCTGTGAAGCCGAAAACAAGAGAAGCCAGAATAAATGTAAAGAAAATACCAATCTGTGCTGCTGCACCGAGGATGAAACTCTTGGGATTAGCAATGAGAGGACCGAAGTCAGTCATACAGCCAATGCCAAGGAAGATAAGAGGCGGATAGATGCCCAGCTTAACACCCTGATAGAGGTAGTAAAGAAGTCCGCCGTTTGTAGGGACGTTATAATACTGTATACCGTCAAGGACTGTAACTGCGTAATTTGGTATTTCTCCCCCGTGTGCGTCTATGTATTGCTGCATAGGTACAAGTTCAGTAGAGGGAGCCGCCATAATTGCGGGATAAAGGTTAACGAGTAACATACCGAAGGCAATAGGCAGAAGGAGCAGTGGCTCATACTGCTTTTTGATTGCAAGATACAGAAGTACACAAGCAATAGCCATCATTGCATAATTCTTGATAGAAAGGTCCATAAAACCTGAATCCTGGAAAAGACCCACAAGGGCGTCAATAAAGCCTTGTAAAATGCCCATTATAAAAGTCCCTCCGATCTCATTTTAGGAATACTCTCCATAAGTCCTGCAGATGCCCAAGCGCTGCGAGTGTTGGTGCCTAATGCAGGGCGAATGCCCACAACTCTGACCTTACAGCCACCGTAGAAAGCCTCAACCGCTGCCGTGATAACTGCAACTGTCTGAAGGTCAAGTGTACCGTCAGACACAACAGGATTTGGAGAAACTGTAACAGGTGCGGATGCTTCTTCTGCAGAAACAACCTCAGCCTGCTTCTTAGCAAGTTTTTTCTCTTTTCTTTTCTTTGCTGTGTTCTGTGCAGAGGAAACAATCTTAGAATAAGCCCAGATGATTCCGATAAGCAGAACAAGAACTGCGAATACAACAACAAAGCCTGTAATCAGAATGATAACTGACATATTGGGCTCTGCAGATGCGAGGTAGGTGTTCATACAAAACCTCCAATAACAGATTATGCAAAAGTACATACTTTTACACATATACATATATTGTATACTTTTTCTTCTTTATTTTCAATAGAAAAAAGAGAAAAACCGCCGAAAAATTTCAGCGGTTTTCTGAAAGCCTGTATTTATCACAAAATTATGCAGATTAATCCGTTACATCCGTCATTGATTATTTTTTCCACTGTTTCTGTAAGCTTCTTTCTTGCATCCTGAGGCATACGGTAAAGCTTGTTCTGCAAACCCTCGTTTACAAGCTCATTTACAGATTTACCGAAGATGTCTGACTGCCAGATTTTCACAGGGTCTTCCTCAAACTCATGAAGCAGATATTTTACAAGTTCTTCGGACTGCTGTTCAGACCCTACAAGAGGTGTTACCTCAGCACAGGTTTCAATACGCATCATATGAACAGAAGGTGCAGATGCTCTGAGTTTTACGCCGTACTTTCCGCTCTGCTTTACAATCTGAGGCTCCTCAAGACGAAGCTCCTCCATAGTGGGCATTACGATACCATAACCGCCTTCCAGCACATCCTCGTAGGCTTTAGCAATACGCTCGTACTCACTCTTCTTAGCCGAAAGCTCAGAGAAGCTGTCAAGAAGTGCTTTTTCATCAGGAATGTTGAGCCCTGTCTGCTCTGAAAGCACACGGAAGAAAAGCTCCGATGGAAGCATAACTGTCAGCTCTGCCCTACCGCAGGACAGGTCAAGGGAGGTAAGCTGTGAAGCTGTAATAAACTCATTTAAGCAGATTTCTTCAGCCACCTGCTGTACCTGACGGATTTTTTCTATTCCTCCTGCACACTCTGAAATTGCAGAGAAGATGCTTGACTTAAGCCAATGGTCCTTAGGTAATGACACAACCCAAGAGGGAATATTTACACAAATCTCCTGTATAGGGAACTCAAAGAGAATCTGGGCAAGAATACGCTTTATTTGTGTTTCGTCAAGCTCCAAGCATGAGATTGGAATTACAGGTACTCCGTAGGTTTTTGCAAGGTCGGAAGCTAAGGTCTGACTCTCCTGAGAGGAAGGCTCTAAACAGTTGAGGAGTATTACAAAGGGCTTGTTAATCTCTTTGAGCTCTTTGATTACCCTCTGCTCAGCTTCAATATAGTCTTCTCTGGGAATGTCGCTGATTGACCCGTCTGTGGTAATTACCAAACCAATGGTAGAATGGTCGGTAATTACCTTACGGGTTCCGAATTCAGCCGCCTTATCAAAGGGGATTTCTGTATCAAACCAAGGAGTTTTTACCATTCTGGGGGAATCCTCTTCAATATACCCCAAGGCTCCCCTGACTATGTAGCCTACGCAGTCTATCATTCTGACAGAAAGTGTTGCATTGCCTTCAAGGCTGATTTCTACTGCTTCCTCTGGGATAAACTTAGGCTCGGTGGTCATAATTGTTCTGCCTCCTGCTGACTGCGGAAGCTCATCGTTTGCCCTCTGTGCCCTGTATTCATCATCTATGTTGGGTATTACAAGAGTATCCATAAAACGCTTGGTAAAAGTGGATTTACCTGTACGCACAGGACCTACTACTCCGATATATATATCCCCACCGCAACGGGTGGCTATGTCCTGATAAATGTTTCTCTGTTCCATTATTTTGCCTCCACCTGATTCTGTATTAATAGTAAAATGTATGTGCTGTGTGCGTGTTATATGACTTAGATGCTATGCTTATGCCCTGAGAATGAGAAGCATACGGTTTTGAGAGAGGATATCCTCTGTGACTCCGTTTTCATCACAAAGAGTATCTACACAGGCATTATAACGCTTTGCGATATCCCACAAAACTTCTCCGCTGTGAGCATAATACAAGGTTAAAGGACTTGAAAGTGAAGGCTGAGTCTCCCCTGCACAGTCTACCTGTATAACCTGACGGACAGAACAAGGGCTATGAACAACAGCACTCAGACGCAGGTCAAGGCGAAGTTCCATATCGTTATTGTCACCTAAACGGTAACTGAGAGAAGAAACACTGCAAACAGGGCTGCTCACATCAGTAAAATCATCAGGAAGTATTTCTTCTGATGCTATATCCGCCTGACGTTCAATGCTTATGAGTTCCCCTTCATCTGTACAGGCAAGTATACACACATTGACTTTGCCTGTGAAATTCAGCGATGAACCGCTGATTGCGGCATTTACACAACACTCTTCTGTAAAAATATCCAGTATTTTGCTCACGGGCTTTTCACCCAGAGAAATAACAGGCTTTAATACAGCTGAGGAGGTTACTGCGTTTATGTTGGTACACAAGGTTTCTTTTTCATAAGTAAGGTCAGTAAAATCTTTAGTAGAATAAGCGTCACATATATAAGAAATACTCTGAGGTTTATAACCCATAAGTGACAGAGAAAGCTTTGCTTCCAGATTAACTACGGGTTCTTCTGTCATCATTTCACTGCGAAGAAGAAGCTCATAAGAAAGAACGCTGAGTCGAATGTCACGGACTGTACAATCCGGGTCTGCACCTGTAATAGTCTGAGTAAAGGGAAACACATATACAAATCGGTCAACTTCGCCTGTAGCGGCATCGCAGATATAGAGAAGCCTTAGGGTCATCTCACCTTTTACTGTAAGCTTTTCACCCGACACAGACACATCTGTAAGTACAGCAGAAAGCTCGCTTCTTACTATAGTTTCAAGGTTTGACTTGCTGTGAATGCTTATGGCTTCGCTTACATTAAAACTCTCCTGTGAAAGCTCACAAAGCTCATAGACTGATTTATCTTCCTTCTTTACCTGCAGGTTGTCAGATGCTTTGTCCTCATATAAGTCGCAGATTTTTTTACCTATTATAGAAGCGTGAAGTGAAAATGCACCGTGGATTGTAAGCCTGCGTGGAGTAAGAGCTCGGCAGTTAAGGTACTCAGGCTTTGCCTGAGTGAGGATTATATGCTCCCCCACCTCACCGCTCACAGGAAAGGTTGCTGAAAAAGGCAGAGTCTGCTCACAAATGCGAACCTGCTTTTTATCACTGTCACAATAAATAATCCGCACAAGAGAGGCACCGTCTACTCTCAGCTGTCCTCCTGAGAAAGTTCTGGTAAAAATCTTAGGAGTAAGGGAGCACTTAAGGATTTTTTCAATATCTGCACAGTAATCCGGCAAAGTAAAATCCAAATCTACAGGTTGCTGAGAAACTGTATCCAGAATTTGTGAAGTTGTGCTTATGAGTCGTTTTTTCAGTAAGTAGTCCATATATTTTCTCTCCTTCTATATTCTACAACATTGTATTAGGAAAGAGGTATGAATATGCACATAAACAGAAAAATCCACCGCCTGAAAGCCAAGCGGTGGATGTAAAGATATTAAGTTATGGGATTAATTACTCTCTCAGTCAGCTTTGCTGACAGCTCCCTCAAGGAGGGAGTCTAACAAAAGTTTTATTTACAAATTATCAGAGGTATTCACCAATAAGGGTATCATCAAGAAGTCCTGCAACGTACTTCTGAATTTCTGTTGCATCCTTGATGGTAAGTTCACCGTCAACATCTGCGTCAGCACAGGAAGCTGCCTTGCCTGATACTGACTCAATAAGAGCAACACACTTCTGAATAAGGGTTGCATCCTTGATGTTAACGTTACCGCTCAGGTCAGCATCACCTAAGAAATACTTCTGGTTGGGGTCTGTAGGATCAGTAGGCTTAACCACAGGGTCTGTAGGCTTAACTACAGGGTCAGTAGGCTTAACCACGGGGTCGGTAGGTTTAACTACAGGGTCTGTGGGCTTGGGTGTAGGAGTTACAGTGCCGCCGCCAGAGCCAAGATTACCGATTTTTGCAAGAGGAACAGTGATAACATCCTCATCGTGCTTTTCTGCAGATGTGCTGGGGTCGTTGTAATAATCATCGAATACATTGTCAAGCATAGTTGTATCAAAGGGAATGCAGTCAAGACCTGACTCACCTCTTGTAGCAACAAGCATTGCACCGACACCGTTATTCTCTACATCGGAAGCATCAATACCGAGTACATCAAAGGGAATCTTAATTTCATAGAATGAGTCATACTTAGTGTTGTGGGTACCCATTGAACCTTTGTATGTTTTATAATCCACCCAGTCAGCATCGGGATTTGTAACATCAGAGGGGTCTTCAGAATAGTTAAGTCCCCAGATTTCGCTACAAATATTGCCCTCTGCCATTTTGTATTCGATACCTGCACTCTTAAACAGTGCACAACCGTCTGTATAGTTTGTATTACCTTCATCGTCAACTGCTGTAAACATTGCAGGGTCACCAAGACCCGGTTTACCGCTCATATAGAAAAGATGGTCAACAGAAGTCTGGAACTTAAGTCCCATCTGCTGTCCCCAGATAGAACCGCCTGTATTATTCTTATTTGACATAGGTGTTAATGACTGATCAACTCTCAGTGCAAGAATAAGGGGAACATCAAGAACTCGTCCACCATCGGAAAGAGAACCATCTCCTTCTCTGTGCCATGTGTCAGTTGTATTAACCATCTGCCAAGCTACATAGAGGTTGTTATCATCCCAAGCGGCATAGAGTGCGTAGGTATCAAGAACACAGTTCTCGTGACCGCCCTTGTAGTGGTTAGCAACATCCCATGCTGCACCCTGAGCAATCAGCATATCTTCAGACCAATCGCTGAAACTGCCATCAATAGTAATTGTTGCTCTTTTTCCTACCATACCGTCAGGGTTTGTGCCGTAGTAACCGTCAAGTGCAGAAGAAGTTGAGCCGTCTGAGCCTGAACCACCTGAAGATGTTGCATCCTTCTTTGTGTATGTAGCGGACTGGGTTACAGTACCGTTTGCGTTGGTAGCACTCACAAAGAGAGTTGTGGTAGAGCCTACAGCAGTAGATGCACCGAGGGTAACCTCTGCTGAGTCTGTGAAGGACTTCTGAGCACCGCCGTCTACTGTATAATATGCGGAATCGGCATTCTTAACAGTAACTGTAACAGTTAAAGACTCTGTTTTGAAGGAAGAACCGTCCTTTTTGCTGATTGTGATGGAAGGCTCTGCCTTACCCGGGTCGTAAACCTCCCACTTACCTGATGCAAGGTCATAAAGCTGGTTTGCACCGGGGTAAACCAAGTCAGCAGTTTTATTTGCATCTGAACCAGCATTAAAAATAACATTTGCGAAAGACTTGGAAGGAGTGTAGGAATACACGCCGTCACCCTCAGATGTCATCTGTGTACCAGGCCAGCCTGCACTCTGGTCATTAGAAGAGTTCCACATATAGCAATAAGGTGTGCCGTAAGAAGCAGGAACTCTGACGTATACTGTGTCGCCTGCGGCGGAAACAGAAAGGGTTGCTACTGTGCCGACAATAAGTGCCAGTACAAGTAACAGAGAAAGAATTTTCTTAGTATGTTTCATTTCAAAAACCTCCTATATTAAGATAATTTTATGGTAACAGAAAGCAATTGCTTTTTCAAGATAATTTTTGCAAATATATGTATAGAAGTTAAGATTTGACAATATGCTTGTCTGATTGTATACAGCGCATAGAAAAAAGGCGGTGGATAGCCACCGCCTTTGATATGTTCTGTTGTTATTTCTGCTTCTTTATCTTGTAAAGCCTACGCAGAAAGAAGGATAGGAATTTTGGGTTTTCAAGTACAATTACTTTCAACAGATTCGCCTCCTGAATATACAGCAAAGTATGATTATGGTGATTGCCGAGACAACTACCACAAATTCATAGGGCAAACAGCTTGCAACAAGGAGTCCTGCCGCGAATGCCACTATGCATCCGCACCTTGAGTTTCTCACACAAATCACCTCTTGGTTTATACTATGTGAACGGTGAATTTTTGTGAATAAATACAGCACTACGAAAAATCAGCCGTCCATATTCTGAACGGCTGATTGAGGCTATGATATTTAGATATATTCACCTACAGGAGAATCTACAGGCAACTGTGCAACATATTTCTGAATAGTAGTTGCATCCTTGATGTTGACATCCGAGTTAAGGTCTGCATCTGCACAAGCCAGAGCCGTGCTATCAGAGATAACCTCCAGCTGAGCTATGTGCTTCTGGATTGAAGTTGCATCCTTGATATTAACGGATTTATCAAGGTTTGCATCGCCCAACATATATTTGTTGTCGGGATTTGTAGGCTTAGTTGCGGGGTCAGAAGGAGCTGTGGGGGGCTCTGTGGGCTTTGTGGGAGGAATAACTACCTCAACCTCCTCGCCTACTGTGAAAGTCTTTTCAGAAGACACTGTGTTACCCTCTGCATCTGTCACTTTGACAGAGATTGTATATACCCCTTTGTCAACAGGTGTCCACTGTGCAGTGTTACCTGTGTAAGCTACTACCTTATCATTTACATAAAACTCATAGGTATAGGGAGCTGTACCGTTAAAAGCTTCTGCAGTAAGTGTAAGCTGTGTGTTAACACCCTGGGCTGCTGCTTTGTCAGCACCGAAATTTACCTCCAAAGGTGCATTGTTCACAACTGTGTCTGCAAGAAGTGCACCGACTCTGGCAAGGGGAACAGTGATATTGTCAACGTCCTCTTTCTCATGAGATGTTGACGGGTCATAGGAATATTCTACATTAGCTTCATCCAGCATTGAGGGGTCATGAGGAAGAGTATCCATACCTGATGTGCCGTAGGTAAGAATCTGCATTGCACCTATTCCCTTTGTCTCTATATACTCCTTATCAACACCCAAGAGTTCAAGAGGAATTGATACTTCATAGATGTAGCCGTAGGACTCTTTATAACCTAAGTCATAGAAATCAACCCACTGCGAAGCTGAATCTGTATTATCACCCATAGTTCTTGAGCCTTTAGCTCCGTTTACACCATAGAGAGCATCACTGCAGGTACCGTTTGCGTACTTGATTTTAAAACCATTCTGGTTATCCTGCTTTTCAAAAGAGGTTACACCGATGGGAATTCTTGTATCATAATTGAACATATATGTGCCGTCTGTATCAAGTGTATCTGCCTTGAAGATAGAAGCACCGCCATTTGAGTTGTTGGAATCAAAGGCAATAAGTGTATCAACGTGAGTTGTAAAGCCTACACCGCCGTCCTTTGCCACACCGCCGTCACAGCCCCATACAAAGGGATTTGTGTAGGTTGAGCCGTCCTTGTTTGTACCGATAGCCTTACCTGTTGCCTGCTTCTCAGGGTCAACCGAAAGTGCTATATACATAGGGATACTGTTTCTCCAAGGACGTGCCTCGTTTGACGCGGCGAAATTGTCACTTGGTGATGTGATATATGTGGTATTTGCCATTTCCCACATAAAGTAAAGGTTGTCATCATCCCATGCACAGTAAAGTGCGTATGCATCCCAGGGCTGTTCGTGCATTGAAGAAGGCATATAAACACGGGGATCGTCGTTGGCAATACCCTGTGCAATTATCATTGAGCTGTCCCAGTCATCCACGTTTCCGTCAACGGTGATAGTCTTATTCTTACCAAGCTGCATATTGGGATTTGTGGAGTAGTAACCAGTCTCAGGATTTGTTGTGTGACCGTCACCATCAGATTCAAAGGTAGTCTCTGTGGGTGCAAAAGTCTTTGTATAAGTAAGTATGGTTGTAGTCTCAATGCCGTTATCAGCAGTTGCCTTAAGGGTAAGAGTGATGTCGGAATTTCCGATTTTACCCTCTCCTACTGTAATTGTAGTACGCTCTGTGTAGGGCATCTCAGAACCACCGTCAATTGAATATGTACCCGACACTGCATTTTTCAGGTCAATTTCAACGTTGATTGTTTCTGTTGAAAACTTAGTGCCTGAAGCTGTATAAGCGAAGCCGTAGGGCTTAGAATCAGGCTTACCGTAGTCAATCCACTGAAGCTCTGCTGTCAAGAGCTTGCAGTCGCCTGTCTTCATAGCAAGACCGGAAGCCTTGGGATACTGCTGTGCTTCAGGATTAATATCTCCGTCCTGACCATCATTAAAAATGATACTCTCGGATTTGTAAGAGGAGTCAAAGGTCATATAATAGTAACCTGAATTTTCATCAAAGGACATTGCCTTACCGGGCCACTTTGCGTTTTCCTTAGTACCGTAAGCGTAGCAATATACATTCTCCCAGCCAAGCTGTGAGTTATCAAAGTAAACAATTGCATCAGCTACAGGTGTGTCGGTCTTGATGTAGGTATACTTTGCAGTCTCAGTAGATGTACCATCGGTTGCAGAAAGCTCAAGAGTAAAAACATCTCCAACCTTACCATCCTCACCGATGGTAACTTTGTCGCCGTCATTGAAAGCTACTTTCTCACCGCCGTTGATGGTGTAGGTTGCAGAGGTAGCAGAGCTTACCTTGAGGGTAACTGTCAGTGAGCCTAGAAAGTCGCAGTCTGCAGTGTCTGCAGATACGCTGAGACCGAAGCCAGTAAATGCAGACCAGGAGAGTTTCCAGCATTCGTTGCCGAACTCGTTGTCACCTGCGGACTTGCCGATTGTGCCGATTTTACCGTCACCGGGCCAGTTGAGGTTGACGGTCTGGTGAGGGTTTGAGACATTCTCTGCACCGCCGTCGTTGATATTGAACTCTGTGAAAGAGGACTTTGCCGTATAGGAATAGATATTACCTGAAACTTGTGTCATCTTGACACCGGGCCAGGACGGTGCACCTGTACCGCTCCACCAATAAATATAGACGGGGTCGTTCCAGTCGGTAGGTTTTTCAAAGTAAATTGTGTCGCCCGTAGCGGCTGTGATAGAGAAAAATCCTGTTGCAAGAAGTGCAGACAGAATTATCATTACAGCTAAAATCAGGCTGATGACACGGTTTTTTCTGCTTGTCATAATATAACCTCCGTTATCAGAATAAAATAATTTTAGCATAACAAAATCTTTAATTACAATAATTTTCTTTTATATTCGGAAATTTCGTAATTTTACACATTATCTTTTTTCCACTTTTGTGTAATACTCACGGCTGTTTTTTATCTGTTGAAAAAAAACACCTTTACTGCTATAATTAAGCAGTGAAAGGTGTTATGTTATGAGAACTATTACTGTTAATAAAAACGATGCAGGACAAAGGCTTGACAAGTTCCTGTCAAAAAGATTTAAAACCATGCCAAAGTCCCTGATGTATAAATACATCCGCACAAAATACATAAAGCTTAACGGCAAAAAATGTGCAATTGATAATGTACTTAAAGAGGGAGATGTGCTTACCTTCTATATCAAGGATGAGTTCTTTGATGTAAAGTATGATGAATACGAATTTATGAAGGCACCAAAGAAACTGACTGTCATTTATGAGGATGAAAACCTGATTATCATTGACAAACCTGAGGGAGTGCTTTCTCACCCTGACAAAACATATCACTTTGACTCTATGGTAGCCCGTGTTCAGCATTATCTGTATGATAAGGGTGAATATGACCCGAAGTCTGAAAACTCCTTCTCACCTGCTATGGCAAACCGCCTTGACAGAAACACAGGCGGACTTATAATAGCAGCGAAAAATGCCTCTGCCCTTAAGGAACTTAATAAGCTTATTAAAGAAAGACAGATTAAGAAAATGTATCTGTGCATTTGTGAGGGTACTCCGAAAAAGCACAATGGACTGCTGACAGGCACACTTACCAAAGATGAAAAGAAAAACAAGGTGAGTGTAAAAAAGAACTCTGATGAAGGCAAAGAAATTGCCACAAGGTACAGAGTTCTGGATTCATCAAAGAAATATTCACTTGTTGAGGTGGATTTGCTCACAGGCAGGACACATCAGATAAGAGCACATATGGCATCTATCGGCACACCCTTAGCAGGAGATACAAAGTACGGCGGACATCCTTTGAGAGTAAAGGGTCATACAGGACAGGCACTGTATTCCTACAAGCTGATATTCTGTGAGATTGAGAGCTCTCCTCTATCCTATCTTTCAGGTAAAGAATTCAGAGCAAAAAATATATGGTTTGAAAAAGACGGAAGAGTCAGCATATGACCCTTCCGTCTTATTTTTTCTTGTATTATTTAAGCGACATAAAGGCAGACATTGTGCCTCGCTTGCCCTGTGTTGCACGGTGAGACCAGAGTAAATCTGAGTTACACTGTGTGCAAAGGTCGGAAATGACTATGTTTTCTTCCTTAACGCCTGAACGGATAAGCAAAGTTTTATTTGCAAGGGCAAGGTCTATCATATATTTATCGGGCTGTGCACACTTTGAGACTACTGGACTGTCTTTGCCGAAAAGATTAATGAAATGCTCAGCACAGTCCTCGCTTACCTCATAACAGCATTTGCCGATTACAGGGCCTATGGCACATACTAAATCCTGAGGATTTGTACCGAATTCTCTTTGCATACTCTCTACAACTTTTTTAGAAATCTCCCCTACTGTGCCACGCCAACCTGCGTGTGCAAGGCCGATTGCCTTGTTCACCGTATCAACAAAGAACACAGGAGTACAATCTGCATAGTAAGTCACAAGTGTAACTTCAGGGTCGTTAGTGATTAAGGCATCTACCGACAACATATCTTTAGGCTTATATATGCCCACACCGCGGTTTTCCTTTGTTACTTTGCGGACAACTGTCTCGTGTACCTGAGCAGAAGCTGTTAAGGACTCATACTCAAAGCCTGCTGATTTGCATATACGTTTATAGTTTTCTGTAACGTTTTCATCACTGTCTCCTCTGCCGAAAGACAGATTCATTGATGTAAACTCACCCTGTGACACACCGCCGAGTCTTGTAGAAAATGCATGGCGGATAAAATCAATTTCACTGAGTCTGTTATATGTAAGAAACGGTACATCTCCCTGATGGAGTGTCATCACCTTAGAATTAATGTTCATATAAATACACCTCTCTATAAGCTTTATTATATACTAAAATCACTTGCAAGACAATAATATTCGTGATATACTTAGTTTATTAAGAATTATACGGACAAAGGAAGTTTAGTATGTTCAAAAAGAAAAAGAAGCTACTGGGTGCCAACATTCCCCATAAATGTGACTACTGTCAGAACTGTGTGGTAGAAGGCGGAAAGAATTTTTGCAGATATAAAAAAGCCATCAATAAAAAGGGCAAGTGTTCTAAGTTTGACTACAACCCTGTTATGAGAAAGGTTGAAGCACCAAGAACACTTGAAACCTATGATGCAAGTGATTTTTCACTTTGAGAAACATTTTTAAGAGTAGCTGTGGCTACTCTTTTTTGTTTGCCTGTTTTACGGCAGGAGCAATCCTCTGCCCTACATGTTCATAATCATTTTAACATCGGGACGCAGAGTGCTCCGTCCCCTACAAAAAATAACCTTTCTGTACAAGACAGAAAGGTTATTTTTCACTGATAGTAGCTGGCTATGTGGCGAAGCTTCTCTTTGGCTCTATGTATGTGCCTTGTGACTGTTGAAGGGTTTAAAGACAACTCCTGTGCTATATCCTTCATTTTTCTCTCCTTAAGATAATACTCAATAAGACAAAAACGCTGAAGCTCTGTAAGCTCTGAATAGATAGCTTTTTTCAGTATTATCTTCATCCTTCTGCGTTCGTCCTTGTTTGTACCACCTGCAGAAGTATATGCAAGATATGACGCTCTGTCATACACAAAATCCTCTGCAGGCATTACATTACGCGACACTTCGTTTCTCCTGAGCTATGCTCTTAAGATATGCGGCGGTATGCACACATTCGTAGTAGATAAGCCTCAGCTTCTGAATATTATCAGCTATTGTCTGCCGCTGGTTAAGGGGTGCAGTCTTTTGCTTTCTCTTAAGCCTGTCAATATTCCTGAGAATTTTTTGGGCTTCCTCCATATACTCTTCTGACCATTTAAAATAATCCATGTTTTTTCATATCCTTTCGCTAAACTTCATACTCATAACAAATTGGGGCGTATTCGTTATATCTGAGCTATGGGAGATAATCTCACAATAATATACTAACACGGATTTTGCGAATTTTCAAGAGTTTTTCGAATATTTGTTCGATATTATTTTTTTAAAAGAAAAACACCGCTGAAACTACAAGCGGTGTTTTGAAGAATTTATTCTGTTGCGTCAGGCTGAGCTTCCTGAGTATTTTCAGGGCTATCTCCTGTTTGTGCCTTAGGCTCTACTATTTTTTTAGTAAAGACTATACCCTCATACTTCTGCTTGACATAGACCTGACCTGCAAATTCGTTCTTGCACTCAGGACAGACAAAGAAAGCCTTGAAGCTGCGACTTTTAACATTCCACTTTGACTTTTGAACACAGCGTGCACCGCACTCAGGGCAATCGAAAAACATCTTTGAACGGTCAACTAAGGGATTGCGAATATCGGTGATGAGCTTTGACTTAAAGGTTAATTTGCGGTAAAACTCTTCATCAGTTGCATCTTCAATAAATTCATCGAGGACTGACTTTTTGAAAAGAGCTTTTAAGCATTTATGGCTAAGCCTTGCGTCAAAAAGTGCTCTGTGCTGGTCACCCTCCACAGGGATAGAAAGAAGCTCAGCACAAGCTGAAAGTCCTAATTGGCGGGAGGCACTGCCTACACCTAAACAGTGCTCACAGTAACTCTGCAAATCGCAGTACTGCTTCATAAAGCTGAGTCTCTGTCCTCCTGTAAAGTAGCTTTGATTTTCAATGAGTGCCAGCAAATCAGAGTTACTCCAAGTCATCAGTACGCTGTCACCAAGGAACTCTGAGAAACTTTTTAAAGCACTATGAAAATCATTCTCAGCATCTTTAAGGTCTTCAAAGGTAACATTTGTAAGTTTCTTGACATAAGGGTTCATAAACTTTCCGATTACAGGACGAATTAGCACAGTGAACTCATCAATGATGTTCATATCATCATCGATTTTCACTGCACCGAATTCAAATATCTCGTTTATATACTTCTTGCGTTTCTTGCTGAAAGCAGCATTCCACTCAAGGTCGAGAATTACACAACTCATTTACGGAAAGCCTTCTTCATTCTTAATTCTTTGGAAAGGATTGTTTTTCTCATACGGATTGACTCAGGAGTAACCTCAACAAGCTCATCGTCTGCAATGAACTCAAGGCACTGCTCCAGAGACATAATTGTGGGAGGCACAAGCTTTAATGCATCGTCTGAGCCTGATGCACGGGTATTGGTCATATGCTTACGTTTGCAGACGTTAACTGTCATATCCTCACTCTTGGGATTTTCTCCTACTATCATACCCTCGTAAACCTCAATACCGGGGCCGATAAAGAGTCTGCCTCGCTCCTGTGCCTGGAAAAGTCCGTAGGCTACGCTCTCGCCTGATTCGTGAGCAATGAGTGAACCCTTGTGACGGGTTACAATCTCACCCTTCATAGGCTCGTAGGAATCGAACACACTGTTCATAATACCGTTGCCGTTGGTATCTGTGAGGAATTCGGGACGATAGCCCATAAGTCCTCTGGAGGGTATACGGAACTCAATGTGGGTCATATTACTGCCAACTCTGGCACCCATATTGATAAGCTCTGCCTTACGTGAGCCGAGCTTCTCCATAACAGGTCCTACGTAGTTATCGGGGACTTCTATCATCAGGTACTCCATAGGCTCGCACTTGACACCGTCAATTACCTTGGTGATAACCTGAGGACGGGAAACCTGAAACTCATAGCCCTGACGTCGCATGGTTTCAATGAGGATAGAAAGGTGCAACTCACCTCTACCTGACACCTTGAAGGTATCGGTGGAGTCAGTCTCTTCAACACGGAGAGCCACGTTTGTTTCAATCTCTCTGAAAAGTCTGTCACGAAGATTACGGGAGGTGACAAACTTGCCCTCTCTGCCTGCAAAGGGGCTGTTATTGACGATAAAGTTCATTGATACTGTAGGCTCGTCTATCTTGATGAAAGGCAGAGGCTCAATGGTTTCTGTATCACACAGGGTTTCGCCTATGTTGATATCACCGATACCGCTTACACAGACAATGTCGCCTATTGTGGCAGTGTCGGTTTCCACACGGGAAAGACCCTGATACTGATAAAGCTTTGAAATCTTAACTCGCTTCTGAGTGCCGTCTGCACAACAAAGAGTTGCCTGCATACCTGACTTTACACTGCCTCGTTCTACTCTGCCGATACCTATTCTGCCTACGTACTCATCGTAGTCAATATTGGAAAGGAGAAGCTGAAGTCCGCCCTCACTGTCTCCCTCGGGAGCAGGGATTTCCTCCACAATCTTCTCAAAGAGAGGCTTCATGTCTGTGCCTTGCTCGTGATAATCAAGCATTGCATAGCCCTCTCTTGCAGAGGCGTATACTACAGGGAACTCAAGCTGGTCATCGTCAGCACCAAGCTCAATGAAAAGGTCAAGCACCTCGTCGATTACTTCCTCGGGTCTGGCACCTGTACGGTCAATCTTATTGACAACAACAACTACCTTTTTCTTAAGGCTGAGAGCTTTCTTGAGAACAAAGCGTGTCTGAGGCATGCATCCCTCAAAGGCGTCTACAAGAAGCAGAACACCGTCTACCATCATAAGAATTCGCTCAACCTCGCCGCCGAAATCAGCATGGCCCGGGGTATCTACAATGTTGATTTTTATATCGCCGAACATTACAGCTGTGTTCTTGGAGAGAATGGTGATACCACGCTCACGCTCAAGGTCGTTTGAGTCCATAACACGGTCAGCTACTACCTCGTTGGTGCGGAAAATTCCGCTCTGGTGGAGAAGCTGGTCAACCAGTGTTGTTTTGCCGTGGTCAACGTGAGCAATGATTGCTACGTTTCTTAAATTTGCGTTTACACTCACAATATCATATCCTTCTGTAAATTTCCAATGTAAGATTATAACATAATGCGACAATAAATACTATGGTAATATTATATGAAAATTATTCTATATAAAGCAGATATATTAGTTTTCAAATGTTCTTTACAACAGACAGCTGTTAGTATATAATATATTATGTATTTTTATGATTAAAAAGGAGGAATCCGTATGGGTTATACTATTGCGGAAAAAATCATTAAAGCTCATCTTGTGGAAGGCGAGATGATTAAGGGTACTGACATTGCTCTGAGAATTGACCAGACTCTGACTCAGGATGCAACAGGCACTATGGCTTACCTTGAGTACGAAGCTATGGGTGTGCCCAGAGTAAAAACTGAGAGAAGTGTTGCTTACATAGACCACAACACTCTGCAGACAGGCTTTGAAAATGCTGACGACCACAGATTTATCCAGTCTGTTTGTAAGAAGCACGGTATCTATTTCTCCCGTCCCGGTAACGGTATCTGCCATCAGGTACACCTTGAGAGATTCGGTATTCCCGGCAAGACTCTCATCGGCTCTGACAGCCATACTCCCACAGGTGGCGGTATCGGTATGCTTGCTATCGGTGCAGGCGGACTTGACGTTGCTGTTGCTATGGGCGGCGGCGCATACCACATTACAATGCCCGAGATGGTAAGAGTTAACCTGACAGGCAAGCTCAGCCCTTGGGTATCTGCAAAGGATATTATCCTTGAGGTACTGCGTATCCTCTCTGTTAAGGGCGGCGTTGGCAAGATTATTGAGTACGGCGGCGAGGGTGTTAAGACTCTTACAGTACCTGAGCGTGCTACAATCACAAACATGGGTGCAGAACTTGGTGCTACTACCTCTGTATTCCCCTCTGACGAAATTACAAAGACTTTCCTTGAGGCACAGGGCAGAGGCTCTGATTGGTCTGAGCTTTCTGCTGATGCGGATGCTGTATATGACAAGGTTATTGATATTGACCTTTCATCCCTTGTTCCTATGGCAGCTTGTCCTCACAGCCCTGACAATATTAAAACCATTGAGGAAATTGGTGCTAAAAAGGTTGACCAGGTTTGCATCGGATCCTGCACAAACTCTTCTTACCTTGACCTGATGAGAGTTGCAGCTATCCTTAAGGGCAAGACAGTTTGCCCCTCTGTATCACTCTCTATTGCTCCCGGCAGTAAGCAGGTATTCAATATGCTGGCACAAAACGGTGCACTGGCAGACCTGATTGCAGCAGGTGCAAGAATTCTTGAGTGTGCTTGCGGTCCTTGTATCGGTATGGGTCAGTCACCCAACTCTGCAGGTATTTCACTGAGAACATTTAACCGTAACTTTGAAGGCAGAAGCGGTACTGCTGACGGCCAGATTTACCTTGTATCTCCTGAGACTGCGGCTGTATCTGCACTGACAGGTGTATTCACAGACCCCAGAACTCTGGGTGAAGCAGTAGAGATTACACTTCCTGAGAAGTTCCTTGTAAATGACAATATGATTATCGAGCCTATCGAGGAAGAACTTATGGACACTGTTGAGGTGCTCCGCGGTCCCAACATTAAGCCCTTCCCCACAACCAAGCCTATGGAGAACACTATTGAGGCTTCTGTTGCACTTAAGGTCGGCGATAACATTACAACTGACCACATTATGCCTGCAGGTGCTAAGATTCTTCCCTTGCGTTCAAACATTCCTGCAATTTCTGAGCACTGCTTCACTGTATGTGACAAGGAGTTCCCCTCACGTGCAAAGGCACTCGGCTCATCTATCATTGTAGGCGGTAACAACTACGGTCAGGGCTCATCCCGTGAGCACGCAGCTCTTGCTCCCCTTTACCTTGGTGTTAAGGCTGTGCTTGTAAAGAGCTTTGCAAGAATCCACAGAGCTAACCTTATCAATGCAGGTATTCTGCCCCTTGAGTTTGCAAACGAGGCTGACTACGACACACTCTCACTTGGTAACGAAATCGTTATGCCCGATGTAAGAAGTATCATCGAAAAGGGCGGCGATGTTATTATTGAAAACAAGACCACAGGCAAGACTATCACTGCAAAATGCGACCTGACAGAGAGAATGAAGAACATCATCCTTGCAGGCGGTCTCTTAAACTATACAAAGGAGCAGAACAATGGCTAAGATTAAAATGACTACTCCGCTGGTTGAGATGGACGGAGATGAAATGACCAGAATTATCTGGGCACTTATCAAAGAGGAGCTTATTCTCCCCTTTGTTGACCTGAACTCTGAATACTACGATTTAGGACTTGAGAACAGAAACGCAACTGATGATCAAGTTACAATTGACAGTGCTGAGGCTACTAAGAAGTACGGTGTTGCTGTTAAATGTGCAACAATCACACCTAATGCCGCAAGAATGACAGAGTATGACCTTAAGCAGATGTGGAAGTCCCCTAACGGTACAATCCGTGCTATCCTTGACGGTACAGTATTCCGTGCTCCTATCCTTGTAAAAGGTGTTGTTCCCTTTATTCCCACATGGACTAAACCCATCACAATTGCACGTCACGCATACGGCGATGTATACAAGAACACTGAAATGAAAGCTCCTGCAGACTCCAAGGCTGAGCTCTGCGTAACTGATGCACAGGGTAACGAAACCCGCTCCACAATTATGGAGTTCAAAGGTGACGGTATTGTTCAGGGTATGCACAATACTGACGCAAGTATCTCTTCCTTTGCACGCTCCTGCTTCAACTTCGCACTTGATACAAAGCAGGATGTATGGTTCTCTTCTAAGGACACAATCTCTAAGGTTTACGACCACAACTTCAAGGATATCTTCCAGGACATCTATGATAATGAGTATAAGGAGAAGTTCGAGGCTGCAGGCATTGAGTACTTCTATACACTGATTGACGATGCTGTTGCACGAGTTATCAGAAGCAACGGCGGCTACATCTGGGCTTGCAAGAACTATGACGGCGATGTAATGAGCGATATGGTAGCTACCGCCTTCGGTTCACTGGCTATGATGACAAGCGTGCTTGTATCTCCCACAGGTGTATACGAATACGAGGCTGCACACGGAACTGTACAGCGTCACTACTACAAGCACCTGAAAGGTGAAGAAACCTCCACAAACTCTGTTGCAACTATCTTTGCTTGGAGCGGTGCTCTGAGAAAACGCGGTGAACTTGATGAAAACAAAGAGCTTATGCACTTTGCAGATATGTTGGAGAAAGCTACAATTGACACTATTGAGAGCGGTATTATGACAGGTGACCTTTACCTTATCTCCACTCTTGAAGAAAAGAAGAAGGTTAATACTCAGGACTTCCTCAAGGAAATCGGAAAGAGACTTTCTACTCTTATGGCTTAAGACTATCAAATGAGTTAACCGCAACGGAGGGTTATTATGAGTAAAACAGACGGTCAGATTTCTATGCCCGTAATCCGCAGATTACCTAAATATTACAGATGTCTTTGCACTATGGAGCAAAACGGTGTAGAGAAAATTTCCTCCCGTGCTCTTGCAGAGGCTATGAACATCACTGCTTCTCAGGTAAGACAGGATTTGAATTGTTTTGGCGGATTCGGTCAGCAGGGCTACGGCTACATTACCAAAACCCTCCGTGAAGAAATTGCTAAACTTCTTGGTATTGATAAACTGAAAAACACAGTTATCTACGGTATTGGCAACTTGGGCAGAGCGGTGCTTTTTCACTTTGACTTCGAAAAGTTCGGATTTAAACTCTGCGGTCTTTTTGACACTGCACCTCATCTTGTAGGCACTGAGCTTGCAGGCTTTACCATTAAAGACAACTGTGATATCAATGACTGTGTAAAGGGAAATGAGGTTACCACAGCTATTCTCTGTATTCCTACAGTAAGTGCAGAGGAAGTCGTAAAAAAACTGTACAATGCAGGAATCAGACATTTCCTTAATTTCAGCCATTATGATATTCAGACACTATATCCTGACTGTGTATCTTATGATGTTCATCTGAGCGAAAGCCTGATGACACTGGGATATCTCATTACCAATAAGGATATTGACACTTAATAAAGATGCAAAAAGAGAACCCGTATGTACTTTGATTTGTACATACGGGTTTGTTTTATTTTATGATGTTTTTCAGCTCCAAAAGAGAGTCAATAATTAATGCATCGGTCACTGAAAACTCTCTTCTGCTCTGGTGTCCTTTTGTATTGAGAATACAGTCACAATGTAGATTCTTAGACATCTGCCAGTCCGCAACGCAGTCACCTATTACCACAACATCATCCGAAGATATGCCGTTGTTTGTAATATACCGCTGTGCAAGAAAGGTTTTATCACCAGCATTGTAATCTGTAAGTGCCAGAACTTTTTGAAAATAGTCCATTACACCCAGAGAGACCAGACGGGAAGTGACTTTGTCTATATGAGAAGCAGATACAACAAGCTGAGTTTTATGAAGAGAAGCCAGATATGACAACACCTGATTGGCACCTTCCATTAAAGGTTCTGACTTAATATGTTTATCATAACCTGTTGCAAATTCAGCTATTGCTTCCTCAGGAGTGATAGTTCCCGGGGTAAAAACCTGCTCGTAAAACTTCCAGATAGGTGTATCTACAGCTTTGTAATAGTCATCAATAGTGATTATCTTCTGGTCTCTGCGTGTGAGCATATCGTTGACAGCACCAAGTGCCGCATAAACATCGTCAACGAGTGTGCCGTTGAAATCCCAAATAATTGTAGTATATTTCTTCATTTATTCTCCGTTATTTCTGTAAAAGGAAAGTCCTGCTTCTTTCATTACAAGCCGAAGCCGTTGTGCATCCTCAGACTCGGTTGAAGCCATATAATACTTCAGGTTCTTTGTGTTAATATTGCGTTTTCTGAATATACGATCACACCATTGGGCTATAACACAGAAAGGATACATAATTTTATGTTTCTCCGCAATGGGATAAATCTCAGCGATATATTTATATTGAGGAAATATTTTCCGCATAAATGCCTTTGCAGGAGTGGATTTTTTACCTGTTTTGCTTTCTTCTTTAATCGCCGACTGAATAAAAGCATCCCGTGTAACGCCAAAGGTACAGGCGCAGAGGATATAATCCGCAAGAAAACTGTCAGTGTCGGGAACACCGCCTGAAAACCAGTTATATGCAAGCTCTCGGATTACTTCTTCAAACTTAACAAGTCCCATATTTTCCAGTTCTGTGTGAAGGAAGGATTTATCAAGCTCTGCATAATGTGCCTTGCAAAAAACATAAACGTCCATGACCATTCGCACTCCTGCTCCGCCTGAAGTAAAATGCCTTGCAAGGTGGTTTAGAACAAATACATAGAAATCTTCATTGCTAAGACTTCCTACAAGGGAATTGTCAGAATATACTGCTCTGCTGAGAACATCTGAAAAACAAGTGTGCTTTGTAGCTTCAGACTTTTCTTTACTTGCATGTAGCTCGTAATGAAACAAATCGCCTTTTACGAAATTAAGTTCTCCGCCGGCTTCTGAAAAGTCATATCCTCTTTGAGAGAAGACTTCCTTTACCTGCTGTTTTTTGTTTGCATCATAAATAATATCCACATCTGTCATAGACCGCATTGCAGGTATAGGATAGTCATTCTTAAGCACATACCCTTTAACAGGTAAAACTCTGACACCTGCACTGCTGAGAATATTCAAAAGGCTCTCTGTTTCTATTGCCACGTTAGACTCAGCTACCAAAGATAGCCCCTGATAATGACGAAACAGATTATTTACATTATCTTCGGGACGTTTATCAATAGGCAGTAAATTCACTGCATAAGAAAGCATACCTGCTACTGAATGAAACTCTGAAAGTCTGAGCAGCGAATTCCAATCCACATCCTCCTCAGGAGGAATAGGTTTTGTACCATTCAATACACATGAAAGCAAATGCAGAAGATATGGAAAGCAATCTTTGTATTCCTGTTTAGCTCTTGTTTTCAAGGTCAAGCACCACAATCTTTCCGTCTATAATACGTACTTCTTTGTTACATAGGGAATTTGCCGCTTTTTTATGTGATATAAGAATACAGGTTTTATCTGAAAGGTTACGGATATTTTCCAGCAGTCTCAGCTCTGTAGCTTCGTCAAGAGCAGAAGTTGCCTCGTCAAGAAGAATAACGGGTGCACCTGAAAGAAAAGCTCTTGCTATTGCTATTCTCTGAACCTGACCCTCGGAAAGTCCCATTCCCTTTTCACCTATTACAGTATCCAATCCCTCAGGCAACTCGTAAATAAAATCAGCACAGGCAAAATCAATAGCCTTTCGGATTTCATCCTCGGTTGCGGTTTCGTTTATAAATAAAATGTTCTCTCTGATGCTGCCTGAAAGCAGGAAGTTACCCTGAGGCACATAGGAGAAAAGTTTTCTGAGATTACAATCAACTGTTATCTTACTGCCGTCCTTCATTTTCAGATAGATTTCTCCGTTTTCAAGAGTAAATACACCTAAAAGAAGCTTAGTGAGTGTACTCTTGCCTATACCTGAGATACCGGTCATTACAATCAAATCGCCTTTTTCTATGGTAAGAGAGGTGTTATCGAAAATAAGAGCACGGTCATATCTGAAGGTTATGTCCTTAAACTCAATGGTTGAAAGGTTACTGTAAAGAGCATTTACATCAATGTTGATGTCGTTTACAGAAAGCTCATCATCCATCTCTTCAAACTCAATAATTCTTTCTACTGAGCCTATAGCAGAATAATAAGTAGGAAGAATACCAGTGAGAGAATTAATGGGAACGCTTATCTGTGAAATAAGGGAAAGAACCTGAGAAAGCGTACCATAAGTTATAAAGGGATCCCCTTGAGCAATCTTAACAGAACAATAAAAAAGTCCGAACAAATATGCTGCGTTAAAAGCAACCGTGAAAGAACCGTGAGTTATCAGGGAAATGATATTTCTCTTGGCTTTTCTTTTATAATTTATCTCCTGAAGTTCTGAAGAAATATCACTGACCTTTTTCTCAGAACTGAAAACCTTAATTACAAGCAAACTTGAAAGTGTTTCCTGCATAAAAGAACGGATTTTTCCGTCTGTTTCCATAATCTGTTTGTGGTATGTCTTCATATACTTTTTGAACAAAGTAGAAACAACAAAAACAAAGATACCTACTGCAAGGAACGCTACAGTAAACCAGGGGTCTATGGATAAAAGCACTATAAAAATACCCACGAGCTTTGAGATTGTAAAGGTCAATCCCGGGATAAGAGTAGTAACAGCACTGACGATGGTGTTCACATCATTATTAAGGCGGTTAAGCATCTCGCCTGTGTGGTACTTAGTAATGGTGGAATAATTCTTCTTAATTATGGTTTTATAAAGATTTGACTTTAAATTGATTGTAAGTCGTGCGTTAATCTTGAAAACCAGATGATTGGTAACAATAGTAAGGATTACTCTGGTAGCTATAAAAGAAGCAAAGAGAATTCCCCAGAAAAGTATTCCATCCAGACGTTCCTCTGTAAGTGTTCCGAAATTACTCTTACCTATTGCGGCGTCAATTACATTTCTAAGCATATATGAGTTTGCAACAGCAATACCCGCAAGAACTACATTGAACAAAGTAAGAAGTATTATGTTAAGCCACTGAGGTTTTGAATTGCTAATAATCCATTTCACAGCTTTACTGTCTGTAAGGGCTCTGAAAAGTTTTTTGAGTGTAAATTTATCTTCCAATATCTTCACCTGCCTGTGAAAATTGCCTAATAAAACAAGACCGCACAGAACACTGTACGGCTTGAATATTCACGTATAATCAGTCCAGAAGGTCAGCTTCCTTTAACTGGGCAACAAACTTTTGAACATCTGCTCTTGCAACGTCCTCAGAAACCTCATACTGCTCAAGCATAGAAGCAACAACCTCATCTTCTGTGGTGTCGTTCTCAAGAAGCTGCCACAAAAATGCACCGGCAGCGTTTAAATTTATCATACCGTTAAAGTTTGCAACAGCAGGGCCTATAGGAACAACAACATAGCTGTCTGCAACTTTTCTGAGCATAAAATTTTCTTTGATTTTCATAACAATAACTTCCTTTCAGAATTACTCTGTAATTTTAAAAACTGTGTGTGCAGCGTTGTCGCTGTTGGTACAGTATAGTTTATAAATTGGATATTTGCTGACTATTTCATCATAGAGACTCAAAAGCTTATCCATCTGGGTCATATTGAGTTTACGAGGAGTCTGCTGAAAAAGCAGGGGCATTACCTTCTCCGGAGATAGCTTCACAAGCTTGTCCTCCTCTGCCCTTTCTAAAAACACAATGGCACCAAGCTCTGCTTTTTCATTACACTGAATATCCGTGCCTCCGGCAAAAGGAGTTCCGTAAATAATGCATTTGCCGTCAATCATTCGGAAAGAAGGTTTATCGTCATTGATTATCTTTGTGTTTTCAGGATAAAGTCTGCATAGCCGCTTTGTTAGCGTTGACTTACCTACCCCTGAGCTTGCCGAAAACAGATAAACCTTGTCACCGTATTTCAGAGCTGAGCTGTGTATGTAACTTCCGTCAAAACGAAGTAACATTCGGTTGAACATATTGCACAGCACAATATTCTCTGCAATGGGCTCAGTGATATCCAACCCTTCAGTAACATAATAGTTTATGCTTTCATCTCGGTAAACAAGAGGAGTGCTGAACGTCAAGGGTTCATCAGTCAGATATTCTTTATACCAATGGGCTGTCTGCGCATAACGTTGAGTCATTTCAACCACAACATCTGCGATTTTATAACGAGACATATTTACTCCTGATTAAAGATATACTTCTGTTCCAACATAAGGTATGTTGGGGAAATCAGCAATGTATTTCTGAATTGCAGTTGCATCCTTTATTGTGATACCGCCTGTAGCATCAACATTGGCTAAGAATTTCTGATTATTGTTAAAAACTATAAGCTGAGCAACATACTTCTGAATTGCAGTTGCATCGCTGATTGTTACCTTATCGTTTAAATCTGCATCACCAATTATGTAAGGCTTAACAAACACAGTTGTTGGCTGTGAAGTTACACCTGAAGTACCTGTTGGTTCTGTAGGAACAACTGTAACATTTGTGGGGAGCTCTGTGGGATCAGTAATTGTAGTACCTGTTGTTGGGATTACAGGCTCAGTGGGAGCTGTAACATCTGTCACAGAGGTGGGAGCAACAGACTCGGTAGGGTCAGTTACAATAGGAGCTGTTGTAGTAATTTCTGTGGGTGATGTAGGTGCTACAGTGACAGTAGGAGGCTCAGTTTGAGGTAAGGTTGTGGGAGCCTGTGTAGGTTCTGTAGGAATGGTAGAATTAGAATCCCAAACTCCATAAGAAATAAATTCTATATTGTTCTCTTTAGCAAATTCTTCTGCGTAGGTGCCATCCCATCCCCTGATGGTTAAAGCATTGCAATTTTCAAATGCATTATTTGAAATGCTATTAACTGAAGGAGGAATAACAATAGAGCTAAGCTTCTCACATCCAAAAAACGCATAGTTACCTATAGACTCAATACCATTTGAGAGAGTAACAGAAACTAAGGATATGCATTTATTAAAGCAGGAAACAGGTATGCTCTTCAGTGCAGTATCGGGGTCAAACCATACGCTTTCCAGAGCAATACAACCATAAAAAACGTTGCTTCCTAATTTTTCTATTGTTTCAGGAATAGAAATTGATTTCAGCTTAGTACAGCCATAAAACGCACCTGATTCAATCTCAGTTAGTGTGTGAGACAAAGTACAGGATGTAATTTTTGTATTATTCAGAAAAGCATAGTCGTTAATCTTGGTAATAGTACGCTCATATGCCAAAGCTGGGATGCTGATTTCTGTGCCAGTACCCAGATAAGCCTCCAGATAATACTCTGTTTTGTTTGTAGCTGATGGAATTTCAAGTTTCCATACATCATTGTGGATAAGGAAAGTATCAGCAGTTACACTAATTACCGACATAACAACCATAGTAAGTACCAGTAAAAGAACCATGGATAAAGTAAGTTTCTTCATAGAGATACACCCCTACAGTATAAATTTATTTCATTATACAATATATTGATGTAAAAATCAATCACAATCACATATAACTACTCATTTTTTTACAAAAAAATTAACATTATAATATATTATATAACACTAAACGATAAAAACAGCGGATGGAATAAACCACCCGCTGTTTATTAGTTAAGAATAAAATAATTTAACCAAAAGGATCGAAATCATCATCTTCTTCAAAAGTGAAATGTGATCCCTCTTCAATAGAAGACTCGTTGTTATTACTTGCAGTTAAGACTGCAGTATTAAGAGTAAACTTAAATATCTCAATATCAGGAGATTCATATATAATTCTCATGACACATTCCTCCATTAATAATATGATTATACTACAATATTAATTAAAAGTCAAGAACAACTTACTGGCTGACAACTATCTGCTCGCCCTTGGAGTTTCCGATTTCATAAATATTGAGTGTTCTCATATCACTGAAGTAATATTTTGTTTCACCTGCATCGTCTTTAACCTTCAGGTAACCATAGACATTATAATATTTCTTCTGATTATTAGAAGAATTCTTCATGTCGATGGTGATGAGGAGTCTGTTTTTGTTAGTGATAGGATTGCTTGTAGCGTTAAATACAGTAGCATATCTGTTTCTTTCACTGTTGTATCGTTCGCCATTGAGATAATCCACAAGGGTATCGTCACCACTTCTGTTAACACCAAAATCAGCTGTATTCTGAAGCTGTTCAAGGATTACACCGTACTCGATTTCATAATCGAAATGCTCGGTAAGTGTTTCAATTGTAACAGGAGAGTTTGCATTGGGGATAACCACATCATTATAGTATGTATCTGTGATTTTTTCTCCGCCTGCAGTCTTGTCATATCTGAAGAGAGGAATCAGAATGCTTGTGAGGTAGTCGATGTAAATCTTATCGGTTGTGATATTACCGCTTGCATCTGTCTCCTGTTCTCTTGTGTAAACAGGCTGGTCAAGAACGATATCAAAGTCGATGGAAGCATCTTCAACATAGCAGAGCGTTACATCTTCGGTGATAACGAGTCCGTAGTATCTGCCATAAGCAACAATCTTTTCACCTTCATCGTGACTCTGGTTTTCGTTTGCATCTTCGAACCAGTAACCCTTGTCACTCTTTGCACCTAACTCGGTTGCATTGATTGACATCTCAGAATTATATGTGCCGGGGATAATATCTGTATTAGAAGCGTAGTTCAATTTAACGATATATACAGGGTCAGGCTGATTAGCCCAAATGATAAATGAGTTGTCATCAAACTTGCTGATATCCCATGTAACATCTGTATAGTAGTCGTCAACGTAAGGTGCATTTGCCTTTACCACATCATCAGAAGGAACGTAGCCGTTGTCTACTTCTTTATCTGTGAGTGTGTAAGGAACTGTAACAGAGCGAGCAGCACCTACACGGTCCTCGTACTTATAGATAAGCTTAACATTAGCTGAAACAGCGGTAATGTTAGAATACAGGTCGAGAGTAAAGTCAGTACCTACTGTGTGGTAGAACCAGAACTGAACAAGTCCGTTTGAACCAACTACAGTGTCTACTTTGTTATCAAAGAGGTTACCGTACTCTGTATTCTGATTGAAGTTATCTACACCAACCTCTTCGTAGGTTGTGTTGCCGAATTTATCAAGAGCACTTGTGTACCAAGCGTAGAATTTATCAGCACCGTGGGGGTCAGTTGCAATCTTGATGATGTATCTATTACCCTCTACAGCATCGAAGCTGAGAGAATCTCTCACAGCCAGAGGAGATATATCTGTGCCGTCCTCATTTGCAACACCAATGTAAAGGTCACCTGTGCCGCCGAAGGCATCGGGGTTGTAGCCTGTTGCACCGCCGGTATAAAGCTCGTGAGTGATAACAAACTCATCATCCTTAAGCTTCTGGAACACAGCTGTTACATAAGTGTCGAAGGAAACGTCAGCGATTGTGTATGTACTATTTTTTGAGAACAAAGCACCATTAGGTGAATACCAACCGATGAATTTATAACCTGCCTTGGGAACTGCACTGATAGAAGCAGATTTACCCTTTACAACAGTAGCAACAGCGCCGCCCTCTGCGTAAGCAGAACCATAATCAGCAACATTGAGTCCGTCTGTTTCGTCTGTATCTGTAGTGAAGTTAGCACCATTATCTGTTGTGAGACCAACATAAGCATAAAGGTTTACCTTAACGTTAACGTCAGCGTCACCATACCACTCACCGTCAATTCGAGTACCGTTACTATGTGTAGTTTTGCTCTCATACTCAACCATTACTCGTTTACCGTCAAGTTGAGTTGAATCGAGGTAAGAAAAACCATCCTTTTTGGAAAGTGTAGGAATATCAAGAAGCTCGTAGGAGGTGCAGTTACCAATGTATGTGCCGTCAGGTTTATAAAGGTGACATACGATTCTAAAATCACCAACCGAGTGTTCAACATCATACACAAACTGACGTACGATATAGAGACCTACCTCTTCGCTTATTGCGGGATTGCGGTCAATGTCTAAAGGAGTCTTAAGAGCTGACGCATCTGTAAAGACTTCAAAATCATAATCGTTGGCTATATTTGTGTTTGTACTGAAGCTTTGCTCAAAATGAGCTGTGTCAGTTTCAGGCTTAAGAACAAAGGTAATATTCTCTTTTCCCTGCTCCAGAAGCTCAAGGAACTCATAATAGTCATAAGTCTGAATATTGGAATACTCAGTTACAGGGTAAGAAGGACGTTCACCGTTATAACCAAAGTTACTGAATGTAATACCGTCAACAGGGTCACCTGCAGGGTCTGTTTTTTCTACGAATGTGTAGTAAACATTGTCAAGACCCACAACAGGAATCATAAGCTGACCCTGCCACATACCGAACTGTTTATAACCACTATTATCATCAGCATCGGTATACCAAGTGTAAGCACCCATATATCGGTCCCAGTTTGTAACTGAAGAATCGCTAACTGCATAAACCTTAACAGTGTCTACTTGGTGAGCTGCAAGCCAGTTAGCAGTATGGAAGTAAATAGGAACAACAGTGTTTCTATTCTCTGTGAAGGTATATGAACCCTGATAATAATCAAATCCATCAACTTTACCCATATACTTTGCTTCCACATACTGGTCGCCGTTGATTACCCAACCTGCAACATAATAATCACAGCTGCCGTCATCATTCATGGTTTCCATAGTTGTTGTAAAAACAATATTTGAATTATCTTTTATAGTTGCTTTGCGATATCCACCCAGGTCTGTGAAACTATCCTGTTTATAGAACTTAGCCTCAGCGTCAATATCAATAAGAACATCGGGGTTATCTGTTTTAGATGCTTTAGTCTGACCGATTATTTTTCCTTCTGTGTCTGTAGTACCGTTGTCAAAATAAACGGTTATAGGTAAATCAACAGACAGATTGCTCCATTTATATGTTATGCCGCTATCGCTTAAAATAACATAGTTCTGCGTTGGTGTAACATTAATAGCGTAATCTTCTGTTTGACTAGCACCATTATTACTTAAAATAACTTCTAACTCATCACTAGCAACTATGGAAGAATCAACATCAACACGAATCGCATATACAGGATGTCCGTCTTCTGTTTCAGTAATCTGAGTCATTGCTGTACCGGGCCAAGCACCTGTATATGGGTCAGTCGTACCTGTTTTGTATGTGTAAATGTTCATGGATTCCCAAGATGTAGAATGAGCATCTTCTACGTAGATAATACCAGTCCAGCCCTGCTTAACCCAATGAACTGTTACGGTATGGTTGCCTGTAATTGTAAGTGTGTAGGTTTCATTTCCTTCGTCAACCTTTACTCCGTCAACCTCCCAGTAATCAACTGCATAATCAGATGATACAGGTGTAGCAGTGATTGTAACTTTGTCACCAGAGTAACCTGTTACTGAAGTTTTATCAACATTACCCATTGATGTGTCGGCACTGCTGATAGTTACAGTACATTCTGTTAACTTTTCGAAGGTAGCAGTTACATCGACATCACCTTTTACAGTAATGCTGAGTGAAGCATCTGTGCCTGTGATGTTTTCAGAACCGTTTGTACCTGACCAACCTGTGAATCTGTAGCCGGTGTTTGCGGTAGCTGTGAATGTTACTTTACTGTCATAAGCGGCAGAATCACTATAGCCTGTTACTGTACCGCCCTCAGTAGGATTAACTTTGACTTTAACAGCCTGTGAGTTGGCAGTATACTCTGCAGTTACTGTAAGGTCAGATGTTACGTTACTGAAGTCTTTATTCCAACCGGTGTGTGTATAGCCGGTTTTGCCGTTTACTTCAGGTGCAGTTGCAGACTCACCGTGGGCTACTGTTTCAGTTTTAAGAATACTTCCATCGTGGTCTTTGAAGGTTACTGTGTGCTCAGAAGCCGCTACTTGATAATAAATAGTTGTAGACTTCTGTGTTCCTCTATAAGATGTACTACCATTAAGAAGAGGGGTAAAATAAACGTTAAAACTGCTAACACCTGATGTATCACCTGCAGTAACTGTACCTGTTGCATTAGTAGAATACTGAGATGAATCATTATATCCATAGCCGATTTTAAAGTTATGGTCAACAATGGATGATGTTGCAGAAACATTCATAACCTGACCTGCAGTCACTAAATAAGGATTTGACTGTGAACCTGTACCGCCGTTTGCGTTAGTAACAGTAGCACTATATTCTGAAGCTTCAACAGTCGTATAACGAGAAGTCTGTGTAATACTACTTGAATTCTCCGTTACTGCTGTAACCAAGTTATATGTACCTATGCTGTTAGGTATTGTAATATCATTTGTTTTATTATACCAAACACCATCAACCCAAGAAGTACCGCCATGTGTAAAGCTGTTTGAAGCCTTAGCACGGAAAAGAATCATACCTGTCAGTGTACCTGAAGGAATATCCATATAGAACACATCAGTAGTATTTCCGGTTGAAGCATTGCTTGTTGTACCAACCTTGCAAATCTTACGATACTGGCTGGTCATATTTGTACCCCAAACCCATGCAAAGTGGTAACAACCTGAACCATTCCACCATGTAGTACCGCCACTGAATTTGAAGTAAAGTCTATAACTGCCGTCAGAAGCAACTGTATTAGCACCTGTCTGGGCTAGGTCGACTGTTACGGCAACTGCACTGAGGATGCCGCTTGTGAGGAGCATCAAAAGTGACAGAAGCAATGCCAGTATACGTTTACTAAATGAATTAAGTTTTTTCATGATTTATACCTCCTATATAGTATAGGATTATCAAAGGGATGCAACGAGCTTCTTCTGGATAGCTGTTGCGTCTTTGATTGTAACTGTGTTGTCACCGTCTACGTCTGAAACTACACGGCTGACTGAGTCTGCGGACTCAAGACCTGCCAGAGACTTCTGGATGTATGTAGCATCCTTGATGTTTACAACACCGTCATTGTTTGCATCGCCGAGGAATACAGCTTTGTAGCTTGCAACCTCTGCAGTGTCTTTATCTGAATTTGTACCGTTCTCAACCCAAGGACCGTCTACGTCATCATCCCAGAGCATGTGAGCGGCACTCTGTGTCCAGTTACGCTTTGCCACAGACCAATCGGAAACGTCAACCAGTGAGTAGTTATAAACCTTGCCGTCTTTGTCTGTTGTCTGGTTTGTGTTAAGGTTGTCAACTGCAAACCAATATTCGGAATTAACAGCGTCAAACTCAATTGTGTGCTCCATATCGTATCTGTCGGACACTACATTGAAAGACAGCTTGGGATTAGTTGTAGCTACCTCAATGCTGATACTGTACCACCAGTACTGAGCTGTACCGCTTGCATTACCTACGATATAGGCAGCTTTCTCCATAGGAACGCCAGTCTTGCTTTCTTTTACGCCAACAACGGTTGCGTAAGGAGCATAGCCTAAGGTATCTGTGCTCTTGAAGAAAATTGTAACGTTCTTTGTTTCTGTGATTTCAGTAACAGCTACATTAATAGTATGTGTAGTTGTTGAGTCAATTCTTGTGTCCCCTACCATAGCATAAGCTGTAAGTGTGTATGTCTTGGTATTACCAATGTCTGTTGTGTCAGTAGAAATTGTAAACTTACCACCGTTTTCAGCTGTGCTGTAAAGGATGTCAGCAGGATTTTCTACATTTGTAAGTACATAAGTAACAGGATAAGGTACAGAGCCGACAAGGCTTGCTGAAATTTTAATTGTCTCGGTTGCCTGTACGCTTGTTGGGTAATTTGCTGTGAAGCCGAAGTCTGTAAATTCAGTTACATTAACGGAAACAAGTTCAGTCTTAACAGGGGCTAAACCATCAACAGTAACTGTTGCATAGTATTTCTGCTCGCCTGTTGTATCCAGAATAAGTGTAGCCTTGTTGCCGTCCCATGTGGCTTCAACCAATGTGTCGTCTTCCTTATAAAGTGCGTAGGTAGGTGTACCGTAATCGTCATCTACTGCATTATCAGTTACTGTGAACACGAAGCTGTTGTTAACATAGCCTTCTTCGGGAGCAACAGCGAGTGTAGCTGAGAGCCCGTCTCTAATATTGATAATAAAGGGATCTGTTTGTACTGTTAAGCCATCTCCTGCATCAACAAGTGCATAGAAGCTATGCTCTCCTGCGGATAAAGTATTTGTAGAAAGTGTAAACACACATTCAGTAGGTGTATGTTTTCCCTCTGTGTATATATTTTTGTCTACTTCTGTGCCGTCTAAATTGTAGAGGGTTACAGTGGGAGCTGTATTTCCGGAATAATCGCATTTAACTGTGATTTCAACATTTTCACCTACTGTAAAAGGGCCCTCTGCTACTGTGGCATTTGCATTTGTGAGAGTGACGTTCTTGTACTCAAAAGTTTTAACCTGATTTCCATTTTCATACCACATATAGTAGCAAACACCGGTTTGGATATTAGTAATGTCAGGGGACTGGTCAGTGGCACCGGAGCCATCATTCTTGATACCAGTGAAAAGCATACCGGTAGAGTTAGCAGGTATATCATACTTGTATATGTCGTATCCATCATACTTCTCGTGAAATTCCATAGATGGACGACTATCCCAGTTTGATGAACTTGAACCGCCCCAATAATGTATTTTTACATCAGTCCATTTCCAGTTATTCTGGAAATAAACAGTTATAGTGTCAGCACCTGTGGGTGCTACATCAACATCTGCGGCTGAGGCGGATGTGATGCCTACTGTGAGAAGCGAGAACACTAAGAGTACTGTTAAAAACAGGGAGAGTCCGCGCTTAACAAAATTCTTTGTAAGAGTATTCATAAATAAAACCTCCTATATTACAATTTGCATTGTAGTGAGAGGGATGCATACCGATTGAGCGGAAACAGCGACTGACCTTCGCTGCTGCTGTGTGTTATGAACCGCCGTTTTAACAGCAGTCTGTTACACACAACAAGTGCCAAAAGGGTACACTACCCCATCTATATTTACCATAACATTATAATACATATATATTGTAAAAATCAACAAAATATTGTGCACAATTGATAATTTGTGATTTTGCCAAATTTAGGTCTTACATATTAGGCATATTGCATAAAGTATTATTACTTAGAGGAATTATATCACATTTTACAGATATTAAAGAATCTTACACCAAATCATCTGCTACGCAAGAGTTTCTCCTCAAGGGAAGCCTTGACTCCCTCAGAGAGGGAGCCTTAATAAAAAATACCCACCGAAGCGACAGCCTCGATGGGTAAACTTTTGAATATTAAAATTAGTCTGCAGAATAAGGAAGCAGAGCAAGGTAACGTGCACGCTTGATTGCTACTGTGAGCTCTCTCTGGTGTGCTGCACAAGTGCCTGTTACTCTTCTGGGAAGAATCTTTGCTCTCTCAGACATATAACGGCGAAGACGGTTGATGTCTTTGTAATCAATCTTCTCTACCTTGTCAACGCAAAATGCGCATACTTTTCTGCGGGACTTTCTGTGCATAGGTCTTTCAGCCATTTTAAAGTCTCCTTTCAAAAAAATCGAATATGAGTATTATCAGAAGGGCAGGTCGTCATCTGCGGGCATTTCCTCAAAATCGGATGCGGAACCGCTTGCGAAAGAGGGGGTCTGCTCATTATATGCGGGATGCTGGGGAGCCTGAGGCTGGCTGTAGCCGCCGTTTGAATCGCGGCGTTCGCCTGTGAAGGAAGCACTGTCTGCGATAACCTCTACAACGTAGCGGTTTGTGCCATCCTTTGCCTGATAGGTACGGCTCTGGAGCTGACCGTCAATTGCGATGAGTGAGCCCTTTCTGAAGTGTTTACATACAAAATCAGCGGTGTAACGCCATGCAACGATATCAAAGAAATCTGCCTGACGCTCCTCGCCTGCTTTGACATAGCTACGGTCTACGGCAATACGGAATGTGGTAACATTGATGCCTGACTGTGTTGTCTTAAGCTCAGGGTCAGAAACAAGTCTGCCCATAAGTACTACTCTGTTAATCATAAATACTCGTCCTTTCGTTGGGACATCCTGAGATGTCAAAAATGTGATTATTCGTCTTCCTTCTTGATGATGAGAGATCTGAGAACGCCGTCTGTGATCTTGTATCTACGGTCGAGCTCAGCAGGGAATTCTGCGTCTGCTTCAAAGTTCATAAGAACATAGTAGCCCTCAGACTCCTTGTTGATGAGATAAGCGAGCTTTCTCTTGCCCCACTCATCAACACTCTGCAGTGTTGCATACTTCTCGATGGTCTTCTTGAACTTCTCAACGAGAGCCTGAACAGCCTCCTCGCCGTTCTTCAGAGAAAGAACCATAACGGTTTCGTAGTTAGCCTTAACTGCCATTTGTTGCACCTCCTTTTGGACATTTGGCACTGAATGGAATTACGCGTAAGCGTTCAGTGCAAGGATGAACGCTGCTGACCGCAACGCCGCTTTGTAAATAACAAAGCCTGATATGTGCATATTTACACACATAACAGGCTTATTATAACATAATATGGGAAGTTGTCAAGGATTTTTTGCCTTAACAAGTGAGAAAGATTTCTTATTCCACTGTGCTCTCTGCATCCTTTGAAACTGAGTCAAGATTTTCGTACACAGCAGGATTTGGAGCTTCATCATATGAGTAAAAGCCTCTGCCTTTAATTGAACTTGCTGTTGTAACAATTATAAAAGCATCAGGGTCAATCTGGTGAACAAGCTGGTTAGTCAGGTGTACCTGATTTGAACGTACAGCACAGAGGATAACACGCTTATTATCTCGGCGAAAACCGCCCTCGGCTTTAAGAAGTGTTACTCCCCTATCCACCCGTCTGAGGATGGTATCTGTAACTTCATCATATTTTGAGGTAACAACAAAGAGAAGCTTTCCGTTGTTGCGTGATACACCATAAAGGATTGTATCAATAGCTTTGCTCATTACAAATATGCATATTATTGCATAAAGTGCATTCTCTACGTTACCGTATACAAAAGCTGAAACAAAAATAACCACCGCATCTACTGCGAGCATAAAGTTACCCTGTGATATATGAGGAGACTTTACGTGCATAATACGAGAGACAATATCTGTTCCGCCTGTGGATCCTCCGCGGTAAAAGATAAGTGCAAGACCTGCACCGCACAAAAGTCCGCCGAAAATAGACACAAGGAGTCCGTCACCTGTGTAAGGCGTGATATATCCTTTGTCTATAACTATATTGAAAACATCCATTAACACTGAGGAAACAGCAGAACAGATAATCGAGCGGGTCAGGTACTTCCACCCAAGAGCAATACCGCCCCATATAAAAATAGGTATATTCAAAACAAGAGTCATTGCACCTAAAGGCAAAAATTCAAAAACATAATTCAGCATTGTGCTAATACCCAAGACTCCGCCGGGAGCTATATTGTTGGGAGAGGTAAAAAGCACTACTGACAAGGCATAGAGAACACAGCCTGCAAAAATTATAAGAATATCTGTAAATGAAATTCTGTCGACTCTCTTTTTCTTCTTTTGCTTACTCATATCAATTCACCATTTGTGCATATTTATTCACATTCGTTTGTTTCAACAATAACACTGAAAAGCTCTTTTATTCTGTCAGTTTTTCCCTGAAGATAAAGGTACCCGAACAAAGCTTCAAGACCTGTTGCGGCGTGGTAGTCTTTCAGAGAGCTGTTACGAGGGACGGAATGCACCTGAACATTTCTGCCGCGGCGAAAAACGCCCTCTTCCTCTTCAGTAAGAAGAGGTTTGATTTTATCCAGTGCCTTGGTCTGGGCACTGCAGCAAACCATAGCAACCTTATCTTTATTAAGCTCTCCAACCTGACGCTTGCCTGTTGACAGCAGATACTCACGGACAAGAAGCTCATATACACTGTCGCCTATAAAAGCAAGGCTTAAAGAAGGAAGCTCTCTGGGATTTACCTTTGACAAAAATAGTTTATCCATAAAAAATCCTTAAAACACAAAATTACTCAACAAAATCGAACTGAACTTCATAAATAGAGACAGTGTCGCCTTCCTCAATGCCTGCTTCTCTTAATGCATCAATAACACCTGAGGAAATAAGCACGTTCTGGAAGTAGTTGAGGCTTTCGTAATCATCGAAGTTGACAGACTGCATAACTCTGTAGAGCCACTTACCCTCAACAAAATAAATACCGTCGCAAACAGAAATTTTAACTTCCTTACTATTCAGAGCATCCACATCAATCTGAGGTGCAGGCTCTGCCTCGTAGACAGTTACGGGAGGAAGCTTCTGGAGCATCTCTGTAATTTTATCAAGGAGAGGGTCTACATCGTAGCGGATGGCCGCCATAATTGGATAAAACTCATATCCCTGCTCCTCAACAAATTTGCGGAAATCCTCAATCTGCTCGTCAGTTGCAAGGTCACATTTGTTACCTGCTACTACCATGGGACGGTCTGCAAGCTCTGAGTTAAACTTGCGAAGCTCCTCATTGATAATGCGGAAATCCTCCTTAGGGTCTCTGCCCTCACTGCCTGCAACGTCAACTATATGAACAAGCATACGGCAACGTTCAACATGACGGAGGAACTGATGGCCAAGACCTGTTCCCTCCCATGCACCTTCGATAAGACCGGGGATATCTGCCATTACAAAGGAACGTCCCTCTGAAACTGTGACAACACCAAGCTTAGGTGTTATAGTTGTGAAGTGGTAGTCAGCTATCTCGGGCTTTGCCTGAGAAACTACAGAGAGAAGTGTGGATTTACCTACATTGGGGAAACCTACAAGGCCTACATCGGCTAAGAGTTTTAGCTCCAGCTGAACTTCCATTTCTTCACCCGGAACACCGGGACGTGCAAAACGGGGAGTCTGACGGGTAGGAGTTGCAAAATGGGAGTTGCCCCATCCTCCTTTACCGCCTTTTGCTACAACTACAGGCTCTTTACCTGAGATATCCGCAATAATTCTGCCTGTTTCTGCATCCTTTATGAGAGTACCTGTAGGCACACGGATAATAAGGTCCTCGGCTTTTCTGCCGTTCTTTCTGCCTGACATACCTGCATTACCATTAGGTGCTGCATATTTACGTTTATATCTGAAATCAGCAAGGGTTGAAAGGTTGGTATCTGCTACGAAAACCACGTCTCCGCCTTTGCCGCCGTCACCACCATCGGGACCGCCTGAAGCTACGTACTTTTCACGGTGGAAGGAAACTGCTCCTGCACCGCCGTCACCTGCTTTTATGCTGATTTTTGCTACATCGACAAACATTGTATCCCTCCTATTTTTAGTATTTGCGTAATAGGATTTAATAAGCTAAATTGCAATAAAAAAGGGCGGATTAAGAAATCCGCCCGAATGCTTCGTTATTACTGCTCAACAGGGTAAACGCAAGCGCGCTTTCTGTCTCTGCCCATACGCTCGAAGCGGAGAACACCGTCAACGAGTGCAAAGAGAGAATCATCCTTGCCTCTGCCAACATTTACACCGGGATGGATGTGAGTACCTCTCTGCTTAACGAGGATGTTGCCTGCGAGAACGAACTGACCGTCTGCACGCTTAACACCAAGACGCTTGGACTCAGAGTCACGGCCGTTCTTGGTAGAACCCATTCCCTTTTTATGTGCGAATAACTGGATATTAATCTTAAGCATTTCTTTACACCTCCGAATAATCTACTTTAATGTTGTTTTGGTACTGCTGTGAAAGCTCATTCATATGAAGCTCAAAGCCCCTTAATATGTCTTGTGCCTTCATAGCATCTTGTGAAGAAAGCCTCATCATCATATAACCATCTTTTGCAGAAGCATCCGCATCAAGACCGATTATATCTGTTATGGTATTAACTGTCATATAGGCTGCTGAACTGACTGCCGCACAAACGATGTCTGTGCCTTCCTCGGCAAAACCGCTGTGACCCTTGAGTTCAAACCCTAAAATGACGGAACGTGATGTGATGAAGCGAAGGGCTGTCATAATCAGCCAGCGATGGACTTGATTTCAACCTTTGTGTAAGGCTGTCTGTGTCCGAGCTTTCTCTTCTCACCCTTCTTGGGTTTGTAAGTAGCAACTGTGATTTTCTTGCCCTTAGCGGTCTTAAGAACCTCACCTGTTACCTTTGCACCATCAACATAGGGGGTGCCGACAACGAGACCGTTGTCTGTGGAGATAGCAACAACCTTGAACTCAACAGTTGCAGCTACTTCTGCGTCAAGCTTCTCAACATAGATAACGTCACCGTTCTCTACCTTGTACTGCTTGCCGCCGGTTTCGATTACTGCGTACATAGTTAGTACCTATCCTTTTTATAGACTCGCTATCGCTGGGTGTGACCAAAGTCAACTTAAGACCCACAATAAGCGGCTCATACACTATACCACAATAAGGGGTAAATGTCAACTGGTTTTTTGAAGTTTTGTGGCTTTGAGAGTGTTTTTCATAAGCATTGCAATAGTCATGGGACCTACACCGCCGGGAACAGGTGTAATCATAGATGCTTTATCCCTTACTTTCTCAAAATCCACATCACCGCAGAGCTTGCCGTCCTCCATTCTGTGGATACCCACATCGATAACAACGGCACCTGCCTTTACCATATCAGCCTTTACAAACTTAGGCTTACCCACAGCGGCCACAAGGATGTCTGCTTCCTTGGTAATTTTCTTAAGGTTAAGGGTTCTGGAATGTGTGATGGTAACTGTACCGTTGTCGTGGAGAAGAAGCATTGCCATAGGCTTGCCTACGATGTTGCTTCTGCCGATTACAACGCAGTTTTTGCCCTCAGGGTTGCAATCATAGTGATGGAGAATCTCCATAACACCTGCAGGTGTACAGGGCAGGAAGTCGTACTCACCTATCATAATCTTGCCTACGTTTGAAGCATGGAAGGCGTCAACATCCTTATCTGCACGGATAGCAGAGATAACTGCCTTTTCATCCAGACCCTTAGGCAGAGGAAGCTGAACAAGAATTCCGTTTACATCCTCTCTGTTGTTAAGCTCGTCCACAAGAGCAAGAAGCTCTTCGTTGGTGGTAGTTGCAGGAAGTGCATACTCCTCAGAAATAATACCGCACACCTCGCAAGCCTTTTTCTTGTTATTCACATACACTCTGGAGGCAGGGTCGTCGCCTACGATAACTACTGCAAGCTTTGCAGATATGCCTTTATCCTTAAGCACAGCAATCTCCTGCGCTACCTGTTCTTTAACCTTTGCAGAAACGGCTTTGCCGTCCATTAAAACTGCACCCATTGTTTCTCTCCTCTTTCTGAAAATAATAAGTAAAATTATGCCTGTAATTACAAGGGCAAAAGATAACGCTTGTGATACTCTGGGAGTATAACCGCCTATGGAGAAAGGCAGATACAGAGAGTCTGTACGCAGGCCCTCTACCACTGTACGCTCTAAGCCATACCACACAAGGTACAAAATGAAAACCTGTCCCCTGTAGTGCTGGAATTTTTTGCTAAAAAAGTGCAACAACACAAAGCCTAAAAGACACCAAAGGGATTCATACAAAAAGCAGGGATGTACTGTTTTACCTCCTGTGGTATCGCTGAGCATTCCAAAGGGAAGTGTAGTCTCTGTACCGAAGGCTTCCTGATTCATAAAGTTGCCCCATCTGCCTATGCCCTGTCCGATAAGGAAGCCTAATGCTACAAGGTCAAGACAACCGGGGATATTCAGCTTGCGGATTTTTGCCATAGTGCAACCGCCAATGAGGGCACCTATAAGTCCCCCGTAAATAGCAAGTCCGCCTTTGTGGATGTACAGGATGCTTATAGGGTCATCCTTGTAAGCATCCCACGAAAAGATTACATAATAGAGTCTTGCACCGACAATTGCTGTAAAAAAGCCTACGATTACACAATCGAATAGTTTATCCGCATTGACACCAAAGTAAGGGGATCGGTGCATAGCATAGAAAAATGCCAGAATAAAACCTGTAGCAATGAGAATTGCATACCAACGTATTTCATAGGAGCCTATGGAAAAAGCCACTTCGTTGATGGTAAAATCAATTCCTAAAGCGGGAAAAGATACATTATGCATATCATTCACCTACAATTACAGAGAGGGTTGTGTTCTCTGTGTCAAGAATATCACGGAGGCGATTCTCTATATCCTTTACTGTTGCGTTTGCAACTGCATCGAAATAAGTGAACAAATTGCGTCCGCAGAAGAAGAAGTCCTCAGTAAGGTTTGCGGTAGTATCCACAGAATTGAGAGATGAAAGAGCATCGCCGTAGGTAGCTCTGCGTGCATTATCAAATTCTTCAGGTGATATTCCATCTGTTCTGAGTTTTTCAATATAGCTCTTGATAACTGTCTCTACCTGTTTTGGGTCTTTAGACTCACCGGAAAAAAGTATGCTGTTATATCCGGGACCTTCAAACTGCTCATAAGAGAATGAAGCGTTAATGAGTCCGGTGTCCATAAGCTCACGGTACATAGGACTTGTAGAAGAGGCAAGGAGGAAAAGCAGAATGTCAGTGTATGCTATCTCCTGCTCTGTAAGACGTCTTGAGGCATCGCCCTTGAAGCCAAGGTTGAAAAGGGGCACTGCAACAGGAAGTTTATCTTCTACATAACGCTCTGAAACCTCATATGGGTCTGTGGGAAAATGACTCTCTACATCCACCTCTTTGCAAGATTTAAGCTCTTTGTTACAGATTTCTATAACATCCTGCAGGTCCACCTTACCAACGATTGTGAGTGCCATATTGTGGAGATTATAATAAGCATTATAGCAGGCATAAAGGTCATCGGCAGTAATCTCTGCTATAGACTCCACTGTACCTGCAATGTCAATTTTAACAGGGTGGTCTTTGTACATTCCGCGAAGCACATTGAACATAACTCGCCAATCGGGAGAGTCATCGTACATACGGATTTCCTGACCGATAATGCCCTGTTCTTTCTGAACAGTTTCAGCTGTAAAGTAAGGGTTTGTCACAAAGCCTAAGAGTATCTCCAGACAGCGTTTGAAATTTTCTGTACAAGAGAAAAGATAGCAGGTTTTGTCAAAGCTTGTGTAAGCATTTGCGTTTGCACCTGTGGAAGCATAAAGAGAGAAAGCATCCCCCTCCTCGCTTTCAAAAAGCTTATGCTCAAGAAAATGAGCAATTCCGTCAGGAACTTTTATCTCTTTGCCCTGTGCTGTAAAATGGTTATATATACTGCCAAAAGGTGTACCGAAAACAGCATAAGTGGAGTTGTAACCCTCTTTAGGCCAAACGAAAACTTTGAGTCCTGTGGGGTGGTCAATCTCATAATATTTTTCATTAAGTTTTTCTGAAACAACTTCTTTAATCTGCATATTTACCCTCCTTAAACGCCTCTGAGTACATAAACAGTATCTAGGGTGAGTTTGCCCGCTGCTTCTACAATCTGCTCTTTGGTAACAGAGTTAAAATCTTCAATTGCTTCTTCAACAGAAAGCAGCCTTCCGTCTGCAAGCTGAGAAACATACCATTCACCAATACCTGAAATTGTATCGCAGATGCTGACAAAATCATTTGCAATGCTAAGCTTTGCGAAGTTGATTTCATCATCTGTAACCTCGCCTCTGCGGATTGCCTCAAGCTCTGCCATAACTGCATTCTTTGTCTTTTCTATATTATCAAATTCAACTCCGCTTTCAACAATCATAATACCCTTTGCACGCTGGTAACGGCTTACACAGTAGTAGCAAAGGCTCTGCTTTTCACGGACATTTGTGAAAAACTTGGAGTGAGCACTTCCGCCAAGGATTGCACACATCAGACGCATTGCGGTAACACCCTCGTCAGTACCACCGCAAGCTGTGCGATATCCCAGAAGAAGCTTAGCCTGAGCAACTTCCATTTTGTCCTCAAATTCACGGACAGTCTCTACACTTGCCACGATATTTGTAGAGAGTGTAAAGGGCTCACGCTCAATCTTTGTAAAATTCTCTGCAAACACAGCTCTTGCTGTATCAGCAGAGGACTCACCAATGAAGAAAATCTCAAAGTGAGCACATTTAAGCATTGTATGCCAAGTTGTATACAGCTCTTTTGCTGTTACCTTTTTAATATCCTCTGCACTGCCGTAGCGGCGGATACCGTAAGGCTCAGACTCACACATCAACTCAAGAATGCGGCTGTTTGCATAGGCACGTTTATCGTTAATCTCGCTCTCTGCAAGCTCTACAAGCTGACGTCTCTCCTGCTCTACCTCTTCACTATTAAAAGCTTCACCGTCAAGGAGAGGATTAAAAATTACTGAGCAGAGAATTCGTGAAAGCTCCTCAGAAATACTCTCATCTGTAAGTGCGTAACGGTCATCAAGACCTGACACAGAGAAAGTAAGAGCTAAAGACTCGCCCAGCTTGCGGACACCGCCTGAAAGAGATGCCCCGTAAAGAGAGCTGAGTTTTCTGGAAAGTGCCGTAAAATCAGGATATTCCTCACATGAGCGGGTCATAACCTGAGTAAGCAATGCATAAGCAGATGCTGTGTCCTTATTCAAAGGCACCAGCACCGTAGCAGAAATCTTCATAGTTTTGAAGCGGTTGTCGCTTATAGCAGAGAAATTTACACCCTGTGCTATTTGTCTGCGGTCCAAAGAATTCATCACTATACCTCCAAACTAATTTGGTGAAAAAGCAACGAACAAAAGTGTCCTACACCTCACCACCGCCTTTGGCGGAGCCTCTCCTCAAGGAGAAGCCGATAAAAAATACATTTTTATTATACCAATATTTCATTATAACAGCAATAGAGTATTTTATATTTTTTTGAAAAAAATTCTTGACAAGTTCCAAAGCTTGATATATAATAGTCAAGCAATCGAAAATACAGGTTCTTTTCTGTATGGAATTTGCGGATGTAGCTCATCCGGTAGAGCGCCACCTTGCCAAGGTGGAGGTAGCGAGTTCGAGCCTCGTCATCCGCTCCAAAAATCCGCTGATTAAGTTCGGCGGATTTTTTCTTTTATGTAAAAAAACAAGGGTTCTCCCCTTTTTGACTAAATTGATAAGGAGTCTTAAATATGAAATACACATACACAACCCACGGAGTTTGCTCCAGACAGATTATGATTGACCTTGACGGCGAAACTATTAAAGATGTTGCTTTTCTCGGCGGCTGTCACGGTAATACTCAGGGCGTTTCTGCTCTTGTTAAAGGTATGAACGCTTATGAAGCGATTGAGAGACTTAAAGGAATTCGTTGCGGAGGAAGAAGCACCTCTTGCCCTGACCAGTTAGCTACAGCACTTGAGGAAGCTTTGGATATTTAAGAAATCCACATTGTTTTTAGAAACCCTTCGATTTTTGCTGTGCAAAAATCACCTCCCTTTAGGCAAGGGAAACTGTTAATTAATAAGCAAAGGCGGTACAGTCAAAAAACTGTACCGCCTTGTTTTTTGTGTCTTTAGTATATCAGCCTATAAAATGTGACATAAGGGTATAACCCTCTGCAATATACACACCTGTATTCTCAGCGTTTGTCTCTGTAAACTTCTCAACACCCTTGCCCTCTGCGTTACTGCGATAGATAAGGTAAGGTACAGGGTTACGTGAATGTGTGCGTGTTACAAGAGGTGTAGGATGATCGGGACAAACGAGGATAGAAAAATCCTCATTCTTTGAGCGGAAATACTCAACCATAGGTGCAAGAACCTTTTCGTCGATAAGCTCGATAGAACGGACCTTGTTCTGATGCTCAGCTCTGTGTCCGCACTCATCAGGAGCTTCAACGTGGATATACACCAAATCCTGGCCGCGGTCAAACTCAGCTATTGCCGCCTGAGCTTTACCCTCAAAGTTAGTATCAATATAACCTGTTGCACCCTCAACGTCAATGCTTGACATATCAGCACAGATAGCAATACCCTTGAGAAGGTCTACTGCGGAAACCATACTGCCCTTGAGACTGTAAAGTTTCATAAAGCTGTCAAGGAGAGGCTTTGTGCCCTCACCCCAAAGCCAGATTGAATTAGCAGGACGTTTGCCTCTTGCGATTCTCTCAAGGTTTACAGGGTGGTCTTTGAGAAGATTGTAGCTTTTCTCCATAAGAGGCAGGAGTACATCCTTTGCCACATCTGTAGGCAGATAATCCTTGATGGGTCTGCCTGTGATATCATGAGGAGGTGTGAGCTTACCCGGTTTACTGTTACCATTAGCCCACACAAGACAGTGACGGTAGGAAACGCCTGCATAAAAGGCAAATTCCTCAGTGCCCATATTCTCCTGAACATACTCAATGAGGACTCTTGCTTCTTCTGTAGAGATATCGTCTGCACAGTAGTCAAGAATTGTTTTATCCGCATAATTCTCCTCATCAGAGAGAGTTACAAGATTACAGCGGAAGGTAACGTCTGTATCCTTAAGGTCAATACCGATTGAGGCAGCCTCAAGGGGTGAACGTCCGCTGTAATACTTCTTTGCATCGTAACCAAGCACCGCAAGGTTCGCAACGTCAGAGCCTGGAGACATTCCGTCTGCTACGGTCTTGACCATTCCTACCTCGGCTACCTTTGCAAGAGAATCCATACAGGGCTTGTTGGCAAGCTCCATAGGTGTTTTATTCTGAAGTTCGACACAAGGCTCATCTGCCATGCCGTCACAAAGCATTACAAGATATTTCATATACATTCTTCCTTATTGTGTTTAGTTGCATAAATATTGTTACCCTCGCCATGTTATCATTACGGGACGTCGAGGGCGCCGTCCCCTACGAAAGATAAAATGTTAACCGTTGTTCTGATTGAGTTCACCTGTGGAGAGGCCCTTCAGGTATGCATTGATAAAGCCGTCAAGGTCACCGTCCATAACAGCGTTTACGTTACCCATCTCAAAACCTGTGCGGTGGTCTTTTACCAGAGTGTATGGCATAAATACGTAACTTCGAATCTGGCTTCCCCATGTAATTTCCTTCTGAACGCCTTTGATATCGGAGATTTTCTCCAGATGCTGCTGTTCCTTAATCTCAACAAGCTTTGAAATAAGCATCTTCATAGCCACGTCACGGTTCTGGTACTGTGAACGCTCTACCTGAGAAGCTACAACTATACCTGTGGGAATATGTGTAAGACGAACCGCAGAGGAGGTTTTGTTAACCTTCTGACCGCCTGCACCTGATGCACGGTAAACGTCCATCTTGATTTCCTCAGGGGGAATTACAACAGAAGTATCCTCTTCAATCTCAGGCATAACCTCCAGAGATGAGAAACTGGTGTGGCGTCTGCCTGCACTGTCAAAGGGAGAAACACGAACTAAACGATGAACACCTGCTTCGCTCTTAAGGTATCCGTAAGCGTTCTCACCCTCAATAAGGAGCACTGCACTCTTGAGTCCTGCTTCGTCACCGTCAAGGTAGTCAACCTCCTTAACACTGAAGCCGTGTGCAGTAGCCCAACGAGTATACATACGATAGAGCATCTGTGCCCAGTCCTGAGCCTCAGTACCGCCTGAACCTGCGTGGAATGTTAAAATTGCGTTGTTCTTGTCATATTCGCCTGTAAGGAGAGTCTCAAGTCTTGCAGTTGCAAGGAGAGTCTCCACAGACTCAACCTCAGAGAGTGCCTCGTCATACAGAGATTCATCCTCTGCCTCGTCAGCAAGTTCAATGAGTGTAAGAGCATCGTAATACATTGTATCGAGCTTTTCGTATTTCTCAACCTTTGCTTTAAGGTCGCTTGTCTGCTTTAATACCTTCTGGGAGTTTTCAAGGTCATCCCAAAAACCGGGCTCTGTTGCACGGTTTTCAAGCTGTTGTATCTGTGACTTCATATTTGCAAGTCCCAGCGCATCGGCATAGTCATCAATGTCTGCACGGGAGCCTTCAAGTCTCAGACGTAATTCTTCAAACTGAAGCATAAATATACCTCTCTTTATATAAACTCATAATAAACTCATTAGATTATACCCCAAAACGCAAAAATTGTAAACCCATATATAAATATATAAATTACAAATTATTGTGTTGATTTGAGGCAATTTATTTGGTATAATGGCTAAAGGTGATAATATGGATTATTATAATCATCGCTGTCCTGTGTGCGAAAAGGCCTTTGACAAAGGCAGCGATATAGTAGTTTGTCCCCAGTGCGGTGCACCTCATCACAGAGAATGCTACGAGCTTGAAATGAAATGTCATTTCCAAGATAAGCACAGGGATGGATTTGATTACAAAGAAGAATATGAAGCACAAAACGCTGACACAAAAACAGATAAGGTAATCTGCCGTGTATGCGGTTCCGAAAATGAAACAGGAAGTAAGTTCTGCAATCAGTGCGGAGCTGCCACAGATGAGTATGCTTCCTATGACAGACACAAGGAAGAAGCTCACAACGAAAACGGTGCTCCCTACTCCCCTCCGCCTCAGGGTGAATTTTCTCAGGGCGTAAACAACACACAGCCCAACTTTGCTACCTTCACCTTTGACCCAATGGGAGGGCTTAAGGCTGAGGATGAAATCGGCGATGGAGTAACTGTAGGCGAATGTGCAAAGTTTGTTAAAAACAACACTCCCTTTTACTCAAGACTGTTCTATCAAATGCACAAGACAGGCAGAAGCCGTTTTTCTTTTGTAGGTTTTATTTTTTCGGGAGGCTGGCTCCTCTACAGAAAAATGTATAAATTAGGAGCTGTAATTACTGCTGTTTTAGCCCTGCTCATAATCACTCAGCTTTATATAAGTACTTTCTACAGTGATTTGATATTACAGCTTGATGAGGTTGTCAGAAGCACTTCCCCTTTCTATACAAGCGAAAGCTCCATTACGCCTGAGATGTTCCTTCAAAGCCTTGACACTGAAGACATTGTTGTACTGGCAGTAAGTTATTTTGCAAGTGTCGGACAGATTATACTGCGTGTACTGTGCGGAATTTTCGGTAACAAGTGGTACAGAAACCACTGCATCAAAAAGATAACTCAAATAAAATCCGCCGCAGGCTCAAAGGAAACTGCGGATACTCAATTACAGACAAAAGGCGGAGTTAACAATGCTTTGGCTATGAGCCTTATTTTCTCCTATTTTCTGCTGTCTGTTCTACCATTTTTCTTCTGACGGAGGATACAAATGAAAATTACAAAAGCTGTTATTCCTGCTGCAGGACTCGGCACAAGAGTTCTTCCTGCAACCAAAGTAATGCCCAAGGAAATGCTTCCTATTGTAGACAAGCCTGCTATTCAATACATTGTTGAGGAAGCTGTAAATTCAGGCATTACGGATATTCTTATCATTACAAACCGCGGTAAAGGTTTTATTGAGGACCACTTTGACAAAGCACCTGTGCTTGAGCATATCCTTGAAAGAGACAAAAAGTACGATCTGCTTGAGAGCATAAAACCTCTGGACAAGCTTGCAAATATTCATTATGTCAGACAGATTGAAACAAAAGGTCTGGGACATGCTATAAGCAAAGCAAGAATGTTTGCAGGTAATGACCCTGTAGCAGTGCTCTATGGTGATGATGTTGTTGTAGGCGGTAACGCACCTGCTACAAAGGAGCTGATTGATGCTTACGGTACATACGGTAAGGGCGTTATAGGTATTAAGCCTGTTACAAGAAAAGAGATTGTTAATTACTCCTGCGTTAAGGTTGACCACGTAAGAGACAACATCTTCAGATGTACAGATATGATTGAAAAGCCTCAGAGGGATGAGGACGTGTTCTCTCTTTACTCTATTCTGGGCAGATGTATTCTTCCCCCTGAGATATTCGATATTCTCGACCGCACTCCCCCGGGAGCAAAGAATGAGATTCAGCTTACTGATGCAATGAGAGAGCTGGCAATAACCAGCGGTATGACTGCTGTTGAATACTCAGGAAAACGATATGACATAGGCAACAAGCTCGGCATTATGAAAGCCACTATTGAAATCGGTCTTACACACCCTGAAATCGGTGATGAATTCAGAGCATATCTGTGTGAGCTTATGAAGTCGGGACTTGTGGACTTAAACAAATAAATTATTATGGACAAATAAAAAATCCGTTTAATATGGAAGGAGAAAAAATATGAAAGCAGTAGTTACCGTACTTGGTAAAGATAACGTTGGTATTCTGGCAAAGGTTTCCTGTGCCTGTGCAGAGAGAAACCTCAACATCCTCGAGGTTACACAGAGTGTTCTGCAGGATTTATTTGCTATGATTATGCTGGTTGAGTTTGACAAGGACAAGGCACCCTCCTTTGAAGAGCTGAACAAGGACTTTGACGAGCTTGGCGAGAAAATCGGCACCAAAATTCACATTATGCACGAAGATATCTTCAACAGCATGCATAAGATCTGAGGTGTACGCAAATGCTTGAAACAAAAGATATTCTTGAAACCATAAATATGATAGATAACGAACACCTTGATGTTCGTACTGTAACCATGGGTATTTCTCTCCTTGACTGTATCGACCCTGATATTGACAAGGCTTGTGAGAATGTATACAACAAAATCTGCAGATATGCCGCAGACCTTGTACCCACTGTTGAGGCAATCTCCAGAGAATACGGAATTCCCATCATTAACAAGAGAATTGCGGTAACACCTATCTCTATGATTGCCGCTGTATGTCAGGACAAGGACCCCATCAAGTTTGCTTATGCACTGGACAGAGCAGCTGAGACACTGGGTGTTAACTTTATCGGCGGATACTCAGCCCTTGTACAAAAGGGCTTCTCTGCAGGTGACTATGCTCTTATCGAGAGTATCCCCCGTGCCCTTGCTGAGACAAGCCACGTTTGCTCATCTGTTAATATCGGCTCTACTAAAGCAGGCATTAACATGGATGCGGTAAAAATGATGGGCAGAATTGTTAAGGAAGCCGCAGAGCTTACCAAAGACGACAACTGTGCAGGTGCTTCAAAGCTTGTTGTATTCTGCAATGCTCCAGAGGACAATCCTTTTATGGCGGGTGCTTTCCACGGCGTTGGCGAAGCAGACTGCGTTATCAACGTTGGTGTCTCAGGTCCCGGCGTTGTACGCGCCGCACTTGCAAAGATTGACGACAAAGAAGACCTTTCTCACGTTGCAGATGTAGTTAAGAAAACTGCATTCAAGATTACAAGAATGGGTCAGCTTGTTGCTCAGGAGGCTTCAAAGCGTCTGTGTGTACCCTTTGGTATTGTAGACCTTTCTCTCGCTCCTACTCCTGCTGTAGGCGACTCTGTTGCACATATACTTGAGGAGATGGGACTTGAGATTTGCGGTTGTCACGGCACAACTGCCGCACTGGCACTCTTAAACGACGCAGTTAAGAAGGGCGGAGTTATGGCTTCTTCCCACGTTGGCGGACTTTCTGGTGCATTTATCCCTGTTTCTGAAGATGCAGGTATGATTGCCGCCGCAGAGCAGGGTGCCATTGACATAACAAAGCTCGAGGCTATGACAGCTGTATGCTCTGTAGGTCTTGATATGATTGTAGTTCCCGGTGACACCTCCCCTGAGGTTATCTCTGCAATTATTGCAGACGAGGCAGCTATCGGTATGGTTAACACAAAGACTACCGCTGTACGTCTTATCCCTGCAGTTGGCAAAAAGGATGACGAGTGTCTGGATTTCGGCGGACTTTTCGGTTATGCTCCTATTATGAAGCTGAGAAAAGGCTCACCCAAGGTGTTCATTGAAAGAGGCGGCAGAATTCCTGCCCCAATTCAGGCACTGAAAAACTAAAGGTGAAAATCCACAATAATTTTATATCATAATAAGTGCATTTAGTGGAAATAAAGGTATTGACATTTTTTGTACCTTATTATATAATAATGAAGCTGTCTTGAAAAAGACAGCATATGCGCTAATAGCTCAGCTGGATAGAGCAACTGCCTTCTAAGCAGTAGGTCCGGGGTTCGAGTCCCTGTTAGCGCGCCATATGGTGACTATAGCTTAGTTGGTTAAAGCGCCAGGTTGTGGCCCTGGAGACCGCCGGTTCGAATCCGGCTAGCCACCCCACTTGATCCATTAGCTCAGTTGGCAGAGCACTTGACTTTTAATCAAGGTGTCCGGAGTTCGAATCTCCGATGGATCACCATGAAGACCTGAACAAGCAGTTCAGGTCTTTTTGTTTTCCACACAAAATCCAGCTTATGCGTTTTTTACTTTCATTTATAAAACATTTATAGATAATTATGTTGATTTTTTTTAAGTAGCGTGGTATTATAAGTAAGTTGCAATATACAAGCAGTTAAATATTGGGCTGTAGCCAAGCGGTAAGGCAACGGACTTTGACTCCGTCACTCGTGGGTTCGAACCCCGCCAGCCCAGCCAAAGACAAAAGACTCCACTTTTGTGGAGTCTTTTCCTTTTAATAAACATTACTGCTGTTAAAAAAGGAGTTGGCTTATGATGCCAACTCCTTTTTATTCAATGTGTTAATAATTAAGCAACAACGTAAGAAAGTGTCATTGTAGCTGCATCCCATGTGAATGTAACCTCACCAGCGGGAACATGAAGCTTATCGTTGTTAGCACCGAACTCACCGAGAACTGCTGAACCGGGATTCTTATCAAGCCAACCGTTTGTCCAATAACCAACATTGTCAGCATCCTTAACGATTACGTAGCTATCTGCAGTAATAGTTAATGTAACAGTACCGTCAACAAAAAGGTTCTCACCAAGATTGTCCCAGTCGCCCTCAATACCGTAATCGGCACCGTTGATGTAACCAACAAGATAGAAAGCAGTTTCCTCATCCTGTGTAGCCTCGTCTGTTGTAGCTTCATCAGGAGTTGTTACCTCATCCTTTGTAGCCTCGTCAGGAGTTGTTACCTCGTCCTTTGTAGCCTCGTCAGGAGTTGTTACTTCATCCTTTGTAGCTTCATCAGGAGTTGTTACTTCATCCTTTGTAGCTTCCTCACCAAGAACTGTACCTGTGAGACCGTCTACAGGAAGCTCTGCGATGTACTTCTGAATCTCAGTAGCATCCTTGATTGTGATGTTGCCGTCAGCGTCTACATCAGCAAGAGTTGCCTGAAGCTCAGAAAGAGTGATAAGCTCTGCAACAGCCTTCTGAATCTCTGTAGCATCGCTGATAGAAACGTTACCTGTGAGGTTTACGTCACCGTAAATAAGTACGTCAGGTGTTGCAATCTCGTCAGTTGTAGGCTCGTCAGGTGTTGTTACCTCATCAGTTGTTGTTACCTCATCAGTTGTTGTTTCGTCAGGTGTTGTAACCTCATCAACTGTAGGCTCGTCAGGTGTTGTTACTTCATCAGTTGTTGTCTCATCGGGAGTTGCAACGATGAAGTCACCAACAGTACCATTGTCAGTGTTTGCAGATACACCAATTGCAAACATGGATACTGCCAGTGCGAGTACCATAACTACTGCAAGAATCTTGCGAAGTTCTGTTCTCATTTGAATCATCTCCTATATAATATTCTACAGAAATAAACTGTATTTTAACATTATAAAGCATTAATTAACAGAAATCAATATATTTTATTAAATTTTTATAAAAAAATTAATATAGGTAACATATTATTTATAATCTTGCTTTTTTAGGGTATTGTGGTATAATTCAAGAGTATAAAATATATAATAAAAGGAGATTACAATTATGGCATGTTGCGACCTGAAAGCATACACTGTATCTGATGTGGTTTTTGTGAACCGCCTTGACCCTAATGTACAAATTAAAATCGGCAATAAGTTCTCTTATAATGTAAAATACCCCAACGACCCCTCTACAACTGTTTGCAGAGGCGAGCTTGAGGTTGAGGTTGGAGACACTTCAGAGGACAGCAAGCTTAATGTAAAAGTAGTTCTTGTGGGTATTTTTGCTTACGACCCCAAGGCAAAAAGAGAACTGATACATACTGAAAGTTTCAAAATTCTCTTCCCCTATGCAAGAGCAATGGTGACTACTATCACAGCAAATGCAGGAATCAAGCCTATCATCCTGCCAAACATTAATATAGACGATCAGGACATTTACCGCATCGAGGGCAACAAGCCTCAGTAAGTTTCAGATTTTTTTAAATTAATCAATTGACAAAGCAACGGTAGTTGTGCTATAATATTTACCGTTGCAAATATGCGGATGTAGTTTAGTGGTAGAACTTCAGCCTTCCAAGCTGATCGTGTGGGTTCGATTCCCATCATCCGCTCCAAAAAAGAAAGCACCCTACAAGGGTGCTTTTTTTGAACTTAGGAATGATGATGGGAATCGAAAGGGCGTATAGAAAATGCTCCAGTGGAGCATTTTTAGCCCGTCGCGATGATGATACTTTTGATTTATTGCACGCCCCATCTGACGAGAAGATGTTGCCTACCCTATCTTTGTCACATCATCCGCTCCAAGCAAATACTCCCTCAGTCACCTGCGGTGACAGCTCCCCCTGAGGAGGAGCCTATGATTGAAATCGAAATAAAACATCGCCCCCTACGAAAACTATTATTGAATACATAATTTCACACCCCGATTTTTGCATCTTGGATTAGATTTTTGACCACACACCTTTTTATTTATGACAAAGGGTGTGTTTTTTCATATAATACAGACAGTTCCAAGGGAACAAACAAAAACGAGGTGTTTGTATGAAAACAAAAAACAAAATCAAAAAGGTAATACTCATTACTCTTGCAGTAATTCTGACTGTTGTCATAACAACAGGTGTTCTCGGATACATCCTTTTTGCAGATAAGCTTTCTGCAGCAGGAAGTGTAAAGAAGCTTGAGGACGGGCTCTACTATATGGAGTATGAAGGAGAATATGGATTTGAGGATTTTCTTAACAAAGGTGGTGCTTCCTCTGAAAGAGAGCTTGCCTTGTACCTTATATCCTTTATGTCAGGCGGATTCTGGCAGGGAGACCCTGAGGATGTATCACTTGACTTTGGCTGCAGTGCGCTTACCAGTGAAACAGATGAAGGTACGATAATGGGACGAAACTTTGACTGGGAGGGTACAGACGGCTCTGTAATGATTATTCACACCAAGCCCGATGATGGTTATGAGTCTTACTCTACCACATGGCTGGACTTTCTGGGATTTGGCGAGAGGTTTAAGCCCGAAAGCTTCTCAGAAAAGTACATGGCTATGGCGGGAGTTTATGCGCCCCTTGACGGTATTAACGAAAAAGGTTTATGTGTTGCAGATTTGCTTGCAGGCGACAACAGCACAACAAATCAACAGACAAGCAAGGCAGACCTTACAACAACAAGTGCTATAAGGCTTCTCCTTGACAATGCTGCAACAGTGGAGGAAGCTGTTGCTTTGCTTGAAAAGTACGATATGCACTCCTCAATCGGTACATCTCATCACCTTGCTGTAAGCGATGCAAACGGTAAATCAGTAGTTGTTGAGTACATTGATAATGTTATGACCGTGACGGATACCCCGGCGGTTACAAACCACTATCTGTCCGAGGGCACAAAGTATGGTGTAGGTAACGAAGAATCTCACAGAAGATTTGAGAAGCTTCTTGATATGAAAACTGACATTAATAGCACTGAGGAAATGAGAAACTGCCTTGAGGATGTTTCTTATGAGGGAGAAACACAGTGGAGCATTGTATACAACCTTGATAAAACAGCTCTGGATTTTTACCACAAAAGAGATTTTGAGAATTCACATAGCTTTACAATAGAATAATCAGAATTTACGGAGGAATCTAAAATGAAAAAACTAAAAGAAATGATTAAGCTTATCTTTAAGGCAGTTGCCCTTGCAATGGGTGTGGCAGTGGTTGCTATGCTAATTATGAAGGTAATTACAGTTGAAAGTGCTGTGCTGTTGCTTGGATTGGGTCTAGCCTGTGCAGGTATGGAGAGATTCATTAAGATTGAATCAGAAAACGAGGAATAAATTCATCAAAAAGTATGTGACAAGCAGGAGTTTATGATATATAATTGTCACAGAACTAATGAAATGAGGTAATCAGGTGAAAATCACTCTTGAGCCTATGAACACAGGCGAAACAGAAATTATTATCAGAGGAGATATTGCTTCTGATGAGGTGAGTGCCCTGCTGAGCTTTATTAACTCCAAAAACAACTCAGGCAAACTTATACTATACAGAGAGGATGAGCAGTTTCTTGTTAATGCTAAGGATATTGTATACTTAGAGGCAAGCGAAGGCAAGGTAACTGCCCTGACAACAGATGGTGTGTATATTACCAAGCAAAAGCTGTATGAGCTGAAGGATATATTATCTTCTCTGCCCTTTGCACAGATTAACAAGGGTGTTATTGTAAATATCGACTTTGTAAAGTCAGTATCAGCAGAGTTCAGCGGAAACTACACCCTGAAGCTGAAAAGCACCAAAGAAACACTTACCGTATCAAGAAAATACTTCAAGGAATTCAAAAGTAAGATTTAAGGAGATGTATTTATGAAATTCAAAGATATTATTTTAGCCTGTATTACAGGTATCGGCATCGGTATGCCTGTGACAATTATCTGTATGATTATAATCGGAGGTTGGAACGGAATTGTTAAGGAGTTCCTTGTATGGCTTGTGGCATCTGCACTTTTCGGTGTGCTAAGCATACTGTTCAAATCATCCAAGCTTCCCCTCCCCCTTATCACAGCTATTCACTGTGTGGGCTGTCTTGTGATTACCTGCTCAGCTTGTGCTATCAACGGTTACGCTGACAATTTCTTCTCTATTCTTCTTGCTGTTCTGCCTGTTTTTATTGTAGTATATGCAGTAATATATATTGTAACACTGCTCGGTGCAAAGGCTGAAGCAAAAAGAATTAATGCAGAACTGAGCAGCAAGGAATAAACCATTAAAGATAAAACCTGACAGCAGATGTTTTCTCATACATCTGCTGTTTTTTCGTTATTTTCACAAGTTGTAAATGTATTATAAATATGGTATACTTTCGGGAGATGTTATTTTTGAGGAGCTATTATGAGTATACTTAATGTTGAGCATCTGTCCCACGGATTTGGCGACAGAGCTATTTTTGATGATGTTTCCTTCCGTTTGCTCAAGGGTGAGCATATTGGACTTATCGGTGCAAACGGCGAGGGAAAATCCACCTTTATGAATATTGTCACAGGCAAGCTTATGCCTGATGAGGGTAAGGTTGAATGGTCAAAGAACGTCCGTGTGGGTTACCTTGACCAGCACACAGTTCTTACTTCGGGTATGACAATTGAAGATGTACTGAAATCTGCTTTTTCCTATCTCTTTGAGCTTGAAGAAAAGATGAACGACATCTGTGATAAGCTGGGTGATGCAGACGAGGACACAATGGCAGAAATGCTTGAGGAGCTGGGTACTATTCAGGACACCCTTACTCTCCATGATTTTTATGTTATTGACGCAAAGGTTGAGGAGGTAGCCAGAGCCTTAGGACTTGCTGACCTTGGACTTCAGAGAGATGTTACAGATTTGAGCGGCGGACAGAGGACAAAGGTGCTCCTTGCAAAGCTACTCCTTGAAAAGCCTGATATTCTGCTCCTTGACGAGCCTACAAACTATCTGGATGAGGAGCATATAAACTGGCTTAAGAGATATCTTATTGACTATGAGAATGCTTTTATCCTTATTTCTCACGATATTCCTTTCCTCAATGAGGTTATCAATATAATCTATCACATGGAGAATCAGAAGCTGGAGCGTTATGTGGGCGACTATCATCATTTTGAAGAAGTACACGCAATGAAAAAAGCCCAGCTTGAGGCGGCATTCAAACGTCAGCAACAGGAAATAAGCGAGCTTAAAGACTTTGTTGCAAGAAACAAGGCACGTGTTTCCACAAGAAACATGGCTATGTCCAGACAGAAGCTCCTTGACAAGATGGATATTATTGAGCTTGCACAGGAAAAGCCAAAGCCTGAGTTTAACTTTAAGGTTGGTCGCACACCGGGCAAATTTATATTTGAGACGGATGAGCTTGTAATAGGATATGACGAGCCCTTGTCAAAGCCTCTCACCATACACATGGAGAGAGGTCAAAAAATAGCACTGGTGGGTGCAAACGGAATCGGTAAAACTACACTCCTAAAGAGTATATTAGGTATCATCCCTCCCCTTTCAGGCAAGGTAGAATTGGGTGATAATCTGATGGTGGGTTACTTTGAGCAGGAGTTCACGGGAGACAAGACAGTAACCTGTATTGAAGAAATCTGGAAGGATTTCCCCGCCCTTAATCAACACGAAGTAAGAGCCGCCCTTGCAAAATGCGGTCTTACTACAAAGCACATTGAAAGTCAGGTACGGGTTTTAAGCGGCGGTGAGCAGGCAAAGGTCAGACTCTGTAAGCTTATCAACAAAGAGACAAACGTACTTCTTCTGGACGAGCCTACTAACCACTTAGATGTAGATGCAAAAGAGGAACTCAAACGTGCACTTAGAGAATACAAAGGCAGTATACTGCTTATCTGTCATGAACCTGAATTCTATCTTGATGTTGTAGATGAAGTTTGGGACTGCACCAAATGGACAACTAAGATTTTCTGATTTTTAAACTAAGGACTTTGGTAGAATTTATATGATGGAAAAATCAAAAGAGCTTAAAGGCAGTATTGCCGCACTTATTGTAAATGTAATATTTGGTTTCAGCTTTCTTTTCTCTAAAGTTGCACTAAACTATGCTCATCCACTGATTATTTTAGCTGTTAGGTTTACCGTAGCTTTTGCTGTGCTGAATCTCCTGTGGCTGTTTGGTATTGTAAAACTCAGCTTCAAAGGCAAACCGAAAAAACGAATACTGCTGATGTCACTGGCACAGCCTCTGCTGTATTTTATTCTGGAGCTTTACGGAATTGAAAATACATCAAGTGCAATGTCAGGAGTTATTATATCCTTAGTACCTGTAGTTGTAATTGTACTTTCAACAGTTTTTCTTAAAGAAAAGCCTACTCTTTCTCAGGTACTGTTTTCACTTTTATCGCTTAGTGCCATTGTTGTAATCAGTATTTTGTCTGATGACGGTGCAAAGAATAAGTTATTCGGAATTTTCCTTTTGCTTGGAGCAACCTTATGTGCGGCAGTGTTCAACATACTCAGCCGTACAGAGTCTGAGCACTACTCACCTTTTGAGAGAACGTATATTATGTTTCTTGTAGGGACAATAGGATTTAATACCATTGCACCGGCAGGACTTAGGAGCAACTACATAACAGAGCTTACAAGTGCTGTTGCTTCAATGGAATTCTGGGGGGCAATCCTGTATTTATCTGTAGCGTCATCTATTGTTGCTTTTATGCTCTATAACTACTCTACATCAGTTATCAGCCCTGTAAGGTCGGCATCTTTTTCAAATCTGATTACTGTTGTATCTGTACTGGCAGGACTGCTGATACTGAAAGAAAGCATGTCTGTCCCCCAGCTTATATGCTGTGGTCTTATAATAATCGGTGTTTTCGGAGTAAACAGGTAATTACAAAGTCTATACGACAAACAAAAAACACAGAGTCCAACAAGACTCTGTGTTTTTATTTTATGATATTAATTAAATAACTTCTATTTTAACATTACCCTTGTCTGCGGTCAGGTTGATACCGATAATACCGCCTTCGCCCCTTGCAATCATTTCTTCTGCAATGAGCTCTTCAACTTCCTTGCGGATAATATTTCGAAGGTCTCTTGCACCGCTTCTGCCATCCACGATTTTGTCTGTAAGGCAATCACAAGCAGACTCATCAAAGGTGAACTGTATGCCCTTTTCTTTTAATGTGTCAACATATTCTGAGAGCATCAAGGCTGCAATCTTTCTCAGGTCGTCTTTCTCAAGGTGGCGGAATACTAAAATCTCGTCTACACGTGCAATGAACTCGGGACGGAGGAAGTCACTCAAAGCCTTCATTACCTTTTCGCGGGTAGCATCAGCCTCGCTCTTTGCAAATCCCATGGCGTTTTCTTTTCTCTCTGAGCCTGCGTTGCTGGTCATAACAATAACTGTATTCTCAAAGTTTACAACTCTGCCGTGAGCATCTGTAAGCTTACCTTCATCAAGAATCTGGAGAAGAATATTGAGTACATCGGGATGTGCTTTTTCAATCTCGTCAAAAAGAAGTACACTGTAGGGACGGCGGCGAACTTTCTCAGTAACCTGTCCTGCCTCGTCATAGCCTACGTATCCAGGAGGTGAGCCGATAATCTTGGAGACTGAGTGTTTCTCCATAAACTCGGACATATCCAGACGGATTAAAGTTTCGGGAGTATCAAAGAGAAGGGCTGAAAGCACCTTGACAAGCTCGGTTTTACCTACACCTGTTGGGCCTACAAAGATAAAGGATGCAGGACGGCGTCTGGGAGAAATCTGCACTCTGCTTCTCTTAATAGCATTAGCAAGAACTTTCACAGCTTCATCCTGACCGATAATTTTTTCTTTCATCTGAGACTCTATGTTAGCAAGCTTTGCAAGTTCATTCTCACGGACGTGAGTTGAAGGGATTCCTGTCCAAAGCTCAATAACTTTAGCAAGATCCTCCTCGGTAACAGCTGTCTCTAAAACTTCCTGAGGAATTTCACCTATCTGCTGGTCAAGACGTGCAAGCTCACTCTTAACAGTTGCAAGGCGTTCGTAGTCAACCTGCTCCTCTGTTGTGAGTTTCTCCTGTACAAGCTGCAGGTTGTGCTTTTCGTCACAGAGCTTGTCGTAACGTTCACGTTCTTTGTTACGCAGGGAAGCACAGGCACAGGCTTCATCCAGAAGGTCAATTGCCTTGTCAGGCAGGAAACGGTCTGTGATATATCGCTCTGAGAAGATAACAGCTTTGCGGATAATATCTTCGCCTACTGTTACTCTGTGGTGCATTGCATAATAGTCCTTGATGCCTTCAAGCACCTCAATAGCCTCGGAAACAGAAGGTTCTGAAACTTTAACAGGCTGGAAACGGCGTTCAAGAGCTGAGTCTTTTTCAATATACTTTCTATACTCGTTGAAGGTAGTGGCACCTACAACCTGAATCTCACCTCGGGACAAAGCAGGCTTTAAGATATTAGCCGCATTCATTGTACCTTCGGCATCACCAGTACCCACAAGGTTGTGTACCTCGTCAATAAAGAGGATGATGTTGCCAAGGTTCTTGACCTCCTGAGTAAGACCCTTTATTCTGCTTTCAAACTGACCTCTGAACTGAGTGCCAGCCACCAAGGCAGTAAGGTCTAAAAGATGAATTTCTTTATTACGTAAACGCTGAGGAACGTTACCCTCGGCAATACGCAGTGCAAGCCCCTCAGCAATAGCTGTTTTACCTACACCGGGCTCACCAATAAGACAGGGGTTATTCTTGGTACGTCTGGAAAGGATCTGAATTACACGCTCGATTTCCTTATCTCTGCCAATAATTCTATCAGTTCTTCCCTCACGTGCTTTGCGAGTTAAATCTTCACAGTAAAGCGAGAGGAACTTTCTCTCTTTCTTTTCCTTTTTCTCCTGCTTCTTTGCCTTTCTGGGGTCAGTATTGCCAGTGCCGTCTGCAGGTTTCTGTGTTCCTCCGAAAAAGTTATTGAAAAAGCTTGGGAATGCAGGTGCACCGCCCGGGGTGAAATCGTCACCGTCAGCACTTTCTGCTTCCTCAATTCCCATTTCATCAGGGTTCATATTCTGCATCATTTCAGACAGGTCTCCGCCCTCCTGAAGGCTTTCCATCATAGGACCCATCTGCTCTTCCATTGCCTTTAAATCTTCGTCTGTAATGCCCATCTTCTTCATAAGGTCATCTACAGGTTTGATTCCCAGCTCCCGTGCACAGGAAAGGCAATATCCGACTGTGTTTGAGTCGTTCTGGTTGTTTGAAACAAAAACGACAGCGGTACGCTTACCGCATCTTGAACATAACATAAAATTCTCCTTTATATGAACAATCAGTCAGCAGAAACACTACTTTCTGATTTTTCTTCTTTGGCTTTTCTCATCATATCTTTGAAGATGAGGTAATATCTTATGAGGGAATAAATCATTACTACTGCTGTAAAGGAAAGCAATATGAGTGAAACAATGTTAAAGTTTTCAACCTTAAGGATAAGGTCAAACACCACAATTGCCGCTACAGAAACGTAGAAGCACACTGTGCCCACCTTTCCGTACCACTCAGATGCAAAGGGCATAACCTTATTTTTTAGCATAAGGGAAGCTCCAACAAGCATAAGTAAATCCTTGATAACCAGGATGATTATTACGGGGATTATCATAGGCTCAACTACAGACAGGCAGACTCCGACCGCAAGAAGTGTCAGTTTATCTGCAACAGGATCAAGCATTTTTCCGAGCTGTGTAATTTGGTTGAGCTTTCTGGCTAAAAAGCCGTCTACACAGTCAGAAAGACCAGACAGAATTATACAAATTGCAGACCAGAGGTATTCCTTTTTGAGGAAAAGAATAACAAAAGGTACAATCAGTAAAATTCTGATGTAGCTTAAGATATTCGGAACTGTAAAAATATACCGAAAATCCACTTTCTTTTCTTTGTTCCACTCCATTTTAACTTTCTCCTATACCTTACATATTATTAAAGCTTATGGGCAGAGTAGGTAAACTGCTGAACCCAACTTATAATTTCACCGTTATAGATAGCTCTGAAAACATAAGAAGTGTCTATATACTCCTGACTCAGGAAGGTCCACTGTGCAGGGAACAAGGGGAGTAACAGATTAAAGAGCATCAGTATCAAGGTTACTGTAATAAAACCTTCGCAAAGTCCCAAAACTGCACCGAATATGGAATCAACCACACGGATAAGAGGCAGGCGGAATACTTTTGAAATAACCTTAGCAAGCTTAGACAAAAGCAGGGACAATACAATAAAAAGAATGATACAAAGTATTGTACTGATGACACCGGTGATTGCAGGCTCCACAGCCTCTGTAATAGACCCTGCCGCAAGTTCGCCTTTTTCACTTACTGCTTGTGCACAAAAAACCTCAAAGTTATTCTGAGGCAAACCGAAGAACGCCATAGCAGAAATAACAAAAGCAGGAATTGCCGCAACAACATCAGAGGCAGTCTGAGCAACTGAGTTTACAGCAGAGCTTACAAGCACCTGAGTTATTTTGCTCTCAAGAGAAGTTCTGATAAACAAATCAAATATAAACTGAGAGAGAAATCCTGAAAACGCAATACTCAAAACTGCAGAAGCCACAAGTGCCAGTGCAGACAAAAGAGTCTTTGCAGCTCCTCGGCGAATTCCTCTGATTAAAAACACTATCAGTATTACAAGTATGACAAGGTCGTAAATCATAAATTCTCCTTATCAAAAAGACAATCCGTCAATGTCGGAAAGTCCGAGGATATATACATAATTAGCTGACGCAAGGCGAATCTGCTTGCAGTCAGAGTTGATTTCTTTGCTTGAAATAAGGTCACCGTTATAGCGGTAAAGGTGTACACCTTGAGTATCACACACAGCAAGTCTGTCTTTAAACGTGCTCAGAGAAATAAGAGCCAAGTCTGTCTCTATAGTTTTCTCTGTCTTACCAGATGAATTCACATATTCAACACTGCAGTTTCTGCCGTCACCGCTTCGTGAAAGAGAAAGTGCAAGGACACCTACATCTGTGTTGATATCGTAGGCAGTGAGAGTCATCTGGCTGTATGATTTTTTGTTGATTTCAGAGAACTTACTGCCGTTTACTACATAAGTTGCATCTGAACCGATTGCACAAACACTGTTACGGCTGAGATAATCACAGTCAAAAAGTAATTCTCCTTCAACTGTGTGCTTAGCTACAGGTTCTTCCTTAGAGAAATCAACAACATAAATAATACTCATACTGCTTCCTTTGTCTGCAGTAATACCGCAGACTACAGCACCGGAGGCGTCAGGACTCAGTGCCATAGAAGTTATATAACACTCTGAGAAAGAATAGGAATATCTGATTTTATGCTCCGCAGTAAATGCACTGAGCTTTGCGTTATATCCGCTCTCTTCAGTTACAATGGCATAACTCATATCGGATGCAACATCTGCAAGGTAGATATTTTCCTCAGTGTCCTTTGAATAAACAACACGGGTGTTGTCTGCAAGCATAAAGCCTGTAGAGCCTAAGTCGTAAACCAAAGCAACGGAGTCTGCAACTTTCATAACAGGACGTGCAAAGCCGTGCTGTGTGCTAAAAAGCTCATTACCTTCACCGTCAAGACAGATAAAACCTGTGTCAGATGCGTAGCACAGTCCACCTGAAAATTTTCGGAAATTGCCTGCCTGTGCTTCAGAGCCTGACAGGGCAACGGAAAAGCTTTTGCTTTTACCTATGTTACTTACACAGGAAGAAAGTGTGCCTCTGCTGAAATAAAGAAGAACACAGAGAACCAACAATGCTATTATTCCTACTGCAATGAGTATCTTTTTCTTATCAAGCTTTACAGAGGAAGTGTCCTGCTTTTCGTATTCATCAAGAGGCAGTTCCTCGAAGCTCATAACCTGTCGGTCGTCTTTTTTCTTCTTATCTATGCGGTAGTGGTTAGGTTTTTTACCGAATAATCCCACGGGGAAATCCCCCTTTCAACAATAATACATCACTGAAAAAATAATGTATGGATAAATTGTAAATATTGAAAAGATTTTTATAGGTCGTAGAATACCTCGTCAAGGTAAAGCCCGCAAGCAGGTGCGGTGGGGCCAGCTTCCGAGCGGCTGAGAGCCTCTAAAATGTGTGGAATTGAATCAGGTGAGGTTCCTCCTTCGTTTATGTAAAGAAGTGTGCCTACCATAATTCGAACCATATTATAGAGGAATCCGTCTGCACTAACAGAGAAGTAGACCATATCTCCCTCACGCCACACGGAGAAATCAGAAACGGTACGGACAAAATCCCCTGCTTCACGCTTATCAAGAGTGCAAAAGGATGTGAAATCGTGAGAACCGATAAAAGCTTTTGAAGCTTTGTTAAGAAGTTCTGCATTTATGGGTCTGCGATAATAAAGTGCTCTGCCACGGAGAAAGGGATCGCGTATCTGAGAATTATGGACTTTGTAGATGTATCGTTTGCCCAGTGCACTGTAACGTGCGTGAAAATCCAAAGGTACTTCTCGGACATTTGTTACTACCACTTCCTCAGGAAGATGAGAGTTAACTGCCGCAAAAAACCGCTCACAGGGTATTGGATGACGGACACGCATACTGATACAGAACATATTTGCGTGAACACCTGAGTCAGTACGGCTGCATCCCTTTATATCGGGACATTTGCCGATAATCTTTGCTACTGCCTCCTGAAACACCTGCTGAACAGTAATTGCGTTGTGCTGAATCTGCCAGCCATGAAACACACTTCCGTCAAACCTGAGGGTAAAAAGGAGGTTTCGTTCACTGTTTGCAATATCGGAAATTACAGGAAGATGTTGCATAATACTACTCCTGCTACTGTTACAGCCAACACACCGAGGGCAACAAAATCCCGTGCGCTCATATGAAGCTGTTTCATTCTTGTTCTGCCCTCTCCCCCCTGGTAGCAACGGCACTCCATCGCCATTGCAAGCTCGTAAGCTCTGCGGAAAGCTGAGACGAACAGAGGAATAAGTATAGGTATGAGGGCTTTGATTCTTCTGATGAGATTGCCGCTTTCCATATCTGCACCGCGGGATTTCTGTGCAGACATAATCTTGTCTGTTTCTTCTAAAAGTGTTGGCACAAACCTAAGGGCTATAGTCATCATCATTGCAATTTCATGGGTTTTGATTTTAAGGTAGCTCAGGGGCTTCATAAGACGCTCCAGAGCATCTGTTAAATCTGTGGGTGATGTAGTAAAGGTGAGAGTTGAGCTGACCATTACAAGTGAGATAATACGGACAGCTACGTAGATTGAGTTCTTTATACCCTCCGCTGTTACCTTAAATACCCACCACTCAAATATTGGCTCACCTGTACCGTAGAACAAGTTGAGAACTGAGGTGATAAGTATTACAAGGATAATAGCCTTCATACTTTTTAAGTACAGCTTTAAGGGTACTTTGCTGAGTATAACTGAAGTACCTACAAGAAGTGCCACAACACCCAATGCGTAAAAATTAAATGTGCAGAATATAAGTACGATTACACCGATAAGGAGCAGTACCTTTATTCTTGCGTCAAGTCGGTGAAGTATACCGTTTGAGGGGTAATACTGACCGAGGGTAATATCTCTCATTATATCTTGCCCTCCTTCTTCAGGATGGCACAGATTTCTTCGAAAGCTTTTTCCACTGTGAGGATACCCTCTGACAGAGGAACACCTCTTTTACGAAGCTCTGTAGTTATCTTTGTAATCTGAGGTACACGCAGTCCGATTGACTCTAACTCCTCAGAACGTGAAAATACCTTTTGGGTTTCATCAAACATTACACATTCGCCGTGGTCCATTACAAGAACACGGTCTGCAATGCCTGCAATATCCTCCATACTGTGAGAAACAAGCAACACTGTATTATTGCGGGATTTATGATATGCATCAATCTGGGAGAGAAGCACATCTCTGCCCATAGGGTCAAGTCCTGCTGTAGGCTCGTCCAGAATAAGAATCTCAGGGTCCATTGCGATTACGCCTGCAATAGCGGCACGGCGTTTCTCTCCTCCTGACAAATCAAAAGGAGAGCGGTCAAGGAGTTCATCTCTGAGTCCTGAGAAAGCGGCAGCACGCTTCACACGCTTTTCTATAGCTTCTTCGGGAAGTCCCATATTTCGTGGTCCAAAGGCAATGTCCCGTCTGACAGTTTCTTCGAAAAGCTGGTTTTCTGGATATTGGAAAACAAGTCCTACACGAAAACGCACATCACGAAGCTTCTTTTTATCTGCGTGAATGTCAACCGAGTCTAAGTATACATTGCCTGATGTGGGCTTTATAAGTCCGTTAAGCATCTGCATAAGTGTTGACTTACCTGAACCTGTGTGGCCAATAACTCCAATAACCTCACCACGGTTTATCTCAATTGAAACATTCTTCACTGCTTGTTTTTCAAAGGGAGTGCCCTTGCCGTAAACAAGACTTAAATTTTCTGTTCTTAAAATCGGATTACTCATAACAGCACCTCCGAAAGAACTTTTATACACTCATCTGTATCAAGAGGAAGCTCTGAAAGTTTAAGTCCGCAGGCTTTGAGCTTTTCACAAAGCTCTGTAGCCTGAGGCACATCGAGCTGGTGGCTTCTGATAAGCTGAACCTGAGAAAAAACTTCTCTGGGTGTACCCTGTGTGAGAATTTTGCCCTTGTCCATTACCACTACACGGTGGCAATTTACAGTTTCGTCCATATTGTGTGTAATGAGGATAACTGTAATACCCTGCTCACGGTTTAGCTTTGTAACAGCAGAGATTACTTCTTCCCTGCCCTTGGGGTCAAGCATAGCTGTAGGCTCATCAAGAACGATGCAGTCCGGCTCCATAGCCAATATGCCTGCAATAGCAATTCTCTGCTTCTGTCCACCGGAAAGCTTGTGAGGTGCGTGAAGCCGGTACTCATACATATCAACAGCCTTCAATGCATTATCCACACGTTCTCTGATCTGAGAAGGCTCTACACCTAGGTTTTCAGGGCCGAAGGCTACGTCCTCCTCAACAATGCTTGCTACAAGCTGATTGTCAGGGTTCTGCAGTACAAGACCTACCTTACGTCTTACGTCATAAATTCTGCTCTCGTCCTGAGTGTCTATATCATCTACAAAAAGCTTTCCTCCTGTAGGAAGCAAAATAGCATTAAAATGCTTGGAGAGGGTAGACTTACCTGAGCCGTTGTGACCGATAATGGCAAGGAACTCACCTTTTTTCACAGACAAAGACACATCACGCAGAACGTCTATGGGATTATTCTGTTGTTCGTCCTCCTGCTCGTAATAAAACGACAGGTGCTCTGCCTTTATGAAATCCATTTATACTCTCCTGTAAATTCACAAAATTTCGTATACTTTAAATCCAAATCAGTAATATATAATTAATCCTTCTGCCAGATTGCAGTGCTTCCGCAGGGAAGCACAAGACCTGTTGAAGTAACAGGGAGGCCTATCTCGTCACAGCTTACTCTGCCTCCCATTTTTGGCACAATCACACTGCTGAGAATGTAGTGCATTACAGAGGGCGAAAGTCCTGCTGTGTAAGAATTGAGGATAAAGAACTTTGCATTCTCAGAGAGAAGCTGAGCACTTAATTCTATGAAAGAATAAATTTCCTCTTCAAGCTTCCAAACTTCTCCACCGGGGCCTCTGCCGTAGGACGGAGGATCCATAATTATTCCGTCATATCGGTTACCGCGGCGAAGCTCTCGCTTTACAAACTTAATGCAATCGTCAACAAGCCAGCGAACAGGCTTATCTGAAAGACCGCTCTCGTAAGCGTTGTCCCTTGCCCACTGTACCATACCCTTTGAGGCATCTACATGGCACACACGTGCACCTGCTTCCAAACAAGCAAGAGTTGCACAGCCTGTATAGCCAAACAGGTTTATAACACTCAGCTCTCTGTCTGATTTGCGGATAATATCTGTGGCAAAATCCCAATTTACTGCCTGCTCAGGAAAAACACCTGTGTGCTTGAAGCCCATTGTGCGGACGTTAAAAGAGAGGTTGTCATATTTGATATTCCATCTGTCGGGAAGATTTTTGTAAACCTCCCAGTTTCCGCCGCCTTTCTGGGAGCGGATATACCTTGCGTGGGCAGTATGCCACCGCTTATCCTTTTTCTCTGTATTCCAGATAATCTGAGGGTCGGGACGGATAAGGATAATATCTCCCCAACGCTCAAGCCTCTCTCCACCTGAGGTATCAAGAAGTTCATAGTCTTTAAATCTGTCTGCAACTCTCATCAGCTGAGTTTCTCCTTGATTACTGCGGCTGTCTCATTAGCAAGGCGGGAAATCTCTGCATAGTCCTCACCCTCAAGCATAACTCTTATGATGGGTTCTGTACCTGAAAGTCTGACTAAAATTCTTCCTCTGCCTTCGAGGATACTATCAACTCTCTTGATTTCTTCTTTGATTTCTTTATCTGTATAGAATTTATTCTTATTCTCGTTAGAAACCTTTACGTTAATAAGAATCTGAGGATAACGCTCCATCAGAGTTGCAATGGAGGAAAGGCGTGCCTGACGGCGGTTAATAAGGCTCAGAAGCTGTGCTCCTGTAAGCTGACCGTCTCCTGTAGTGGAATAGTCAAGACAGATAACGTGGCCTGACTGCTCACCGCCGATGTTGTAATCCTCAAGACGCATTGCCTCAAGCACGTAGCGATCTCCTACCTTAGTGGATACAAAGTTCATACCGTTTACTTCACAGAATTTCTGGAAGCCCATATTGGTCATAACTGTACCAACTACAGTGTCACGCTTAAGCATACCGCGGCTCTTGAAGTCAGCGGCAATAATAGCAATGATAAAGTCACCGTCTACAAGCTCGCCGTTGTCGTCTACTGCAAGACATCTGTCAGCGTCACCGTCAAAAGCAAGACCTGCGTCAAGGTTATTGTCACGTACAAAACGCATAAGTGTTTCTGTGTGGGTTGAACCGCAGTTCTCGTTAATGTTGATGCCATCGGGATGGTCAAAAAGCATATGGCACTCTGCACCCAGTTTTTCAAAAAGCTTCTTTGCTGTAGTGCTTGCAGAACCGTTTGAGCAATCCAGTGCAATACGCATACCCTTAAGGTCGTACTGTACTGTGCTTGCAACGTGGTCGATGTATTCATCTGCAGCCTCAGTTACATACTCTACTCTGCCAAGCTCGTCACGGGAACAAACCTTGTAGGGAATTGAGTTATCAAGGACAATGGACTCTATCTGCTCTTCAAGCTCATCAGGAAGCTTATAGCCTTCATCGTTAAAAAGTTTGATACCGTTGAATTCATAGGGATTATGGGATGCAGAAATCATAATACCTGCATCAGCCTTGTACTTGGAAACAAGGTATGCAACTGCAGGGGTAGGAACTACACCCAGAATTTTAACATTTGCACCAACTGAGCAAAGACCTGCAACAAGTGCACCCTCAAGCATATCACCTGAAAGACGTGTATCCTTACCGATAACAAAGGTAGGATGTGCTACCTCATCACTTGTGAGTACCATTGCGGCAGCTCTGCCGATATTCATAGCAAGCTCACAGGTGAGCTCTGTATTTGCGACACCTCTGGCGCCGTCTGTTCCGAATAATCTTCCCATAATAATCCTCCGTTATATGTAAAGTCTATTGTTGTATTTTTAGTTTTCGTCAAAAAGTGTAGGTTGGCAGGTACTGCAAGCTGTACCCTCTGTGGGAATTCCAAGGTGCTCGTAAGCCAGCGCTGTTACACATCTGCCTCTGGGAGTACGGCTTAAAAAACCAATCTGCATAAGATAAGGCTCATACACATCCTCAATGGTGACTGCTTCCTCACCAATTGCAGCGGCAATTGTATCAAGTCCTACAGGGCCTCCCCCGTAGTTGCGAATCATTGCAAGAAGCATTCGTCTGTCGCTATTATCAAGACCTAAAGAGTCAATCTCCAGTCTGTCAAGGGCAGTCTTTGCAATCTCATAGGTTATTGTACCGTCCGACATAACCTGAGCAAAGTCACGGACACGCTTTAATAGTCTGTTGGCAATTCGGGGGGTACCTCGGGAGCGTGATGCAAGCTCCATAGCTCCGCCCTTATCAATACCGATACCTAAAATTCCTGCAGAGCGTGTGATGATTTCTGCAAGCTCCTCTGCTTTATAAAGCTCAAGTCTGAGGATAACTCCGAAACGGTCACGAAGAGGTGCTGAAAGCTGTCCTGCTCTGGTGGTGGCACCTACCAAAGTAAACTTAGGCAGCGGCAAATGATACGATGCCGCCATCTGACCTTTACCTGTGATAATATCAATGGCAAAATCCTCCATTGAAGGATATAGTATTTCCTCTACTGCACGGCTCATACGGTGAATTTCATCAATAAAGAGCACGTCCCCGGGGTTAAGGTTTGTAAGAAGGGCGGCTAAATCACCGGGCTTTTCGATTGCAGGGCCTGAGGTAATACGGATATTGACACCCAGCTCGTTAGCGATGATGTTTGAGAGGGTTGTCTTACCAAGTCCGGGAGGGCCGTAAAGAAGCACATGGTCAAGAGGTTCGCCTCTGAGCTTTGCTGCTTCTATGTAAACCTTAAGATTTTCTTTAACCTTCTGCTGACCGATATAGTCATCAAAGTTTTTAGGTCTTAAGGGGTTATCACCCTCCAAAGCGTCTGTTGGAATTTCTGCTGTATCTACTATTCTGTTTTCAAAATCAAAATCGTCTGAAAATACGTTTGCACTCATAATTATCTACCCATTCTTCTCAAGGTCTGAGCAATAAGCTGTTCAACTGTCAATGTGGGGTCAAGGGTACTCAACACAGGAGTTACATCTGCAGAGGAGTAGCCAAGCACTGCTAAAGCGGCTACCGCCTTGGGAATGTTACCTGTTTCTGCAATAACCGAGCCTGATGACTCTACAGAAATCTCAGATGTGGCAAAGCCTTTAAGCTTATCCTTAAGTTCAAGGATAATACGCTGGGCAAGCTTGGGACCTACACCTGATGCACGTGTCAGAGACTTAACATCAGAGGAAGCTACTGCCATTGCCACCTGCTCTGATGAAAGCTCGCTGAGTATGGACAGTGCCATTTTGGGGCCTACACCTGTAACTCCGATAAGAATGCGGAAGGTGGAAAGCTCAGTCTGACTGTAAAAACCGAAAAGCTCCATTGCGTCCTCGCGTACATTCAGGTGAGTATACAAAGTAACCTCACTATTAAGTTTAATATTTCTTTGTGTGTTCACTGTGGTCTGGCATCTCATACCTACACCTGAGCACTCCACAACGGCAACGCCCGGCTCCATATGAATCAGAGTGCCTCTGACAGAATAAATCATAACTACCTCTTATTTTACACTTTATTTAAATCACTTAATACCCTGTATTCTGAGATTAAGCCTTGCCGAGGTGCCGGCGGCGTGGATGTGACAGATAGCAACTGCCAGAGCATCACAGGTATCATCATACCGAGGCATCTTTACAAGATGAAGAAGACGTTTTGTCATCTCCATAACCTGAGGTTTTTTAGCCTTGCCGTAGCCTGTAACTGCAGTTTTAACCTGCAAGGGGGTGTACTCATAAACAGGAATACCTGCAAGGTTTGCACACAGAAGAATCACTCCCCTTGCCTCTGCTACCATTATGCCTGTCTTCTGGTTGTTCTGAAAGTACAAAGACTCAATGGATAGAGCATCGGGTTTAATTTTCTCAATCAGGTCATTCATATTGTCATAAATAATCCGAAGACGTTCTGAAAAAGGAGTATCCGCATCAGTGGTGATAGCACCGCACCCCAGTGCTCTGTAACTTGAACCCTCATAGGAGATTACTCCGTAGCCTACAATAGCATAACCGGGGTCAATTCCAAGAACTACCACTTTGCTCCCTCCTTTTTGGCATACTGCCTGATTATAATTTCACTAATGAAGTATTATAACATATAAATGCAAATTTAGCAACGTATATTCGCAAAAGTTTTACACTTTTTTAGAGACTGTTTTTCAGTTCTTTTCGGTCTTTTTTCACTGCATTAAAGCACGAATAAAATCACGCTGATTTTTCACTGAACAGCTGATGTTTCATCGGAACATAAGGGGTAAAAAGTAAGAGTATCTTCACCGTATGTTATCTCTGCTCTGTCAAAAAACACTGAGTAAGAAAAAGTGTATGTCCTGAAAAAATCAGTGCTTGTAATGTAAAAATTTTTGCTATCTATACTAAGAGCACCCGATATAGAAAAATCCCCTTCTGAAGATTTAAAAACAAGGGTAGCTGTATCACCTTGAAAAGTAAGTTCACCTTTAAGTCCGTAAACTGTTTCCGCATACCAGCTTCTTGACATAAGCTCATCGGCACTGGTCACATACACAGTCCTGCAGGCAGAAAGACTCAAACAAGAAACAAGTAAAATTGCAACGAAGCAAAACCGTTTCATAATTCACCCCGAAAGAAAAGTATTAGGCGTATTTGCGTAAAAGTATTGAATTACAACGCAAATAATGTATAATAAATAATTAGATTGGGTTTTTGTATTCTTTTTTTGAAAAAACCAATAAATCTCAGATACAGTAAGGAGTGAGGCGTATGCAGAACGAGATTAAAACAGAAGCCCCTGTATTTGACCCTGCAGGTTATGTAAAAAATCCCGGTTGGAGCAGACTTCCTCTTTTTACTTTTGATAAATCCCTGTGCAAAAACAGATTTTCTCTTTACGAAAGAGACAGCTATATGATTGCAAACGATGAGGTGTCCATCTACCTTTCTGTTGCAGATAACGGCATAAACTCTGAGGTTACAGCTGTAATCGCTGACCACGTAAGAGGAACCATAGATGCACGCACACTAAAGAAATATATGTCCTTTGGACGTCTGGATATGCCCTCTTCAAGCAAAAACGGAGACGTTACTTTTACTGATGCAAGAGTAGGTATGAATTTTTCAAATACAGCACTAAAAAGATACATCCGCTGTGAGTTTGTAAACTTCTGCAAAGACAAAAACCTTTACATCAACATTATGCTTGAGGACACCATAGACGAAAGCCTCAACGTGCTTATCCCCACAAAACACAACAGGCGGGGATTTTTCCTGAAAAGGTTTATGCCCTCTATGTGTGCCTCGGGAGTTGTAAGATGCGGAGGTGCTGAGTATAACCTTAATTCAGACACCACTGTTGCCTTCCTTGACTGGCAGAGGTTTTCCATAAACGACAAGGCATACTACCATGCACTTTATGCTGACACAACTGTTAGCGGCAGAAAATTCTCGCTTTGCCTTGCAGGCGGTTTAGGCGACCCTTCCCTCGGCTCTGAAAACTGCTATTTTCTGGATGGTGTACTACACAAATTTGCCTCTGTAAAAGCAGAAGGTAATGAGGAAAGACCTGACAAGCCCTGGCGTTTCACAGCAGGAAGCTCTGCTATGGACGTAGTCTTCAGACCTGAAATAAAGTCCGGCAGGCTTATGAGTCAGAAATGCGGTCAAAAAAATATTATCTTCGGCAAGCTTTACGGAAACATCAAGCAAATAGGAACAGAAAAGATAACTCTTGATGCTGTGCCTGCACACTTAGAATTCACGCTGGTGTAACTTATAACTTTACCCTTCCTCCCTTATATAAAGGGAGGATTTTTTTGCATAAAAAACAACCGACAGCGTTTCACTGTCGGTTGTAATAATTTATAGACCTTTTAAGGAGTTGAAACAAGCTCCTCATAGATAAAGGTTGCCAAATCACGGCGTACCTGATACCAATCGTCAACAAGAATAACAGAACCTGCCTCGTTGTAGCCGTAGCTCCAGTTGCCGTCTGATGGCATATGGCACTGCTCAATATCATAGGTAAGGTATGTCATAGCATTAGCAACAAGAGACTGAATTTCTGTTTTCTTAAGGTTAGTTGTTACCATGGGACCTACCTTGTTTACAATCTGAACAATTTCAGTAAGGCTTGCGTCCTCCTTAAGGTTTGTAATAACTGCCTCAATAAACTTACGCTGACGGTCTGTTCTGTCCCAGTCATCGCCTGAGAAGGACATTCCGTTGTAGTATCCGCCTCGGTTTCTGGCATACCAGAGAGACTGCTGTCCGTTGAGAGTCACCATACCCTCAGAAGCATAGAGGTAATCGGACTGTCCGTTGTGGGCAATCTGAGCATTGATGTAATCAATCTCTTCACCTGTAACATACAGCTCTACCCCGCCCATAATATCAACAATCTCTTTGAAAGTGGAGAAGTTTACTGTTGCATAGCGGTCAATCTGAACACCGTAGTTTGACTCTATTGTCTGAATTGAAAGTGCTGCTCCGCCTACTGCATAAGCATAGTTAAGCTTATGTGAGCAAACACCGGGGATTGAGATGTAAGTATCTCTTAGGAAAGATGTCATCTTGATTTTCTGATGGCGGTTATCAATAGACAGGAGAATCATTGTATCACTGAGGCCTTCATCGCCGTATCTGTCTGTACCGAAAAGCATAATATTCAGAACATAAGGGTCATTGAGAAGTGAACCTGAGGTCTCATTATTAAACTGTAAATCCTCTGTTGAAAGCTCACCTGTAGCGTCCTGAGTACCTGTTGCCTGAGGCTTGTCGGGCAAATCCTCATAACCGAAAGAGTTAAGAGTCTTATAGCCATAAAGACAGATACTGCCTGCAAACACAAAGATAAAAGCAAGCACAACAGCAACCACTCTGATTGTAAGAACTGTTCTCTTCTGATTTTTCTGATTTCTGCCTGCTGTGTGTCTGCCGCTGCCTCTTGAACGGGAGCCTTCTCCTGAAGAACCTCGGCTTGAGATATCTACATAATCCATATTTTCCTTATTATTCATATACTACACTCCTTTAATGAAAAGGTTAAATTAGCTATTTTACTGTGCTACCGAATCCTCGTAAATAAACTGAGCAAGTTCTCGGCGTGCTCCTTCCCAATCGTAAACACAGATAACATTACCTGCGAAATTATCTTCATAACCCCAGCTGCCCTCTGAAGGCATTGAGCACTGCTCAACAGAGTAACTGAGATATGTGAGTGAATTAGCAACTAAAGTCATAAGCTCTGTCTTTTTAAGATTTGTGGTTATATAAGGACCCGCCTCATTGACAATGGAGAGTATCTCTCCCAAGCTTGCCCCTTTCATCTGGTCAATAACAGCTGAGAGGAACTTACGCTGACGCTCTGTTCTGTCCCAGTCTGTGCCCTCATAGAACTCAACACCGTTTATAACGTCACCGCCGCGGTTTCTGGCATACCAGAGAGCTTGCTGTCCGTTGAGAGTTACAGGGCCTGCCACTGCGTCCAGATATTCAGTCTGGTTGTTCTGGGCAATCTGACAATTGATGTACAGAATCTCCCTGTCTGTAAGCTCAACCTCTACACCGCCTAAGATATTAACAATCGTCTTGAAAGTTTCAAAGTTCACTGTAGCATAGCGGTCAATTTGTATGCCGTAGTTAGCCTCGATTGTATTCACAGCAAGGGGTACTCCCCCGTAGCTGAAAGCGTTGGTAAGTTTAGTGTGATAGGAACCCTCAGGGTCAGGAACATAAACAAAAGTATCCCTCTGGAAAGAGGTCATCTTGAGTTTTTTGTGTCGGTTATCTATAGACAGCAATAGCATTGTGTCGCTTCTGCCGTATTCTGAAGAATCTTCATCAACACCGAAAAGCATAATATTGAGAACTTTGTTATCATTCAGAAGGTCTCCTGCTGTACCATCCGCCTCTGAAAGAAAGTTGTCAGTGGTGTCTATCTCAACATAATTAATAGGGTCTAGAACAGTGTAAAGAGCAAGACAGACTCCTCCTGCCAGAAGAAACAAAAGAGCTAAAAATACACAGAAACCTTTTTTTAGTCTGTGTTTTTTCTTGTGTTTTTTAGTTTTACGTGTACTGCGGTGTCTGTCAGGAGAACTATTGCTGTGAGAATAAATCTCTGCAGTGTATTCCTCTTCAGTTCCGTCACCGTAGTTACTGAAATAGGGTGCATACTTTGCAGTTACGGGATATTCCTCGTCACTTTCATAGCGAGGAGCTTTTCTGTGAGATGATGAGCCGTAGTTATCGCCGTAATCATCGTAGTAATCGTTACCCTTATAGCGGTTATTATCTGACAAGGTTAACCCTCCGAAAAAACTAAAAAAGTTAATTGCTTACTTACAAAACTCTAATTATTATACTGCTGTAATTAAGAATTATTGTTCTAAAATAGAATTATACACAGGATTTATAAGGAAATACAAAACTTATGTCGTATTCTTTAGAATTTTGTCAGAAAACTATCACACTAAATTCACACAAAATTACTCAAGCTCGTCTAAAGTAAGCTCATAGGCAGGGAGGAAGTCCTCCATAAACACCTTAAGAGCTGAAAGCTCGGTTTTACTGAGAGCTTCACGGATAGTCCGCTCTGCCTTTGTAAACTCTGTATTTCCCATACGGATTTCGCATATACACTTAATAAGTGCTGAAAGCTTGTCCGCTGCCTTTACGTATGGCACAAGCTCTGCATCAGCTTTGGAAGAATCAATCAGAGACTCGTACACAGGACGTAAATCCTCAGGTAACATATGGAGAAGACTACGCTCGGAAACCACCTCTATCTGCTGATAAGCACTGCGGATGTCATCGTTATAGTATTTGATGGGAGTAGGCATATCGCCTGTGATTATCTCCCCTGCATCATGGAAAATCCCCATTACTGCCGCACGGTCAGCGTTAAGCTTTGCACCGAAGCGTTCATTTGCAATAGTTACAAGTGCATGGGAAAGCATAGCTACCTCAAGACTGTGTTCGCTTATATTTTCCTCGCGGGTATTGTTCATAAGTCCCCAACGATTTATGTATCTCATTCTGGAGAGCATAGCAAAAAAGTTATTCATAAATTTACCTCTAATCAAAATAAATGGTGCATTTTGTAAACAGATGTGTTATACTATAGAGTATTATATACTATGAAATCAAATTGGTAAAGATATTTACTTGAATTTTGGAGGAGCAATATGAATTTCGGTGAAAAAATACTTGATTACAAAGAGGACATTCTGAGAGATTTAGACGAGCTTCTGCGTATCCGCTCTGTATACTCCGAGAGTCCTGCAAAGTGCAGAGAAGCTCTTGAATGGATGCTCAGAAAGGCTGAAAGCTTCGGTCTTGTTACTAAAAACATTGACAACAAAGCGGGGCATGCACAGCTTGGAGAAGGTGGAAAACTGTGTGCTACACTGACTCACCTTGACGTAGTACCTGCCGGTGACAACTGGGATTGTGAACCCTTTGAGCTTACACAAAAGGACGGAAAACTTCTGGGCAGAGGTGTAGCTGACGACAAGGGTGCCGCACTGCTGACACTTTACTGCCTTAAGATTTTAAAGGATGAAGGAATTGTAGGAAACAATACTCTGCGTGCTATCTTCGGTACTGACGAGGAAGTAGGTATGACTGACGTTATTGCATACTTCGGAAAGGAAGCTATGCCCGATATGTCCTTTACCCCTGACTCAGGCTACGGCATCTGTGCGGCTGAAAAAGGTATTCTCCAGCTTGAGATAAGTGCTAAAAACCAGAACGCATCCCTGCTTACTGAGCTCAAGGGCGGTACTGCTACCAACGCTGTACCTGACAATGCTTACTGTCTGCTCTACTGCAACGAAAATGACGACCATCAGCTTATGCGTCTTGCAGATGCAAAAGACGGAGACTTTGAATTCCGTTATACTATTGACGGACTTATGATAATAAGCCGAGGCAAGGCGGCTCACGCCTGTGAACCTCACCTTGGACTCAATGCTATTTTGGAGCTTGTTGACCTGCTTGCATCAAACTTCTCTTTGGAGTCTCTGGGAGATTTATGTTCCTTTATTTCAACTCACATTAAGCTTGAGTCAGACGGAACTTCACTGGGTATGAAAATGCGTGACTCTCAGTCAGGTGCACTGACTGCCTGTCTTTCCACCATAAAAATTGACGAAACCGAGGCTAAGGCTACTATTGATATCCGCTATCCCGTAACCTTTGGAGGCAAAGAGCTTATCAGACGTGTAAAAAAAGCCGCAGAGCTTGAAAATGTAGATGTAAAAATTCTCTCTCACACACTTCCTCTGTGCCTTGATGAGTCAAAACCTATTATCGGCATACTTAAAGAAGCTTACAAAGAGGTCATGGGTGAAGAACCCCTGATGTACTCTACAGGAGGCGGCACCTATGCAAGAAAACTGGGCGGCAACGGCGTAGCCTTCGGCCCCGTGTTCCCAGGCGAAGATGCACGGCTTCACAACTCCAACGAAGGCATCAACGAGGAAAGCTTCTGGAATCACGCTCAGATTTGCCTTGAGGCTCTGTACAGAATGTACACTGCAGAGTAATCTGCCTAAAACTTTCAGAATAAAGGAGTCTTTTGTATGAGTCCTGAAAAAAAGATAAGACTGCAAGCAAAAAACACATTGGGCAGTAACAACTGGGTCATGGCAGTATCAGCGATATTAGTGGTGCTGGCTGTAGCTTTGGCAGGGTTATACCTAATCTCAGGTATCAGTATGCTGACAACATCTCTTTTTGAAGAAATTCTGAGTTTCTTCGATTTTTCACAGCTTATCGAAGAAGAAACAGTCTCTGAAAGTGCATCAGGTGTATTGATAATTCCAATTCCCCTGATAATTTTGCTTATACCTCTGGTTATGGGCTGCATCAGATTATTTTATCTGATGTCAAAAAATAACGAAGTTGCTTTCTCAGAGCTGTTCTATTATATAGGCCGCAGATTTTTCCGCTCTCTTGGTGTATTCTTCGGTATATTTGTACGTTGCCTGTGGCAGGCGGCTGTTTGCTTTCTTCCCTATTACATCGGCTTAAGCATCCTTACCGCAAACACCGCAGAAAAAGATAAGCTTGCTTTTTCTGACAATATATGGTATTTTATAATTTACGCCTTGCTTTTTGGCGGAATACTGCTCTTTTCAAAGTTATGTGTCAGATACTTTCTTAGTCTGTTCCTTTACTTTGAAGACGAAAACCTCAGTGCACGGGAGCTTTGCTCACTCTCCTGCGAGTATATGCAGAAGTTTAAAAGCAGTGTTATGAAGCTTGTATTATCTCTTTTCCCCTGGATACTTTCCTGTATTCTGATTATCCCCTGTCTGTTTGCAGTCCCCTATGTTCTGACTTCTCTTTCTACATCAGCCAAGTGGATAATCGCACTGTATCATCAATCAGAAAATAAGGATGAGTAATAGTATGTTGGTTTCACTGTGCGTAATTGCATACAATGAAGAAAAAGTTCTTAACGGACTATTCCGCAATATTGCTGACCAGACCTATCCACATCAGGATATTGAGGTTGTGCTTGTAGACAGCAGCTCTACTGACAACACACACTCTATGATGGAGGATTTCAAAAACACTGACTACAAATTCAGACGGGTAGCCATTGTAAAAAACACAAAGCTCAGACAGGCAAGTGCTTGGAACTGTGCTCTGTGTGAGGCAACAGGCGATGTGATTATCCGTATTGACGCCCATGCTCAGATTCCCAGAGACTTCATCAGAAGATGTGTGGATAATCTTGAGGAAGGTGAAAATATTGTAGGCGGAGGTAGACCTAACATCGTTGATAACGAGACTCCTTGGAAGCTGACACTTTTAGCCGCTGAGGAATCCCTGTTCGGCAGTTCAATCGCTGAGTACAGACGCCCTACAGAAAAGAAAGAATATCACGACTCCCTTTTCCACGCGGCATACAGACGTGAGGTTTTTGAGAAGGTGGGCGGATTCAACGAGGCATTAGGCAGAACAGAAGACAACGAGCTTCACTACAGAATCCGTGAAGCAGGCTACAAAATGTGCAGTTGCCCTGATATTATTTCTTTTCAGCACACAAGGAACACACTGAAACATATGATTAAGCAGAAATACGGCAACGGCTACTGGATAGGTCTTACCTTCGGTGTGTGCAGAGGCTGTCTTTCTTACTTCCACTTTGTACCATTTGCGTTTCTTATGGTACTTGTTCTGTTCTCAATTATCGCTTGTTTCGGATACCTTTATCCCCTTATGTTCCTGTGCCTTGCATACGGAATGTTTGACTTTACAAACACTGTAGGCTGTTTTATGACAAAGAAATTCCAGCCTCAGTTCTTTATACTTCCTGTGCTGTTCCCCATTCTGCACCTTGCTTACGGTGCGGGAACACTGGTAGGACTTATCAAAATGCCCTTCTGGAAGAAAAAACTTGGGGACAAGCCCTACAAGCGTATTGAAGAAGTACGTCAGACTATGATTAAAAATCACAGAGAGCCTGACACAACAGAAAACACCAATAGGTGATACTATGGCAGAAACTTTAAAACTCACACCTGAGAAGCTCCGTGAGCTTCAGCTTTGCGAGCTTGACGGTCTTATATACTTTGATAATTTCTGCCGCAAACACGGTCTTACATACTACATTTGCGGAGGATGTCTTATCGGTGCTTTAAGGCACAAGGGGTTTATCCCTTGGGATGACGATGCAGATGTACTTATGCCCAGACCTGATTATGAAAAGTTCCTTGAGCTTTACAGGCAGGAAAACCCCAGCGAGAGGTTTGTGCTTGTAGACGACTCAGATATTGAAAGCTACTCAGGCAACATTTTTGCTGTGCTGAGTGATACTGACCACACACTTATAAAAGAGTACCAGAAAGACCTCAAAATGCCTCACGGATTGCCCCTTGACATCTTCCCTATTGACGGACTTGCTGAGGGTAAATGTGCTCGGTATATTCAGTATTTCTGGACTATGGTTTACTCCCTTTTCCGCTCTCAGATTGTACCAAAAAATCAAGGCAGAGTATTAGCGTTTGGCAGTAAAGTACTTCTTGGACTTTTTAAAAACCACAAAACAAGGTACAAAATCTGGCGGTATGCCGAGAAGCGTATGACACGCTACAGCTTCTATGAAAGTTCTTGTGTTGCTGAGTTGTGTGCAGGCTTTTATTTTATGAAAAAGGTTTATCCCAGACATATATACGAAGAGGGTACTGTGGAGCTTGAGTTTGAAGGCAGAAAATTTCTTGCCATGAAAAACTATGACGAGTATCTTAAGATACCCTTTGGGAACTATATGGAGCTTCCTCCTGAGGAGGAACGAGTTCCCCACCACGATATTATAGAACTTGAACTAAACAAGCCTTGCAGATGATGCCTGGCTTGTTTTTACTTTATTTGGTAAATCCCTCAATCATCTTTGCTGACAGCTACCTTTAAGCAAGGTAGCCTCTATATAATAAAAAACTATTGACAAATATTCTTTATAGTAATAATATATATTAGAAGTCTTTGAGGCGGGGTGCAAGTCCCCACCGGCGGTACAGCCCGCAAACACTGAGGTGTTCAGTGCTGAACAGGTGAAACTCCTGTGCCGACAGTATAGTCTGGATGAGAAAAGATGAAAGGCAAGATTTTTATAGCGTATCATAATTAATCTTGCAGTTGTCTTAAATCTTAGTCCCTGCGGATTTCGCAGGGATTATTTTTTATCAGGAGGGGTTTGCTGTGAGCGATATGGCAAAGGAGAAGAATAAAAAGGGATTTTTTACAACAAGAAACATTGTAAGTTGTGCTATGCTTGCGGCTTGTGCAACCATACTAACATACATTGAGTTCCCTACCTTTATTGCACCCAGCTTTTACAGATTTAACGTTTCTGATTTGCCTGCATTGATTGGTGCTTTCAGCATGGGACCTGTGGCAGGTGTAATTATTGAATTTGTAAGAAGTCTGATAATGCTGTTTGTTAATCCTATGAACCCTTCTATGGGTATCGGTGAGCTGTCAAACTTTGTTTTAGGATGTATATTTGTTGTTCCTGCATCCCTTATCTACAGAAGCAACAAAACAAAAGGCAGAGCCATAATAGCACTCACAATCGGCGGTTTGTCCATGTCTGTTCTTGCAGCTGTTTTAAATGCTTTTGTTATGATTCCTATGTACGCCTCTCTGTATGATATGCCAATAGATGCCATAGTACAAATGGGCACTGACATCTTCCCTTTTATTGACAGTATGTTTGATTTCTGCCTTGTGTGTGTTCTTCCATTTAACCTTATCAAGGCTTTTGTAGTATCTTTTATCACAATCTTCATTTATAAGCCTCTGAGCGTACTTATCAAAGGTCTGAATTGACAAATTAAAACTTAGTGATATAATGATACAGTAAATAATACAGAGTAGAAGCTGTGCGTGAAGTGCCTGTGGGACGGGGAGTTGCCTGCAGGACGAAGGATTTTATTAAGTCTGCGGTACAGCTTTCGCATCCCGCTGTTTATGATGAGCTTTGGGACAGGACCTCTGTGTTCTGTCCTTTTTCTTTATCAGAACGGCGTACAAACAAGTGAGGTTTAATAAAAATGAACTGTTTGGTCGCTAAATTCAAAGACTCTGCAAAGGAGCTCTCAAATGTTAAGGGGGTTGCATTGTGTGCAATGCTCCTTGCTCTGCGTGTGGTTGTAGGCTACTTTGCAAACTTCAGCCTTGCAATCACACCCAATGCAAAGGTAGGCTTTGCTTTTCTGCCAATTGCCATAGCATCTATGCTTTTCGGTCCTGTATGCGGTATGATTGTAGGAGGACTTGGAGATATAATAAGCTTCCTGCTTGTACCTATGGGGGGGTACTTCTTCGGCTGGACCCTCAACGGAATGCTGGTAGGTATGCTGTATGGAATGTTCCTGTACAAGGCAGACAGCAGAATTCTGTTAAGACTCGTAATCTGTGAGGTGCTGATTAACTTTGCAGTAGAAGTACCCTTGGGCTCGCTATGGCTGTATATTCAGCAGGGCAAAGCGTTCTGGGTGATGGCAGGCACAAGAGCAATAAAATGCCTGATTGCAGTTCCAATAGAAACAGTGCTTGTGTATTTATTTACAAAGGTGTTAAAAAGAATAAAAACATAAACAACAAACCCGCTTTCGATAAAGGAAAGCGGGTTTGTCTGTTCAAGAAATCTTATGCTTCAATTGCGTACATATACAAGTGATTCCCATCATTTTCGCATTTGAATTTCAGAGTTTTTGTAGTTTTACTACCATCAGCAAAGTTAGCTGTTACATCAAGTGCAAACTCATCAGCGTGGGCATTGAACTCTTTTTCGAATATAGGGTCTGTTTCCGAATCCCCTGTGTGCTCATCTATGGTCACAAAATATTTCCCATCCTCAAACTCAAAGTTGAAGGCCATTCTAAGAGGAATTGTACCGTCAACTACATCATTCCCCTCAAAAACTACAGCAGTTTTATCCCAAGAGCTTTTTGGCTGACAGTTGTAGTCATAGGTACAAGAAGCCGCCCACTTATAAAAATCTGTACCCCCTGAAGCGTTATATCTGTTTGTTTCTTCTTCTGTAAGTTCCACTACACTCAACAAGCCTTCGTACTCTTCATCATAAGCAAAACAACTGTTATGTGCAGTATAGGTAATGCTTTCAATATTCTCTCCTGTACAGGTCATTTCAAGGGTAAATTCCTTACTGAGAGAAAGAAGCTCAGCCTCGTACATATTATAGTAAACGTCTCCATTCTCGTCATACTGCTTACGGTGTAAACCTGTTCCAGCATCTGAGAAGCCCTTAATCTCACCAATCTTTATATATGCTTCTTTGGTTATTTCGTCAGCGGTTGCTTCGTCTGCTGTGGACTCAGCGGCATTTGCAGTGAGAACAAAGGAATGCTCTGTGCTTGTGCCGCCTAAGAGAGTTATTGCACCAAAGGTTATAATCAGTGCCAGCACGGCGGCGATTGCCGATGTGAGTTTAACCCCCCTATGTTTTGTCTCCTTCATATTGATTACCTCGCTTTCTGCTGATGCTCCGCTTAACCTGCTGATAGTATCATCAACAAGTGTGGCGGGTGCTTTGATATTTTTAATTGCCTGAGTATAAAGGTTGTCTTTCATAGATTGTCACCTTCTTTAAGTATTTCTTTCAGCTTCTTGCGTGCACGCTGTAATCTGGAATTAACCGTGTTTTTGTTTTCGCCTAAAATTTCTGCAATTTCAGGCACTGTATACTCCTCATAGTAATACAGATAGATTACATTTCTGTACTTTTTAGGTAAGGTATACAACAGTTCAAGGGCAGAATTGTTTGGCTCTGTGGCTACGTCTGTGTACAGACTCAGAGGTTCAGTTCTGCTTTGCCACGGTGTTCTTCGGAAATTGTTGCACTTATTGATGGTTACGCGTATCAACCAATTTTTGATGTGCACATCATCATAAAGAGGAGCGTTCTTTGTCAGCAAAGTTAAAGCCACATCCTGAAAAATGTCTTCAGCATCTGCAGGATTTTTCAGATTTTGCAAAGCTATCCTATATACCATATCAGCATGCCGTCTTATAATCTGCTCTGCACGTTCTTTTTTAGCTATCGATGTTGACATCGCATCTCCTCCTTTCACTAATAATACACACGAGCACCATACAAAAAGTGCAGGCTGTAAAAATATTTTCCCATTAATTAAGAAAGCTGTAATCAAGTAAAAAAGTTCCAACTTAGAAAAGTCGGAACTTTTTATTTGGGAGAAGCACGTCCTCCCCTGCGTTATTTACATTATCTTTTGGCTTATCAGCCGAGGGTTGATTTTACTGTATCAAGAACAGATGCTAAGGCGTCGTCTACCTTAGAGATATCCTTGCCGCCTGCCATAGCCATATCGGGCTTACCGCCGCCGTTACCGCCGGTAACTATTGCTGCTGCCTTAACAACATTGCCAGCCTTGATACCCTTTGCGATTGCATCTTTACCGCAAGCACAGCAGAGAGCCAGCTTCTCGCCACTGATACCTGCAATGAGAACTACAGCATTTGCATATTTATCTGTAACCATAGAACACATATTGCGAAGCATATCAGCATTTGCGTCCACGATTTTCTCTGTGAGAACCTTAATGCCCTCAACCTCAACAGCCTTGTCTGTGAGACTTGCAATCTTGCTCATTGCAATCTGATTTTCAAGCTCTGCAATCTTCTTATCCTTTGCCTTGAGCTCCTCTGTAAGCTTCTCACAGCCTGCAGGCAGATCCTTTACATTACTTACCTTGAGAGTTTGAGAACACTGTGCGATTATACCTAAGAGGTTTCCTATCATATCCAGTACACCGTCACCTGTACGAGCCTCAATACGGCGTACACCTGCGGCAACTGAACCCTCTGAGCGAATCTTGAAAAGACCAAGCTTTGAAGTGTTGTCAACATGAGTACCGCCGCACAGCTCAACAGAACAACCCTGTGCATTTACAACACGCACTACGTCGCCGTACTTCTCGCCAAACAGTGCCATTGCACCCATTTCCTTTGCCTCTGCAATAGGCATTTCACGGGTTACAACATCAATTGCATCAAAGATATATTTATTAACAAGAGCCTCAACCTGAGCAAGCTCAGCAGCAGTCAGAGCTGAAAAATGTGTAAAGTCAAAACGAACCGCAACATCATTAACAAGCTGACCAGCCTGCTCAACGTGGTTGCCAAGCACCTGTCTCAGTGCTGCCTGAAGCAGATGAGCTGCTGTGTGGTTACGCATAATAGCCTGACGGCGCTCTACATCAATTGATGCTACAGCACAATCGTCTACTGCAAAGCTACCCTTTGTAACAACACCTGAATGCATAAAGATGCCGGCATGGTCTTTTGTGGTGTTTGCAACCTCAAACTCAGTTTCGCCGATTTTGATGATACCTGTGTCGCCTACCTGACCGCCGCTTTCTGCATAGAAAGGAGTTTTGTCAAGAACAACAATAACCTTATCACCCTCGGAAGCTGCAACTTCTCTCTCTCCGTTTACAATAAGAGCCTTAATCTTTGCATCGCAGGAATAATCTGTATAGCCTACAAAGTTAGTTGCCTCAACATCAGAAAGGTCTACGCTGTCGGAAATCCAAGCATCTGCACCTGCGTTCTTTCGTGCATCACGGGAACGCTTCTTCTGCTCTGCAAGAAGCTCATAGAAACGGTCTGTATCAACAGATATACCCTTCTCTGCCAAAATCTCACGTGTAAGGTCTACAGGGAAACCAAAGGTGTCGTTAAGCTTGAAGGTATCTTCACCAGAGAGCACCTTAACATCGCCCTTGGTGATGATAGCATCAAGCATAGCAAAGCCCTGCTCGATAGTTTTAGCAAAGTTTTCTTCCTCAACACGGATAAGCTTTGTGATGAACTCCTCCTTCTCCTTAAGCTCAGGATATGCAGACTCGTTCTCCTTAATAACTGTGGAGCAAATCTCATAGAGGAAGGGCTTGTTGTATCCCAGAAGTCTTCCGTGACGTGCGGCACGGCGGAGAAGACGTCTGAGAACATAGCCTCTGCCTTCGTTACTGGGCATTACACCGTCACCAATCATAAAGGTTGTGGAGCGGATGTGGTCTGTGATAACTCTCAGTGAAATATCACTCTTATCGTCTCTGCCGTACTCTACACCTACAACAGAAGAAATGTGCTTCATAATATTCTGTACTGTATCAACAAGGAACAGGTTGTCTACACCCTGCATAACACAAGCAAGACGCTCAAGACCCATACCTGTGTCGATGTTGGGATGCTCAAGGGGTGTATAGTTACCCTTACCGTCACTCTCAAACTGAGTGAATACAAGGTTCCAAACCTCAACAAAACGGTCACACTCACAGCCTACCTTACAGTCAGGTGAGCCGCAACCTTTCTCAGGACCTCTGTCAAAGTAAATCTCAGAACAAGGACCGCAAGGACCTGAGCCGTGCTCCCAGAAGTTGTCTTCCTTACCCATTCTGCACATATGAGAGGGGTCAACACCTACACGCTGAGTCCAGATATCGAAAGCCTCGTCATCATCCTCGTAAACAGAAACATAGAGAAGCTCCTTAGGCATTTCAAGAACTTCTGTGAAGAACTCCCAAGCCCATGCTGTAGCCTCAATTTTGAAATAGTCACCAAAAGAGAAGTTACCCAGCATCTCGAAATATGTGCCATGACGTGCTGTGATACCAACGCGCTCAATGTCAGGTGTACGAATACACTTCTGACAGGTTGTAACTCTTGTCTTAGGAGGTGTAACCTCGCCTGTGAAATACTTTTTCATAGGAGCCATACCGCTGTTGATAAGCAGAAGGCTGTTGTCGTCCTTAGGAATCAGAGGAAAGCTTTCAAGGCGAAGGCAACCCTTGCTCTCCATAAAGGAAAGGAACTTTTCTCTGAGCTCGTTAAGACCTGTCCACTTCATATAAAATCATCCTTTCAATTAATTACTGTAAAATAAAAAACTCTTGTCCCAAAATAGGGACAAGAGTATAAATCCTGCGGTACCACCCTGATTGATGCAATATAAATATTACATCCGCTCGGTTATCTTTAACGCAGATTTACGCTGTACTCCTCGCACAGAGCTCAGGGGTGGCTGATGTTTTTCCGCTTAAGCACCTTCCAGCCATGGGTGCTCTCTCTGAAAGCTTTACAAAACATCTCGTCCCGTCAACACTTTTAAATATCTATGGGTATTATAGCTTTTATACAAGGGATTGTCAAGTGTATTTACACTTTGCGTTTTACACGGAGGAAAGAACCTGCCGGTATTGTCTTATCACAATGAAGCTCCAATCTCTGCATAGGGTGAGGAGTAGAGTCTACTTCTTCTCCGTACTCATTTACAAGCTTCTTTGCAACAACATTAAAGGGTATTCCGCTTGGAGGCAGGATATCCACTTCGTCACCCAGATAAAATTTATTACGCTGAGTGATTATACCGCCAAAGTCACGCTCCTCCTCACACAGAGCAACCAAATCATAGTGGCGTATATAACCGCCTGAAGAGGTATTCTGACCGGGAGTTGAGCCGAGATAAAAACCTGTGCTGTACTCTCGGTGGCTGATTTTTTCCAGTTCTTCACGGATATTCTGAGGAGTCTTAAAATCATCCCTTAGACCGCTTTCAAAGTATGCATCCACCGCCTGTCTGTAAGCATTGGTAGCAACAGCAGAGTAATAGGCGGTTTTAGCTCTTCCCTCGATTTTAAAACTGCTTATCCCTGCTTTTACAAGTTCAGGGATGTAGTCAATCATACACATATCCTTGGAGTTATAAAGGAATGTGCCTCCGTCTGACTCCATAACAGGATAGAAGTTGCCCTCTCTGTTTTCCTCATACAAGTGATACTTCCACCTGCAAGGCTGTGAGCAGTCTCCGCGGTTTGGGTCTCTGCCTGTAAGGTATTCGGAGATAAGACATCTGCCTGAAAAAGACACGCACATTGCACCGTGAACAAAGCACTCAATCTCAAGGTCACTTGGAATCTTTGCACGGATATCAGCAATTTCCTCAAAGGAAAGCTCACGGGCAAGCACCACTCTGTCTGCACCCATATTATAGAACGCTTTTGCAGTTTCACTATTGACAATACCTGCCTGAGTGCTTACGTGGCGTGAGGTGTTAGGAGCATATTTTTTTGCCAGTTCAAATACACCCAAGTCAGCAATTATCAGAGCATCAACTGCACATTCCTCAGCATAAGAGAGGAAGTCAGGCAGAAGATGTATCTGAGGCTCACGAGGCAATACGTTACAGGTAAGATAAAGCTTTTTGCCTAGCATGTGGGTGTGCTCAACTGCCTTTTTGAGAGTTTCTTCATCAAAGTTTTTAGGAGAAGTTCTCATTCCAAACTGCTGTGCACCTACATATACTGCATCTGCACCAAAACGCAGTGCGGCGTGAAGAGCTTCTTCATCTCCTGCAGGAGCAAGTATCTCGGGTTTAAGAATTAATTCGTTCATTATCAGCTAAGACCTGCTTTTGAAAGATTTGACATATGGGTACTGTAGTCAGAGGCAAAGTAAGAAGTAACTGTGCCGTCAGACTCTACACCGTGACAGAAGTACAGATAATCTGTATCAGAGGGAGCAACAGCCGCAATGAGCGCATCTGCACAAGGAGAATTAATAGCTCCGGGAGGCAGACCCTCTTTCTCATAAGTACCGTAAGTGCTTACAAAGTTCTCAAGCTCCTCCTCGGGCACTGTATCTGCATTTTTGTAAGGATAGTATGCGGTTGAATCCATACCCAGTGTGTGGATATCATACTGGGGACCGTAGTCAAGACGGTTGTGGATAACAGAGGAAACCTTGAACATTTCCTCAGAGTTTGCAGACTCGCCTTGAACAATAGATGCAATTGTAACAACATCATCAAGAGTATAGCTGTGCTTATCGTCAATGAGCTGTGAAATGGTCACAGGATCGCTGTAACCCTTAACATCATACTTAGTCTCATAAACTCTTGTGTAGAAGTTGTCAAGGAAACGTCTGATGGTAAGGTCGGGTGCCTCATCAACATAAAATTCGTAAGTATCAGGGAACAAGTAACCCTCAAGTCTGTAAATTCGGTCAGGACTTGCATCAATATCTGCAAGGAAGGAGTAATCCTCGTCAAACTCGTTGCTGTTACAAAGACGGAGGAACTCGTCCACATCATAGGTAACACCTGACTCATACAGAAGATGAGCAAGATCAAGTACGTTTGTACCCTCGGTAATCTGCAGAGTTATGGTAGTCTGGCGGTTGCCTGTATACTGAAGGTGATTAAGAATTGCAAGGTAATCTTTGTTCTTTGGAATCTGATACACTCCGGGCTCAACATCATCAGCCTTACCTGTAATGTTGGCAAAAGCGGTAAAGAAACCGGTTGAGTTGATAACCCCTTTGTCCTCCAGTTTTTTTGCTATGTCAGCAACCCTGTCATCTGCTTCAATTATGATTGTAGCAGGGGTCTCATCCTCTCTTGTAATGGCAAGAAAGTCGTTACTGCCGATAATGAGAAACTGAGATGCAACAATGGAAAGCACGATTACAACAGCAATCCAAGCAATACGGTAGACCTTTTTGTTCTGTCCTGATTTGATTCTGCGGATTTTCTTCTCCTCATTTTTCTGACGTCTGAGCTCACGCTTGGAGTCACGCTCTATCTGAGCACGGGTAGTCTCATCTGAGAAAGACGTAATCTCATCAGAAAAATCCGACTCCTCCTGAGCTTTAGGTGCAGGCTCATCATCCTGAATCTGCATCCTGAACTGGTCAACTCTGCGTTGACGGTACAGGCGTATTTCTTCCTGATTCTGATTGTCGCGGTTATCCATATTTTCGCTCATATAAACACCTCCAAAGGTTTCATTTATATCTTATCGGCAGTGTGCCGTGCGTATCTGTCTGTAACAAGAAGTCCCACAGGAATGTCGTGAGACTCGCAGGGTAAATCCCACTTTACAAAGCTTGCGTAACAAAGTCCCACGCTTATCCCCTTGTAAGTGCTCAGGAAGCGGTCGTAGTATCCTCCGCCGTATCCCAAACGCTGTCCCTGAGGGTCAAAGGTAAGTGCAGGCACAAGGCAAATAGAATCTGTGAAATTCTCAAGGAGCTTACACTTACTCGTATCGGGCTCCATTATGCCGAAACTCCCCTCCTTAAGGTCTCCCATAGATGCAATAAGGTAGAAGTTCATCACACCCTGAGGCTCACACTTAGGCACTGCAACCTGTTTTCCGTTTGCAAAAGCAGCAGAAATGATACCTTGAGTTCCAATCTCCTGCTTCTTTGCCACATAGGTAATAAGGTTTTTTGAATTCATATATTCACGAGTACAAAGGAAACGGCTTGCTATTTCAATATCAAGGCTGTGTTTGTACTCGGCGGTCATTTTGTCTCTCATAGAGCGGTAATGCTGACGAAGCTTTACCTTTTCATCACTTATTTTACTCATTGCACTGCATTGCACTTTTAAGGTCAGCACAAAAGTCTTGTCCCAAAAGCTCAGTTATGATAAGGGAAGCAAACTGCACGGTTGCACCGGGGCCTTTGCCGGTTATAATTTTGCCGTCCTGTACTGCAGGAGCATCACAAAGCTGTGCACCTGCAAGCTCAGACTCAAAGCCGGGATAACAGGTAGCTTTCCTGTCCTTTAACAGTCCCATATGACCCAGAACTGACGGAGCGGCACAAATAGCAAAGATATATTTATCATTGTCTGCACAGAATGAGATTAACTCCCTTACCTGTGCACTTTCATCAAGGTTTACAGTACCGGGCATACCGCCGGGAAGAAACACACCCTCAAGCTCTGCAGTGTCTGCATCAGATATGTGCATATCAGCTGTAACAGGTATACTGTGAGCACCTGTAACCAAAAGTTCTTCATCCTCTGTAACTGCTACAGTTTTCATATTAACACCAGCACGGCGGAGCATATCCACTGTGGTAATTGCTTCTATCTCTTCAAAACCTTGTGCTAAAAAACAATAGAACATAACTGTCCTCCTGAATGTATAAATGTTAATCCTTCCACCGCCTTTGGCGGTACCCTTTTTTAGGGCAAGGGAAGCTTTCAATTTAGGAAACTACAGGCGGTTTCATAAACTTTATCTGCTATCTCCTCGATTGTAAAAGGATTTTCTCCGTCACTGCAAGGAATAACTGTCCAGCCTTGCTTTTGAGCGGCATAAAGTGCACTTTCACGGCAAGCATTAAGGAATGCCACGTCCTTTTCGTGCAAATCCTTTTTTGACTCATCACTATTGTATCTGCCTGACATAAGCTTCTGCGAAATCTCAGTAGGCATATCAAGGTAGATTACACCTGAAGGCTTAGGAAGACCCAGCTTATCATACTCAAAGTCAGAAAGCCAGCTAAGGAAAGTATCCCACTCACCCTTTGGAAGCTTTGCAGGCATATAAATCATATTGGAGGTTACATATCGGTCAAGGACAAACACCGTGCCCTCTTCGTAATCCTGTTTCCAATCCTTGAGAAAACTTGCCACTCTGTCCACAGCATAAAAAGATGCTGCTGCGTAGGAATTAACACAGGAAGCATCGCTTCCGAACTCCCCGCCTAAATACATTCTTACAGGGTATGAGGCAGGGCTGTCATAATCAGGAAAAGAAATTTTCTTAACATTATATTTTTCAGATAATTTCTCCATGAGAATTTTGGATTGTGTACCCTTACCTGAACCGTCCAGTCCTTCTATTACTATTATGCGTCCTTTTTTATTCTGTTTATTTTCCATATCCGTATTTTTCTCTGACTTCCTTAATTTTTCCGCAGGTCATATTACCCTCAGGGCAAGCACCTCTCATACAAGAGGGACCGCTCTTTGCAAACAAATGAGGTGCAACCTCTTTGCAGATAATAAGCATCTGCTGAGCAACTTCTCTAATCTCCCACTGTGCACGGTTACAACAACGGTGAGCAAAGAAATTTTCAAGGCTTCTTGCGTTGAAGGTGCATACTATCTTAGTTGTACAGGCGTTAGGAAGTATATAGCGAGCATCTTCGTTCGCTTTCTTAATAAAAGCAGAACACTGAGCTTTATTATCAGCCTTAAACTGAGAGATTATCTCAGCATCTGAGCCTTCATATTTTTTATCTGTAAACTCACGGATATACTTCACAGCCAGAGCATCACGGATATCGGAGTAAGCCTGCATTTGTAAATCAATAACTCGGTTGTAAACTTCAAGGCAGTGATCATCCTCTGAGATTTCAGGAGGAGTTACAAACTCAAAGCTGTTACCATCAACATATCTCTGGGACTGCTGGCTATAGGAAGCGATTCTGTGACGCACAAGCTGGTGTGAGCAAGCACGGGATATACCCTCTATACCGAAGGTAAAGGAAGCGTGCTCTGTAGGGCTTGCATGACCCATATCTGCGAGCATCTTTACAAAGGATGCCGTTTTCTCCTCGTTGAGTCCTTCACGTATATTCTCAATGCCTGAAGGTGAATAGCACAGCTTTGCCGCCGCGGCTACTATCTCCTCAGGGCTGGGAGTGTGTGCAAGAAGTGTTACTTTTATAGCCATAGTATCCCTCTCCTTTATATAAAAAATCTATAAGCAATTTGCAAATTCATACACTTATCCATATTAACTGATATTATATCACAGTATATATCAAAAATCAAGAAACGGCAGCAGTCCGATTTCTCTGACTGCTGCCTGACACTTTGTAAAAAATCCTGTTATTCTTTATTTTCCTCTAACTTCTCCTGTGAGATCTGAGCTTTTTCATCTGACTTGTCCTGTATTTGTACCAGAACACTGCGAAGCTTCTGAGGCAAAGGAATAAGTCCGTCTGCATTTTCAAGAATTGAAAAACCCTCATTAGCAACAAAGAAAAGCACAGTTACCTCTCTTAAGGGCAACCCCTCAGGAAGAATACTCTGCAGAGTTACCGACAAGCCGATTACAAGCAAAGAGAGAAACTTTTTAATTATACCCCTAAAACCTACTTTGCTTGAAAGTTTCTTCTGGTATATTGCCTTTGCTACACCTGTCAGATAATCTATGACCATCAAAGTTATGTGACAAATAATCAGTTCGTCCCAGCCGCCTAAAAACCAGGCAACAAAACCTCCGATACCTGCAATTACCGAGGTAATTGTAATCTTCTGCAAAGACACACCGCTTACAAAAGAAGCTATAAATTTTGAAATCATCTTACTCTATCCCTGCTACTCTCTTCTGAATTTCTGTAGCATCTTTTATATCCACCTTACCGTCACCGTTCACATCCCCTACAGGCTTATTCATAAGGAGTGAAACTTCTCTTTCTAAAGCCTCCGTAAGGTCAGTGATTAAATTAAGGTCAACTGAAGATGTGGGATTTTTATAGCCAAGATACTCTCTCGCTTCAATTATTGCTGCCTCGGTAAGTTTGCCTTTTTTGTTGTCAATGGGTGTTACCAAGGTCTTGACTATACCGAAGGAATACGCCTGACGAAGCAACGCCTGTATTCCTGCGGTCTCAAAAACCTCTTTTACAACAGGTGCTGAGGGTTCAGCAGGCTTTGCAGTATCTGCTTTTATAATTTTCTCGTTGTATATAATGTTTAAATCCACATTGCCTGTGATACCGCTCACTTTTCCGCTTGATGAGTACTGCCAGATGTCACAATCAAGCTGTGCCTCAGTATAATACTGAGCAAACCAGATGGGATAAAGTTTTTTAAGCTCGGCGTAATTCAGATAGTTTGTAAACCAGTTAAGGTTACTGTAAACTCCTGCTGTGTAACCGCCCTTTTTAATTCTTTCGCAGAAAGCCTTTGCCATTTCAGTAAGAGTGCTCTTACTAAGCTTTGTCATAGAGCTTTCTTCCATATCAAAGAAAACGGGCATCTGAAACACTTTTCCTTTAAGCACTGCAAGGCATGCTTCAGCTTCCTTTATTGCATCCGCCTTATCCACAGCATAAGAATACCAGTACACACCCAGTTTTACTCCTGCGGCTGTAGCTTTTTTATAGTTTTCTTCAAAGCTTTTGTCCTTTTGAGAAGCAGAGCGACCGAATCCTGCTCGCAGAATAGCGTGTCCGTAACCTGCGTTTTTCACTTTTTTCCAGTCGATTGTGCCCTGCCACTCAGACACATCAATACATTTTATATTTGCCATAATCTCCTCCATACAAGTAAACAATTACAACTGTCTCATATTATTTTACAGTACCGATTCCAAGTGCTTTTTTGACAAGAGGCACATAGCACTCCTTGTATCCATATGCAAGAGGGTGAACTCCGTCACTGTCGCAATATTCTGTATCTGTAACACTGTTATCTGTGTTGTACGCCACTGAAGAGCGATAAACATCAAACACAGTATTGAGCATACTTTCCTCATAAATGTCAATCACTTTTACGTTATATACCTTACAGCATTCAACAATAGCATCGTGTAAATCCTGCTGAGTCCAGCCTGCAGCACTTTTCTGTGCAGGGCAGTAGGCACTACCGCTCACTTTATAAGATTTGTGTGTAATCAGGAAGAAACGCTGTGCTTTAGGGTAAAGAGCAACCATTTTATAAAACAGGTACTGCAAACCGCCTAAAACAGTACTTCTGTCAAGAGCATCTGCCTGTTCATACGTATTAACAGGGATGGTAGGAACATCACCAAGGGGAGCTCCCTGAGCCCAGTCGTTAATGCCGCCTTCTGCAATAATCACATCCGGTACATAATCAGGTTCAGTTGTATTGAGATTTATAAGCTGGTCAGGAATATTCATATACGTTGTAACTTCATTGGAAATGGTTGCACCGCTCACGCCTATATTTTTATAAGGCAAACCCAAATCCCCTACAAAGCCTTTTTCTTCATTTCTCACGCCACGACAAATTGAGTCGCCTATCGCTAAAACTTTCATTCGGGCATCTACACCTAAGCGTGACCAATCTCTGGAAACCGTTTTATTTGTTCGATTAACAAGACGCGACCACGTCAAACCACTTGCGTAATGCGTCAAATATTGCATACCATAGTTGCCTGTTGTCTGCACATTTATTAATGTACCTGTTCCTGAAGTAGGATAATCAGACGGTACATCAGTGTAGTGTCCGTTTGCAATTCCACAGCTACCCACATCAAGAATATTTACAAGTTTATTATCGACCGAATCAGCACCGCTTTTTGTGGTGTATTCACCCAAATACTTGAAGAAACTTTCGGAGTCAGAACACCAAGCTCTAAACACACTAAAATCTCTCCTGTCCACAATTCTTGTGTGAACACGACCAGTTCCAATTACAATCATAATCTGAATGTTGTAATTGGTTGAGTATCTCAGATTAATAAAAATACCGCCTTCTGTCGTGGGTGCGTCTAACCAACCGTGATTAATATTACAATGAATAATCCTGTTGTCATTAATATTTGAGAGAAGATTCGAGCAACTATTTGATAATTCGATCAGAGGAGTGTTACCCTCAATTAAATTAACAACGTCTGTCTCAACGCAAGCATTAAGAGCTTTAAGAATTTTTCCTACCTCCTGCAATGCTCCGTCTACGGTTTCGGACACATAAAACTCCCCTGCATCAGTAATCTTCCTGATTCTTTCTGAAATCACAGATATGGGAATTCGGAACATCTCCTGAGCTGTTTTGTCATAGGTCTGATATGCAATCAACTCAGGGTCAGCACTGTCAGAGAAAGCTGTTACTTTATCAAAGTTTGATGCTTTGTTCATTTTTCTGTCCAGTGCAGAGTGCACCGCCTTGTTCTGAACAGGGTTATCCGAGTCAGGGTTTAACTCTGAATCGACCTGCAACGTGAGAAGAGTCCAATCCTCCCAATCATCGTCAGCATAAATCCCGTCATCAGTACACCATATTCCGCGGTACTCAATTTTGTTATAATCAAATTTCAGTTGCATCAGATGTGCCTCTGAAGAGGGCTTGAGTACAACGACTACCTGATGTGTGCCCTTGTGGTCATCAATCCTGTGAATTCCCTGTGTTGTAAGGGTGTTATAAAAGTCCTTGGGAACTTCACCTAAGATTCCGTGAACAATCACAGGCATGGCCAGATATTTTGCTATCATATCCATTGAAAACAGAGAGAGTCTGTCTATTGCACAGTCTGCAAGCTTCATGGAAGTAACAGCTCCGTCTGTAATTTGCAAGCTGTCAGTTTTATACACAGACGGCTTCCCGCTGTCAACGTATTCTCCTTTTTCTGCATCATAAATATACCAGTTGCCATTGTCACCCACAAAAGGCATAAGTACACAGATTTCTGACAGCTCCTTTGAAAGTTCATTGAGCCGTTCTTCGTATCTTAAAAACTCTGTATTCTGTTTTTTTATACTGTCTGAAAACTCAGCACTGTCACCTACAAAGAACCTGTCAGTTGACGTGTGATACACTACGCCGTTACCTGAGAAAGCTTTAATCTGTGCTTTCACCCAACCGCTCATAAAAATGTGTTCTCTTAGCACCTGCCATGTAAGGACTACGCCCTTGTCAGTTACCTGTGAGGGCAGGACAAAGTAGTTGACAGTTCCGTCATCAAAGGTAAGGTAGAGACGGTAAATACGGTCAGCTTCTTTGGCACCGCTTACTAAAAATTCAATTGTTCGTCTGAGGTTATCCCCTGCAAAACCGATAAACCTTTCAGACTCGGGAATGGTAAGTTTTCCATTCAGAATAGTAATCATATAATTACACCTCCGAAAACTGCGTAAAAAGAAAGAGAAATTGCATAAAACAATGCAATTTCTCTAAACATAAAAAATATTAATTTACAGAAGTTTTTTGAGGAAGTGTCCTGTGTAAGATTTCTCACACTGTGCAATCTTCTCAGGTGTACCCTGAGCGATAACCTCTCCGCCTCCGTCTCCGCCTTCGGGGCCCAAGTCAATAACGTGGTCAGCGGTTTTGATAAGGTCAAGATTATGCTCAATTACAATTACGCTGTTGCCTTTATCAACAAGCTGTTGGAGTACATCAATAAGTCTGTGCACATCTGCCGAGTGGAGACCTGTGGTAGGCTCATCTAAAATATAGACGGTTTTACCAGTGGAACGTCTTGACAACTCAGTTGCAAGTTTTACACGCTGAGCCTCACCACCTGACAGTGTAGTTGCAGGCTGACCTATTTTGATGTAGCCTAAGCCTACTTCATAAAGAGTCTGAAGTCTGCGATGGATTTTGGGAATACTTGAGAAGAATTCAAGCCCTTCCTCAACAGTCATCTCCAGTACATCGTAGATTGATTTACCCTTGTACTTTACTTCAAGGGTTTCGCGGTTATAACGTCTTCCCTTACACACATCACAGGGCACATAAACATCAGGCAGGAAGTGCATCTCAATCTTGACTATACCACCGCCCTCACAAGCTTCACATCTGCCTCCCTTGATGTTAAAGGAAAATCTGCCTGAATTAAAGCCTCTAAGCTTTGCCTCCTGTGTTTTTGCAAAAAGCTCACGTATATCTGTGAACATTCCTGTGTATGTGGCAGGGTTGCTTCGGGGAGTGCGTCCGATGGGACTCTGGTCGATGTTGATAACCTTATCAAGGTTTTCCATACCCTTAATATCCTTGTGCTTACCGGGGCGAGTTTTGGCACCGTTTAAATCTCTTGCAAGCTTTTTGTACAGTATCTCATTTATAAGGGAAGACTTACCTGAACCTGAAACACCTGTAACACACACAAACTCACCCAGAGGAATTTTTACATTTATATTTTTAAGGTTGTTTTGCGAAGCCCCGACAATCTCAATCTTTTTTCCGTTGCCTTTACGGCGTTTTTTAGGAACTTGAACTGCAATTTCACCGCTCAGATACTTACCTGTTACAGACCGCTCTGAGGCTATAATCTCCTCAACTGTACCGCTTGCTACCACTTCACCGCCGTGAACACCTGCTCCCGGGCCGATATCAATAATATGGTCTGCTGAAAGCATTGTGTCTGTGTCGTGCTCAACAACGATAACTGTATTGCCCAAATCACGAAGACGTCTGAGGGTGGCAAGAAGCTTCTCGTTATCTCTCTGATGAAGTCCGATGCTTGGCTCGTCCAGAATATAGAGCACTCCCATAAGAGAACTGCCTATCTGAGTTGCAAGGCGGATTCTCTGGCTTTCACCACCTGAGAGAGTACCTGCACTTCGTGAAAGTGTGAGATAGCCGAGTCCCACACTCTGCAGAAATCCCAAGCGTTCTTTTATCTCCTTGATAATTGCACCGCCTATAAGCATCTGTCGTTCTGACAGCTCGTGGCTGTTCACAAACTCCAGTGCCTTTGACACAGACATATCGCAAAACTCTGAAATATTCAAGCCGCCAACTGTAACACCTAAAGAAAGCTTGCTGAGTCTTCTGCCTGAGCACTCATCACAAGGAATTGCAGACATAAAAGCTTCAATTTCCTCTTTTATCCAGTTACTCTGAGTCTGGCTGAAACGTCTTTCAAGGTTATTGATAACACCCTCAAAGGGTGCGTAGTATTCTCCCCCTGCATAAAGTCCTGAACGTACAAGGCGGATTTTTTCACCTTTTGTACCATAAAGAATAATATCTACAATTTCCTCAGGTAAATCACAGATAGGAGTATCAAGAGAAAAACCGTAATGCTCTGAAAGTCCATTGTAATACATAGCGGCAATGGTGTTACCCTCCATTGCCCAGCCCCCAGCCTTGATGCCACCCTGATTTACAGACTTGGTTTTATCGGGGATAATCTTATCAGGGTCAATTCGCATAAACACACCAAGTCCCGTACACTTGGGGCAAGCTCCCTGAGGTGCATTAAAAGAAAACATACGGGGAGATAGCTCATCAATACTTATACCGTGCTCGGGACAGGCATAGCTCTGAGAAAAGAGTATGTCATCCTCACCGTCTACAGCTACAAGCACAAGCCCTCCTGCCAGTTTCGAGGCAGTTTCTATGCTGTCAGATAAACGTGAGCGGATGCTTTCTTTGATTACAAGTCGGTCTACAATTATTTCTACACTGTGTTTTTTATTCTTTTCAAGAACTATATTCTCTGACAAATCATAAATTATACCGTCAGCTCTTACACGGACAAAGCCGCCCTTACGTGCTGCGTCCAGCTCCTTCTGGTGCTCTCCCTTACGGGCTCTGACCACAGGTGCCATAACCTGTATTTTAGTACCCTCAGGAATACTCATTACCCTGTCTACAATCTGGTCTACAGTCTGCTGTTTAATCTCTTTGCCACAGACAGGACAATGAGGGGTACCCAATCTTGCGTACAAAAGTCGCAGATAGTCGTAAATCTCGGTTACAGTACCTACTGTGGAACGAGGATTTTTGGAGGTAGTCTTCTGGTCAATAGAAATTGCAGGAGAAAGTCCGTCAATGCTGTCTACGTCAGGTTTATCCATCTGCCCTAAAAACATTCGGGCATAAGATGAAAGAGACTCAACGTATCTGCGTTGACCCTCTGCATATATGGTATCAAAGGCAAGGGAAGATTTGCCCGAGCCGGAAAGTCCTGTCATAACAACTAACTTGTCACGAGGAATATCTACATCTATGTTCTTAAGGTTGTGCTCTCTTGCACCTCTTACCGATAAAAACTTATCCATATCTTTTTTCACTCCTCCTCTACGTTAATCTCTTTTTAAATTTTCAACATCGAAACATCAAGGCGGATAACTTTGCTGTTATCCGCCTTAGCTTATATTTGATTATTCAGCGGATTCTTCGCTGTCATCATCCTCAGGAGTCTCTGCAGGCTCTGTGAAGGTACCATCCATCATAGCAGAGAAATCTGCACCTGACATCTTCTCATGCTTCATAAGGTAAGCTGCAACTTCATGGAGCTTATCCATATGTGCATTCAGAATCTTTGTACACTTATCGTAGCACTCGGATACAATGCGGTGAATCTCAGCGTCAATCTTTGAGGCTGTGTCATCGGAATAATCCTTGACCTGACCCATATCTCTGCCGATGAATACTTCCGTACCGCCTGAAGCATAGTTGATACAGCCGAGCAAATCAGACATACCGTACTTGGTAACCATTGAACGAGCAGTAGAAGTTGCACGCTCAATATCATTGGAAGCACCTGTGGATATATCCCCAAGTACCAGTGCCTCAGCAACACGTCCGCCAAGGCAAACAACGATATTTTCCAGCATTTCGTTTCTGGAGCTATAGGATTTATCCTCTGAGGGCAAGGGCATTGTATAACCGCCTGCCATACCTCTGGGGATAATTGAAATCTGATGAACAGGGTCCTGAGTCTCACAAACATGGAAAGCAATAGCGTGGCCTGCCTCATGGTAGGCTGTCAGCTTCTTCTCCTTGTCAGACATAACTTTGGACTTCTTCTCTGTACCTACAACAACCTTGATTGTAGCTTCCTCAATTTCTGCCATAGTAATAGCTTTCTTGCCCTTTCTGGCGGCAAGGAGAGCAGCTTCGTTAAGAAGGTTTGCAAGGTCTGCACCTGTGAAGCCTGCTGTAGTCTTAGCAATAGTCTTAAGCTTAACATCGGGTGCAAGAGGTTTCTTTCTTGCATGTACCTTAAGGATTGCCTCTCTACCCTGAACATCGGGATAACCAACCATTACCTGACGGTCAAAACGACCGGGTCTGAGAAGGGCGGGGTCAAGGATGTCAGGACGGTTAGTAGCGGCAATAACAATTACGCCTTCGTTTGCACCGAAGCCGTCCATCTCAACCAGCATCTGGTTCAGGGTCTGCTCACGCTCATCGTGACCGCCGCCAAGGCCTGTACCTCTCTGTCTGCCTACTGCGTCAATCTCGTCAATGAAGATAATACAGGGAGAGTTCTTCTTTGCATGTTCAAACAGGTCACGTACACGGGAAGCACCGACACCTACGAACATCTCAACAAAATCTGAACCTGAGATTGAGAAGAAGGGCACCCCTGCCTCACCAGCAACTGCACGGGCAAGGAGAGTTTTACCTGTTCCGGGAGGGCCTACAAGGAGTACACCCTTGGGAATCTTTGCACCAAGCTCGTTGTACTTACCGGGGTTCTTGAGGAATTCTACGATTTCTTCAAGTTCCTCTTTCTCCTCGTCAGCACCTGCTACATCCTCGAATGTAGTCTTACGCTTCTCATCGTTTGTGTCTTTGAACTTTGCCTTGCCGAACTGGAACTCTTTACCGCCCATTCCGCCAGCGTTCATTTTCTTCATAATGAAGAACCAGAACACTACAGCTACTACAATGAAAAGTAAAATTGGGATAAGCTCCAAGAGGAAAGAGTTATTTGTTGCGGGAATATAATCGTACTCCAAAGGCTTGTCGTGAGTTTCGTTATACTCAAGAATATAGTCGTTTACGTCCATGTAGAACAGGTCTACACTTGCAAGCTTATACCTGATTTCTGTCAGTCCGTCATCGTCCTTTTTGCTACTTTGGAAAAGTCCTGAGAAGATGCTGTTTGTACCGCTCTGAGTCTGGGACGCACCCTCATCTGTCTTCTCCTCAACAAGGGCCTCATCCTTGACCATCATCTCAATGACGCCTGTACCTACATTGACAGAAAAACTCTCAACCTGCTGTTCCTTGAAGAACCCTACAATATCTGAATACTTATACTCCTTTTTCTCTGAGCCTAAAGAAAACATCAGAGAAACACAAAGTATAATCAACGCAGGGATTCCAAGGTAGATTAAAAGTTTCTTTGCTGATAATTTATTCTGCAAATCATTTCACTCCTTAGTGTAGTATGGGATAAATCTATGTAATTATGAATAAACAGAAGGCTTCAATACACCGATGTAAGGAAGATTTCTGTATTTTTCTGCGAAGTCTAATCCGTAACCGATTACGAACTCATCGGGAACTTCCATTCCCACATAATCAACGGGAATCTCTACAACTCTGCGTGAAGGTTTTGAGAGCATTGTACATATCTTAACGCTTGAGGCATTCTTTGCTTCAAAATATTTTGTAATGAAATTCAGTGTGTTGCCTGAGTCAATAATATCTTCAACAATGAGAACATCCTTACCGTCAAGAGGCTGTGAGATATCCTTGACAATATTAACTCTGCCTGAAGATTCAGAACCGGAACCATAGCTTGACACACAGATAAAGTCGATTGCACAATCAATGGATATTTCCTTCATCAGGTCAGACATAAACATTACACTGCCTTTGAGAAGTCCTACCAAAAGCAGATTTTTACCTTTGTAATCCTCACTGATTTTCTGTGCCATTGCACTGACTATCTCTTTAATTCTCTGTTCTGAAAGCATTATATATTCGCAATCCTTATGCATTATACTCTCCCCTTCTGATTTGAATGTATATTCCTTTATCTGAGTTTTTATCTAACGCACCTTGTGCAGACACTCCGATGTCCTCTGCCCACAGCACTGTACTGCCTGTGGCAACCACCAGAGAATTCAAGCGTCTTTCAGCGGGGATTTTCAGCTCATTCTGAAGCTTACGCAGAGGCTTTGTAACACCTCTGCCCACCAACGAAAAAGCATCCCCTTCACGCCTTGTACGAATTACTGTATCGTCACTTATTTTATCATAACCAATACAGAAACTTGCTAACTTTTTGTTAATTATTTTATCTTTTGATATTTCTTTTACAGAATATTCATTGTTTCTGTAAAAGAAGCTAAGACCGCATTTTAAGGACATTCCGCTGAAACTCTCACTACTATTTAGAGATACAATACGGAATATTCCCTGTGTACACACAGCGGTATAACCGCCTATGAGTGCTACTGCCCCCCCAAGCCTCAGAATATCTGTGCACATCATAATATGGCTGTACTCTGCCTTTGCACCCGAAGCTGAAATAACCATTGCCAGAGCGTATCTTAGCACAGCAGGGTGTAAACTGAGAAGGCTGTCGGCGTTGTATCCGAACTTACACCTGCTGTTTTCAAGAGCGGTTTTTACAGTATGGGAAATAAAATCGTCTACAAGCAATAAATCCTCTCTAAGGTTGCCGAAATTCCTGTGAAAGCCCTGATTGAGACTTCTCAAAGGCGGCAAAACCGAAAGGCGGATTTTATTGCGGGCACAAATTTCTTCCTGAAAATTCGTGCTGTCCTGCACAAACTGAAGGCTGTTGTCACTGCAAAAAGACTCTACCTCTTCACGGGTTACGTCCAGAAGAGGTCGGATAATATAATCCCGTATGTAAGGAATTGAGCAAAGTCCCCGAAGAGTTGTGCCCCTTGCTATATTATAGAGCATTGTTTCTTCTGAGTCACTCAGTGTATGAGCCGTGGCGACAAGGGCTTTGTGAGTCTGTGAAAGTTCCTCAAAGAATCTGTAACGCACCTCACGACCGCAAAGCTCTACACTTTTATGCTGTTCCTTTGCCAAAGCAAAAACATCTGCATTGCACACAAAAAGCTCTATTCCCCATTTTTCACACAGTGCTCTGACAAAGGCTTCGTCTCGCTGTGACTCTTCACCTCTCAGGTTGTGATTCACGTGAGCTGCCTTAAGGGTAATACCAAGCTCCTGACTCAACAAAAGCAGAGCATACAGCAACGAAACAGAATCTGCTCCTCCGGAAAGTCCCACAATTACTGTATCACCTTTTTGCACTTTGCAATGAGTACTAAGTGTACGCAAAACCTTATCAACCACGGTTTGCCTCCACAGAAGTAAACCGCATAAACTCACCCTGCCAATGGAGTTTGACAGAACGGGTTTCTCCGTGACGGTTTTTAGCTACAAGACACTCAGCCGCATTCTGGTCTGCTGTAGGAGACGCATCGGGTGAGCCCTCTTTGTCATAGTATCCCTCACGATAGAGGAAAAGTACAATATCAGCATCCTGCTCAATAGAACCTGAGTCTCTCAAATCAGAAAGCTGAGGTCTGTGGTCGGTACGCTGTTCACTTGCACGGGAAAGCTGCGACAGACAAATAACAGGAACATTCAGCTCTTTCGCCATAATCTTCAGGTTTCTTGTAATCTCGGAAATTTCCTGAACTCGGTTTCCGTCTCCACGTCTGCCCGTAGACATAAGCTGGAGGTAGTCGATTACTACTAAATCAACATTACGAAGTCTTCTGAGCTTTGCCTTCATAGCAGGAACCGTAATACCCGGAGTATCGTCAAGATAGAGCTTCATTTTGGAAAGGATATCGCCGCCTGCAATAATTCTCTGCCACTCCTCGTCAGTAAGCTTACCTGTTCGAAGCTTTGTGCCCTCAACCAAGGACTCTGTGGAAAGAAGTCTGGAAGCAAGCTGTTCTTTGGACATTTCCAAAGAGAAAAAAGCAACTGTACGTTTCTGAGGACCTGCAACACTCTTTGCAATATTAAGAGCAAAACTGGTCTTACCCATACCGGGACGAGCCGCCAGAAGAATAAGGTCAGAGCGGTTAAGACCTGTGATAACCCTGTCGAGGTCACCGATACCTGAGGAAACAGGTTTAAGCTCAGGGTCATCCTTATTAAGTGCATCAAGCCTGTCAAAGGTCTTGAGGATAACGTCACCTACAAGCTCAAGTCCTGCTACATTTTTGCCTCTGCGGATGTCAAAAATCATCTGCTCAGCATTATCCACAAGAATATCGGACTCATACTCACCTGCAGTGGCTTTGTCTATAATCTGACGTCCTGCATAGATAAGCTGACGAATGTCAAACTTATCCCTTACAAGGCGTGCGTAAATCTCTACATTAGAGGTAGAAGGACAATTCTCAATCAAGCCTACAAGGTAGGTTTTACCCTCTGTAGGGTCAAAGTCCTTCTCACGTCTTAACTCCTCATAAAGAGTTACAAAGTCAATGCTTCTGCCACTTGAAAGCATTGAAAGCATTGTGCTGTAAATAAGTCTGTGCAGGGCTATGTAGAAATAATCTGAATTTGGCAGAATATCTGTTACTCTGTCAAAGCACTCAGGCTCATAAATAATAGCACCCAGCACCGCCTGCTCCGCCTCAGAACTATAGGGCAGACTAAGACCGTCATATTCGGTTTTCGGAGTATAATCAGCCATTATGGTGTTCTCCCTGATTTGTATTTATTATAAAATCTTACAGCTCGGAAACAGCAACTGTTACAACTGCTGTAATGCCCTGATAGAGCTTAATCTCCGCCTTGTAACTGCCGCAAGTTTTGATGTCGGACATTGCAATCTTACGCTTGTCCACATCAATGCTATACTTAGCCTTAAGCTCTGCGGCAACTTCCTTTGTAGTAACAGAACCGAAGAGCTTACCCTCTTTGCCTGCTTTGGACTTAATGGCAATTGTCTTTCCGTCAAGAGTATCCTTAGCTTTCTGAGCGGCAAGAACCTCCTGGTCGTGCTTGTACTTTTTGGAGTTCTCTGCATTCTGATACTCGTTCATAGCCTGTGCATTAGCTTCTTTTGCAAGACCTCTGGGAATAAGGTAGTTTCTTGCGTAACCATCAGAAGCATTTACAAGCTCTCCCTTTTTGCCAAGGGATTTAACATCCTGTAATAATACAAGTTTCATAATATATATCCTCTTTTCTATTGTTTTCTGATTTTAAGCGTGATGTTTACTGCTCCTCGCTGTCTATAGCTTCTACAAGCTGTCTGACAGCCGTTTCAAAGGAAACATCCTTCATCTGTGCCGCCGCCATTGCATGGTGTCCGCCGCCTCCCAGCTTCTCCATTATAAGCTGAACGTTGCGTTTGCCGTAGCTTCTGGCTGAAATGTTAATGGTAGCCTCGTCAGTGCGGAAAACCACAAAGGAAGCATTAACGCCTTTAAGCCCTAAAAGCTCGTCTGCCGCCTTGGAGGCTATAAGACGGATGTCGCTCATATCCTCCTCAGCAATAACAATAGCACATTTTTTATAAATTCTGGCAGTTGAAACCAGTTTATATTTATTTCTGTAAATCTCTATGGAATCAGAGAAAAGCTGACGTACAGAAACAGTATCTGCACCGTGCTTTTTAAGGTATGACGCCGCCTCAAAGGTACGGGCACCTGAATTTATAACGAAATTCTTTGTGTCAAGAATTATACCTGAAAGCAAAGCTTCTGCCTCAGGCTTCTTAAGGTTTACATCATGGAAGCTGTCAATTATCTCCACGCACATTTCACAGGCAGAAGAAGCACTTGGCTCATGGTAGAACACCAGCGTGTTTTCCAAATGGTCAACGCTCATTCTATGGTGGTCAATTACTATCACTCTTTCAACAGCTTCGCAAAGTTCTTTACTCTCAATTCTGTTAACCGACTGAGTATCAACAACTATAAGCAGGGACTTGGGAGTTACATCTGACAGAGCTTCCTCAGGACTTATAAATACACCTTCGCCGCACTGTGTCTTGTATGCATCAATAAGAGATTTTGCCATTGAAGTTTCATAATCTACGGCAATCTGGACTTTTTTACCCAAAGCAGATGTTATTGCACCATAAAGACCTATGGCAGAACCCATACAATCCAAATCCGAGAACTTATGTCCCATTACTATAACCTTATCACTGTCTGAGACAGCTTCTATGAGGGACTTTGCAATAACACGGACTCTTACCTTACTCTGACGCTCAATGCCTGCAGTCTTACCGCCAAAGAATTCAAAGTCTCCGTTTTTGAGTATTGCTACCTGATCTCCACCTCTTCCAAGTGCCATATCAAGAGCACGCTTAGCAGACATCTGGCTTCGTCTGAGACTTTCTTCACCTCTGCCGATACCGATAGATATAGTAGCACCTACATCACCTAATCGGATTTCTCTGACTTTTGAAAGAATACTGAACTTATTTTCAATGAGCTTTTTAAGTTCTCTCTCCTCAAAGATTATAATATAACGGCTTGTGCCCCATTTACGGTAAAGAGCATTATGTTCAGCCGCCCACTTCTGAAGCAGAGACTCCACCTGCATTGCAATACGTACGGTTTCATCCTCGTCATCTACATCTTCCAGAGCCTCTCGGTTATCAAGCACAACCAAAGCAACTGACTGACGTGTTTCCTTGAATTCTCTCTCGGTGTCCTTGTAGTATGTATCATCAAAGAAATAGAGCACAAATCCCTGTTCAATGGGATTTGCATAAACAGTATACTTCCTGTCTCCAATCTCTATGTCACCGCCGTCACTTCCGCACAGCTCCTCAACACTCCTGCCTTTGATAATTGCAGATACTGGCATACCGTACATATCTGCACTCTTGCAAAGGTCTCTGTCAAAAGAACTGTTATACCAGAGAATCTCGTTGTCACTGCCCACAACTGCTACAGGAAAGCCAAAGCGTTCCAGATACTTTTTATCCAGTCCTCTTGTACCTGACACTGCACCGCGGACAGTAACCCTCACATATTTGCTGAAAAGCAGGTAAATTATCAGTGCGGCTATAATACTTACAAGTGCAATTATCCCTTCAATAATAAACAGCGTCTTACTGAAGCTGAGAGATACCAAAGCCATAATAACCATTGTACAGGAAAACAGCGCAAGATACGGAGCTGCAAGCCATGCTTTTTTCTTCATACTCATACCTCCGCCGATAAAATCGGCACAAGGAGTCTTTGACTCCGTAAGGTCTGACTCTTATCAGACCTCCATAAGAATAGGCAGAATCATGGGATAACGGCGTGTCTTGTCGCTGATAAGACGGGACACAGCCTCCTTGATTCTATTCTTGATAACACCCCACTCGTGAATGTTTCTGTCAGCACAATCCTCCAAAACATCAAGTGAGATACGGCGTATTTCATCAAAGAGAGACTCACTCTCCTTAACGTATACAAAACCTCGGGATACAATGTCCGGGCCGCTTATTACGTGGCCGTCATAAACGTCCAGAGATGCTACAATAATGATAAGTCCGTCCTGACCCAGATGCTTTCTGTCTCTGAGAACAATACTTCCTACGTCACCAACACCCAGACCGTCAACAAAGACCTTGCCTGCCTGTACAGGTTCAAGCTCTTTCATATAGTCCTCGTGAAGCTCCACGCAGGAACCGATATCACCGATAAACACATTCTCCTTGGGCATACCCATAGAGGTTGCTATGTCACGACTTTTTCTCAGATGCTTCTGCTCACCGTGAACAGGAATAAAATACTTAGGTTTTGTGAGGCAATGAATAATTTTCAGTTCATCCTGACAGGCGTGACCTGACACGTGCACCTCATACATAGATTCATATATAACCTCGCATCCGCGTTTTAAAAGCTCATCAACAACGTTGCCTACTGTTCTCTCATTGCCGGGAATGGGATTTGCAGAAATAATAATGCAGTCTCCCTCTCCTACCGATACTTTGCGGTGGTCAGAATATGCCATACGGGAAAGAGCGGACATAGGTTCACCCTGACTGCCTGTGGTGATAAGCACCACCTGCTCCGGACTATAGCGGGAAAGCATATCAATATCAATGAGGATGCTGCCCTCAGGAATATCAAGATATCCAAGTTCAGAAGCTACAGACATATAGTTGACCATACTTCTGCCTGAGAAAGCCACTTTTCTGCCGTATTTGTGAGCACAGTTAATGATAGACTGCACTCTGCCCACATTTGAGGCAAAGGTAGCAATAATAATACGCTTATTCATTGCACGCTTAAAGAGATTGTCAAAGCTCTCTGAAACAGTCTGCTCAGTAGGAGTAGAACCTGCACGGGAAGCATTGGTTGAGTCTGCCAAAAGACAGAGAACCCCCTCACTTCCTAAGCGGGCAAAGGTATTAAGGTCGATAGGCTCACCCCAAGTAGGAGTGTAATCCACCTTAAAGTCGCCTGTGTGAATAATGGTACCTGCCGGTGTGTACAGTGCAATAGCGGTTGCATCGGGAATAGAGTGGTTGACATGGATAAATTCAATCTCCATACAGCCAAGCTTAATACGTGCTCCAGCCTTTACATCCACAAGCTGGGGGGCTTTAGGAAGACTGTGTTCTTTAAGCTTATTGCCTATGATACCGTTAGTAAGCGCTGTGCCGTAAATAGGCACATTTACCTTACCCAGAAGATAAGGCAGACCGCCGATGTGGTCCTCGTGGGCATGGGTAATAATAATACCCTTGATTTTATCCTTGTTTTGTTCCACATAGGTAAAGTCAGGAATTACAAGGTCAACGCCCAGCATCTCTCCGTCAGGAAACGCCATACCGCAATCAAGAAGCACCATATCTCCCATACACTCAAAAAGTGTCATATTCTTACCGATTTCGTTAAGTCCCCCAAGAAACATAATACGCACGGAAGGCTTCTGTATTTTTGGTGTTTGCTTTCTCTTTTTAGATGCAGAGTAGTTTGCTCTGTTATACTTTTTAGTCTTATCAGACTGACTGCCGCCTGCTTTTTTACCGTTCTTGGCAGGTACAGATGTGCTCTTCTTATTACCTTGCTTAGCAGAAGGCTTTGAGCTTTTAGCTTTGTAGGTTTTTGCTGTTTTTTCTTTTACAGCATTATTGTTCTGACTCAAAATAATCCTCCAATTCTGACAAATGGTCTTTAATCAAGTGTTAGTTTATTCGTTCCTGTCTATATGTTTACACGTCTTGCGTGAAACCAAAATCTTCTTTAAAACGCCCGCAGGTATATGATACACAAACCTTATGCCAATATTCTTATAAAAGGATATATGTACCTAATATAGTTATTCAATTTATTGTACCTTTTTATGGGTGCTGTGTCAAGGTGAGAAAGAGAATTAAAGACGGAATTTTGATAATATTATTCTTGGCATAAAGCTCTAAAATTAATCGCAAAAAATATTGCAAATAGAAATTTTGGTGTTATAATATAGTGTGGTGGAATAATAAGTGTACAAAACCCATTCCACTGCGTGTTTAACCTTATAAATTAAGCTTAAACATTCTGCCATAGGGATAGGACGGTGAATGCCTTGAAACAAGTGGAGATTTTTACTGACGGTGCCTGCTCAGGCAACCCGGGTCCCGGCGGCTGGGGAGCAATACTCCGCTACAAATCCACGGAAAAAGAAATATCCGGCGGCGAGGCAAACACTACAAACAACCGAATGGAGCTTATGGCTGTTATAAGTGCCTTGGAGCTTTTAAAGGAGCCCTGTGAAGTAACTCTTTACTCTGACTCTCAGTATGTGTGCAACGCATTGGAGAGAGGCTGGGCAAAAAACTGGCAGAAAAACGGATGGATGCGTAACAAAAAAGACCCTGCCCTCAACCCTGATTTATGGGAGAGGCTTTTAAAACTCTACGACACTCACAAGGTCAATATAGTGTGGGTCAGAGGCCATGCAGGCCATCCTGAAAACGAAAGATGCGACAAACTTGCTGTGGCACAATCACAGCGTTTTTGCTAAGTTTTCAAAGATTTTTACGGAGATATACTTATCTCCTCTCATAAAGTAATTTTAAGGAGAAGTGTATATGCAGATTTATGCAGACAATGCCGCTACAACCGCATTGTCACCTAAGGTACTGGAGGCTATGACACCTTACCTTACTGAGATTTACGGAAACCCCTCAAGCCTTTACCGCATTGGTTCTGCGGCTAAGGATGCAGTAGAGGAAGCACGACAGACTGTGGCAAATCTGATCGGTGCAAAAAATGCAAACGAAATCTACTTTACCTCAGGCGGCAGTGAAGCAGACAACTGGGCTATCAAAGGTGTCTGTGCATTATGCAAGCAAAAAGGAAAGAACCATATCATCACCACAAAGTTTGAGCATCACGCAGTACTCCATGTATGCGAGAAGCTCTCTAAGGAAGGTTTTGAGGTAACTTATCTTGATGTTTATGAGGACGGATTGGTAAGACCTGAGGATGTAAAAAACGCAATAAAAGAGAACACCGCTCTGGTTACAATTATGTATGCCAACAATGAGATAGGCACCGTTCAGCCTATTGCTGAAATCGGAAAAATCTGCCGTGAAGCAGGAGTTCTCTTCCACACAGATGCTGTTCAGGCAGTGTGCAATGTTCCTATTAATGTTGAGGAAGACTGCATTGACCTTTTGTCTCTCACCGCCCACAAATTCCACGGTCCTAAAGGCTGCGGTGCACTTTATGTTCGCAGAGGTGTCCGCCTTGAAACTCTCATTGACGGCGGTGCTCAGGAGCGTTCACGCCGTGCAGGTACTGAGAACGTTGCAGGAATTGTTGGTCTTGCAAAGGCTATGGAGCTTGCAATCTCCACAATGGATGAAAGAACACAGAGACTTACAAAAATGCGTGACAGACTTATTGACGGTCTGCTAAACATCGAAAGAAGCCGTCTTAACGGAAGCCGTACACACAGACTCCCCGGAAATGTTAATATGTGCTTTGAGGGTATTGAAGGCGAAAGCTTGCTTTTAAGACTTGACCTTGCAGGTGTCAGTGCTTCATCAGGCTCTGCCTGTACATCAGGAAGTCTTGACCCAAGCCACGTACTTTTATCCCTCGGTCTTCCCCACGAAATCGCCCACGGAAGTCTGAGACTTTCTTTTAGTGATGATAATACAGAAGAAGATATTGACTATCTGCTGAAGGTTGTGCCTGAGATTGTTGAGTATCTTCGCAGTTTTTCTCCCCTATGGGACAAAATCAAGAGTGAATAATTTTAAGGAGAATAGATTATGGCATATTCAGAAAAGGTTATGGACCATTTCGCTAATCCCCGCAACGTAGGTGAAATTCCTGATGCAGATGGTGTTGGCGAGGTTGGCAACTCCAAGTGCGGAGATATCATGAGAATGTACATCAAGGTTGAAGGCAACGTAATCGTTGACTGCAAATTCAAGACATTCGGTTGCGGCGCAGCAATTGCAACAAGCTCCATGGCTACCGAGCTTATTAAGGGCAAAACTATTGATGATGCACTGAAGCTCACAAACAAGGCAGTTATGGAAGCACTGGACGGACTTCCCCCAGTTAAGGTACATTGCTCTGTATTGGCTGAGCAGGCTATCAAAGCAGCTCTGTCTGATTACTACACAAGACAGGGCATTGACCCCACACCCATTGTAGGTGTAATCAAAGAATGCGACCACGACCACGGCTGTGGCTGTGACAGCTGTAACTAATGTTAATAAGCTTTAAAAAGGACAAGCTGAAAAGCTTGTCCTTTTTTTGATTTGTTCGGGGTGCAGAATTTCTCCCCTACAAAAGTCTATTTTGTCTCCACACATCATTTACTTTTAGACGATGACAGTAATTAGAGGTAAAAGCCGTCCCACATAAAGAGGGACGGCTTTTGGCTTGCAAATATTAATGGCATTCCAATGCTCAATTATGTTCAGTGTAAATTATGACTGATTCTTACGCAGTCGGCTAAGCTCCTCGAGGAAAGTGTCAGTATCCTCAAAGTTCTTGTAAACAGATGCAAAACGGATATAGGCAACCTTATCTACCTCTTTGAGAAGCTCCATAACAAGTTCTCCTATGTGCTGAGAGGTAACCTCTCTGTCGTAACCGCTCTGAAGGGAAGCCTCAATAGAATCAGCCATACCCTCAATCTGTTCCATAGAAATCGGACGCTTCTCACAAGCACGGAGAAGTCCTGACATAAGCTTACTTCTATTGAAAACCTCGCGAGATTTATCTCTTTTTACAACAACAATGGGAACGGTTTCAATAACCTCATGAGTAGTAAAACGCTTTGCACAGCCGAGGCACTCCCTACGGCGTCTTATACGTTCGCCGTCATCTGCAGGACGGGAGTCGATAACCTTGCTCTCTTCATAACCGCAAAATGGACATTTCATATACAAACACTCCATATATAGTATACATTTTCTTATATTGAAATTATAACACAACATTTAGGAAATACAAGTTACTATTTTTTAAGAATAGTTACAGATTATAAATCTTTTAGAGAACAATCCTTTAATAAGCTAAAAAAGTTGCCACCTGAATACACAGGTGGCATTTTTTGCACAAAAATTATTTATCCTCAGAACTGTCAATGCGTTTAATGTAGTATGCTTCGTAAAAGGCGGTCATAACAATGAGTACAATTCCAATAAGTCCTATGATGTAATGCAGGATGAATTTTTTTAGGTCATACTCAGAGCTATACAGACTAAAAAGCTGGATAACCCACAAAAGAGCACCTACAAGTACAAGTATAACCTCTCTGCCCTTAGTGAAACGGCGGACGTACAAAACTATCAAAAGAACTGTTCCAAACAATGATGCCCAGATTGTAGAAATGACATCTAAGAATGTCACCTTCTCAGCGTAAACAAAAACCATTTCTGCAAAAGGAGATGCACCGCTTAGAGCATCAAAAAGTATAATAAGGAACTGAATCACCAGCAATATCAAACCGCCTGAGAAAAAGAACAAACCGTAATCGTGACGTCTCATAATATTCACCGCCTGTAAATTCACTATTATCAACTAAATATTACAATATAAGTTATATAAAGTCAATATAAATCTAAGCAATTGACAACAGCAGTAAGAGGTTTGTGCACAAAGCCACAAAGTCATTACTTTACAAAAAAAGCCCTCGGACTTAATAAAAGTCCGAGGGCAATATCACTAAGTTAAACTAACTGTGATTAAAATTATGCCATCTCACCAATCTGAGAGTCAGTAAGGAGGTCAGCAATCCACTTCTGTATTTCTGTAGCATCCTTAATGTTGATAGTCTCATCAAGGTTTGAATCAGCAGCATCCTCGTTAAAGCCGTCAACATCGATGTCTGCAATCCACTTCTGAATAGCTGTTGCGTCCTTAATGTTGATAGTCTCATCGCTGTCAGCATCACCAATCATGTAATCGCCTACAGGATTTGTGGGAGCCTGTGTGGGAGGATTTGTGGGAGCCGCTGTAGGTCCTTCTGTGGGGTTAGAAGGAGTATCCTTACCGGGGAGAGTTGTATCAACAAAGTTGGGACCCCATGTACCGATTGTCCACTTACCCTCAGCGTTTCTCTGATCCATGTACATACCGATGCTGTCATTTACACTAAGGTCAACAGTCTGGCTTGTGTTAGTACCATCGTTGATGATGTAGCAGTCGTACTCTTCAGGAACCATTGTGTAGAACTGGTTCTCACCGTACTCGTTCTTAAGAGCGAATACCATGGGAGTGCCAGGCCATGTACCAAGGTTATCCTCTGTGCCCTGAATCCAGGAGTATACGCAAGCGCTCTCCCAACCCTTAGCGGAGAATACGATTGTGTTTGCACCGGGAACACGGGGATACTCACCGTTGGATGCATCCCAAGTCTGCATAAATGCACGGAGATCCTCAATGCTTACGCTGTTGTCAACGGGATATACAGGCTCTGTATCCTCTGCATAGTAGATACATGCGATACCTGTGTCACCGATTGTACCTGTGATTGTGCCGTCCTCAGCAACCTCAAATTCATTGCCTGTGATAGCATCAATGTATGTGCCGACAGCAAGAGTCTTAACAGTAGAATTTACGTTCTTTGTTGTGCCGTTAAGGTTAACAAGTGTTGCACCAAGACCGCCACGCTCAACAATAGCAACCTGATTTCTTGTTCTGCAGTACTCAGAAGCATTGCCGAAGAAGTTGTCAAACTGGTTAACAGCTGCAACCTCGGGATTTGCCCAAGATGTAATGTTTGCATCACCAAGGAGAATATCCTGGCAAATCAGCTCAATAGCTGCACGGTTTGCACCTGTTCTGTCATCGGGACGAGCAAAGTAAATAGCAGAAATACCCTGACGAGCTGCTGTAAGAGCCCAAATCTTGTTTCTCTGCTGAACTGTCAGAGAGGATGTACCGCCGTCAATGTATGTATCGTGGGACTCGTTCCACTGGATAACGTTCTCTCTTGTGAAGTTAACAGTTGTGGGGTCACAACCATCTTCCTCAGACTGATAGTTGGGGAAAGCATTACCGCCGTTGCCGTTCTTCTGAACAGCATCCTTGATTCCCCAGTATGCGGAAGAGTCAGTAACATCCATAAGCTCTGTGTACTCGTGGAAGGGACGACCGTCACCGCACTTGTTAAGGATCTCACCGTAAGCATAGAGCTCCTTGTCAGGATAGTTAGCTCTGATCTTGAGAAGTGTATCCTCCCAGAAGTCAGAAGCAAAGTATGTGTCGTGAGATGTCTCGATATGCTTTGCAGCGTCAAAACGGAAGCCGTCTGTACCAGCCTCAACAAGCTCTACAAAGTAATCGTAGATTGTATCCTGAACCAGCTGAGTCTCAGTTGCAAGGTCAGGAAGACCGGATGTGCAGTGCTGAGTAAGGTCTTCCTCGATGTCATAATCAGACCAGCCGTCCCAGTAGTTCTCTTTGTAAGTCATGTTAACCCAAGGAGAGTGGAAAGCCTTTGCAGCCAGAAGCTCAGGCTCGAACTCTGCTGCTCTGGGGTTAACGTGATCCATAGGATCAGTAGACTCGTTGTCGTAAACACCAACGTGGTCGTCATCAGTACCCATGTGGTTGATAACTGCGTCAGCAATAATCTTGAGGCCTAACTCATGAGCCTTCTCGCAAAGCTCAATGTACTCAGCCTTTGTACCAAGAGCGTTATCCTCAGACTCGTTGAGCTGGAAGCCAGCGGGCTGATAGAACATCCACCAACCGTTAGGAGCAATGCCGTCAACAGGTGCTGCACAAACAGCTACGCCCTTTGTAGGCATTTTGATTTCGTTGGGAGGAGAAATCTGGAGAGTTGTGAAGCCCTGCTCAGCAACTGTTTCCAGAAGATCGATGGCATTTCTGTAAGACCAGTTCCAAGCCTGGATAATCTTACCATCGTTTACAGTCTCTTCAAGACCGTAGTTGTTCTCAGGTTTAATAGATTCCTGATACTGTGCGTAAGTATTGTACTCTGCTGCACTTACAGAAGGAGCAAAAGCCATTGTCATTACGCAAGAAAGGACTACTGTAACCGCAAGAACTACGCTAAGTAATCTTTTTGCTTTCATCGTAAAAAGCCTCCATTAAAAATAATTTTTGTACCCGTCAGCAATGGGTAACCGCCCTTACTGACAAGCGGCAGTATATATACCACCACATCATACAGGAGTATTATACATTAATTTCATAAAAAATACAACAGTTTTTTACCACATTATTATCCAATTTTTATAAAATGCGTTAATTTCGGCAAAAAATATCAAAAGATAAAATTTAACCATATTACAAGAGAGAATTCAGTGCAAAAAAACACAGTCATTTACAAAAGGTTAATTTTTTCTTTATATACAATATCTTGAAAATCTATTTTTTCTGTGTTATACTTTGGCATAATGGAGATGATATAAATGAAAAAATGTGAGTACTGTGCAAAAGAAATCAGCTACCATGAAATGTATTGCAGTGAAGTTTGTCAGAAAACCGCCGAGGAATACTATGCTAAACGCACAAGACTACAGAAAATTATATCAACAGCAAACATCGCAGGCACCTGCCTGATTGCCGTGGGCATCTTTCTTTTTGCATTGCAGAATGTTATTGGTGCAATGATGATGGCTGTTGGCGGACTCTCAGTGGGTACAATAACACTGTTTCTCCCCTGCCCTACTGACAATATGATAACAAAGCACAAGCTTTCAAAGGCCACAAAACTTGTACGAATCTTCGGCATCATCTTGCTTTTATTTGGTTGTGCAGCTTTAGTTCTTGCTTTTTTAAGAATGTGAATAAAATGAATTTTTGCGTCAAAACTATTAAAGCAAATAAAAATTAGGAGGTTTTTATATGCTTGACAAAATAGCTTTGACGCTTCTTATTATAGGCGGTATCAACTGGGGCAGTGTTGGTCTTTTTCAGTTTGATATAGTTGCCTGGATTTGCGGCGGTCAGACAGGCGTTGTGTCCAGAATAGTCTATGCACTTGTAGGTCTGTGTGCTCTTTGGTGTATTACATTTCTTTTCAGAGAGCACGCTGTCACCAACACACCTGATAAAGGTGAGCTTTCACACGACACAATGTAACGATAAGATAAAAAGGACGGTAGCTCAAACTACCGTCCTTTGCTTATTATCAGAAAATTTCCCTGAATGTCTTTTCACCATTCTTCCCCCTAAGAGTAAGAGGGACAAAACAGATTTTTTATGTATTATTATGCGTTCTTCTCAACCAGAGCCTTTGTATCTCTTGCAATAACAAGCTCCTCGTTTGTCTCGATAACCCATACAGGTATAGAAGAATTGTCTGTGGAAATCTTACCTGCAACTCCACGCCATGCCTTTGCGTTAAAGTCAAGGTCAAGCTCAACACCTAAGAATTTCAGATAACCGCATACCTTCTCACGAAGCTGAGGCTGGTTCTCACCAAGACCAGCACAGAACACGATACCGTCACAGCCACCAAGTGCTACATAGTAAGAACCAATGTACTTAGCAATCTGATAGTAGAGCATCTCATGTGCAAGGTGAGCACGCTCGTTGCCTGCTTCCTCTGCCGCAGAAACGTCACGGTCATCAGAAGAAACACCGGAAATACCAAGAAGACCGCTCTTCTTGTTAAGAAGGTTGCTCATTTCCTCAGGGCTGATACCCTCTTTCTCTGCAATGAAGGTAACAACAGAGGGATCAAGACCGCCTGAACGTGTACCCATCATAAAGCCGTCAAGAGGAGTAAGACCCATAGATGTATCAATAACCTTGCCGCCGTCAATTGCAGTGATAGAGGAACCGTTACCGATATGGCATGTGATAAGCTTGAGATCCTTAATATCTCTACCCAGATTCTTTGCCATTTCACCTGAAACATAACGGTGAGATGTACCGTGGAAGCCGTAACGGCGAACCTGATACTTCTCGTAGTACTCGTAAGGAACTGCGTACATATAAGCCTTTGCGGGCATTGTTGAATGGAATGCTGTGTCAAATACTACAACCTCAGGAACTGAGTCACCAAATACTGAGAGACAGCCTCTGATAGCCTGAACGTGACCTGAGTTATGAAGAGGTGCAAGAGGAATAAGACTCTCAATACCCTCAATAACCTTTTCATCTACAAGCACAGACTCGCTGAAAAGTGCACCACCCTGAACGATTCTGTGACCGATAGCTGCAACCTCGGAAAGGTCTGTAATAACGCCAACCTCTTTATCAAGGAGAGCTTCCTTAACCTGCAGGAATGCAGTTGTGTGGTCAGGCATAGCTACCTCTTTAGTCATCTGTCTGCCGTCTGCAGTTTTGTGACCGATAAAAGAGCCCTCGTTACCGATACGCTCGCAGTTACCTTTAGCAAGCATCTGCTCGTTGTCCATATCAATGAGCTGATACTTAAGAGATGAGCTACCTGCATTAATTACAAGAATTTTCATAAATCTTCCTCCATTTATTGAATTCGATTGAAAAATAACCTATACTATATAATAATACAACACTGAGAAAGTTTCAAGAGTTTTTTGAAAGGAGAGGTAAACTTTGGTAACAGGAGCGGTAATTTGCGAATTCAATCCCTTTCATAACGGACACAAATACCTACTTGATAAAATGCGTGAGGACGGCTGTGATTGCGTAGTTGCAGTTATGAGCACAAGCTTTACTCAACGTGGCGACGTTGCTGTTTACTCAAAATTTCACAGAACCAAAGATGCACTAACAAGCGGAGCTGATATAGTAATAGAGCTTCCTGTTGTGTGGGCGGTATCCTCTGCTCAGAGATTTGCAAGTGCAGGATGCGAAATAATAAAGGCTCTCGGCTGTGTAGACAGAGTGTACTTTGGCAGTGAAAGCGGAGATATAGAAAATCTTATAAAAGCTACAAATGCTACCCTTGATACAAAGGTGAACAACCTAGTAAAAAAACTTATGGACCAAGGCGAATATTATCCATCTGCAATGGAAGAAGCAGTTTCAGAAATGTACGGTAAAGCGACAGCTGCTGTACTCTCTTCTCCCAACAATACCCTTGGCATTGAATATATAAAAGCCCTAAAGGACAGTAACATTGAGATAAGAACAATCAAACGCGTGGGGGCTGACCACGATAGTGCGGATACACAGGACTCTTTTGCAAGTGCCTCAAAGCTCAGACAGGATATTCTGTCTGGATTTGATACAGACGGATTTTTGCCTAAAAGCAACGGTGAATGCGGCAATCCCGCTTTTTATGAATACGGAGAAAGAGCTGTGATGTATGCACTTCGCAGTATGATGGCTGAGGATTTTGAAAAGCTTCCCGATGTATCGGAGGGACTTCACAACCGCATATATGAGGCAGTAAGAACAGAAAACACTATTGATGGAGTTCTAACAAAAGTCAAAACCAAAAGGTATACTTTATCAAGACTCAGACGAATACTCACCTGTGCACTGCTTGGAATTACAAAAGAACATCAGGCTACGAGTGTACCCTACATCAGAATTTTAGGTTTTAATTCCTGTGGAGAATTATTCTTAAAACAGGTAATGAAAGCCTCTGCCCTGCCCTTTATTATAAATGTAGCAGGTGCTTTGGATAATCTAAGTAGCAATGCCCGTGAAATAATGAATATTGAAATGAAAGCAACAGATATCCGCACAGTGTTTGAAAAATCCCCCACACCTTGCAACTCAGATTTTACCCACGGAATAATAAAGGAGATAAAGTGATGAGATATACATTTTTTGATACAGATGATACTGGATGGGCAGAGTATGATATCAAGGGTGAAGATTATGTTGAACTGATGAATCTTTGTATAAAATACAGCAAAACAGTTTGTTTCAGAAAGTTCATACACTTTCAATACAACTCGTTTATTCCCGAACAACTTGAAAAATACCGTCTTCCTATAAACGAAAATACAATGAAACCATATTACGGTAATTACGGACCTTGTTGTTTTAAGGATATTGATGAAGCAAAGGAAGAGCTTTATCTTTTTGAACTTTCCGAGGAGGTTATTGAGTGGATATTGTCTGCTACTAATGATATTTGGGATTGGGATTGTGGAGCAGATAAACCTTTACCCTCAGACCCTGTATTTTTCAGAGAAGACGGAAGTGTGTTCTTTGACAGTGTTATTCATGAGGGCGAGATTTATCTTCATCCCATTGACGGAGAAGATGTCAGTTCTGTGGTTTCTAAGGGACATTGGCGACTACAAGAATAATTATACATATTATTCACCTGTTAAAGAAAAGGAATAAGATATCACAACATACCGATAGCTTCTACAACAAAAAACCTCTCTGCTAAAAACAGAGAGGTTTAATTCTTTTATAGCATTTTATTAAACAGGATATGTGCCGTTTTTCTTATCAAAGAGTGCAGGGTTCATACCGAGCTGTGCCTGACGTCTCTTCTCAAAGAAGTCAACAGATACCTTGGGGAACATTGCGTAGGAGAGCACGTCCTCCTCCTGCTGAGCGTACTGAGCAGCCTCAGCCTTGAGCTTATCAAGCTCAGGAGCGATCAGGTCTGCAGGACGGCAGGTTACAGGCTCCATATCTCCGCAAATCTTCTTTCTGAAGTCCTCTGAGATAGGAACAGGAGTTGTACCGTACTTGCCTGCTACCATATCCTTGAACTCGTTTGTGCACATCTTGTAACGCTCGCCTGCGATAACATTGAACACAGCCTGAGTACCGACAATCTGTGATGTAGGAGTAACAAGGGGCGGGAAGCCTGAGTCCTCACGAACACGGGGGACCTCAAGGAGAACTTCTGTAAGCTTGTCCTCTTTGCCAGCCTGTTTAAGCTGAGAAAGGAGGTTTGAGAGCATTCCGCCGGGTACCTGATAGATAAGTGCGTTAGCATCTGTTGCAAGCATCTTTGTATCAATAAGACCTGCTTTGATGTACTTCTCACGGAGAGTCATAAAGTAGTCGCGGATTTCAGAGAGCTTTACAAGGTCAAGACCTGTGTCATACTCTGTGCCCTGAAGGGCTGCAACCATAGACTCTGTAGGAGCATGGGATGTACCAAGAGCCAAGGGGCTGATTGCAGTATCTATCATATCTGCACCTGCCTCAATACCCTTTAAAAGACACATAGAAGCAAGACCTGAGGTTGCGTGGGTGTGAATCTGTACAGGAAGGTCAACAGCTGACTTTATAGCCTTAACAAGAGATTCTGTCTTGTAAGGAGTGAGCAGAGCCGCCATATCCTTGATACAGATTGTATCTGCACCTGCCTCGGCAATACGCTTTGCGTAGTCTACATAATATTCATCAGTGAAAACAGGGCCTGTGGTGTAGCTGATAGCAACCTGTACCTCTGCTTTCTCTCTCTTTGCAGCTTTGATTGCACTTTCAAGATTTTTGATATCGTTGAGAGCATCAAAAATACGGAGAATGTCGATACCGTTTGCAACGGAGCGCTGAACAAAATATTCGAGTACATCGTCAGCATAGTGACGGTAGCCCAGCATATTCTGTCCTCTGAAAAGCATCTGGAGCTTTGTGTTCTTGCAGTGCTCACGGATAGTGCGGAGTCTCTGCCAAGGGTCTTCGTTTAAAAAACGAAGGCAGGAGTCAAAGGTAGCACCGCCCCAGCACTCAAGAGAATAGAAGCCTACTGCATCCATTTTATCAAGGATAGGAAGCATATCAGAGGTAGGCATTCTGGTAGCAAGCAGAGACTGATGAGCATCACGAAGCCCTGTCTCTGTAATTTTAATCTGCTTTGCCATACTGTTCACCTTAACCCATTGATACAAGGAGTGCGCCTGTCTCTACATTTGCACCCTTTTCTACGTGAACAGAAGCAACTGTGCCATCCTCGGGAGCACAGATTTCGTTCTCCATCTTCATAGCTTCAAGAACTACTAAAACATCGCCCTTCTTAACAGCCTGTCCTGCCTGTGCATTTACAGAAAGGATTGTGCCGGGCATAGGAGCAGTAACCTTAACACTGCCGGCTGCAACAGGTGCTGCAGGCTTTGCGGGAGCAGCTGCAGGAGCAGGAGCCGCAACAGGTGCTGCAACAGGAGCTGCACCCTCACCTAATTCTTCTACCTGTACATCGTAGGAAACTCCGTTAACTGTGATTCTGAGATTTTTCATAATTTGCGACCTCCTGTTATATTGTGGAATGTTTCTTAGGCAGAGAGGATTCCCTCTTGCTGCTGAGAATATCAAGATAATTTATAAGCTTATTTCTGAGTGTCTGTGCATCTGCTACATCGTCTATGTAACCTGCCTTTGCGGCATTCTCTGCAGAAAGCTCTGACTGAATATACTGAGCAATCTGAGCGTCCTGCTCAGCAACTGTACCCGTGAGTGACTCACCAAGTGCGATATAAGCGGCTACCTCGGGCTTCACAGGAGAAACCACAGCACTATCTGTTGCCAGCACTGCGTCAATTCTGCCTGCACTGCCGGAAAGTGCCATATACACAGGGCCTGTAGCCTTACCTGTTACAACAGAAATCTTCACTGTTGTTGCCTCGGTATAAGCGCTGAGCACTGTATTTGCACCGCTTAAGCATTCAAACTCCTCTGCATTAACCTCTGTAATAACAGGGATTGAAAAAGCATCACAGAAAGATACAAACTTTGCAATCTTTTTGCAGGTTTTGCAGTCAAGAGCCTTGCCAAGAGTTTTAACAGAGCCTACTACTACACCCTGAATTCTTGCAAGAGAAATCTCTGCACCCTCACCTGTGTTTTCATACAGAGAAATACAGCTGTCTTTATCAAATACGCTGTCAGTACAAGGTACAACCTGTGAAGCAACAGGAGCCTGTGAAAGGTTGTTTGCAGGGAAATAAGAAATAAGGTTTATCACTGCATCAACTGCTTCTGCGGCATCTTCTGCAACAATTGCTGCCTTACCCTTACCTGTACATTCACTGTCAGCAGACATTGCAAGCTTTGCATTTTCAGTCATAACAACAAAGTCAGCAGATGAAGCAAGCATTGCTGTGCTTGAAACAACTTCGCCCAAAACAACAGAAATCTGAGGTACAACACCTGAGAGTCTGCCTGCACTTGCAACAAAACCGCCAAGGGAGTCAAGAAGCATACTTCCCTGTGAAACCTTAGCAGAACTGTCCAAATAGAAGCCTACTACAGGATAGCCTGTCTTAAGAGCCAGTGCGTAGAGCTTCTTAAGCTTCTCAGCTACAGCAAAAGTCATCGCACCGTTTGAGTCTGCACACTGTGCAAAAGCGTACACGTTCTGACCCTGAACCTTACCGCAAGCTGTAACAACCCCTGTGTTGTCTGTAGCCTTGGGTGTAAGCTCAGTGTACATTCCGTCATCAAACAGCATAGTAAGAAGCTTGTCTGATTTTACATTATTTAGAACACTCATAATTAACCTCCCGAAGGATTTTTACAATATATTACAAATTAATATATATCTAAATTTCATTATACAATTTTATGCAAAAATTAGCAAGATAATATTGATGAAAATGTAAGATTTTTTTAATTATTTATCTTTACAGCAATTACAACCGTCACAACCACTGAAACCGTGTGAAAACAGTTTGCTGATATACAGCGTATAAAAGTCACCGTTTTTAAAGAAACCGAACTTTTCAAACAAAGCTTCAAGAGAGTTGTCCTTTGAGCAAACAGTAAGGAGTCCCTCGTTCAACGCTATGGATGCAACCGCACGAATAAGTGCATCAGCGTGGAGAAGCATCTCTTTGCTCACAGTGCCGTCTTCTTCAAAATCAACTCCTGTTTCCATAGAAACAATTTCCAGAGCGGACATATACCTGCGGTATGCAATGTGACCACGCTCGTGCTCACCCTCTTTATAAATAAGCAGGGTTGTCCCCTCAGGATATACTGAGAGTTTGTCTTTATCATTGCAAGGAAGAATTGAAAACATCTTGTAACCTCCTTTTACTGCTGAAGATGGCGGGATGGGTTGGGGTCAGCCATAAGCTTCTTGACTTCCTCCTGAGTAAGGTCACGCCAATCGCCCTTTTTCAGCATACCCATCTTTACACCGCCGATTGCAATTCGTCTGAGTCTTGCAACCTCAAGCCCGAGCAAATCGCACATACGGCGAATCTGTCGGTTTCTGCCTTCTCGCAGAAGTATCTCAAGCACTACTCTACCTTCCTGACGGGAGATTACACGAACCTCTGCAGGAGCAGTCTTTCTGCCGTCAAGCATCATACCCTCTTCAAACTGCATAATCATCTCGTCAGTAACAGCAGGGCGTACTGTAACACGGTATACTTTGTAAATATCCTTTTTAGGATGCATAATTTTGTTTGCAAAATCACCATCATTGGTAAAAAGAAGCAAGCCCTCGCTGTCTCGGTCAAGTCTGCCTACAGGGTATACTCTCTCCTCAATATCAGCCACAAGCTCTGCTACGCACTTTCTGCCGCGTTCATCGCTCATAGTAGTTACATAACCACGTGGTTTGTTAAGCATAATGTAGCGGTATTTAGGCTTGGCACTTGCAGTAACACGTCTGCCGTTTACCATTACCTTGTCCTTATAAGGGTCAACCTTGTCCCCTATTTCCGCCACAACTCCATTAACCTTAACAGAGCCTGCACGGATAAGCTCCTCGGACTTACGTCTGGAAGCAACACCGCAGTCTGCAAGCATTTTCTGCAGACGCACATAAGTTTTTTTAGCCATAATTATTCCTGTTATCCTTTATATTTGATTATCTATTAAACAACTGATAGAAAAAGCGAACAAATTTATTACACTCAATAAAGTCAGCTGACTCCTGAGCTACAAGTTCATACTTTAAGACTGTTTCAGAGTCCAGTGTATACACTGCACAGCCTAATACATCGCCCTTCTTTACCGGTGCAAATACCAATGGGTTCAGGTACACTCTGCACCATATCCGTTCTGCTTCTTGAGTTTCCACTACTGCTTTCACTGTTTGCTCTGCACAAACCTGTACGCTTTCCTTTGTTCCACCTGCCACCTTTACAGTATAGGTTACATCCTCAAAGTCCCCTACAGCCTTATACTTAGCAAAACCGTATTCATACAGAGCCTTATGGTCAGCCCAGTCATTCCTGTCATTTAATGTCACCGCAATTAGGGTCAATCCGTCATGCTTTGCTGAGGTAACAAGGCATCTGCCTGTGCTGATAGTATAGCCTGTTTTACCTCCTGTGCAGTAATCGTAGAGACTTAAAAGCCGATTATGATTATAATATGTAACCTGCTGACTCTGGGGATAAACAAAATCCACAGTAACACTTCTCTGTGCAGTAAGTTCAGAGAAGACTTCGTTCTTCAAAGCCTCTGCCATAAGCAGTGCCATATCGTAAGCAGTGGAATAATGCTCAGGGTCAGACAAACCGCTGGGGGTTACAAAGTTTGTATCCTTCATACCTATTGTTTTTGCACGGTTATTCATAAGGAGTGCAAAATCTTCTTTACTTCCCCCTATTGCAATTGCCGCTGCATTAGCCGAATCGTTGCCTGAGACCGTCATCATTCCTGCCGCTAAATCAGAGAGTCTGACTTTATCTCCGACTTTCAGATACATTGAGCTACCCTCAGCAGTCATATCAGAAGTAAACTCTACAACTCTGTCATAGCGTTCTGCCTCTTCAAGTGCAAGCAGTGAGGTCATAATCTTTGTGGTGCTCGCCATACCCATTTTTGTGTGCATATTACTGCCTGCAATCACCTGAGAGTTATCCACACAATAAAGCACATAGGCTGAGGCAGAAACACTCGGTTTCTCCTGAGCGGATACACAAAGACAGGAAGAAGCAATCAACACCAAACCTATAAATACAGATATAGTTTTTCTCATAAAGACACACCCCGAAACAGTATATGTTCGGGGTATGTTCACTTATTCATCAGAGAAGCTCGTCATCGCCCACTTCGGGATTTACAGTCTTTTCTTTATTAAAAAGCTCCTTAACTTTGTCAAAAAGCTCAGGCACCAGACCAACAATTCTGTCAGCAGGACCATCATACTTAGTAACGGGTATAAACTTAACATCGCCCTTGTACACAGCAAGGAAACCAACAGGGTTGATTGAAACACCTGCACCTGAACCGCCGCCAAAGGTGGGAGACATAGTCTCCTTTCTGGGACGGATATCAGAACCACCTGATGCAAAGCCGTAGCTTACCTTGGAAACAGGGATAATGATAGTACCGTCAGGAGATGTGATAGGCTCACCGATAATGGTATTTACATCTACCATACTCTTGATTTTATCCAGTGTTGTGTCCATAAGTCCGTTGATAGGATGTTGTTTGGGAAGTTCGCTCATTTTGAATTCTCCTTTGTATGTTTGGGATTTTTACTAAGTGTAAGGAGCAGATTTTCTGCTTCAACTCCGCTTTCTACAAGCATTGCAATAAGCTTTGTAACCTTTATGGTTGCAACTGCATTTGCCTCAACAGAAGAGTCGGCACCCACAGAAAAATCAGGGGTAATCTGCACATCTAATTCTTTATATTCGGCTACGTTTTCAACAATCGCACCGACAATGGGATATACTATTGAATTAGCCCAACCGTAGATAATGGCAGTGTCAGCCGCATCTTCACCTACGATGTTAAGCTTTATCTGAAGCCTCCTAAGAGTTGCCCTTTTGAGGAAACTCACAAGCAAGCTCCATGTATTTTTTACGGTAATCTGCAGTACCTGCAAAAAACCTGCAAGACCTTTTTCCTCGTATATACCTTGGAGAGTTATTTCATCTTCCCATTTAAGGTCTTTACCCTTTTGGAGAAGCTTCTCCTCACGAAGGTATTTGTTTGATTCTTCTGTAGGTGCAATGACGTATTTGAGCCATAGATAGTGAGCCGTACACCGAAGCACCTGCTCAGTATCATCATAATGCACCCTGACAGTAACATTCAGGTTAAGCAGCACCACAATGAGGGCTACCACAGCGGCAACTGCAATAAAAGCATATATCAAGGGTATCCTCCCCAATGCTGAAAATCTTTTGTATTAATCCTCAGACTTTGTAGCTTCTTCTATAATTTCGCCAACAGAGGCAGCTATCATTGCATCCTGAGGAGCTTCGTTTTCTTCATTGTGCTGTGCATCCTCTGTGAAAACACTCAGCTGAGAATCATCACCCTGCATATCCTCCTGAGGTTTCTCACTCTCAGATGCAGGAATTTCAGGAAGCTCTGACAAATCAGAAATTCCAAAGCACCGCAGAAAATTCTCTGTAGTGCCGTAAACCAAAGGTCTGCCCGGAAGCTCCAGTCTGCCCTTTTCCTCAATTAAGTCCTTGGCGGTAAGGCTTCCGATAACACCTGAGCAGTCGACACCTCTGACCTGCTCAACGAAAGCTTTAGTAACAGGCTGGTTGTAAGCAACTACCGCCAGTACCTCCATAGCCGCCTGAGACAAAGGTGTGTTACGTCTTAAATCCATAACAGTACGAATCTGAGGAGCGTATTCCTCGGCAGATACCATCTGATAGGAATCATCAAGCTTTATTATTGTTATACCACGAGAAGCGGCTGTATATTCTTCCAACAGCTCGTCCGCATACTTTTTGGTTTGCTTCTCTGAAAGCTCCAGAGCCTGAGCCATTCTGCTCACTGATACAGAGGAGCCGTTGGCAAAGAGTATTGCTTCTATAGCGTATTTTATATTAAGTTCACTCATCGTCTGTTCTCCTCTATCATTGTGACAGTGGCATTATCACCGTCTCCGTCTATAATAACACGTTTGCCTTTAACAAGCTCTAAAACCGCAAGAAAAGTTGCAACCAAGTCACTCTTGCCGTTGCAAGCCTCAAACAGTTCTCCGTAACGCACGTTCTTTTTGTGCCAGAGATTACGCATAACTCTGATGATACGTGAGCTTACGGAAATAATCTTTTTCTCAACAATTCCTGAGAACGCCTCACGCTTGGGAGGAAGCTTCCTCTTTCCTCTGCCTACAGCATTAACATAAGCCTTTGCAATATCTACAGGAGGATGAATTCTGTTATATGTAAGGTCAAACTCCACAGGAGAAGCTTCTCTGCAGAACTTATCAAAGCTGACCATAGGTGCAAGCTTTGAAGCCACTGCACGACAAAGCTGATATTCAATGAGCTGTCCCTGAAGCTCGCTTTTCAGCTGTTCAGCTTCTTCCTCATGCTTTGGCAGAAGCATTACAGATTTAATATACACAAGTCTTGACGCCATTTCAAGGAACTCTGAGGCTATGTCCATATCCTCACTCTGCATGGCGGCAATCTGCTCCATATACTGCTCAAGAAGCAGGGATATTTCAATGTCACAGATATCTATTTTATTTTTTGAAATAAGCAGAAGCAACAGGTCAAGAGGCCCTTCAAAAACAGGCAGCTTGTACTGTAGCTGAGTTGTATTCTGCATAGCTTACTGCCTCCTTTATGACAGTTTCTGCAATTGCACGGAAATAATCAAATAGTAAAGAAAAGACAAAGTCTTATAAGGAAAGGTGTAAAAGTATTCATAATAATATCAAGAACACCTGTAAAGGAAAGAAGGATAACTATAAAGAAGGTGTATCGCTCATATCTGTACATAAAGTTCACTGCTTTATTCGGCAGGAATATGGAGAGCACACGGCTTCCGTCCAGAGGCGGAATGGGAATTAAATTAAATATAGCTAAAGAGCAGTTTATTGAAATATAATAAATTAAAAATTCCCATATAAAGGAACCGATAACTGTAGTAAATAAGAAATAAGGTGCAAATCGTGACATCAAAAGAACCACCGCGCCCCCAAGCATACCGCAAAGTATATTAGACACAGGGCCTGCCAAAGCAGTGATGCCCATATAGAGTTTAGGTTTCTTAAAATTACCGGGATAAATAGGCACCGCCTTAGCCCATCCAAAGCCTAAAAGCAACATACACAAAGCACCTGTGATGTCGATATGCTTCAAAGGGTTTAATGAAAGACGGTTTCTGTACTTGATAGACTTATCTCCTAAAAGATAAGCAACTCCTGCGTGAGCAAACTCGTGAACAGGGAGTATAAGAAAAATCATCAGAAGTACAACGGCAAAATGGATAAGAACACTCTCAAAATTCATATTACCACGTATAAAATCAAAAAGCATTAATAAACATCTCCGTAACTTAAGTAAAAATATTGATTAAAAGTCCGAAGGAGTCTTCAAGCATACCGATGATGCTGAATGATGACTCCACAATGAAGCTGTCCGGCATTCCCAATACAAAAAACGCAAGAACAAAAAGTCCTACGGAAATTACTATATCATTTTTCTTAACCACATCTGACCAGTGTCTTCCGATAAAATTAAACACCACTTCTCCCATGTCCATAGGAGTAATGGGTATGAGATTGAAAAACGCAGAATAAATACACATTCTGGAAAGAAAAAACAGTGAGGAAAAAACAGCATGAAAAACGCATCCCCAGAAAGGAAGCTCCTCAGCAGGCATAAAAGAAGGATTAGCCATACCGTAAGGGTTAAAACTGCCCAAAAGAGTACAAGCAAAGATAAGCAGTGCACCGCTTAAAAAGTATGTAAGAATACCTGAAAATGAAATCAAAAATGTACCCAGCACAGGTGCGTGAAAATAACGGCGTCTGTAACGGACACGTTTTGTAAACCCCATAAAAACTACAAAAACAGATATAAGTCCAATCCAGTGAAAGCTTTTTGCAGGATTCATAGTAAGATATCCTGCTTCCTCTACCCAATCATCACCGCATGCTTTGATAACTTTTGCCTGAATTAAATTGTGCAAAGGACCTATAACAAACATAAAAATGGTAGTTGCCAGCACAAGTCCTATAATCAAAGAAACAGTGCCTCGCATATTATGAGTATATTGTTCAAGGTTCATTATAATTCTATACAAAGCACCGCCCCCAATATCTCACAAAAACTCTAAAAAACACATAGTTATACTATTATATACAACTTAACTATTATATTATATAATAAGTCAAATAAAAAAACAAGAAAAGTTTTTCAAAAAAACACTTGCATTTTGTAAGCTTTTCTGTTATGATAACAGAGTTACAAATGCTACTATGTCATTAAGGAGGTGCAGAAGCATGGCAAAATGTGATTTCTGCGGAAAGGACGTTAAGTTCGGAATTAAGGTTTCTCACTCTCACAGACGCTCCAACAGAACTTGGAAGCCCAATGTGCAGAGAGTAAAGGCTGTTGTTAACGGCTCACCCAAGCACGTTTATGCTTGCACCCGTTGCTTACGTTCAGGTAAAGTTCAGAGAGCAGTTTAATCCGCTCTTTGCACATATTGCAAAACGGTATGTAAAGTCCTTCGAGTAATCGGAGGACTTTTTACTTGTTTAACCCCCCGATTGTGTCGGGGCGTTTGACAAAAAGCGGCCGGAACAGACTTATCTGTTCCGACCGCTTTTTATTTCAGAATTACTTATTCAATTTTTTAATCAATAGGAAGATCTGTGGGTGCATTTGTAGGAGCCTCTGTGGGAAGCTCAGCACGAAGAGCCTCAAGGTCAGGTTTCTCTGTGTAGATTGTCAGGAACTGACCCTTGTTAACCAGATTATAATCATCAATTACAACCCAGATTTCCTCACCCTCTACATCTGTGTAGTCAGCAGACTGAGGAGAACCGTTGTTGGAAATGATGATGGAGTATGCTTCACCCTCGGGGAGTGCTGCATTAATAGAGGACCAACCGTCACCGTCATCCATCATTGCTACACCGGGCCAGCTCTTAAATGCGTTGCCGCCTGATGTACTCCAAGCCCAGAGATAAGGAGTCCATGTTGCCTCAGCATCCAGATGTGCTGCGTGAATCTTATAACCCGATGCAGAATAGTCGTAATAATAATCAACATTTGTAACATTTGCAGAAACAATACCTGTTGCATTCTCAGGCAGGTTCTCGCCAAGTTCATAAAGCTCAACCTTGATTGCTTCTGTCTGATACTCAGTACCTACTCTGTATTCTTTGGTTAAAGAAGGAGCAATTGTGATAACTGTGCCGTCATCCTTCACGTGGTAGAAGTTTGTTGTAACAGTGCTGATGCTTACAGAGAAGCCTGCCAGGTGCTTCTGAAGCATTGTTGCATCCTTGATGTTTAAATCGCCTGAGTAATCATAGTCGCCGTTTACAAGCTGTTCGTCATTAAACTCTACAAGACCTGCAATGTACTTCTGAATTGCTGTAGCATCTGCGATTGTGATTCTGTCGTCTTCAGATACATCGCCTGAAACAAGTCTGGGAGCCTTATAAAGCTCATACTTGTAAGTAACTGTGATGTCCTCCTCTGTGAATACGCCCTTAGCTTCGCCTTCAACTGAATCGAAATCATATTCAAGAGAGAGAGATGTGTCAACTGCTGTCTCATAGCCGTTGCCAATCTTACCTGTGATAACCTGAGTTGTCAGTACAACGCCTGTGTCTGCGTCTACATGGTTTACTGTAACCTTGCTGTCGCCTGACTCAAGACCTACTGCCTCAAAGCTCTCTTTATCAACTGCAATTACAGCACTTGAAGGAGCAACTGTGAAGGTACTGCCCTCAACCTCATAGAGAGCGTCAACACCTGCACAAGTATTGTCAGAAATAACAACCCACTGTGTAACAGAATCGTCTGCAAGAGTAATTTCCTTAGTCTCTGTTTTACTGGAGTTCAGAATAACTGCAACCTTGTTCCACTCGCCTTCAGTATCATTCTCTACTGTATATGCGAGAGTGTCTACCATAGATGCAAGGGAGTCATTAAATGTATACTTAGTTGCATAATCCTTTGTTCCTGCTGTGAAGGGAGAGAAAGACTTACGGATATCCATAAGACCTCTGTAGTAGGATACCAGATCTGCATTGGAAACTGCAAGCTCCCAGTCAATCATATTCTCCTCAATAGGAGCGTTGTAGCTGTTTGTGTCGCCGTCCTTAGTACGTGCCATCTCTTCACCTGCAAGGAAGAAGCAGATGCCCTGAGATGTAGTAACAATGGTAGCAGCCATCTTATTCATTTCAATAAGGTCAGAGTATCTCTGTCTGTACTCAGCATCGAAGCCGTAAACAGAAGTAACAAGTCTGTCGTAAAGTGCGTGGTTGTCGTGACAGCTTGCATATGTTACACACTGTGAAGGTGCCATTGCTGACCAGGTACTTCCCTTACCTACTGTGTTTGCTCTGATACCGTAAGCAATGTTGCTGTAGCAAGACTGTGCACCCTGAACATAACCTGTGCCAGCATCAGAGAATACATTGCCCTTGATACCATCACGAATCTCATCGTTGAAAAGTCCTACGCGCTCAGAAAGGAACTCAGAATACTTCTGAGATGAGCTTACAGTCTTTTCACCTGTGCAGGTTGTCTTGTCAAATACGGAAGATGCAGCAGACCAACCCTCACCGTACATAATAATTCTGGAGTCGATTTCATCCAGATCTGCACGGATGAGGTTCATTGTCTCTACATCGTGAATACCCATAAGGTCAAAACGGAAACCGTCAACGTGGTATTCCTCAGCCCAGTAGCGACAGCTGTCAATCATAAACTTGCGATACATTGCACGCTCGGAAGCTGTATCGTTAGCACAGCCTGAAGCATTTGACCAACCGCCTGCTTCATTAAAGCGATAGTAGTAATTGGGAACTGCAAGCTGGAAGTTAGATGTATCTGTGAAATATGTGTGGTTGTAAACAACGTCCATAATAACACCGATGCCGGCCTCGTGGAGAGCCTGAATCATCTGCTTACACTCATTGATACGAACGTTACCGTCATAGGGGTTAGAAGAATAGCTTCCCTCGGGAACATTGTAATTTTCAGGGTCATAACCCCAGTTGTACTGGTCAGCAAGGTCCTTTGCCTCATTTACAGTTGCAAAATCATAGAAGGGGTTAATTTGTACATGAGTAATGCCCAGCTCCTTCAGATAATCAACACAGGTAGGAACTAAGCCCTCACCGTTAACAGTAGTACCACTCTCTGTAAAAGCAAGGAACTTACCTCTGTTTGCTTCTGATACACCTGAGGTCTCAGATGCAGAGAAGTCACGTACAACTACTTCCCAGATGATAGCATCTGTCTGCTCGTCAACATAGATGTGAGCATCCTTATCCCAGCCCTCGGGGTCTGTAGAGTCAAGGTCAACTACCATTGCACGGTCACCGTTAACACCTGTTGCTTTTGCATAGGGGTCAACGAATGTTGCTGTGTTTTCCTTCTCTGTAACAAGAGCTTTGTTTGTGGAAGTGTAGGTGTAATAAACATTCATAAGGTCACCCTTGATTGTAACAGACCATACGCCTGTCCATTTACCGTCAACCTCATCCTTGGTCATTGCATAATCACCAAGTTCTGCTGCACCTTCTTCATCATCGCTACCTGTAGCATAGAGGTTTACGATAACCTCAGAAGATGTAGGAGCCCAAAGTTTGAAGGTAGTTGCTTCAGGTGTGTAGAAACAGCCTAACTCACCGTCATAAGCAAACTCTTTATCCAGAGCCTGTGCAGCCTCTGAATAGGGGTTGGGTATCTCGTCTTCTGTGGGTTCATCTGTAGGCTCAACAACTGTGTCTGTGGGTGCTTCGGTGACGTCTTCAGCACCGACAGAAACCATAGAAACAGTAACTGTGCTCACAAGAAGAAGCAAGCAAAGCAGAAGAGAGATAATGCTTTTAAGTTTCATAGTTTTTCCTCCTTTTATATATTCGCTGTTGCCTCCTCGAGGAACAGAAATATTAATTCATATACAGTATAAACCATTTTCAGGAGAATTTCTATACATAAATGTAAAAAAGTTGACATTTTCTTAAGAAAGACAAATAAGGGACAGGCAAATGCCTATCCCCTATCTTTTATAGTATTAAATTATTTACGCAAATTGCATTTGAAAATCTCTTACACCTGAGTACTCAGAGATTGATATCGTCCTGCTCAACAAGAATAAGTGCACTAGTAGGAGGCACACAGATAACTCTGCTGTATTCACCTATAAACTCAGTGCCTGCTTCCTCATGGTTTACAAGGGCATCCCACCAACCTGTAAGACCGTGAGCTGCCAAATCAAAGCACTCCTGATGGTGTGCTCCGTTAAAGAGAAGAAGCATCTTACGGTGTTTTCCGTAAGCATCGCCCTCAAGAGTATAGCCGGCACCTGTAGGATTATCCGTAAACAGCCACATTCCCTTGTGTATTGTTCCCTCAGTATGGTCACGGAAAGGAGCAAAGGACTTACGGAGCTTAATAAGGCCCTTGTAGTAATCAACAAGGTCTTTATACTCCTCAATGCGAGTCCAATCAATTCGATTAAGCTTTGAAGGAGAGCAGTAACTGTTATGCTCACCGAGCTTTGTACGTGCCATCTCCTCACCTGCCAGCACAAAAGGAATACCCTGGCTTGTGAACATAATAGCTGCCGCAAGCTTATTCATTCTTATTATATCTTCATGACGCTTATCGTACTGTGCATCGTTATGGTGAACAGACACACAGAGCTTGTCATACATAGTTCTGCCGTCATGACAGGAAGCATAGTTTACAGCCTGAGAAGGAGTACGTGCCCAGAAATCTGTTTCAGCACGGACTGCACGGAACAGCTCATTTCGTCTTGAACCATTCTGAACAAAGCCGCAACTGTATTGTTCAAACTCGTTACCCTTTACCGCATCACGGTAATTATCACAGAAAGCCGCAACATTATCAGGCAGATAGTGCATATTCTTCTGGTTAGCCATAATTGTGCCGGGCTGACAAGCAGTGAACATATCCCAGGCTTCTCCGTACATAAGAATCTTTTCACCGTTTTCGAGGGTGTTAAGAGCCTTTCTGATTTCGTTCATCGTCTCAGTATCATGCAGACCCATAAGGTCAAAGCGGAAGCCGTCAAGATGATACTCCTGTGCCCAGTACATAATGGAGTCAATCATAAACTTACGGTACATCTTATGCTCTGAAGCAGTATCGTTACCGCAACCTGAACCGTTAGACCAGTTACCGTCTTTGTTGTATCTGTAGTAGTATCCGGGAACAGAAATATCAAACCAAGAACCAACACTTGAGTAAGTGTGATTATATACAACATCCATTACTACTGCAATACCTGCTTCGTGAAGTGCCTTTATCATTTCTTTACACTCACGGATTCTTACCTCACCCTTAAAGGGGTCAGTAGAAAAACTACCCTCTGGCAGGTTGTAGTTCTTGGGGTCATAACCCCAGTTGTACTGGTCAACAGAAGATGCCTCATCTACAGATGCAAAATCGTAAAATGGATTAATCTGCACACAATTAATACCAAGTTCCTTCAGGTAATCAACACAGGTTGCAGGTGCACCCTCTTTTCCAAAGAGAGTTGTATGCTCAGTAAAAGCCATGAACTTACCTCTGTGCTTTTCAGAAACACCGCTTGACTCACAGTAGGAGAAATCCCTGACCTGTACTTCCCAGATAATGGCATCTGTAGGACGGTCAAAGAGAATTCTCTTGTCATCTTCCCAGCCCTGAGGATTGGTGGTATCAAGATTTACAACCATTGAGCGGTTGCCGTTGACACCGGCGGCTCTGGCATATATATCGCCTGTTTCTCTCTCTCCGAAATCAGGGTGAGAAACCAAGTAGGTGTAGTATACTCCTGCAAGGTCACCTACTGCAGCGTATGACCATACACCTGTATCATTATTCTTTGTCATAGGATAGGTACCCAGTACCCTTGCTCCGGGCTCTGCGTCACTTCCTGTTGCATAAAACCTCACCTTCACATCACTGGCAATAGGTGACCACAGACGAAATTCTGTGCATTCTTTATTATAGATTGCTCCAAGCTTACCGTCAAAGTAATAGTATTTATCCAGCAAGACACCGGAGTTTGCTAAAACGTGTTTGTAATTATTCATATATACCCCTCGTGGAAATTCGGAAAACCTCATTAATTCATCGGATTTTCCAAAAACATACACGTGTATTATAACACAGAATCTTTATCAAAGTAAATAGGTTGAGCACTGCAAAAATTATTTTTTATGGCTAAAATTTTACTTATTTTTTTGAAATCGGATAACAAATTTCCATACACTGTCAAATATAGTACTGTGAAAAATCAGAAAGGTCTTCTTCAATACGAACAAGCTGGTTAAACTTTGCTGTGCGTTCACCTCTGCAGGGAGCACCTGTTTTAATCTGGCCTGCCCCTGTTGCTACTGCAATATCAGCAATCGTTGTATCTTCTGTTTCACCTGAACGATGTGAGATGACTGCAGTGTAGCCTGCTTTGTGTGCACGGTCGATTGCTCTGAAGGTCTCTGTCAGAGTACCTATCTGGTTTACTTTAATAAGGATAGAGTTTGCCGCCTTCATATTAATTCCATGGCACAGACGTTTATCGTTTGTAACAAACAAATCATCACCAACAAGCTGTACTCTTGAACTCAGCTTCTCTGTTATCTGTACCCAACCTGTCCAGTCGTTTTCCGACAGAGGGTCCTCTATTGATATAATAGGATATTTTGCAGACAATGTGTCAAAATATTCTATAAGTTCCTGAGTGGTCACAACTGTGCCTCTCTTAGGCAAGCTGTACTTTCCATCTGTGTACCACTCTGAGGCTGCCGCATCAAGAGCGAGCTTTGTATTTTCCTCATTGTAACCAGCTTTTTTTACAGCTTTCATAATCAGCTCAAGAGCCTGTTCGTCACTTTCAAGATCCGGTGCAAAGCCACCCTCATCTCCCACTGCTGTAGATTTTCCGAGACTTTTCAGTATATCCTTTAAGCTGTGGTAAATCTCACAGCACTGTCTCAGTCCCTCAGAAAAGCTTTTTGCACCAACAGGCATAATCATAAATTCCTGAATATCAATGTTATTGCCTGCGTGTGCGCCTCCGTTTAAAATATTCATCATAGGCACAGGCAAACGGCAAGAAAAAGGTGTACCAAGATAACGATAAAGAGGAAGTTTAAGATACTTTGCCGCCGCTTTTGCAACTGCAAGAGAAACAGAGAGTATAGCGTTTGCACCTAAATTGCCCTTATTGTCTGTGTTGTCCATCTTAATCATAACATTATCCACAGTCTGTTGGTCAAGGCAAGACCTGCCGAGAAGTGCAGGTGCAATAAGCCTGTTGACATTATCCACAGCTTTTGTAACACCTTTGCCCATGAAAGCTTTTCCTCCGTCACGAAGCTCCACCGCCTCGTACTCGCCTGTAGAAGCACCTGAGGGCACAATTGCCGATGCTCTGTGGCCTGATTCAAGTATAACCTCGCTTTCTACTGTGGGAAATCCTCTTGAATCAAGCACCTGACGTGCCTTTATTTCTTTGATTGCGTATTCCATATATATCCTCCTTTTCTTTTATCTTCCCCTGACTGAGCTTTAATATTCGTGAACACTTTTCTTTGTTTGCGGATATTATTTAATAGAAAGGAGGTTTTGCCTTGGAGCCTGTACTTTACACTGTATTAGAGGGCAACACCCTATGGGGAATTGCGAACTTCTTCGGAACTACCGTAGAGGAAATCGCAGCTCTCAATGACCTGACAGATACTGAGCTTATCTATCCCGGTCAGGTACTCAGAATCCCCGTTGATAAACCTATACCGCCTATGTATTACGCAGTTCGTCCCGAGGACACCATGTGGGCGATTGCAAAGCGGTACGGACTTAATGTAAACGACATTATTTCACTGAATAACCTTTCAAACCCCAACCTGATTTATCCCGGTCAGATACTCAGACTCAGAGCCTGACTACAACCGCAGGATGAACATTTTGGATGTCATCCTGCGGATTTTCTTCAAAAAATGTACATTTAGCCAAATTTGCATTATTTTAACATTTGTGCTATAATTTTAAGTTGGTGATAACAATGATTAAAATTCTGTCTTCTCTTTTTATGAAGGATGTTGACAAAAACACATCCGCAGGCAGACGTGCCTGGGGTATGATGTGCTCAATCTTAGGCATAGGACTCAATGTTCTGCTCTTTGCAATTAAACTTCTGGCAGGAACTCTTTCAGGATCTATTGCAATCACAGCCGATGCCTTCAACAACCTGTCCGATGCAGGTTCATCAGTGATAACTCTTATCGGCTTTAAGTTTGCAGGAATGAAACCAGATACTAAACACCCCTTTGGCCACGGCAGAATCGAATACATATCAGGACTGTTGGTTTCAATTGTAATTGTCATTGTAGGCTTTGAGCTGCTTATTTCTTCCATCGAGAAAATTCTAAACCCTGAACCCCTTGCAGGAAACTTCCTGCTAACAATTATCATCCTCTGTGTGTCTATCCTCATTAAAGGGTATATGTTCTTCTACAACCGCAAGCTTGGTGAAGAGATTGACTCCTCAGGCATGAAAGCAACTGCTACCGACTGCATTTCTGACTGTGCCGCAACTGCAGTAGTACTAATCTCAGTTATTATCAGTGCAATCTCTGAGGTAGCCATTGACGGCTGGTTTGGTGCGGCGGTGTCTATGTTCGTGCTCTTTGCAGGCTTCCGCTCTGCGTATGAAACTATCCAGCCGCTGCTTGGCACTCCCCCTGAGGAGGACTTTGTAAAGGAAATTGAGGAGACGGTTATGGCACACGAGGCGGTGCTTGGTATTCACGATATGGTTATCCACGATTACGGTCCCGGCAGAAAGATGATGTCTCTCCACGCAGAGGTTGACGGCAAGGGCGATATATTTGCACTGCACAACGAGATTGACATTATCGAGCAGGAGCTGAGAGAAAAATTTTCCTGTGAAACTGTCATCCATATGGACCCTATAGAAACCGACAACGAAGCGGTTAAGACATTCAAAGAAATAGCCAAGGAGGCTATTAAGGAAATCCACAAGGATGCAACTATTCACGACTTCCGTATGGTGCCCGGCCCTATGCACAACAATCTGATTTTTGACGCAGTTGTTCCCCACGAGGTTACAGACAGCGAGGAAGTGCTGAAAGAAAGAATCGGCACCCTTATCAAGTCAAAATGTGAAAACTGCAATGCAGTAGTCACCATTGACAGACCCTACACATAATGTTACAGCCCCGATAATTTATCGGGGTTTTTGTTTTGTCTTAAGTATAAAGATTGACAAGTATTCATATAAATGCTATAATTTATCTAATCTTCATAAGCACAAACACATTGACCGGAAAGAAGTAAGCTTTGGTGCAGTTTTCAGAGAGTCGGCGCAGGGTGTGAGCCGATAACAAGCCTTTGCCCAATACATTCCGAGAGTGGCACACCGAACATCGAAACGCCGAGGTGCGTAGCCTTAAAAGTCAAGGATGACGCCGCAATTTGCCGAACAGCAAATTAATGCTGTGCATTTGTTTGCAGGCAAATTTGGGGAGTCCGTGGACTTTTTAAGAGTAGCGGAGCACAACGAGGCGTGACAAAGAAGCGCCGAGGTGCGTAGCCTTGTTAAAAATTCGATCAGTAGGCTGTGACGGGAGCCGTCCGTTACACGGCAGGGTATTTTTACATTAAGATACCTGCAGAGGCTTCTGCTGTGAAGCAGAGGCAAATTGAGGTGGTACCGCGATTTTTCGTCCTCAAAAGCACTTTTCATCTTGTGCTTTTGAGGTTTTTTATTTTTTAGGAGTGAGATACAGAAATGACAATAATTGATATGCTGGAGCGAAACGCCACAGAGTTCGCTTCTGACGTAGCACTGGTAGAGATTAACCCAGGTCAGCCTGAGACCAGACGTCTTACATGGCGTGACTATGACCTTGTTCAGGAAACCGAAAAGAAGTACTTCCGCCGTGAGATTACATGGAGTGTCTTTGATGAAAAAGCAAACCGCTTTGCAAATGCACTGATGGCAAGAGGTATCAAGAAAGGCGACAAGGTTGCAATACTTCTGATGAACTGCATTGAGTGGCTTCCTATATACTTCGGTATTCTTAAGACAGGTGCTTTAGCTGTTCCTCTTAACTTCAGATACGCAAGCGATGAAATTGACTATTGTCTGACTCTTGCTGAATGTGATGCACTTGTATTCGGCCCTGAGTTTATCGGCAGAGTTGAGGATATTGTAGAGAGCATTAGCAAAAACCGTCTTCTCATTTATGCAGGCGGTCAGGGCTGTCCTACCTTTGCGGAAGATTACAACGATATGACACTGGAGTGTTCATCTCAGTCCCCTGCTGTGCCTCTTACAGAAGATGACTTTGCGGCTATCTACTTCTCCTCAGGTACAACAGGCTTCCCCAAGGCTATTCTTCACAAGCACAGAAGTCTTACCCATTCCTGCAAGGTAGAGCAGAATCATCACGGTCAGACTAAGGATGACGTATTCCTGTGCATTCCTCCCCTTTATCACACAGGTGCAAAGATGCACTGGTTCGGAAGTCTTTTATCAGGAAGCAAGGCAGTGCTCCTTAAGGGCACAAGACCCGAATATGTGTTTGATGCCGTTTCCAAGGAGAAGTGCACAATAGTATGGCTGCTCGTTCCCTGGGCACAGGATATACTCAACGCAATGGACTCAGGTGCACTTAATCCCAACGACTTCGAACTTTCTCAGTGGAGACTTATGCACATTGGCGCTCAGCCTGTACCTATGAGCCTCATAAAGCGTTGGAAGGAATACTTCCCCGACCACCAGTACGACACAAACTACGGACTTTCTGAGTCCATAGGCCCCGGCTGTGTTCACCTTGGAGTTGAGAACATTCATAAGGTTGGTGCAATCGGCAAGCCCGGTTACGGCTGGGAGGTTAAGATTGTAAATGAGAACAACCAGCCTGTAGAGCAGGGCGAGGTCGGCGAGCTTTGCGTAAAAGGTCCCGGCGTTATGACCTGCTACTACAATGACGAAGTAGCCACATCCGCTTCTATCAAGGACGGTTGGCTATATACAGGCGATATGGCTAAAGAAGACGAGGACGGATTCATCTTCCTTGTTGACCGTAAGAAAGATGTTATCATCTCAGGCGGTGAAAACCTCTACCCCGTTCAGATTGAGGACTTCCTCAGAGGCCACAAGGCTATCAACGACGTTGCAGTTATCGGTCTGCCTGATGAGCGACTTGGTGAGATTGCAGCAGCAATCATCGAACTGAAAGAGGGTTTTACCGCTACAGAAGAAGAAATCAACGAATTCTGCAAGGGTATGCCCAGATACAAGCGACCCCACAGAATCATCTTTGCAAAAGTCCCCCGCAACCCAACAGGCAAGATTGAAAAGCCCAAGCTCCGCGAGATGTATGGTGCAGATAAGCTTGTTGACGCACAGAACAAGTCTTAATTTTTACAAAACATAAAAACAAGGTGTGAGTTTTTCCTTGTAATTACGTCAAATATAATAAGGAAATCCCACACCTTTATTATTTTTCAGGAGGTTATATTATGAAAAAGGTTATTTCACTTTTACTGGCTCTGATGATGCTTCTCAGCATAAGTGCTGTGTGCACATCTGCTTACACCCTGCCTGAGGGATACGCTGTATCCGCTGAAGAAGGTACCGCATTTGACTCTGTAGACGGTGTAGCAATAGGCTATATAGGTGATGCAGACGAGTCTCAGGATATATCAATCAAAGATGCAACTGCTATTCAGAAGCACATTGCAAAGCTTGAAGTTATAGAAGGTGACTCACTACTCCTTGCAGATGTGGATTTTTCAACAGATATCACAATCAAGGACGCAACTGCAATTCAGAAGTGGATTGCAAAAATCGCAGTTGAAGAGCCTGTATATCATCTGCTTTATCAGTGTGAAGCTACCCCTGCTCTTAGTGTTGTAGGTACTTGGAAAACCACATCCGATATGGCAGAAGCAATCAATGCATTACTTGTGGGCTATACTGATGACCCTCTGATGCTTGAGCACCTTAACATTGACACATTTGTTGTAGATGCAATTCAGACCTATAACGAGGACGGAACATGCACAACTGTATATGACCGCGACTCTGTGGAAGAAAGTGTTGTTACACTCAAAGCTGACCTTAAGGGCGATATGACAAACTATATCAACGCTCTTATCAAACAGGAAAAACTTCCTCTGACTGTTGACCAGTTGATTGCTTTTATGGGATACACATCCATGGATGCGTTTATAAATGATATCATTTCTCCCGAAATGATTGACGAGATTTCTGCACCTATTAACGGAACTTACAGGGTTGAAAATGATAAGCTCTATATGACAGCAGAAGGTGAAGAGGAAAACTACTATGAAAACTTCACTCTGACAGAAGATACACTTACTTTCACAAGCAACAACCTTGGTGAGCTTCAAACCCTCTACCCCATGGTATTCAGAAGAGTCAAGTAAAAAACACAGAGCTAAATATAAACGAACAGGCACACATAAAATAATGTGTGCCTGTTTTCTGTTATTTGCAGCAGACGGACACCCTTATTCAGAGTGTCCGTCTGTATTTTACTTATATAAATTACTTTACCCTTGCTTCGCAGTATTTACATCTGAGGATGTTCTTCTCCTTATCCACGCACTTGAAGGCCTGAGGAAGCTCCTGCTCTGTGTGAGTGATACACTTGGGATTTTGACAGGTGTGTGCACCATTTGCATCATCACTGATTGGCTTGGGGCGTACCGCGTCTGCACTGATGCCCTGCTTTGCCTCACTGAGAAGCTTAAGTATTAGTGCCATACGCATATACTTGCCATTTAAAACCTGTTTAAAGTAACAAGCACGGCTGTCGTAATCCACCTCTACAGAAATCTCGTTTACTCTGGGCAGGGGATGCATAACAATCATATCAGACTTTGCACTCTCAAGCTTATCTGCGGTGAGAATGTAGCTGTCCTTAAGACGCTCATACTCTGCTTTATCCTCAAATCTTTCACCCTGAACACGGGTCATATAGAGGATATCAAGTGTAGGCATTGCCTCTTCAAGTGAGTCGCACTCTACATACTCAATGCCGTTTTTCTCCAGCACCTCATACACAAGGTAACTGGGAATTCTCAACTCCTTAGGAGCAATAAACACAAACTTAACACCCTTATAGCGGGACAAGGCTGTGCAAAGAGAATGTACTGTTCTGCCGTATTTAAGGTCACCGCAGAAACCCACTGTCAGGTGAGAAAAATCGCCTTTCTCACGTCTGATTGTAAGTAAGTCTGCAAGAGTCTGTGTGGGATGATTATGTCCGCCGTCACCTGCATTGATAACAGGCACAACACAGTTGCGGTCTGCAACAAAGGGTGCACCCTCAATAAAATGACGCATTGCAATAATATCTGCATAACAGCCAACAACTCTTGCTGTATCGGCAATACTCTCGCCTTTAACAGCAGAGGAATTACTGCCGTCGCTGAAGCCGATAACAGAACCGCCCAGCTCGTGCATAGCCGCCTCAAAAGAAAGTCTTGTTCTGGTTGAAGGCTCAAAGAAAAGTGTGGCAAGCTTCTTGCCCTTACAGCTCTCAGCGTATTTCTGAGGATTTGCAATAATATCCTCTGCAGTGTCCATAAGGGATTCGATTTCTTCTATTGTAAGTTCGCTTATATCAATAAGTCCTCTCATACTTTTTACACCACCTGAAAGAAAGTTATAGCATTTGACTCCCCCATAGGGAGAGTCAGTAATATGCTGTATTTATAGAATTACTTTGCTGTAATCCAGCTTTCGTCAGAGGGATTATCTCTGAACTTGAGAAGACGTGCAACGTCCTCTTCCTTGATGTAGCCTGACTCTGCAGCTGCTGCAGCTACTGCATCAAGGTTTGTAAGGCTTACGTTCTTTACGTTTGCAGCTGCAAGGCGGTCAAGACCTTTCTGCATACCGTATGTGAAGATAGAAACGATACCCAGCACCTCTGCGCCTACTTCTCTGAGTGCGTCTACAACGTCGATAACTGAACCGCCTGTAGAAATAAGATCCTCAATAACTACTACCTTCTGACCGGCATTCAGTCTGCCCTCAATTTTATTCTGTCTGCCGTGGTCCTTTGCACTACCTCTTACATAACCCATAGGCATATCGAGAATACTTGCGGCAATAGCGGCATGTGCAATACCTGCTGTTGAAGTACCCATAAGCACCTCTGCCTCAGGATACTCACGCTTTACTGTCTCTGCGATTGCGTGCTCAACGATCTCTCTCTGCTCAGGAGAAGTGAGGATAAGGCGGTTATCGCAGTAGATAGGGCTCTTGATTCCGCTTGCCCATGTGAAGGGCTCATCAGGACGAAGGAATACTGCCTGAATCTCAAGTAATGCTTTTGCTACTTTCTTTTCCATAATCTTTATGTCCTTTCTGTTTTTAACTACTTATGTTTACTTAGCCAACGAACTCAGCCACACATCTCTTGTATGCGGCAACAGGGTCATCTGCTGCTGTGATGGGTCTGCCTACTACAATATAGTCAGAGCCGATTTCCTTTGCACGCTCAGGAGTTGTAACACGCTTTTGGTCACCAACGTCACCGTCTGCAAAACGCACACCGGGAGTAACTGTTACAAAGTCCTTACCGCACTTGTCGTGTACCTTGCCTGCCTCAAGAGGTGAGCAAACTACACCGTCAAGTCCTGCGTCTGCGGCATTCTTTGCATAGTGCATAACAACCTCATCAATAGGAGCATTGATGAGCAGATCCTCACGCATTGCCTCCTCGCTTGTAGATGTAAGCTGAGTAACTGCAATGAGGATGGGACGTGTGCCGTCCTCACGGGTAAGACCCTTGAGTGCTGCCTCCATCATAGCCTTTGTGCCTGATGCATGGAGGTTTGTCATATCGACATCAAGGTTACGGAGTACTGACATAGACTTCATAACTGTGTTGGGAATATCGTGGAGCTTAAGGTCAAGGAAAATCTTGTGTCCGCGACTCTTGATTTCCTTTACAATCTCGGGACCTGCTGAATAGAACAGCTCCATACCGATTTTTACGAAAGGCTTGCAATCTGTGAACTTGTCAAGAAATGCAAGACACTGGTCCTTGCCTGCGAAATCGCAGGCGATAATTACGTCTTTACCCATTAGTGTGCGCCTCCTATAATATCATTTAAATCTGTAATGCCGTATTTTTCCATTACGGCAGGTAAGTCTTCTATAATCTTCTTGCAGGCATAGGGGTCAACAAGGTTCTGTGCACCTACCTGCACTGCAGTTGCGCCTGCAAGCATCATTTCTATTACATCCTCTGCAGTAGCAACACCGCCGATACCGATTATGGGAATATTCACTGCCTCATACACCTGATAAACAAGTCTCAATGCCTGAGGGAAGATTGCAGGGCCTGAGAAACCGCCCATTTTGTTAGCGATTACAGGCTTCTTTGTTCTCAGGTCAATTCGCATACCGAGGAAGGTGTTGCACAGAGAGATACCATCCGCTCCTGCTTCCTCAACTGCCTTTGCTATGGGAACAATGCTTGTAACATTGGGTGTAAGCTTGATATACACAGGCTTTGTGGTCACAGTCTTTACAGCACGTGTAATCTCAGCCGCCATCTCAGGAGAAGTGCCCAGAGCCATACCGCCGCCGTGAACATTGGGACAGCTGATGTTAATCTCAATAAGTCCAACGCAGTCCTCTTTGTCAATCTTCTCACAGCAGGCAACATACTCCTCCACACAGAAGCCGCTGATGTTTGCAACAACCTTCTTGTGGAAAACCTCTCTCATCTTGGGAAGTTCCTCAGAAATAACCTTGTCAATACCGGGATTCTGCAAACCTACTGCGTTAATCATACCCATAGGTGTTTCTGCAATTCTGGGTGTGGGGTTGCCAAAACGAGGCTCTAAGGTTGTACCCTTGAAGGAGAAAGAGCCTAAAATATTGATATCGTAAATTTCTGCAAATTCATAGCCATAGCCGAAGGTACCGCTGGCGGGGATTATGGGATTATCAAGGGTGAGTCCTGACAGAGTTACCTTTGTGTTTACCATACAATCTCCTCCTTTGTAAGTACGGGGCCATCCTTACAAATTCTCTTGTTGCCGTACTTGGTTTTGCAGGAGCAACCCATACAGGCACCGAAGCCGCAGCCCATTCTTTCTTCAAAGCTGAACTGGCCTGAGGTTTTGCTCTCGTTGTATACAGCTTTGAGCATAGGTTCGGGACCGCAGGTGTATACATAAGTGTAATCAGTGAGTGCTTTCATAACATCAGTTACAAAGCCTTTTGTACCTACACTGCCGTCAACGGTTGCAACGTACACATCTGCACCTAAAGCCTTGAACTCAGCCTCATAAAAAATCTCCTCTGCCTTGTTAAAACCAAGGATAACTGTAACGTCTTTACCCTCAGCTCTTAAGTCCTTTGCAAGCTGATACATAGGAGGTACTCCTACACCGCCACCGATAAGGAGAGGGTTTTCACCGCTTACAGAAAGGTCGTAGCCGTTACCGAGACCTGTGAGCACATCAAGCGCTACACCCTCGGTCATATTGCTCATAACCTCTGTGCCCTTACCTACCACCTTGTATATAATGGTAAGCTTATCCCCTGCTACCTCACATACAGAGATAGGACGGCGAAGATATAGCCCCTCAATCTGAATATTAACAAACTGTCCGCAGGCAATGGAGGAAGTATCTCCCTCCATCACCATTTTGAACACATCTTTAGCTATTTTCTCGTTAGAGATTACTTTGAAAATTACCTGTTTCATTTTTCACTCAACTCACTCTGCATCTATTGTAGAAATTGTAAGTGTGGTTTCCTCAAGAACATCAAGGAGTACCTTAACAGTATCAAGAGCTGTGAACATTGTTACATTATTCTCTGAAGCACAGGAGCGGATTTCGTAACCGTCTGTTGCCTGACTCATAGAGCCGATATCACGGGTGTTGATAACATAAGCAATGTGACCCTTGCGGATTGCCTTGGGGATATCCTCAGAGCCCTCTGAAATCTTGCCCATCTTATGAGTGCGGATACCGTTTGCAATGAGGAAGTTTGCAGTACCCTCTGTAGCCTGAATGTTAAAGCCAAGCTTGTAGAAACGGCGGATAAGAGGCAGTGCCTCCTCCTTGTCCTTGTCAGCAATAGTCACAAGAACTGTGCCGTAGTTCTGAACTGTCATACCAGCTGCCTGGATAGCCTTGTACATTGCACGGTTAAGCTTCTTATCATAGCCGATAGCTTCGCCTGTAGACTTCATCTCAGGTGAAAGGTATGCATCCAGACCCTTGATTTTATTGAATGAGAACACGGGCACCTTTACGTACCAGCGGTTCTTCTCTGTAGGATAGATTGTGAAAATTCCCTGCTCCTTGAGAGTCTTGCCCATAATTACGTTTGTGGCAATATCTGCAAGGGAGTAGCCTGTTGCCTTAGAGAGGAAAGGAACTGTTCTTGAGGAACGGGGATTAACCTCAATGATATAAACATCGTCATTAGAGTCTACAATGAACTGAATATTATAAAGGCCTACAATACCAAGTCCAAGACCCAATTTCTTAGCATATTCAAGGATTACACCCTTAACTTTGTCTGAAATACTGAAAGCAGGATAAACGCTGATGGAGTCGCCTGAGTGAACACCTGTACGCTCAACAAGCTCCATAATACCTGCAACGAACACATCTGTACCGTCACAAACAGCGTCAACCTCAACTTCTTTACCCATAATGTACTTGTCAACAAGTACAGGCTTGTCCTCGTCAACCTCAACAGCTGTTCTTAAGTATCTTCTGAGTTGTTCCTCATTTGCAACAATCTGCATAGCACGACCGCCCAAAACAAAGGAAGGACGAACAAGCACAGGATAGCCAATTCTCTCAGCAGCCTTGACACCGTCTTCAATGTTTGTAACAGCTGTACCCTTAGGCTGAGGAATCTGGAGCTCTGCAAGGATTCGTTCAAAGCTCTTTCTGTCCTCTGCTCTGTCAATTGCCTCAACGTCAGTACCGATAACCTGAACACCGCGTCTGCCGATAGGCTCTGCAAGGTTAATTGCAGTCTGACCGCCCAGAGAAGCAATTGCTTCATAAGCACCCTCAAACTCAACTACGTTCATTACATCCTCGGGAGTAAGAGGCTCAAAGTACAGCTTGTCTGCTGTTGTGTAGTCAGTGGAAACTGTCTCAGGGTTGTTATTGATGATGATAGCTTCGATACCTGACTTACGGATAGTGGAAACTGCGTGAACAGTGGAATAGTCAAACTCAACGCCCTGACCGATACGGATGGGGCCTGCACCCAGAACGATAGTCTTTTTGTTATCTGTTACAATGGACTTGTTCTCACCCTGATAGCTTGAGTAGAAGTAAGGAATGTATGCACCTGTGTGGCAGGTATCAACCATTCTGTAAACGGGGAAAATTTTGTTTTCTTTACGAAGTGCAAAAATCTGGTCGTCTGTCATTTCCCAGAGCATTGCAATGAACTTATCGGCAAAACCGATTTTCTTTGCCTCTTTGAGGGTTTCGATATCGCCCTTGTTGTCAGCGATAACCTTCTCAAAATCAACAATCATCTTGAGGTTTTCAAGGAAAAGCTCTGTGATAGCTGTAACCTCGTGGAGCTTCTCAACGCTCTCGCCTCTTCTGAAAAGCTCTGCAACAGCAAAGAAGTTATCATCGTGGAAGTTGCTGATATAAGTATAAATTTCCTCAGTTGTCCACTTTGTAAACTTAGGCATAAAGAAGTGGCACACACCTGTCTCAAGAGAACGAACGGATTTCAGCAGACATTCCTCCAGAGTTGAGCCGATACCCATAACCTCACCTGTAGCTTTCATCTGAGTAGAAAGCTCGTTGGAAACTGTGGGGAATTTATCAAAGGGGAATCTGGGGAGCTTTGCAACAACATAGTCAAGGTCAGGCTCGAAAGCCGCATTTGTGTTTGCAATCTTAATCTCCTCCAGAGTCATACCAACTGCAATCTTTGCAGTAACTCTTGCGATGGGGTAACCTGAAGCCTTGGAAGCAAGAGCAGAAGAACGGGAAACTCTGGGGTTAACCTCGATGAGGTAGTACTCAGAGGAGTCGGGATTCAGTGCATACTGTACGTTACAGCCACCCTCAATTTTCAGAGCCTTGATAATCTTTAGAGCACTTTCCTTGAGCATATTGAAGTCGTGGTCATTCAGTGACATAATGGGAGCAACAACCATAGAGTCGCCTGTGTGAACACCTACAGGGTCAATGTTCTCCATACCGCAAATCATAATTGCGTGGTCAGCACTGTCACGCATAACCTCGAACTCGATTTCCTTGTAGCCCTTAACACTCTTCTCAATAAGAACCTGAGATACAGGAGAAAGACGGAAAGCGTTGACACCCTTCTCAACAAGCTCTTCCTCGTTATTTGCAAAGCCGCCGCCTGTACCGCCCAGAGTAAATGCAGGACGCAAAACTACAGGATAGCCGATTTCCTTTGCTGCCTCTTTAGCTTCTTCAAGATTGTAAGTAATTCTTGAGGGAATAACAGGCTCGTCAATGCTCTCGCAAAGCTCCTTGAACAGCTCTCTGTCCTCAGCACGCTCAATACTCTCTGAGCTTGTACCCAGAAGTTCCACTCCGCACTCCTCAAGGATACCCTTCTTCTGAAGCTGTGTTGCAAGGTTAAGACCTGTCTGTCCGCCGATACCGGGAATAATTGCATCGGGTCTTTCATAGCGGAGAATTCTTGCGATATACTCCAGTGTGAGAGGCTCCATATAAACCTTATCAGCAATTGTTGTGTCTGTCATAATTGTAGCAGGGTTTGAGTTACAGAGGACAACCTCGTAGCCCTCCTCCTTAAGTGCAAGACAAGCCTGTGTGCCTGCATAGTCAAACTCTGCAGCCTGTCCGATAATAATAGGACCTGAGCCGATAATCAGAATTTTCTTGATATCCTTACGTTTTGCCATAATAATTTCTCCTTCCGTAATTCTTTATTCATTATCCTGCCAGACTATATTGCCTTCGCACATAGTCAAGCGGCATTTTGCAAAAACTTTTTCGCCCTTAAAGGGAGTTGCTTTACCCTTGGAGATAAACTCCTCAGGGTTAATTTCATATTCCTTATCAAGGTCAAAAACTGTCAGGTCCGCACTCTCGCCTACCGCAATTTCTGAACCTATTCCAAAGCGTTTTCTTGCGTTGGTATTAAGCAGTTCCACAAGCTTTTCAAGAGTAACTACTCCTGTTTTCACAAGCTTTGTGTAGAGTATAGAAAATGCAGTTTCAATACCTGTAATTCCCATTGCACTTTTTTCAAGACCTTTTGACTTTTCCTCAGCACTGTGTGGTGCGTGGTCAGTAGCAATCATATCCACTGTGCCGTCAAGAATTCCTGCAATAAGTGCTTCTCTGTCGGTTTTATCTCTCAGAGGAGGGTTCATCTTGAAGCGTCCGTCCTCTTGCAGATTACTGTCATCAAGCACGAGATAGTGGGGACCTGTTTCGCAGGTGATATCCACTCCCCTTTTCTTTGCCTTCCTTATAGCTTCCACAGACTCTTTTGCAGAAACGTGGCACACGTGGTAAGGACAGCCTGTTTCTTTTACAAGCTCAATATCCCTTATAATGGGACCGTACTCACTTTCTGAGCAGATACCTTTGTGGTTATGAGTCCTTGCATACTCACCGTCGTGGATATATCCGCCATGAAGCAGTGAATTGTCCTCACAGTGGGCAACTATCATCTTGCCCAGAGCTTTTGACCTGAGCATAGCTTCCTTCATCATATCTCTGGACTGGACACCTCTGCCGTCATCGGAGAAGGCAATTGCACCTTCTGCCATAGCATCTAAATCTGAGAGCTCCTCGCCCAGCTGACCGACTGTGATTGAGCCGTAGGGGTACACCTTGATAACTGCATCGCGGTCTATAATATCAAGCTGTTCTTTTAAATGCTCCCTGCTGTCAGGCACAGGGTTCAGGTTTGGCATAGTGCACACTGCAGTGTAACCGCCTCTGGCCGCAGCCTTAGAGCCTGTAGCTATGGTTTCTTTATACGAAAAACCCGGCTCACGGAAATGCACATGCACATCCACAAAGCCGGGGAAAACAACACAACCGCTAAAATTGAGAATAGTAGCACCATCACCCTGAATATTGCTACCCAGAGAGACAATAACGCCACCGTCAACGAGAATGTTTGTATTCACAAACTCGCCATCAGTATAAACTTTAGCATTTGTAAGTAAGTACTTCATAACTGTCACCTGTATAGTAATTGAATTTGCCTAATATAACAAAAAAATCCTGCCGTAAAACACACGACAAGATACAACTGCATAAGGCACGCAGGTATAGTTTAACACCCTGCGAACGTATATATACACAAATCTTGTCGGCATCTCTGTACCGCTCTTAAAGATTTATTAGGGATATGATACCACCAAAGGTACACAAAGTCAATGCTTAAGAAGAATTAAAAGTATTTTTCTGATATATTTTCCGAAGTTTTTAGTTGCAAATCAAAAGTATTATGCAAAAAAGCAAAATACTACACTTTATCACATTGAAAGATATAAAAACTTATGGTATAATCCTGTGTAATAAAGGTAATTTATCCATATACTGCTGTTAAAACAAATGAGGTAATATATGAAGAAAAAGTTTTTTGCTCTTTCTACATCACAGATTATTATGCTCAGCTTTTTAGCCGTCATACTTGCAGGAAGCATTTTGCTTGCGCTTCCCATAAGTTCTAAAACAGGCGAGGCTGTGCCCTATATTGATGCACTCTTCACTGCTACCACCTCCACCTGTGTAACAGGACTTGTAACCCTACCTACCGTGAGCACTTGGAGTACCTTCGGGCATATTGTTATTCTGTGTCTTATACAGGTAGGCGGACTTGGAATTATCACCATCCTTTCGGGTGTTATGATAATCCTCCGCAAAAGAATGGGACTTGCTGACAGGGTACTGCTGCAGGATGCCTTTAACCTTAACTCTCTGTCTGGGCTTGTGCGGTTTGTAAAGAAAGTGTTTATAGGCACCTTTATTATCGAGGGCATTGGTGCACTTCTTTATATGACAGTGTTTGTACCGCAGTTTGGGGCAAGAGGAATATGGATATCTGTTTTCAACTCAATATCTGCCTTTTGCAACGCAGGCATTGATATAATCGGCGAAAACAGCCTGTGCGACTACGCCACAAACCCCATTATAAATACAGTCACCTCAGCACTTATCATCCTTGGAGGTCTGGGCTATATAGTCTGGTGGGATTTCATCAGGGTTCTAAAAAAGTTAAGAACCCAAAAGCTCAAATGCTTTAAAAGTCTGACTCTTCACAGCAAAATGGTAATATCCGCCACGGCTTTTCTGATTTTTGCAGGTGCACTGTTCATATTTATATTTGAATATCATAATCCCCTGACCATCGGTAATATGTCACTCTTTGATAAAATTCAGGTTTCACTGTTCCAATCCATCACCACAAGAACAGCAGGCTTTGCGACCGTGCCCCAACAAAATTTAACAAACGGAGCTTCTGTAGTCTCCTTGCTCCTTATGTTCATAGGCGGTTCCCCTGTAGGTACAGCAGGCGGTATAAAAACCGTTACAATAGTTGTGCTTTTCGCCTCAGCACTGGCTACAATCAAAAATCATAACGAAGTAACACTCTTCCACAGGAACATCAGAAAAGAAGCTATAAATAAGGCAATTGCTGTTACCGCTAGTTCCTTTGCCACAATGTTTGTTTCAACACTTTTGCTTTCAGCTACTGCAAAGGCACCTGCACTTGATATACTCTTTGAGACCGTCAGTGCTACTGCAACTGTGGGACTTTCAAGAAACTTAACAGCCTATCTTGACACCTTTGGCAAGCTTGTTATTACAGCTACAATGTTTTTAGGCAGAGTAGGTCCTATATCTCTGGCAGTAGCGTTTACACTAAGGAAAGAAAACAAAAATATAATCTCAAACCCCACAGAAAAAGTCAGTGTGGGCTAAAAAAGGAGTAAGTAATTATGAGTATAAATAAAACCTACGCAGTGTTCGGACTGGGCAAATACGGCTGTGCTGTAGCCAAAGAGCTTATAGAAAGCGGAGCTGAGGTGTTGGCTGTAGATATCGATGAAAGTATAGTAAACTCCGCCGTTGACTTCATCCCTGTATGCAAGTGTGCTGATGTTACCGACCCGGATGTAATAAAGGAATTAGGCATTTCAAACGTTGATGTTGTTATAGTTGCAATGGCAGATAACCTTGAAGCAAGCGTTATGGCAATCACACTTTGCAAGGAGGCAAGAGTACCTACCGTAATTGCAAAATGCGCCAGTGAAATGCACAGAAAGATTATGCTGAAAGTTGGTGCTGACAAGGTTGTATTTCCTGAAAACGAGTCAGGAGTCCGCCTTGCAAAAAATCTGCTATCCTCAGGCTTTGTGGATATTATAGAGCTCTCCAAGGAAGTTTCCATGGTAGAAATGGACGTAAAATCTGAGTGGGTAGGCAAAAATCTCCTTGATCTTAATCTGAGAAAGAAATACGCCCTCAACGTAGTAGCGGTAAAGAAAGACGGTGCAGTAAACATTGATGTTGACCCTTTAAAACCTCTTGAAAAAGGCAGTGAGCTCATTGTGGTAGCAAATATCCACAAGCTCTCAAAACTGAAATAAACCCAAAAGCACAAGGCACAGACTGAAAAAATCTGTGCCTTGTTTTTATGCCTTATTGAATTTTAATATCAATGCTTCCGCTGGTAGTTTTAGCACTGCAAACACCGCCTTGAGATGTGTGAGGTACATCAACACTACCGCTTACCGTATCGGTTATAAAGATTTTATCACTGAGAAGTGTACCACGTATGCTTCCGCTTGTGGATTTCAGTGTAAGATTCTGAGCATCGCTTTGAAGAACCTTTATACTTCCGCTTGTAGTTTCAGCAGTAATAGTATCCTCTGCAATAACACCAGAGCAGGTCACGCCTCCGCTTACATTCCCTGCAGAAAAATCTATACAGCTTATATCTATAGCTTCTATCTTACCGCTTGTTGCGTTTATATTCACACTGTCAACGTCTGTTATGTTGCTTACTGTAACCCTTCCACTGGTAGAAGATACATAAAGCTTCTGTGTATTTACAGCATTAACTGATACCTGACCGCTTGTCGCCTTGGCTACAATATCGTCTTTTGCCTGCGTTGTGTACACCCTGACTTCACCGCTGGTACTTTCTGCCAAGAGCTTTTCACAGTTAAGACCTTCATTTACAATAACCTTACCGCTTGTGTTTTTAAGCTCTACGCTTTCATACAGTTTCTCAGGAAGATATAATCTTATACTCTCTGTTTTGAAACTAAAATTGATACCGATGTATTCATACCACTCTCTTTCATCCACACGTCTGATAATAAGGGTATCATCCTCAACCGCAATCTGATGATACATCTTGTCTGCCTCTGTACTTTCAACTCTCCACTCATCATTTGTAGAAGGAAAAACTGAAATATCTGCTGACTGGCTGTACACATCTACATTTACAAAAGCCTCGTCCGAGGTTACTGTTCTTTCCCTATATGTTACGGAACTCAATCTGTTAAAATCAAAACCCGCCATAAAAATAACACTTCCGCAAATAAAAACTCCTGCAAAAACCATACAAAGTGAAATAATAAGAATAGTTTTAGTTGACTTTTTCATTATGCCTCACCCTTTCTTACAAAACAGGATTTTATGCCCAGCACTATTTTTTTGCTGAGCCACACAGTACCCTTGATAACCGCTTTAATTCCAAGTGTCATAAGCAGTGCAAGTCCGCCTATAACAAGCCCTGCACCTATGCACATAAGCATCTCAGGGATTTTAGCTTGAACTAAAAGTCCTACACAGCAGGCAAACAGTGCCAAAGAAGTAGCAAACAATGCAACATTAACACAGATAAGAGTTACCACCATAGCCCACAGAACTATATAAACCGCAAGGATTACACACAGAACTGCAAGCCCTAAGGATAACCACAAAGGTGAGCCAACTGCAAGGAGCACAATCTCCCACGCACGGAGTTTTCTTTTGGGTCTTACCTTTTCTTTTACAAGCTTTGAAAGAGGAGTAGTCCTAAGGATTTCTGCTACTATATCATCAACAGAGCCTATATCTGCTACTGCCTCTTCCTCACTCATCCCATCCTCAATTCTATCGTCTATCATTTCACTGTAAAAATCTACAGAGCGGTTCACATCTTCCTGTGGCAAGCCTGAAAGCTTATCTCTTAAACATTCAAGAAAATCAAATTTATCCATTTTTCTCTTCCTCCCTTGTAACGAAATTGTAGATGGAAATTATCTCGTTCCACTCAGTTTTGAAGTCCTCTATCCTCTGTCTGCCTGCCTGAGTAATACTGTAGTATTTTCTCAGCCTGCCGTTATGCTCTGCTGTGCGGACAGTGAGAAGATTTGACGCCTCAAGCCTTCTCAAAATCGGATACAGAGTTGACTCAGAAATCTCCACATAAGGCTTCATATCCTTAATCATCTGATACCCGTAGGAATCAGCATTTTTGATAGAAGCAAGGACACATACATCCAAAAGTCCTCGTTTGAGCTGAATATCCATAGAATACCTCCTTATGTATTATACTATACAACACACAGTATTATATGTCAAGAGGTATTTGTTTTTTCATCGGTACTCCCTCATGAGGAGGAGCCTTAACACCCTACTCCTTGAGTAGGATAGTACAGCGAAAACTGTGACAAGAGGAATAAAAAAGCAGACACCCGAAGGTATCTGCCAAATGTATGAAAGCTATTATTTTCTGATTGTGTAGGATGTAACACCCAGCACAGTTTCACCGTCAATCTGCAGTGCAGTAGGAATGTTGAATTCAACTGTAATCTCTTTGCCTGTTAGAAGCTGAGTCATCTCAGGATGATTTATGTGAGTTCCTTTGAAAAGGCCGGGAAAAACAATGAGAGTTTTCAGCTTACCGCTTCCGTGAATAATACAAGAAGTTAGTCCCTCACCCAGTCTGTCCTGCTCGGGTGCAACTTTCATACCTCCGCCGTAATATCTGCCGTTCATGCCTGATGCAAGCCAAACCTTCTTGAACTCATACTTCTTGCCGTCAACGGTAACAACCGCATCAGGGCATTTGTAGCCGTGAATAAGAAGCTTTATAGAGATAAGTGCGTAATTCGCCTTTTTGCCCTTAGCCACAAGCTGGTCTGCAACCTCACAGCACATACCGTCAATGCCAAAGCCAATGCCGTTTACAAAACGCAAAGTCTCTCCCTTAACAGTAACTGTAGGAAGATTACTGATATAATCGTTCAGATACAGCATATTGTCCTGCATTTTATCCTCAACATCCTTGAGAAAGTCATTGCCTGTTCCTGACTTATACAGATAGATACCGCAAGGATACTCTATACCGTAAATATCGTTTGCAAAGCGGTTGAGTGTACCGTCACCGCCGCAGAGGATAATAGTATCATCTGCAGTACACTTTGACACAAAGGATTTCATATCAATATCGATTACCGAGTGAAGCTCACAAGGCTTGGTCTGCTTACTCTGAGCTTCTTTTGCAAATGCCTCTCCCTGTCCGTTTGAAGCAAGAGGGTTGTACAGAATATAAATCATATAAACATCTCCTCATTAAATTGCTACAATTATATCACATAAACTTAAACATGTCAAAGTTTGCAGAAAAAGGTCATAAACTCTCATATAAAAAAGGACGTGCACAATAACACGCCCTTTCTGTAATATTGATTTAAGCCACAGCCTTGTCCTCAACAAGGTTATTAATCCATACACCTTTCTTTACAAGAATATAGCCTACAACACATTTAAGAATATCCAGACTCTGGACTATGGCATACATTGTCACCACATCAAGAGTTGTAAACCTTGAAAGAAAAAATGCAACTACAATGAGGATAACCCACACATACACACTGTCAAAGAGGAAGGTAATTACCGTCTTACCGCCTGAACGCAGTGTAAAGTATGCTGTATGGATAAAGCCGTGGAAAGGCATCATCACCGAGCTTATAAAGAGGCACTGGGTGGCAATCCGTTTGACATTATCTGTTGTATTGTATATCTGCGGGAACAAGGGCGACAGAAACGCCATGGCTGTACCGATAACAACACACACCACAACTGCGGTAAAAATAAGTTTTCTGTCCTCGTCCTTTGCACGCTCAAGCTCACCTGCACCCAAGAGCTGTCCAACTACAATGCTGATTGCACTACCGAAGGCAAAGAAAGCACAGAAGAACAGGTTTGACACAGTGGAGCTGATATTCATTGCAGAAACAGCCTCAAGACCGCGGGTGGAGTAGCACTGCACAAGCACAGCCTGACCAGTAGACCAAAGCACCTCGTTTATCATAAGAGGAAAACCCTTACGCATTATACCGCCCATAAGCTCACGGGGAATCTTGAAGCTTCTGTATGCACCCTTGATAAACTGATTTTTCTTGGGATTCAGATGAGTCCACAGCACAGCCACAAGGAATTCACAAATTCTGGACACAACCGTTGCAATTGCCGCACCCTTGATACCCATTGCAGGAATGGAAAGAAACTCCACACCAAAAATCAAAGCATAGTCAAGTATTACATTTACAAAAACTGCCACCATACCGCCAATCATAGGAGGTACAGTTCTGCCTGTTTCTCTGAGAGTGCCTGCATATGCCTGTGTAATTGCAAACAAAGGCAGCTGAAACAGCATTATCATCATATACTCTTTACCGTAACGCAAAGTTGCAGATAAATCCAGATTATCCTGTCCCTTATGTAAAAACAGAGAAATCAGTTCTTCGTCAAAAAGCAGAAAAAGTCCTATACACAAGGCTGACATCAGAGACACAATTATAATTTTTGCCCTGAAGGTAGCACGAACACCTTTGTGATCTCCCTTGCCAAAGTACTGAGCTGTAAATATACCCGCTCCTGACACTCCTCCGAAGATACACACGTTGAAAACATATATAAGCTGATTGACAATGGCAACACCCGACATCTGCTCAGTGCCTATTTGCCCTACCATTATATTGTCAATAAGACTTACAAAATTAGTTATAACCTGCTGAACAAGTATGGGCAGGGTTATAACAAGTACCTTTTTATAAAACTCTTTATTACCTATGTATTTCCTTATATTCATAGCGCACCGTTAAGGCAAGACCTCCGCAGAAACTAGCGGTGTCTTGCCTTATTTTTTCACTGTTATTTTAATCTATTCTGTATTTATCAGCCAAATCAAGGACATCCTGTGCAAACCGCTCCAGCTCCTTGTTGGGTATTCCATCGCTTGCCCTTGCAACAGAAAGCAATACGTCCATAGCAGAGGAAAGCTTTGAGAAAGCAATCCTGTTCTTTGATACAGGAGGTGCAGTGTTTGCCCTCTGCTTCACAGGTACAGGAGAAGCCATATATTCATACTCACCTGTTATGAGGTTATATACACTGCCTGAGTAGGGAGCCTTTGCTTTGACCTTGAAAGTCTCCTCAAGGGTCTGTGCAAACTCAGTAGCAGAGGTATCCTCTCCGTGATTCACAAAAATCTCACAGGGTTTCTCCTCTATTCTGTCCACCCAAGCAAGGAGTCCGTCTTTGTCTGCGTGTCCGCTGATACCGTTAAGCGAAGCTATACGGGCATTTACTGCAATCTCATCGCCGAAAATCTTAACACTTTCTGCTCCGTCCTGTATTCTTCTGCCAAGTGTGCCCTGTGCCTGATAACCTACAAAAAGCACCATACAGTTTGACTTCCACAGGTTGTATTTCAGGTGGTGGCAGACTCTGCCTGCCTCGCACATACCGCTTGCAGAAATAATCACCTTTGGGGAATTATCAGCATTGAGTTTTTTACTCTCCTCTATAGACACATAAGTCTTAAGTCCCGGAAAAACAAGAGGATTTTCACCTCTTTGCATAACTGCTCTGATATCATCGTCAAAACAGTCTGTACTGCACTGCATATAGATACTTGTAGCTTCATTTGCAAGGGGTGAGTCTACATACACAGGGAAGTTATCGTGTCCCTTTATCATACCCTTGTTTTTTATTTCACGGATAAAATAAAGAAGCTCCTGAGTCCTACCCACCGCAAAAGACGGAATAATCAGACTTCCGCCTTTATCAAGTGTAGTCTGGATATACTGTGCAAGTGCACTAATGGTATTTTCTCTGTGTTTCTCATGAATACGGTTTCCGTAGGTAGACTCAATAACCAGATAGTCACAGCCGTCAATTGTTTTTGGGTCATTGATGATAGGCTGGTTTGTATTTCCCACATCCCCTGAGAAAACAATCTTCTTTTCATGCTCACCCTCAGTAAGCCACAGCTCCACACAGGCACTGCCTAAAAGATGTCCTATATCAGTAAATCTCAGTGAAATATTTTCGTTTATCTGAAATCTGTCTGCATACTTACATCGTCTGAACTGTTTGAGAACAGCTTCTGTATCCTCCATCGAATACAAAGGCTCAACTGCACCTTTTCCCGCACGTTTGCTCTTTCTGCTTTTAAAGTTTGCTTCAGACTCCTGAATATGAGCACAGTCCCTGAGCATAATCTCACACAAATCACAGGTTTCAGCTGTTGCAAAAACCTGACCGCGAAAGCCATTTTTATAAAGAAGCGGAATATATCCAGAGTGGTCTACGTGAGCATGAGTGAGAAACAGATTCTCAATCTCACTTGGGTGCACAGGCAGAGGTACATTTTCAAATACGTCTATACCCTGAGGCATACCGAAATCCACAAGGGAGTATCTGCCTGCAACCTCTATAAGGGTGCAACTGCCTGTTACCTCGTGGCAGGCACCAATAAAGGTAACTTTCATATTATCAACCGTCCTTAAGGTCTTTTACCAGTAAATTCTCTGGCTGAGGTGCCTCCAAGAAAGCAAAGAGCTCCTCCATATTGTCTGTAGTCTTGTAAAGAGCATCCACCGCAGAGCGGACAAATCCTTTTTCAACTGCGGCCTGCATCATAGCATTCAGCTCGTTATAATAGCCCTTTATGTTAAAGAGTGCTATGGGTTTGTTGTGACGGCAAAGCTGCCTCAGAGTCATAATCTCAAAAAACTCCTCAAATGTACCGATACCGCCGGGAACAATAATGAAAGCTTCAGAGCGATCCTCCATAATCTGCTTACGCTCACGCATTGTGGAGGTTTCAAAGACCTCGTCACAATACTCAAACACAGCCTCAATACTCTCATTCTCAAAGAAGCTGGGAATAATACCCTCAATGTAACCGCCCTGAGACTGAACGCCTCTTGCTACCGCACCCATAAGTCCGTTACCGCCGCCGCCAAAAACAAGAGAATGTCCGCGTTTTACCATTTCTTCACCGAGAAGCTCTACCTTCTCAATGTATTCTTTGTCAATCTTCGGAGATGCCGCACCGAATACACAAATTTTCATATAATCACTCCTTCTGGGATTATTGCTTTTTTATTATACCACGGTTTACTCAGTTTAGGCAATAAAACAAATGTAAACAATGTATAAAAATAAATGCCTCAGATACACCGAAGCATTTATTAAGCAACATTTAAAGTATATTAGAAATAGTTATCCTTTATGAAATCTTTGATTGCATTATCATATTTTTCTTTGTCAACTATGCGAATCATAGAGTGGTCGCCGTGTTCAAAGAATACTATCTGCTTTTTGTCACTGCCGCATTTGTCAAAAAGAAGCTGTGCATATTCAGGAGTAGAATACTTATCCTCACGGCTGTGAAGCATCAGAATAGGTTTCTTCATTTTATCAATGCAGTCAATAGGGCCGTACTTCATACTGTGTCCTGTAAAAATCCGCATCCACATATCTACAAAATGGATAACAGGGTTGACACTTTTGCCCAGTTCAATCATATGGTTTTTGAAGCTTTCGCAAAAATTCGGATGCATACCCTCAACCACAAGTCCGTCCACATAATCCGGACAATCCTTGCTCAAATGAGCAAAAAGCCCTGTACTGCCGCCTATACAAATGCCATGCATTATAATCTTCTTAACACCGAAGTTCTCATGAATATATTTAGCCCAGGCGAGTGCATCCCTGTGCTCGTCAAAACCTACAGTGTTGAACTCTCCGTCACTTTCGCCGTGAGCACGCTGGTCTATTGTCAGCACATTAAATCCGCACTCGGAATAAGGCTGTGCAAAGTAGTAGTTATATCTCAGTCCTTCTGTTCTGCCTGAAAGCATTATAACCGCTCTGTCATAGCCTAAGTCAAAATATTCACCGTAAAGGTTCATACCCTCATTTACAATATGCAGGTCGTGTTTTTTGTCCTTGATTTTTTCACTCCACTGCAAACCCTCATCATACATAGCATGCTGACGCGAGTCGTTACTTGAGCATTCACGGGTCCATCTGTGCTTACCCCTTCTTTTCAGGTGCATTGTATAAATAATATAAGAGATAATAAACCAACTGAGTATAAGCATAAATATGCCCGACACCAAAAGCCAGAACAGCACAGTAAGTATTATCTGTAAAACAGGATTCATATTATAATTCCCTTTCAGAATTTTTATCAAGCAAATTGCCGGTATTTATCAGAAGCTGATTTTTTAGCTCTTTGCACTTTGTAAACACAAGGTTATTTAGCCTTTCTATCTCCTCTCGGGAAGGATTAATTCCGGAACAATAATCACGCAGATATATCTTTTTTCCGATAATCACGTGAGCTCGTTTAAAGAGACCGTAATTGCCGTCTGTTATTACAGGTATAATCGGTGCTCCTGAACGCAGTGCAATGAGCACGTAGCTTGGCTTGAAGGGGTGCATTTCTCCGTCAGGTGTATTACGTGCCTCAGGGAAAATCTGCACAAGACCACCCTTTTCCAGCACCTCAGCACTTTTGTCTACAAAGCTCATACTTTTAGTTTCTCTGTCTGCACATATACCGCCGAAAAACTTCATTCCCCAGTAAAAGAAATCGCTCTGCTGAAAAATCCACTCTGACAGCACCACCCAGAGCTTTCTGGGAAAGAACAAAAAGACGTTCATCACATAATCCAGAATATTATAGTGATTGGTAACAATCAGTGCGGAACCGCTCACTCTTCTGTTTTGTTTCTTCTTGGCCTCGTAGTATGTTTTTCTTTTGAAGAATATTGCTTGAAAAGGCCAACCCGTAATTACAGCAACCCACCTGAAAAACTCATACATCAGTTTATCATTTCCTTTATGATTCTTTCAAAGTCATTTATGCAGTAACCGAACTGCTTTGACTCAAATCCCAGAGTAACACCGAAACGGTTGTCTATCTCACTGATAAGTGTAAAGTAGTCAAGACTTGACCCGCCCAAGTCATTCATAAAATGACCTGTGTCTGTAATCTCCTGAGGCTCTTTGCGAAGCACCTTGCAGAACAGCTCACGTAAAACTCTCTTAATTTCACAGTCTGTCTCTCCATCAGATATCTGAGAATTAGCGTCTTCAGTAAAGCTGTGAAGCACTACCCTACCCTCTGAGATTGCCTTTTTCAGGTAAGCACGACTTACTTTAATTGCCATAGAATCCATAATAGGGTCAAAGGTGTAGAAAAAATCCCTGACCTGATAGGAACGAGGCAACGAAGCGTTACTAACTTTAATTTTTCTGAAGAGATTTTCTCTCTGAACACTCAGCACATCCTTTGGAAGCTGTACCACAAGCATCAGGTGAGAGTTATCCTCATTACCCAACACACTCAACGAAGCCGCCTCTGAAAAAGAGAAGGCATCTTGTGCAAAATCGGGATTAAGATTTTCTCCGTCTGCACCAAATACTACGTCAGAAATTCTTCCGCTTATATGGTAGCAACCTCTGTCATCCTGATACACAATATCTCCCGTATCAAAAAATCCATCGGTCAGGTGTTCTTTCCCATCAATGATAACTTTCTCACACAGAGATTTACCCCGAACAAAAAGCTTGTTATCCTCACCTATTTTATATTCAACAGAATCAAAAGGCTTACCGATAGAGCCCTCTATTCTCTCCATAATTTTTCTGGTAAGCTCCACGGAGGTAATGCCTATCTCGCTCATACCGTAACCGTTGTAAAGCTCATATCCCAGAGAGTTTATAAGCCTCAGGGTTGAGTCCTTTATGGCACTTCCGCCTGAAATGCAAAAGCGGACACTGTCACCAAAAAGCCTGCACCTTACATCTTTCAGAAGTACCCTTGCCAACCACTTGCCAAAGGCAGGAGAAAGACTCTGAAGCTTCAGAGAAAGCTCTGTGGCTTTCCTGAATTTATTCTGTGTTTTTTCATCTCTTGAAGAAATTGTTCTCAGAAGAGATTTTTCCATATTCTCCCACAAAAGAGGCACTGCAAAGATATGAGTTACCTCATATCTTCGGATTGTATAAAGAATATTGTCAGGAGACATATCACTGAGAAACACAAAGGTTGAACCCCAGAAAGCATACCACAGGTACATAGCCTCCAGACCAAAAATATGATAAAGAGGAAGAAACGCAAGTGTCTTGATTTTTCCTTTGTAGGTCTCTACAAAACCCGGATTTTCCTGTATCATCGCAAAAATATTGAGAAGCTGAAAACCTACCTCTTTGCCTGAATAAATACAGATTTTCTCCTTAAGTGTTGTGCCTGATGTGGATATTGCAAAATGGTTTCCAAAAGGCACATCAGACTGTTTATCTGCCAGTTGTACTGCCTGTAAAAGCTCAGAAAAAGATATTGAACGTCTTCCTAATTCCGGAGACTCTTTACAGCAAACTACAAGCTTAACACCTAAGGTATCAAGTATACTTTTAGAAAAGGACGCAGGCTGTCTGAGATTAATAAGGCAGGGATTATTTCCCGACTTAAGAATTGCCCAGAAAAGCATAATCCACTCAGGGCTGTTCTCTCCGTAAAGGCCTATATAAGCCCCTGTGCCTGCAATTTCCGACAAAGACCTGCTGAGCACCTCAATACTCCTTTGAGCCTCTTTGTATGTAAGACTCTGTGGACCCATATATGTATTGTACTCAGCCATTACGTTATCACCGTGGCTGAACACAATATTATATATATCCTCAAAGGTCATAGAGGTTTCATTGAGTTTGATACAGTTTTGTCTGACTTTTCTTTTAATGTACGCCATTTATTTATCTACCTTTTCTTTACCGATAAGTGCCACTGATTTTGGCAGGAAGAAAGCCATTACAAAAGCCGCCATACAGAAGAAGGCAACTGCAAGTGTGATAATGGAAACAAGTCCTGACTGCTTTAAGAACACAAGGATAACACCTGAAGCCACACCTGCTGATACAGCCTCAAAAAGTCCTTGCACGGCAAAATACATAGTTGCTGCACTGATACCTGTTTTCTCAGTATACTCTGCAGCCATTTGAGAGGGAATTGTGTAAGTAACAGAGAAGAAAGCGCCGATTGAGAAAGACACAATAATACCGCAGAAGATTGCAAAAGGCAGAATTAAATTCTGAGGAAGAACTCTGCACAGCATCATAAGGGACATTCCCACTGCAAAGGTCAGCAGTACAAACTGAAAACCTACCTTGAGTCCGTGTTTCTTCACAAGCTTGTTGTAAAGCATAAGTGTAAAAGGCACAGGTGCAAAGGCTGATGCCATTACAAATGTCATATCAATTCCTGTTGTAGAGAAAAACTCATTAATACCCGAAAGGAAAAGCTGAAGTCCTATATTCATTACAAACACAAGGCACAGCCAATAAATAAACTTTGTATTCTTAAAGGAAAATTTGAGAGAGGTAATAAAGCTGACTCTCTTTACCTTTTCAAGATACTCTTTAGTATTAGTAGGCTTCTCCTTAATCATCACCATAGGAATCATCATAGTAAGTGCCAGAGGCATAAAGATGAGTGCTACTGTTCTGATGTTCATCTGCATATTTACAAACACAGGCACCAAAGCAAAGCTCATAGAAAAATACACAACATCACAAATAGACTTTACATTAGAGAGGAGGACCCTGTCTTTATCGTCCTTTACAATCTCTGCAAAGGTTGCGTAGTATGTAAGCATTGTCAGTGTATAAGTGCCATAAAAAACACACAGAAGTGTTGCAAACCAGATGGTGTTTAGCACAGTTGCTTCCTTGTCAATAGGTATAAGAAAAAGAACATAGGAAATCAGCATAGGGATATAACCCATAAGAATTGCAGGTCTTCGTCTGCCCCATCGGGTTTTAAGGTTATCTGTAAAGGATGAGAAAGGCAGGTCAATGAGACCATCCAGCACCTTTGCAACTACAATGAGTGTACCCCACAGGGCCGCTACAACCAGATCCTTGTTCAGATAAGTCCAGTGCTCCACATTCTTTTCAAATCCGCCTACAAGCAAAGCACTGCAAAGATATGTACCCATAATGATATTGAGCATATTAACTCCAAGACCTGAACAGCCGTAAAGTATAATCTGCCATTTTTTAGTAAGTTTGTTCATACTGATACCCCTCAAACTACCAATTTTTTGATTTTTCAATCCAGTGTTTGCAAATTTTAAATTTTAACAAACTGTTAATAGACATTAACGTTATATTTATATCACATTACGACAAAAAATGCAATGAAACAATATACCAATGAAAAGGGCTAAAATGGAGATTTTTTGCACAAATCAATAAAAATAAGCGGTAACAGGCACAAAGCCGTCACCGCTTGTTGTATAAGTCAATATTTAAATCATAGAAATGAGCTTTTCTACTGTCTCTTTCTTAGTTGCCCAGCTTGTTACAAAACGAATAACAGTGTGCTCCTTATCGAGCTTCTCCCAGTTTTCAAAGACTGCAATTTCAGAAAGCTTTTTGTGCTGTTCTTGGTTTACCACCACAAACTGTTGATTTGTGGGAGAATCTACTGAAAGCTTGTAGCCTTTTTCTACAAAGCCTCTTTTAAGCAGAGTTGCCATTTCAATAGCGTGTTTGCCCAGTTTCAGATACAAATCATCGGTAAAGAGAGTGTCAAACTGCAAGCCTGTCACCCATCCCTTTGCCATCAGTGCACCGTGTTGCTTTATCTGAGCTACAAAGCACTTGGGCATATTGTTCTTTGTGTAAACCACTGCTTCACCGCACAGTGCGCCTACCTTTGTACCGCCTATGTAGAAAACATCGCAAAGCTGTGCTATGTCTTCAAGTGTCAGGTCAGTATCATCGCTCATAAGTCCGTAACCAAGACGGGCACCGTCAAGATACAGAGGAAGATTGTAATTTCTGCACACATTGGCAATAGCGGTAAGCTCAGCCTTTGAGTACAGTGTGCCCAGCTCTGTAGGATGAGATACATACACCATACCGGGATAAACCATATGCTCGTGGCTGTCATCATTCCAGAAGGTCTCAATTAAATCTGTAAGCTCTTTGGGGTCAATTTTACCATCGTGGTGAGGAACTGTCATCACTTTATGTCCTGAATATTCAATAGCTCCTGCTTCATGTGCGGCAATGTGAGATGTAGTGGCACCTATAACGCCCTCGTAAGGCTTAAGCATTGTGCTGATTACAAGCTGATTTGTCTGAGTACCTCCGCAGATAAACTTAACCTGTGCATCTTCGCAGTTGCAGGCAAGGCGGATTTTCTCCTGTGCACTTTCACAGTACTTGTCTGTGCCATAGCCTGTATTCTGCTCAAGGCTTGTTTCCATAAATCTTTTGAGGATACTTTCGTGAGCACCCTCAGAGTAGTCATTTTTAAAGTAAAGCTTATCTGTTGACATATTAATCACCTTTAAATTCAATTTAACACAATCTATTATAATCCTGTACTCACAGAAAAGCAATAGAAAAAAGGACTTCTTTAATGAGAAGTCCTTGTAAACTAATCACATACAATTCATCAGCAAAGAATCAAACTCCGGGAAGGTCTTCTTGACTGACACAGGTCTGCCCTGAGCATTTACAAAACAGTGAGTAGAGGTTGCCTCAAACACAACTTTTCCTGTCTGTGTATTTTCACCCACATAGGCAAAAACCACTTTGACTCCTGTGTACTTTTCTACCTTTACTGTAAATTTCAACACATCGGAAAAGGTACTGGGTGCTTTATATTTGCATTCCACACTCACCACAGGAGACACCACTCCCTCGGTCTCAAGTCTGGTCATAGGATAGCCAAGCTTACTTAGAAAATCAATACGAGCCTCCTCCATAAAACGGACATAATTTGAGTGGTGAGTAATACCCATTTTATCGGTTTCGTAGTAATTCACAGTGCGGTGATATTCGCTCACTGGACTTCACCTCTTACAGATAAATCAAAGACTTGCCTCGGCAACTGCAAAGGAAAACTCAGCACTGACACACTTTTTCCCCTCACATGTTACTGTACCCTCGGCAAAATAGAAAGGATGCCGTGATTTAGTCAGGTGGCAACGCATCTCCACCTTGTCGCCCGGCTTTACCATACCGCGGAACTTCACTTTGTTAAGCCCGGTGTATACAGGCAGTTTACCATCACCTGCCAATTCAAGCAAAAGCACACAAGCAGACTGTGCCAGCATCTCGCAAAGAATTACACCCGGGACAACAGGGTGCTCGGGGAAATGTCCCTGCAAAAAGAACTCATCTCCCCTGACAGTATAGTGAGCTACTGCCTCGTCACCAATTTTCTCTACATCATCTATGAGGAGCATAGGGTCTCTGTGAGGAAGTACCTTCATAATTTCTTCTCTGTTCATAATATCACCTCAGCACACAAAGGAGGAAGCACCCTTGAGTATCGGCTCTGCTTCTTCCATAATTTCCTTGATAATCTCAGTGGCAGGCTGTTCCTTTTTAACCATTGCCGCAACTTGACCAGCCATAAAGCAACCCTTCTCAGTGTCACCCTCCTGCACTGCAAGACGCAAAGCACCTGAAGCAAGAGCCTCCAGCTCGTTATCACTCATATCACTGTATTCAGCCTTCTGATAATCCCTTGCAAAATGAGTTTTAAGGCTTCGCACAGGGTGTCCCAAGCGTTTACCTGTTACCATTGTAGCACGGTCAGAGGCTTTCAGAATCTTCTTTTTATACTCAGGATGTATACTGCATTCATCGGCTACTAAAAAGCGTGTACCCATCTGCACACCTACTGCCCCCAGCATAAACACAGCAGCTACTCCCCTGCCGTCAACTATACCGCCTGCGGCAATAACAGGCAATGTAGTGGCATCGCAAATCTGAGGAATAAGTGCCATAGTAGTTAGCTCGCCTACGTGGCCGCCGCTTTCTCCGCCCTCAGCAATAAGTGCTGTAGCACCAAGCTTTGTCATAAGCTTTGCCATACCAACAGAGGCAACAACAGGGATAACCTTAACCCCTGCTTCATTCCACATCTCCATATATTTTGCAGGGTTGCCTGCACCGGTTGTTACAACCTCTACCTTTTCTTCACACACAACCTGAGCAATTGCATCTGCATAAGGACTCATCAGCATAATATTCACACCGATAGGTTTATTTGTAATACCTCTTGCAATGTGTATCTGTTCCCTGACATACTCTGCAGGTGCCGCACCTGCCGCAATAAGACCCAGACCTCCGCCCTCAGACACAGCGGCACAAAGCTTACCGTCTGCAATCCAAGCCATACCGCCCTGAAAAACAGGGTACTGAATACCTAAAACATCACAAATCACTGATTTAATCACACAAAACACCCTTTCAAGGATACTACAAAAAATTATACCATCTGCACATCATCTCTGCAACATTTTGATGTTATCAACAAAGAAAAGTACCCGAGCTAAAACTCGGGCACTTAGGAAAAATAATAATGAAGGTTCAAGAAAATTTCTTAGGAAATGCGTGTCAGGTACTGGCAGTAAACATAGACGTTCTGAATTTTCTTAGCCTCTACCCCGTCATCTGCCTGAATAACAGGCTGAGTTTCAGAGGGAGTAACATAAAGCTTGAAAACGATAGCGTCTTGTCCTGCACGCATATTGCGGATACGCTTGTATTCGAAATTGCGTTTTGCACAGCCCAAGTAATCAAAGATTACGGTCTCGATATCGGGGTTAGAGAAGCAACGGAGAATATCAGATTCATCGTAGATGTCGATAAGATGCTTTGCATCCTCAAAGGGAAGATTATAGCATTTGAACTCGCCTTCGTTAAGAACGGACATCATAGAGCTGTTGTCAAGTAACAGCAGGGGTAAATCCTTGTGATTAAACATAAATACAAGCCTCCTTGAAATAATTTACAGATTTCCTTCTGTTTGAGTACATTATATACACTTTTGCATAATTTGTCAATACTTCCTGCAAATTTCATATTGTTTTTTTATATCTATTATCATTTCTGCAAGTTTTAATATAGCGTTCTTGCATTTTGAACATCCATCATACTCTTAAATATATGCACAGAACACGAAAGATATAACAAAAGCAAGCCCCCAAAAGGCTTGCTCTTAAAGATTATCAGTTATTTAATAACAGCATTTTCGCCGTACTTTTTCTGAATTCGTTTGTCCCGTTTGCTCTGCAGTGTTTTTAAATGTTTTATGCTAAAAAGTGAAAACAACAAATACAAACCAGCTATTAAATTCAATAACAATGCATAGACAATGAGCGGAGCCCAATCCACAGGCTTGTCGTTATCATAGGCTACTACAACCGTACCGTTAACTGCAACCTCCTCTGCCAAATCAGGCATAAAGGAATATCGGTTTTCACACCAGAGAATTTCCGCCTCCGTACCTGAAACAAGATACTTCTCTACATCAGCAATCTTATATTCCCCTGTCAAGGTATAAGCCTCTCCATCAGTAGTATACATCCTGTATGTATCTGGAGCACGGTATACATACACTCTTTGAATACGTGAAACTGTAACCACCTTTTTGCTGTGATACTCATAAGGTGCCTCTGGAAAAAGCACAGGCGCAAGCAAAACGAAGAAAGCAAGGAAAACAAGAACGACAGGCGGACCTATCGCTAAAATATATTTGTACTTAAACTGCTTCTTAGTAATTCTACGCATACTCTCACCGCCTTAGCTTCATTTGTTTAGTTTACTCTTTGCGGTATTTATTGAAGTCACCAACAACTTCTTAACCTCAATACATTTTTCTAAAATATCATTCTTTTCGTAGTAACCACTTTCTATTAAAAGTTCTATCCAATACTCACTTTCGGAGCATTCCTTTAATGCAATTTGAAGTTTGGCAATAAAATCGGCAGTTCCGTGTCCGTAAAATGCTTCGCGAATATTAGCACCAACGCTAGTGCCACTACGGATAAGCTGGTTTGTAAGTACACTTTCCTTTTTAATTTGTTTTATATAATTGCAAACTTTAATTATCTGTAAAGCAAATTCTTTAGACTTTATAATCAACGGACTATCAGCCATAATACTACCTCCTTTCTCAATTTCATTATACCTCTATAAAACAAAAAGAGCAAGGCAAAAGCCTTGCAAAAATACTTATTACCTCTTACCTATTACTTATTACTTTCCAAAGCCCCAAGGACGTTTGAGGTAAGAGTGAAGAAGTAATAGGTAAGAAGTAAGCCCCAAGAACTTATCGTCCTTGGGGCTTTGGAGGCGTCACCCGGATTTGAACCGGGGAATCAGAGTTTTGCAGACTCGTGCCTTACCACTTGGCTATGACGCCGAATGAAAAAGCACTTAAATTCTTCATAAGAATTAAGTGCCTTCCCTTCGCCTTTTTTGGAGCGGATGACGAGGCTCGAACTCGCTACCTCCACCTTGGCAAGGTGGCGCTCTACCGGATGAGCTACATCCGCATGTTGGTGCCTCCGGACGGAATCGAACCATCGACACGAGGATTTTCAGTCCTCTGCTCTACCAACTGAGCTACAGAGGCAAAAAAAATGGCGACCCGGAACGGGCTCGAACCGTCGACCTCTAGCGTGACAGGCTAGCGTTCTAACCAACTGAACTACCGGGCCACATGGTGGGAACAACAGGGCTCGAACCTGTGACCCTCTGCTTGTAAGGCAGATGCTCTCCCAGCTGAGCTATGCTCCCACGTGGTTGCCATTTTTCGTGACGCGTATTATAATACAACATCCACATCAAAAAGTCAATACTTTTTTGAAACTTTTTTTGAAAATTTTTAATTTTTATTTTTGATGAGATTTTCCAAATCTTCCTGAGTAAACACATACTTCTTGTTACAGAAGTGGCAGGTAGCTGATGCAACGCCTGTTTCATCAGGGAGCTCTCTTATCTCTTCTTCAGGCAGACCAATAATTACATTCTCCAGCGACTCTCTTGTACAACCGCAACGGTAGCCTACCTCCATCTCGTCCAGCACCTCTACTTCAAAGCCTTTGAGGATTTCGTGCACCATATCAATGGGAGTAAATCCTTTAGTAAGCATTGCGGTGACTGAGTCCATATCGTGAACGTTCTTTTCAAGCTTCTCAATAGTATCCTCAAAAGCACCCGGCAGAAGCTGAACTAAAAGTCCTCCTGCAAAAAGCACCTCGCCTGATGTCTTATCTACAAGCACACCTAAAGCACAGATTGTAGGAAGCTGTTCTGAAGTAGCATAGTAGCTTGTGATATCCTCGGCAATCTCACCGCTCACAAGTGGCACCTGACCAATGTAGGGCTCAGCACCGGGGAGCTTCTTCATAACATTCAGGACACCCTGACCCACAGCTGCACCCACGTTAATCTTGCCGTTCTGATAATGCTCGGTAACACAACCTGAATTTTCAACATATCCGCGTACATAGCCGTCGCTGTCAGAAGCGGCAATCACAACACCCAGAGGACCGTCACCTGCAACACGCAGGCTGATAGTTGCATCTTTTTGTTTAAGCTGTGCACCCATCATAGAAGCTGCTGTGAGCAGTCTGCCCAGAGCCGCAGTTGCTACATTTGATGTGCGGTGTATCTTCTGTGCTGCATACACAAGGTCGGAGGAATCAATAGCAGAAGCCATAACCGCTCCGTCACTTGTAATACATCTTATAATCTTATCCATATTATATTCTCCTGATTTTTTAATATTACTGCCTATCTATTATACACTAAATTTTCCGTGCCGCAACTATAAGTCGTTGCTCGTCCTCTTTTGGAGCTTCAAAGGTCATATCGCCATACACAGCCGCAACCTCAAAACCTGCATTTGCAAGCATATTTTGTAACTCCTCTACTGTATATGCACGTTCAGAAAACTCCTCTGTTATTCTGTAGTAGTTGTCACCCTCGGGGATAAAGAAGTCCAGTGAAATCTTCACTATATTATCATCAGCAGGGGTATTCTGCCATACACAGTACACTTCGTCAGTATCAAAGACAAACACATTATCAGAGAGCACACACTTGTGTTTATAAACTGTATTCACGTCAAACAGGAACACACCGCCCTTGTTCATAAAAAGCGAAACTCTCTGGAAAGTTTTCTGCACATCCTTAGGGTTAGTCATATGATTTATGCTGTCAAGAGTACAGATACAGGTATCAATTGTGCCATACAAATCTATGCTCTGCATTTTCTGGCAGAGATAGAGTATCTGCTCACCCTCCTCTGACGCCTTCTGCAAAGCAACAGACAGCATATCAGGTGAACCGTCTATGCCGTAGATATCCACACCTTTTTTCTTAAGGTCAAGGGTAAGAGAACCTGTACCGCAGGCAAGGTCAAGGGTGAGCCCTGTATTGTGCCCCAGCCTTTCAAGGACACTGAGGATATAGTCAGCACGCTCACTGTAGCCCACATTACCTGTAAGCCTGTCATAGTAATCTGCAAAGACTTCGTAAGCCATAGTTATTTCTCCGTGTCCTTGTTCATACGGGAAAGGACAAGACGGTAACCCTCTGCACCGTATTCAAGGCTTTTGTTTACACGGCTGATAGTAGCAGTGGATGCACCTGTCTCCTCAATAATCTTACTATATACACATTTTTCTGAGAGCATCTTTGCCACTACCATACGCTGAGAAATAGTTTTCAGCTCCATAGCAGAGCAGGCATCCTCCAAAAAGCTTTTGCACTCCTCCACAGTTTCAAGGGACAAAATAGCCTCACACAGTAAATCCAAAGATTTCTCATCAATATTATTTGTCATATTTCCACCTCGTAATTCATTGATAAAACACTAAACATTTCTACAAATTATATCTAATTATATATTTTAACACACGAAAGCAGAAAAGTAAAACCATATTTATTTTATCGTCATAAAGCACAGAGAGCACCCCTGATATTTGTGCAGAATACAAACACAAAAACTATTGACAATTTGGTTTACTCACGATAAACTAATTGTAGAAGGTTTATTGACAGTAAACCAGCACAAACAAAACCACACGGGAGGAGCAAACCCTCCCCTACATCATAGGAAAAATCTTCAATTGCCATAAGGAGGTATGAATATGGATGACATCAGACTTGGAGTTGTAGAGTCAAAATTTGCAGACTTAATATGGGAGAGTGAGCCCATACCATCAGGAGAGCTTGTAAAACTCTGTGAGCATGAGCTTGCTTGGAAAAAGCCCACAACCTACACAGTATTGAGAAAACTCTGTGAAAGAGGAATTTTCAAAAATGATAAAGGAATCGTATCCTCAGTTATTTCTCGTAAAGAATTTTATGCAATGCAAAGCGAAAAGTTCGTTGAGGAAACCTTTGAGGGTTCTCTGCCTGCCTTTGTTGCAGCATTCACACAGAGAAAAACGCTTTCAAAAGAAGAGGTAGCAGAGCTTAAAAAGCTCATTGACTCCTGCGAGGAGGGTTAATTATGGAAAATGTATTTTTACATCTTGTTAATATGAGTATCACTGCAGGGTGGATTGCACTTGCAGTAATAATACTCAGGCTGTTTCTCAAGAAAGCTCCCAAGTGGATAACTGTACTGCTGTGGGGACTTGTAGGACTGAGGCTCATACTGCCTGTATCAATTGAAAGTGTATTAAGCCTTATTCCCAGTGCAGAGACAATCCCGCCTGAGATTGTATACTCCGATACACCGCAGATCCACTCAGGCATCAGCACCTTTAACCAAGCAGTGAATCCCATTATTTCGGAGAGTCTTGCACCAAGCAGTGAGCTCACAAGCATAAACCCTGTGCAGGTACTTCTTGCCGTTGCAACTGTTGTGTGGCTTGCAGGCTTGGCAGGAATGCTTATATACACACTTGTAAGCTACCTGCGACTCAGGCACAAAGTAAAGGTTTCTATGTCAATAGAAAGAAACACCTACATCTGCGATGACATAAACACACCTTTTATTTTAGGCATTATAAAGCCTAAAATCTATCTGCCCTCCAACCTTACAAATGCTGAGCAAGAATATGTCCTCCGACACGAAAAAGCACACATCAGACGCAAAGATCACCTGATAAAACCCTTAGGATTTCTGCTTCTTTCCGTGTATTGGTTTAATCCCTTATTGTGGGTTGCCTACGTACTCTTGTGCAGAGACATTGAGCTTGCCTGTGACGAAAAGGTAATCAAAGATATGGGAGTTGAATGCAGAAAGGAATACTCCACAGCACTACTCAACTGCAGTGTGCCAAGACGTATGATTTCTGCCTGTCCCCTTGCCTTCGGCGAGGTATCGGTAAAGCAGAGAATCAAGAGTGTTCTAAACTACAAAAAGCCTGCATTCTGGATAAGCATTGTAGCAATTGTCCTGTGCATTGCCCTGTCCGTAGGCTTCCTGACAAATCCCGTTGACTCTGACCCTTACGGTGTTAAGGTGGTTGACTCAGGCTCTGACATAGGGGGTGTGTCCCTTGAGCTTCTGGAGCTTGAAATCGCAGAGGATTTAGAGAGTAACCCCTACATAGAAGTAAAATGGAAGAACCAAAATAACGAGAGCTACACATGCGGAGAGCCCTTCTTCATCTACAAATACGTTAACGGTGAATGGGTAAACATACGTACAGGAGACTCTATTTTCACATCTATCGGATACTCCATCCCTGCAAAGGGGTCTTTTAAGCACAAGTACGGACTTTGGAACATTGAAATTGACGAGCCCGGCACCTACCGCTTTGAGAGCACATTCCTCCGTGACAAAGGCGACACCTACCCCACCGAGTACAAAGCGTGGATTGACTTTAAGGTAACAGAGATACCCGATTTTGACGAAAATGGCTACAAGGTAACCAATTCAGACTCTGACCGTGAGGGCATATATGCAAAAATTGCAGACCTGAACCTGACAGCAAGCAAGCCCTACATTGAGGTAATGTGGTGCAACGACAACAACTACGACATCACCTGCACTGAGGAATTCTATATTTATAAATTCATCAAGGGTGATTGGTACGACTGTGCAGTTGCAGAGCACACTGCTGCAGACATTGGTCACATTGTTCCTGCAAAGGGTACCTACACCCACAAATACAGCCTGAAAGACATTGATATGTCAGCAGCAGGCACATACAGGTTTGAGGGATATTTCTCAAGCCGTCCAAATAGAGTATGGGTTGACTTTCAGTACCCTGTGGTGAGCACATCGGATATAGCCACAACAAAGAGCGGTTCTCTGCCTGCAGGTATTACGGGCGAGGTACTCAGCATCACCCGTGAGGATAACTTTGATATGAACGCCGCCACTATGGACAGAACTCTGTCTGTAATGTGGTACAACAAAGCAGAGAAAAACATCTCTACAGTAGTTCAAAACTTCACCCTGTACAAGAAGGTGAACGGCACTTGGGTTGACCAAAGAGAAACCCCTGTATTTTGGTACAGCACAAAAGAAGTAAATATTGAAGGTGCAAGTCTGCAGATTGACTACCCCTTAGATGGTATCGCTGACCTTACATCAGGACAGTACAAGCTGGAAGTTGACTTCTACAGCAAGCCCGAAACCACAGACACTCACTACACCGCATACATAGAGTTCACAATAGGCACAAGTGCACTGTCAAACAACTATGAAAGCTTTGAAGCAGAAGACGTGGCACACTTCTACTGCTACGACACACAGGATGTAATCAAACCTCAACTGACCCTTTACAGACGAACAAGGGAATTCAGCTTTTCCCTGTCAGCACTAAGCAGTTATGTACCTACAGGTAAGTACTCAACAGAGGGCAACATCCTCACACTATCTGCCGATGACGGCAACAAGTATGTATTTAAAGTAATGGATAGTGATACCCTCGTGTTCCTTGCAGACAAATCTGCCGACCTGCCCAAGTACAAATACAACCCAAGCGAAGAAGCCCGTCAACCATTTTATGACGGAGCGGTATTCAGCCTGAGCAAAGACGAATCCAGTTCCGTTATAGTTGGTAAAGACCTGTATCATAGCTTCACTATTGCCGAGACCACTGCAGATATAGATGCAGACGGCAAGGAAGAAAAGCTGGCAATTTATCCCGGGGCCACATCAGGCATATTTACATTTAAGATTGAAGCCTCACAAAATGGTATAGTTGAGTATTCCACCATATATTCAGGTCCTGTGTACGAGTTCAGTTTTGAAAAAGACTCTGATGGCACAGTATATCTCAAGGGTACAAGTCAGAACAACAATCAGGATATGCACAAATTTGACATAAGAGCAGTAGGCACACAAATTGTTCTTACTGAGAACGGTCTGCCCTACGGCTATGAGCTTTTAAGCGAGTCCTGCAAGGAAGTTGCAGAAGTTGTAAACAGATACATTGAGGGGCAAAGAACTCACGATATAGAAAAAGTAAAGTCCTGCATGGCTGCAAAATATCAAAACCACACCCCTCTGGACTATGTCACAAACACTGTATTGGATAAAATAGAGGATTGTCGACTTGTGTATCTGGATTTTGACGAGGTTACAGATGAACAGATATTTGCCACTGTAACCTATGAGATAATATACGCAGAGGGCTATACAGGAGCAGGCACACGCACAGAAGGCTACAATCTTATTCAAAGCCAGTTTACCTTTACAAAGGTACATGATGAGTTTGTAATCTCTGGTATGAGCCCCGAACACGTAAAACATAATCAATAATTTCATGAAATAACCCTTTACAAAGAACAAGGATGCAGACCGCTATGGTTTGCATCCTGCTCTTTGTATTAAGGCTTTCCCTCAAGGGGAGGGCTCAAAACGCTTCCCGTTTGATGGTGTCCAGTGCCCCTTTTTCAATTCGGCTGACCTGTGCCTGAGAGATGCCGATTTCCTCAGCAACCTCCATCTGAGTCTTTCCCTTAAAGAACCGAAGTCCCAATATCTTTTTCTCTCTGTCAGAGAGTTTGCGGATTGACTCCTTCAGTGCTATTTCCTCCAGCCAATCCGAGTCTGTACGCTTGTCCCCTACTTGGTCCATAACATACACTGTGTCAGACCCGTCAGAGAATACAGGTTCATACAGTGACACAGGCTCTACAATCGCCTCCAATGCCAACACAACCTGTTCCTTAGGCACCTCCATCTCCTTGGCAATCTCCTCCACAGTAGGCTCTTCTCCGTTTTTATTTGTGAGCATTTCTTTAATCTGCATTGCGTGGTAGGCAGTATCCCGCATACTCCTGCTAACACGGATAGGGTTATTATCCCTCAAAAATCTACGCACCTCACCGATTATCATTGGCACACCGTAAGTGGAGAATTTCACATCAAGTGTAGGGTCAAAGTTGTCAATCGCCTTAATAAGCCCGATAACTCCCACCTGAAACAAATCATCAGGATTTTCGCCTCTGTTTGCAAAACGCTGAATGACAGAGAGCACAAGTCTTAAGTTCCCCTGCACCATTTTATCTCTTGCCTGTTTTTTCTCCTGTTCTGTACCGTTTTTGATTTTAAGCAACAACTCCCGCTTTTCACTTTCCTTCAGCACCTGAAGCTGTGCTGTGTTTACTCCGCAGATTTCAACCTTTGTATATTGCAAAACAATACCCCCGACAATACTTTTACCTTAGTATTGACGGAAGATTTTATATTAATTCATATGTTTATTTCAGAGTTTACTGTCTGCCTATAGTCTACCATTAGCACTCATATATATAGCTTCTCTATCCTATTATAGGTACAAAAACCATGCCGTCCTGTTCAGGCATAGTTATCATCTTTGATTCCCGTGCGTGTTAACTGAAAAAGCGTATCTTTGTTACATCAACGGGAATGTACGCACTCAATTCAAACGCTGATAACAAAGCTACAATCAAAGCTATAGCAACCGCAAATATTTTTCATAAAAAATCCGACAACACCAAACTAAGCGTTGTCGGAAGTTTTATTCAAAAAACAGCGATTATTCCCAATAAACATATCCTGTATTATTATATTGCAGAGTGTCTATGGTAATAACGTGAGTCATTAAGCTTTCAAAGAGCTCATTGTTTGAACTATCAAAGTGTTCTTCAACACCCATACCAATCTGAGGAACAGCAATTGCCTCTAATCGCTGTGTACTGTCAGGCTGAGCATCTGTAGGTACATCTGCATGGACATCAGAAGGAGGCTCTGCATCATTTTCAGTTTTTTCCTCTGGTGCAACTTCAGGAACATTCACAGCAGGAGTATCGTCTGTATCATAATCCTCAGGCTGTGCATTATCATCAGAAACATCAGGAGACTCCTGTTGTACAGGCTCTATATAACCCGCTGAAAATTCAGTATCATTTGTCTGTGACTGAGTCTGTCCCCCGATCAGATCTGGGTGCAACTCTTGCTTATACGCAGATTTCTCTGCCTCGTTGTTTACATAAAATTGCAACTGTTCAGATTCATTTTTTGTCCGATTTGTTCCTGACTCAGGCGGTGTCTGCACTGAAGGAGCTGAAGTACTGACTGTAGGAATTTCAGGTACAGGGTCAGTAAGCAGGCAAGCAGATGCAACCAATACCAAAAGCATAGCAACAGCTATTACTACCCAAGAAGCCCTCTTATACTTTAAGGTTTTCTTAATACGCACTCCTACACCTACTTCGCCGAACGCCACCGGACAAGCGGTAATCATACGGCGTGACACCTTGCAGTCAAGTAAAGCTGTAGCATAGTTCTTTCTTGATTCCAAGTCATATTTACAAACCACCTTTTCGTCACAGGCAACCTCAATATCACGGCATAAAAGCACATAAGACACCCATACAAGGGGATTAAACCAATGGATACACAAAAGTATAAAACCTAAAGGTTTCCAAATGTGATCGAGGCGTTTAAGATGTGCCTGTTCATGAGCAAGGACATACATCTCGGTTTTCTTGTTAAGCCTAAAAGGTATGTAAATAAAAGGTCTGAGTACGCCCAAAATAAAAGGTGAGTTAACCCTATCGCTTTGCCTGATATTCTCTCTTAGCGGAACAGACTCCTTTACTCTAAGTCGCATCGAAACATAAGATACTATTCCGTAAGTGAGCATTAAGCCTGCACCGCAAAGCCAGACTATAGCACAGATTTTTCCTATATCTACAGAGGATTGCTCCCTATGCACTGTAGTTTCAGTGCTGCTCACCGGCGGAATATTCTGAGCCTGTGTCAAAAGCTTTGCATCGGGCACATACTCAACAGAAGCAACCTTGTCCCCCTGAGAAACTGAAAAATCAGGTATCAGCGACAACTCGCTTTCAATTACAAAGGGACACACAAGTCTAATGGCAACAAGAGCCCACAGCAGACAGCTTATCCATCTGGGGGCGCCCTTGAAAACAAGGCGTAAAACCATAACCGCAACAGCAACTATGCCTGCGGTTATACTTATATCAAGTATTCTGAAGAATAAATCTGTCACTTTCCTTATCTTTCTGTGCCATTACTCCTTGGCACTGTCAATCATTTCTCTAAGTGCATCCGCCTCAGAAACACTGAGCTTTCTTCCATTTACAAAAGCTGCCATAAAAGCAGGGAGATTACCCTCGAACTTCTTCTCAATAAGCTCGTCCATCTCAGATATCTGAGCCTGCTCCTTACTGATAAGAGAAGTAACTATAGTGTTCTTGTTCTGCAGTACTCCTCTGTCAGAGAGACGCTTCAGCACTGTATATGTAGTAGTTCTTGACCAGTTAAGACGCTCCTTGCAGAGCTCTGCAAGCTTAGCACTTTTAAGGGGCTCATTCTCCCATACAATAAGACAGCAGCGATACTCGCTTTCAAAAATTTTAGGTGTTGACATAAGATTTCCTCCTGTAAAAAATTACAATATTTCCCTAATAGTATTCTAACGAATTAAACGTCATTTGTCAACAAAAAAATAAGCGAAAGCTAAAAGCCGTCACTTATTTTTCAACATAGAATTTATTATATAATTCAAATAGTCTTTTCCGATATCACGGTTACAAAGAGAATAAAGCATACGTGCACCTACTGCATCCTCAATCTCATTGAGCACCCAGTGACCATTATGCAGTATAAAATCAAATCCTGCATAATCTGCGTGAAGCTCCCTCTGCAATATCGATATAATTTCTCTTTGCTCGTCCGTTGGCTTTGTAAGCTCCGCCTTGCCCCCTAAAGAGTAATTACTGCGAAAACAGTCCGCCGAGGACCTTTTTACTGCAGACACTATTTCTCCCCCAAGCACATAAATACGCACATCAACACCTGTCTGGGACGAAGGCTTCTGCAAGATATATGTTTTATCCTCGGAAAGCTTTAAGCCATCAACAGAGTCGGCACTGTTAAGCCAGAACACCTCGCTGCCTCCGTGACCACTTACAGCTTTGAGCACACAGGGAAACTTAAAACTTCTCAAGGTCTCTGTGCTAAATAAGCATGTTTCCATCACAGGTACGCCAAGGGCTTTGCACATCTCATAGGTTTTGTATTTATCGTTTGCAATCTCCACTGTTTTAAGATTGTTAAAGCAGTGTATTCCATTTTCATCAAGAGTCTTGTTCACAATACTCAGACGGCTTCGGTTTATGCAGAAATCAATCTCTTTGTATCTTTCTGTATCAAAGCTTTCTGCATCATTGTGAATGACAAGAGAAAGCTCTGCCCCTAAACTCTTTGCAGTTTCAATAAGATGGCCGATAAACCATCGGTTTATCACTGCATCCTCCTTTGTATATACAAGCAAACCTTTCATATTTTCATTTCCCTTGCAATATACTCCATAATGCTGTCAGCAAGGTTTACTCCTGTACATTCAAGAGTTGTCTTGAAATGTGTGTTTGAGTTCACCTCGCAAATGACAGGTTCGTCATTCTCTCCAAACATTACATCAACTCCTGCAAAGTCAAGCTGCAGAGCCTTGCAGGCAGACAGTGCAAGCTCCTCCTGAGCCTTAGTGGCAGTGTAAGGCTTCATCTTACCGCCGATAGTTAGGTTAGAGCGGAAGTCCTCCTCGTTGTAGCGGTAGATGGAAGCAACAACCTTTCCTCCTACTACGTTTATGCGTAAGTCCCTGCCGCGGCTTGAAGAGATAAACTCCTGCATAATAAAATCTTTATATCCAAGTTTTTTTATAATTTCAACCGCCTCTTCCCTTGTGTTTGCAATATAAACCTGCATACCAAAGGAACCGAAGGACTCTTTAATAACCAAGGGAAGCCCTAACTTTTCTATGGCATTGTCAAGGAAATGAAGGTTATTGTAACCCACGCCCTCAAAAGTTTTAGGAGCTATGATTGTTTTAGGCATATGCACCTTAGCCTTTGAAAGCACAAGGCTTGTAAGTGCTTTATTATCACACTTTTCAATTGCATCAGCACAGTTAAAGAGTCTGACTCCTTCTTCTTCCAGAAGCCTCGCAAGGCACACATCCTTGTCCCAAAAAAGAGCAAAATCAGGAATCTCTTTTCCTGCAAAGCCCTCTCCCAGCACATCTGAAAGCTCCGAGGAGGTAAAAAGTTCAAGGCTTATATTATGAAGTTTTGCAGACTCAAGGAGCAAAGTGTAAATCCCCTTGAACTTTTCTGAGTCCAGAAAGCTATTGACAACAAGCCAGCCTTTCATCTGTACTCCTCCTCATTAAATTTATTTTATACTTTAATAATCACAGCTTCATTATTGACCCCAAGCATACCGAATTTAACTTCCATCTTACTGCCGGACAAAAGATCAGTATATGTTCCGTCAGGCACATCAACACGCACAAGAGCACTGCTGCATTTTACAGGAAACACACCCAGGATTTTGCATTCCTTGTTTTTATGCATTGCAGTAAGCACCCCTTCACAGGGTACATTAACAGTATAATCACTGTCTGTAAACACCTCATCTTTGCGAACAGCATAAAGCTTCTGCATAAGAGGAGTAAGGTCTGTTTTTTTCTCCCAATCTACTGTATCTTTGTCAAAGAGAGAAGGCAAGTGTTTTTCGCCCACCTCCTGACCGTTATAAACAAGAGGCATACCCTTCTGAAAATACATAAAAGCTGTCCAGACCTTTAACTCATTTTCGTCAGCTATAAGCTGATGTGCACGGGGTCTGTCGTGATTTTCAAGAAATCTAAGCTTAACGTAATTATCAGGATAGATAGTCTCCTGCAAATTCAACACCTTTGCATAATCTTCAAGGCTTATCTTACCAAGCAGGCAATCCACAAACTCCCCTGCTGTATCATAGTCGTAAGCAATGTCAAAAGCCTGATATATCTCACTATCAGAAAGAGCTGTCATTCCCTGACTGCGAATGTAACGGATAAATCCGTGTTCTATAGACTCAGAAAGCCAGATGCAGTTGTTCCTTACTTTAGCCACTTCTGCACGTGCTCTCTGCCAGAACTCAAGGGGAACTAATGATGCCACATCACATCTGAAACCGTCCACAATTTCAGCCCACATCTTAAGGGTATCTATCTGATAATCCCATAAGTCGCTATTGCTGTAATCAAGATCTATAATATCTGTCCAATCTCCTACACGATTGCCAAAGGACCCGTCCTCTTTGTGATAAAACCATTCAGGATGGTTCACAGAAAGCCATGAATCAGGAGAGGTATGATTATATACTACGTCAATTATACACTTCATACCTAAGTTATGAATATCAGCAACAAGACGCTTCAAATCATCAAATGTGCCAAATTCGGGATTAACCTCGCGATAGTTCTTTATAGCGTAGGGACTTCCGAGTGTACCCTTACGAGCTTTCTTACCCAGTGGGTGTATAGGCATAAGCCAGATTATATCCACACCTAAGTTTTTAATCCTCTGAAGGTCGTTTCTCACACCTTCAAAAGTGCCTTCCTGTGAATAATTTCGCACAAAAACAGAATACATAACCTGATTACGAAGTTTCTTGTCAGTATCAAAAGCCATAAAGAATACCTCCTGATTATTTATACTTATATGATACAACTGAGATTAAAAATTGTAAAGAGAGCAAAATAAAAAACGGCAGCCTATACAGATTGCCGTTAAAAAATCACCTTGTTATCATATCAATGCCTTTTTGAAGTGTCTCAGAGTCAATGGCTCCTTTAGCCTGTGCCACAATGTTACCCTGTGCATCAACAAAATAGGTTGTAGGTAAAGAGTATACACTGTAGGTTACAGCGGCACTCTGAACAGTATCATAGTAAACAGGGAAAGTATACCCCTGAGAAGCTATAAAATCAGATGCTATTTTTACAGTTTCCCGTGTGTTGTCGGTCATATTCACCATGAGAAAATTCACCTCATCGCCCATTGCAAGGTACTTTTCTTCAAAGTCAGGCATCTCCATTTTACAGGGTGAACACCAGCTTGCCCAGAAGTTCACCACCGTAGGCTTGCCCTCAAAGTCAGAAAGCTTAAACTCTTTGCCGTTTATGTCATAAACCGTAAAATCAGGTGCAGAAGTTGTTGCACCTTTAGTTTCTTCAGTGTCATAGGTTTGCTCACTCTGACCTAAAAGCTGAGACGGTAAAATCTTATCCCCTAAGGCGCTGTAAAGTGCAAAGGCACCCATAATAAGTGCCACCAAAGCAAGAAAAATCACTAAAACTTTGATTTGTTTTTTCATACGTCCTCCTTAGCTTAAAAGCCCGATAAGATACCCCATTGTGCCTGTTGCCATCATAATTCCTACAAGCACAAGCAAACTTCCGCAGATAATATTGATTATCTTATAATTGCGTTTTATAAAACTAAAAGTAGACTTCAAATAGTCTATGAGCATCGCACTGAGAATAAAAGGAATTCCCAATCCCAAGGAGTACACCAAGAGCATAAGCATACCCTCAATCACGTGACCCTGAGTCGACGCAAGCATAAGTGCCGAACCTAAAAAAGCACCTACACAAGGAGTCCATCCCACAGAGAACACTACACCGAAAAGCAGTGCAGAAAAGAAACCCATATTCTCAGTTTTGATTTTACCTGAGAAGCCTTTGAAAATATTGAGTTTAAAAGCACCCAGAAAGCTAAGTCCAAAGAAAACCACCAGAAGTCCCGAAACAATATTGACTATCATCTGATATTTTCTTAGCAGCGCTCCTAATGTGCCTGCAAGTGCTCCCATACACATAAACACCACTGTAAATCCCAGCACAAAGCCAACAGCACACAGGAAAGTTTTTCCTTTTTTACGTTCTGAGCCTGCAGCAAAGTATGAAACGTAGATCGGTAACATCGGTAACAAACAAGGAGAAATAAAAGTAATAATTCCCTCTAAAAAAGCAAGTGCATACTGCAACTGATACACCTCCTGAAAATCAAATACAGTATATCACACAAAATTATAATTCACAATCTGATTTTTTAATTATACTTCCCTTTTTCACCATAATAAATATAACTGCTATTTATTATCAGCCTTAAATGGATTTTTTGTATTTTCTTGATTTTTTGATAAAGTGCTCTGTTTTATTATATATTTTAAAATAACAAAGGATATTAGACTATGAAGCTCATATTATTAACTGCCCTGGGAGTAGGTTCTGCAACCATTGTAGGTGCTCTTATAGGGTTAATCTTCAAAAAGATAACCCATAAATTCTCTGACCTTATCCTGTCATTTGCCGCAGGAGTAATGCTTGCAGCAGCAGTACTGGGACTCATTCTTCCCTCACTTGAACACGGAGGTAAATTCAGACTTCTGGTTACAATCACTGGCATTTTCACAGGGGCAGTCAGCCTGAGTGTCATAGACAGATTTGTTCCCCATCTTCACAGATTGGCAGGAACGGATATTGAAGAACACAGGCAAACAAGCATTAACAAGGTTCTCCTGTTCGTCACCGCTATCGCAATTCACAACCTGCCCGAGGGCATAGCCGCCGGTGTAGGCTTTGGCTCAGGGGACACCTCTCAGGCACTTATCATAGCTGGAGGTATTGCATTGCAGAATATCCCAGAGGGTATGGTTATTATAAGTCCTATGCTGTCCTCTGGCATCTCTCAAAAAAGAACTTTTGCCATTGCCGCCGCAACAGGTGTCATAGAAGTCTTGGGCACATTCATCGGTTACTTTGCAGTCAGCATCTCCTCAGCAATCCTCCCCTTTGCCCTCTCCTTTGCAGGAGGCACTATGCTCTATGTAATCAGCGATGAAATGATTCCTGAAACTCACCACAGCAACACTAACGGGGTAACCTACGCACTCCTTGCAGGCTTCTGTGTAATGCTTGCAACAGACGTATTGCTGGGATAAAAAATAACAATAATAAAAACCATAGGAGACTCTTTTTGTGAATACTCTCATTTTTACACAGTACAGTACAACTTGATTAATCCGTTACACCTACTTGTTCAAATAAAAGGCCACCAGCGTAGCTGGTGGTTTTTCTTATGCGCCTTAAAGGCTCTGTTACAAGCGGTGCCTCAAGGCACATTTGCGGTCTGACACTTGCGTCTGTTACTGACTACCCGTGAACGGGTCTTCCCATCCTCTCAGCATCATTTGATCGTGTATCATATCTTCTTTAAGTTGATTCTTTATGTATTCTTCAATTCTTTTGGCGTTTTTGCCTGCCGTATCCACATTATATCCTCTGCACCAAAACGACCTGTTTCCATACTTGTACTTCAAGTTTCCCTGCCTCTGATGTATTATGATACTACTTTTACCTTTGAGAAACCCCATAAAACTTGCTACACTTAGTTTTGGAGGTATCTCTATGAGCATATGTATATGGTCAGGACACACTTCTGCTTCTATTATATTTACTTCTTTCCATTTACATAATTCTCTTAGTATCTTTCCTATCTCCGCCTTGTGTTCGCCATAGAATATTTTTCTCCTGTACTTGGGTGCAAAGACCACATGGTATTTGCAATTCCAACTTGTGTGTGCTAAACTGTTATTGTCATGCATTTGACTATTCTGCCACAAGTGTGGAACAAAGCAAGAGGTTACAGAAATCAACAACAATAGCATAAACAACGAGAAACAACCTGCTCCTCAAAAAAGAGATACTCGTCCATTAACAATCCTTTTATCAGTTATTATTATCACTTTTCTTTCTATTCTTGTTGTCTACTTAATTGATAATAATATTAATAATAGCGGAAACAATGCTACATCAACAACAGTTTCTACCGAACCACAATCAGAACCTGGTTTATATTATCCTTTAGAAGAATCTTTAGTTGAAGTTACAGATGTTTTTACATCCGCACCTAATTCTGCTGGCGGAGTAGATTTGATTCTCTACTGGAAGAACAACGCAACTACAAAAATTAAATATATTTATATATATGTAACTCCTTACAATCGCGTAGGCGATATTGAATCCTCCGAAATTGGAGAAAAAACCACTGCAAAATGTCGTATGGTTGGTCCATATAGTTGTGGTGATGGCGGAAGGTCTGTTTTTGAGAATGTATGGTATAACAACGCAATCACATCAGCAAAAATAGAAAAAATCGAAATTGAGTTTGCAACTGGTAGTTTTATAACCTTTGAATAAGTTGTTTTTCTTAACACAGACATTCACTTTATAAGAAAAATGTAGTGAAAACACATATAAACACCCAAACCGTCTTGAACTCAGAGCAGAAAACCCCACAATGAAGCCTATGGAGTATGAGGGTGCCGAAATCGACAACGTGCGTATCCTCGGCAAGGCAGTATATTTTATAAGTAAAGTACAGTAAAAGGAAGGAATTTTATGACTTGCAAGAACAATGAATGCAGAGCAGAACTGCCTGATGATGCTGTATTCTGCCTTAAATGCGGGACCAAACAAGATTCACCGAGTTTTACACCTACAACAGAAAATGTAGAACTTGACTTAGAATGTGAAACACAACAATCAAAGACATCTAAAAAAACTTCAATTAAGGCATTGGTTATAATAACAGTCAGCATCGCCGTAATAGCGGTATTAGCCTTAATTGGCTGGTGTTTTCACACATATAACAACACTTATATGGATCCTATAACATACCCCATGGAGAGGTGTCCCATCACCGTTTCAAACATTACATTAACCACAGATGAAGATTCTAAGAAATCACAAATCTTAGTTGATTGGTCTTACAAAACAAACCGCGAAGAAATTACTATTGATAAGGTGATTTTTTCACTTACAGTAAGTGACCCATATGGAAGAGTTGACAACACTTCCAATAGTCTTACTATCAAAGGTCCGCTCTCCAACGATACATCTTATCAAGACTTTTGTTCAGTTTCCGAGGAAATTACAAGTGCCGAAATCAAAAAAATACAAATCTATTATTCTGATAAGAGTGTTGAGGAATATGTAGAGGTTACATATGAGCCCGATTTGACTTCGTTAAAACATTCTCCTGTTCAGGTTACAGAAGTGTTTACAACATCCCCTAATTCAGCCGGAGGAGTAGACCTAATTCTATACTGGAAAAGCACATCAACGAAAACTATTAAATACATATATATCTATGTTACCCCCTATAACCGTGTTGGAGATGTCGAATCATCTAATATTGGTGGTAAAACAACGTCAAAATGCAAACTGATTGGCCCATATAATTCAGGAGATGGCGGAAGATCAACTTTTGAAAATGTATGGTATAACTCTTCTATTTCGTCAGCAAGAATTGAAAAAATTGAAATTGAGTATAACGACGGAACCTCGGAAATCTACGACTAAATATAGAGTATGAGGGTGCCGAAATCGACAACGTACGCATCCTCGGCAAAGCCGTTTATTTTATAAGTAAAGTGCAGTAAAATTAGGAGGATTAATATGGATTGGATTATTTGGGCAATTATTTTAATTTTTGTAGTTATGGGCTTTGCGGTTTGGATTGGAGAACATCAAAAGAAATCAATAGCTGAAAAAGCAAGCAAACTATACAATTTCACTGCAACCCATACATACGGAGATTTTCTTGTAGAGAATAACACCCTGCGTTGGATGGTATCTTATTATACAGGCACAAGTCGTGTTTTTCACATATCAGAGGTAACTGGATGGGAACTGGTCGAAAACGGTCAAAGATATAAATCTGAGGGCGGACTACTTCGTGCAGTAGTAGGTGGTGCTTTATTCGGAGGCACCGGTGCTATAATCGGTGCATCAACAGCAAAAAGAGTCTCAACTGTAAGCAGTCTTGCTGTAAACATCTATACCAATGATATGGATACACCGCTTATCGTTGTACATTGTCTACATTTACAACCTGGGCAGACTGTCGCAACAAACTCCATGCAATATTCACAAGCTTGCAACAACGCTCATCAAATTATGTCAGTTTTACAGGCAATGCAGTTTAATTACGAGAACAATCCGGACGCATATCAGATTCCGAAAGAGATTGACAAACCCACTGCGAATATAAAAGGTAACACAAACAAAAAGAAGGAACCTATGGAAATTATAGTTAAGTATATTCTACTTCCTATATTAATTCTATGCGCTATATTTTTGGTGGGATTTGGAATAGTTTTTCTTATAGTAGGTGGCTAACATACTCACCTAAAAACTCACTATTAATGACGAACGACAACTCAGTATTAATTATGTTCTATAATCTTTGATGGCGATATTGTATATATTCGCCAGCAACCTGATGTAGAGAACGGAGAGATTGCCGCGGTACTCATTGGTGACGAAGCTACTCTTAAGAAGGTATATAAATATCCAAACCGTCTTGAACTCAGAGCAGAAAACCCCACAATGAAACCTATGGAATATGAGGGTGCCGAAATTAACAATGTCCGCATCCTCGGCAAAGCAGTATATTTTATAAGTAAAGTACAGTAAGGAGATTGTTATTATGACTAAAAATAACACCACAAGGAAAGGGATACCTTTCTGGTTGCATGTAATCATTATAATTATTCTTGCTTTCGTTGCACTTATTTTAGCAACCAACTACTTTGATATGAATTTTTCGTGTGTTAATTTGTCATCTCTTTTCAAAAATGATATTAGCACACAGCACCATTCTTATGCCGAAAAAGCATTAGAAATCACAGACATGTATCTTGACTATGATTTAAGCTCTGAAACAGCAAGTTTCTTAATTGATGAGTTGAAAGCACGTGAAAACGAGTTACCTAATTCTACAGGAAGCAAAGACACACTGATAGAAGCAAAAGTAACAATGCTTTCAGGTAAATTGATGCTTGCCGGTATGGAATCTTCTTCCCAGCAATACAACGAAATTTTATCACTAAGAAACGACCTGGCCGAGATTATTGGTGAAAAGGAAAGATAGTATGATTAGCAATGATACTGCTAAAGAATATATCTACAATCTTACAGATGAAGAAAAAGAACTCATCATCAGATACAGGCTGTTATCTGATGAGGAAAAACAAAAACTTATTGAACAATTATCATCACAAAACATTAATGATGTGATAAAATAGAAAAATCCGCTCTCTCGACTGGTCCTCGAAAGAGCGGATACAGATACAGGGAGTGTGCTTATACTCACCTATAGCACATATAGTATACCACACTCCCCTTGCAAAATACAAGGGGTATTTTTATACCCTTTTATAGGAGTGTGATTTAATGAGACTACCAAACGGATATGGCTCAGTTACAAAGCTATCCGGTAAAAGGAGAAATCCGTGGATAGTACGAGTAACAACCGACTTTACAGACGAAGGTGTGCAAATACGCAAAAATCTTGGATACTTCCCTACCCGTGCCGCCGCCATACAAGCACTGTCCGAATACCACAATAACCCCTATGATATTGATAGTGCCAAACTCACATTGGCAGAAATATATGAGAAGTGGTTTGAAAAAGTATCAGATACAATCAGCCCCAGTCTCCTCCGTCAGATGAAAGCATCATATAAACAAATGCTACAGTTGCATAATGTTCCTATAAAGAGTATTCGCTTGCACCAAATGCAAGCGATAATAGATAACTGTAAAAACGGATATCAATCTCAAAGAAAAATCAAGCAGCTATTCAGCAAATTATTTGAATTCTGCATTGATTATGAAATACTGCAGAGCAACCCTACAGGACGACTTAAAATCGCCGCAAAATCAGATGAAACAGCAAGGCCCAGAGAAAGAATATCTGATGATGAAATAAAACGTCTGTGGGCAGTTTCCGGAGATATATCAGCACAAATAGCTCTTATGCTCATATACTCAGGAGTCAGAGTGGGTGAACTTTTGGACCTCAAGAAAGAGGATGTCAATCTGGAACAACGGTTCTTTAATGTCAGAGCATCAAAAACGAGCTCAGGCGTACGTACTGTTCCCATCGCAGAAAAGGTGTTCCCCTTCTGGCAGTATTTCTATGAAACATCTCCTTGTGATTATGTTCTGTATAACAAACTCGAAAGACACCTGAATTATGAAACCTTTTCAAAACGGTACTGGAAGCCTCTTATGGAACTAATCAACGCTGACCATGTTATACATGAGACAAGACATACCTGTATCACTTTGCTCACCCTTGCGGGGGTAAATCCCACTATAATAAAAAATATAGTAGGCCACAAGGCTGCAATGAGCTTGACAGAAAGAGTCTACACACATATAGATGTTCAACCTCTTATAGATGCAATCAATAAAATATAAAAAACTAATCTATAGAACTAAAATAACGTTTCTAATACCTATATCAAATAAAAAGAAAGGGCAGAGATGTTTCTCTGCCTTTTTCTATAATATAATTATATATTTACCCCTTAAAACACTTCTCCGTCATCACCTTATAAATATTAGATATTTTATTTGTTATACAGTTAAGCACTTCAGTTTGCTCCTCCCCTTCTAAAACTTTATCCTCTGTACTTAAAATATAGTCTTCAAGTTCTTGAGCAGAATTCTTTAGCCTTTCATAAAATCTTTTGTCTGTATACAAAAAATATGTAGAATTTCTTCTAATTTCCTTTAATGTTTTTACTAAATCATCTCCACCAATAAGTTTCCCTTCATAATTAATTGTAATTTTCAATCTGTTCTCAGGTATTTTATTTAACAATAAATCCTTATACAACTCGTTGAAATACAATGATTCCATCGTGATATCATTTAGTTTTTTATCTACCCTCTTATCATAAATAGCAACAATTACACTTGATAATAGTGCAACGATAGATATAATAAGCGAAGCAACTTCCACGATCTTCACCTCACTATAAGAAGTTTCAAATTCTCTTGAACAGATTCTTTTAAACTATCATTCTGAGAAACAATAACTATTTTCTTTCCAATTGCATCAAACCCCAATTTTGATACAATATCCTCAAAGAATCCTTGAACAAAAGATGAGCCTGTCTTCACTATTTGGTCAGGAAAAACGATGTATGTGATATCATCACTAAAATCAATTTTCGGCTTTACTTGTGTTTCATAAACTTCCCGTCCATAAGGGTAATAGGTCAACCTTGTAGTTGTTTTATCAAATAATAAATTAATATACTTTTCTTTCATCATCAGAATCATCCACCTTCATAACAAAGTTCAAATTATATGCAGTTCCTGGAAAAAAGAATACACTTCTCCCAATAATTGCTCTATTAGGTATATGCGTAAAATAGTCATTAAATTCATTGAACCCTAACCAATAATTATCGTCATATTCCAAATACTCTGGAAGCAATGCTACCATACGACTACCAGTAAGAACGTAACAAGAATGAGCATCGGCTCGTTCTTCAATAGATTTAATAAGCAAAGTTAAACCTGTTCCACCTGTAGTATAATTCTTTTTTCTTCCAGATATCATATGTTGAAATGCAGATACATTATAAAAATCAGTCTCATCATACGTTGCAGAGAAATGCTTTTGGTGATATTCAAAAGCCTCTAATACTCTTGAGTACCTTGTGTCATTATCATCTGTCAAAGCATAATCTTCCATTTTGTCTTTTATACCATCTCCTAACAATAAATCAGAAAAGTTAATCACAGAAATGTTAATCCCACAAAACTTTCCTTCCAAATCATTCCCTTTTCTTAAATAATTAGGAGCAATATCTATATCAACAAGGCAGTCTGATTTAGTATGTTCAAAAGCATTACCTATTAATTCAACAACAACTTCCGATATTTTATCAATGCAATTATAATTAGTATTGAAGCTCTTTTGAAAATAAAACACCTCATCATAAATTTGACTAAGCTTTTCACCACTATACTCCTCATACTTAAGCACCTTCCTATAATGAAGGTGATACACCTCAGAATTAAACTTTTCAAGAAATTTAATATTATTTTGTGCGATTTTCTTACTATCTGCACTCAACAACATTAGAGGTGACGACTTAATTCCTTGTGTTGTTATATTATGATTAAAATCAAAAGATATACTCACCTTATGACCATAATTCTCAATCAAACTTTTACAGATGCATTCAAAAATTGTATATGTAAGTTTATCAATTAAGACCATATTAGAAAATACAAATTTTATAGGCATTTTTAATAATGAGTACTTATTATGAGCATAGTTAATACAGCCAATTATTTGGTTAAGAGTATAATTGTTAAAATAATTATTAGATATAAAAATCACAATTACACCTTTTTCAAGTCTCACTGCATTCTTTACTATTGGAACGCTACACATATTTCTCGTTATTAAGCTATTGCAATCCATCAAGCCACATTCCTTTTACAATATTTGTGATATTTTATCACATTTTAAAAGAAATGACAATAGCTATTATAAAAAATATAAACGCACCAATAAATATAGAACATTAGTTCTGTATTTATTATAATAAATTTATTGTTATTTGTCAAGTGAAGCAACAAAAGGTATAAAGTGTTACCTATAAGTTACCTGTGTGTTACCTACGCAAGAAAATATATACTATTTCAAACACCCCTAAAGCAAGAAAACACCGCATAAGCTTATTGCCTATGCGGTGTTAAAACTATGGTGCAGGTAACAGGACTTGAACCTGCATGAAATTGCTTTCACATGGACCTGAACCATGCGCGTCTGCCAATTCCGCCATACCTGCATATATGTGACATTTCAAATCAACGCTAATTATTATATCAAAGTGCAGATAAAATGTCAACCTAAATCGTAAAAAATCTTCTGTTACATTGAGAATTATCAGCCAAAAAAAAGTGGACATAACCTGTATAATACAGATTATGTCCGATGTAATTATTATATGATACTAAGCGTTAAATTACAGGTCGTATTTAAGCTCTTCTTTTGCGAAATTTTTGAAGCTCTCATAGTAGAAGTAGGAACGCAGGGTCTGCAAATCCTCAGGGGTTGTAACCTTGATATTCTCGCGAATTCCCTGAAAAATACGCACAGTCTCACCCAGTTCAATAAGAAGCTCTGAGGAGGAAATCGGATTAGTGATACCACGCTTTTCTGCCTCATCATGAGCCCACATAATTTTTCTCATTGTGTAACCCTGAGGAGCCTGAGTAATAAACATCTGCTTTCTGGGCAGAGACTTACAGCAAGTTTCACCGTCAGGAGACTCAAGCACTGAGTCGATACTGGGAGTAACAGGTACGGCAGTCTCAAACTCTCTTGCTGTTGCGATACAATCGCTGATAAGCTTCTGGGACAGCATAGGACGCACACCGTCACAAATAAGAACTACATCCTCGGGATTTGAGTTCTTCTCAACCTCTACAAGGCCGTTATGAATACTCTGGTGGCCGTTTGCACCGCCCCCTACAATGGACACAACCTTGTTAATGTGGTGAGTCTCAATAAGTCCCCAGAGATAGTCAATCTTATCGGGAATGCAGGAGATAACAATGTCGTCTACCTCCTCGTGCTTTGAAAAATGCTCCAGAGTGCGGATGATAATAGGCTTGCCGTCAACATCAATAAACTGCTTTGGAATATCCAGTGACTTCATTCTTGCACCGATTCCGCCTGCAAAAATCATTGCGTGTACCATAAAACACTTATCCTTTCTGACATACTGTCAAATCTTACTTCTTAGTCTTTTTAGCTTTATCTTCCTGATAAATCCTGAGTGCTTCGTCTGTAGGACCGTCAAATATAAGCTTGCCTTTCTTCATGTAAAGAGCACGGGTACAAAGTTCTCTTACAGACTCGGCACTGTGACTTACATAAAGCACAGTGACGCCGCTTTTGATGGTATCCGCTATCTTGTTCTTACACTTCTTCTTGAAAGTAGCATCACCTACAGAGAGAGCCTCATCAATAACAAGAACGTCAGGCTCAATGTTAACATTGATTGCAAAACCCAGACGCATTTTCATACCGCTTGAATAGGTACGTACAGGCTGGTCAATGTAATCCCCCAGCTCTGCAAAATCAACTATACGCTCCTCAAGACGCTTTATTTCTTTATCAGTAAGACCTAAGATATAGCCTTTCAGGTAGATGTTCTCTCTGCCTGTCATTTCCATTGAGAAGCCTGCTGTAAGCTCCAGCAGTGCCGCTACCTTACCGTTTACGGTAACCTCACCTTCTGTTGGGAATGCAACACCTGTAATAAGCTTGAGAAGAGTGGACTTACCTGCACCGTTGTCGCCTATAACGCCAACAGCTTCACCTTTATTTAGTGCAAAAGAAACTCCGCTTAAAGCTTTGTTTATCTTAGCCTTTTTGTTTTTAAAGAACAGGGCACGGAAACGTTCCTGGTCGTTTTTATACAGTGTATACTCTTTGGTAACATTATTAAAAACAATAATAGGTTCTGACATTTTAGTGCCTCCTTACAGAACATCGGGGAGTCGTTTACGCAGGCGGTTATAATTATAAATACCCAATGCAAAGACCAGTACAAATTCAGCAAGGAAAATAATAAGCTCAAGCTTATTCTCAAAGAACCAGGTATTATAAATGAAAGCATTTCGATATCCGTTAACAAAGAAGTTTATAGGATTGAAGAGCATTACCTTTTCAAGCCATGAAATACCTAAATCGTAGGAATTGTAAATAACGCCTGTCAGCCAGAATATACCCGCCATAATGGAAACAATCATATTCTCAAAGTCCTTGGAGAATGCAGCCATAGGAGCAGTAGACCAGGTAAGTGCCACAAAGAACACATACATAAGCGGACAATACAGGAAAAACTGCAGATTATAAACCGAGGGCATATAGCCATAGCAAACCAGGATAATGTACATAATCACACTAAGGAAAATATGCACAAAAAGCCTTGCAAGTGCAGTAAAGGTCATAATAGTAGAAACAGGGAATGAAACTTTGGTAACATACTGCTTGTTCAGCCTGATAGACTTAGCACCGAGATTAATACTGTCGGTAATGAAGAACCAAGGGATAAAACCTACAAGCATAAAAACAAATCTTGGAAAATCCATACCGTTCCAGTGGATATCGCCGGAACTGCGAAGTCCCACAGAAAAGGCAAACCAATAAACAAACAGTGTAAAAGCAGGCTTTATAACAGCCCACAGAGGACCGATTGCGGCACCCTTGTATGTTTTCTTAAGGTCATTAATGGCAAGGAGCATTATCTGTTTGCCGAAACCTTTATGTTCTTTGAATATAGTGAACAACTCAATATCCTCCTTGGAGTGCAGTGCACCCACACAAGTATACTATACCATAATAATACATTTATCATTATATATTATTTTATAGATTTGTCAATTTACAGTTTTGATATAAATATCCTAATTTTCACATTTAGGAATACGTTATGTTTACTTATCCGCATTTTTCTGGTAAAATGTGTTCATTAGTTAATAAATGAGGTAAAAACAATGGAATTTCACACACTGGGTCAATTTGGAAATCCTGTAATCTTGCTGATTCACGGTGCCTTGACTCCCTTTGAAATAATGCTTCCGATTGCAGAGCATTTCAAGGATAAATTCAGAGTAATTATCCCTGCTCTCAGCGGACACACAAGAAGAGAGAAAAGCACTTTTATATCCATAGAAAACGAAGCAGAAAAAATAGAAAAATATCTGAAGTCAAAAGATATATCAGAAATTTTCTGTGTGTGCGGATTATCATTAGGCGGTGCAATTGCTCACAAGCTTTTAAGCAGAGGAAACATAATAATTCACAATGTCGTACTCGATGGAGCTCCTCTTGTAAAATCTCCTTCACTGCTCACGAAGATTATGACTGCCAACTATCTGGATATACTCAGAAAGTCCAAAGAGAGAGACAAAATTACTCTTGATAATTTTTGTAAACACTTCCTGCCAAAAAATTACCTGCCCTGCTACCTTGATTTCATTGATAAAATGAGCGAGGAAAGCATTATGAATATGCTCAATTCTGTAGGTGACAGCATCCTTGATGCAAACCTTGACCTTGTAGGTACAAACCTTCTGTATCTGCACGGCACAAAGATAAATGAATACCTTTCAAAGAAAAGTGCAAAGCAGATTGCAAAGCTATATCCCGAAGCAACGATTGTCTGCTTTAAGGGAGATGCTCATTGTGAGTGTGCAATTTATGAGCCCGATAACTTTGCAAGGGTAGTTCTGGATTTTATTTAATATAGCAAAGTAAATCTCAAGCATACAAAAAGCGGAGTACATCCAAAAGTGTACTCCGCTTATATTTTATTAAGCTATTAATTACTTATTGAAAATGGACATGATATCGTAGAAATTATCGTCATCGTCCTCTGTGGACTCAGCCTTTGCAGGCTCTGCATCTGCAGCAGCCTTCTTTGCTGCAGCCTTTGTCTTGCCGTCAGAGCTGAAGCCTGTAGCGATAACTGTAACGCTGATTTCGTCCTTCATCTCTTCGTTAACAACAGCACCCCAGATGATGTTTGCATCCTCTGCAGCCTTCTCAGAGATAATTGTGGAAGCAACGTCAATATCATCAAGACTTACATCGGGAGAAGCAGTGATGTTAATAATAACGCCCTGAGCACCGTCAATTGTGGTCTCAAGCAGGGGTGAAGAGATAGCAGCATCAGCAGCAACAACAGCCTTGTCCTTGCCTGAAGCTTTGCCTATACCCATATGTGCGTAACCTGCATCCTTCATAATTGCAGTAACGTCTGCAAAGTCAAGGTTAACAAGACCGGGAACAACGATAAGGTCAGAGATGCTCTGTACACCCTGACGAAGAACATCGTCAGCAATAGTAAATGCGTTCTGGAGAGTAATGCTCTGCTCTGAAACGAACTTAAGTCTTTCATTGGGAACAACAATGAGAGAGTCAACGCAAGCAGCAAGCTGCTCGATGCCCTGCTCTGCCTGTGCCATACGCTTTTTGCCCTCAAATGCAAAAGGCTTTGTAACAACAGCAACTGTGAGGATGCCCATATCCTTTGCAATCTTTGCAACTACGGGTGCTGCACCTGTACCTGTGCCGCCGCCCATACCGGCGGTAACGAATACCATATCTGTATCCTTAAGAATTGCTGCGATTTCTTCTTTATTCTCCTCAGCAGCCTTCATACCAACCTCGGGGAGAGAGCCTGC